>JAUNSK010000041.1 GCA_030539275.1 Oscillospiraceae bacterium | reverse complement strand
ATGTGTTGTGTCTAATTCATAAATCAATGTGTCCAGAAATCTGGGTACATATCAATGAAGTAATTCATATAAACCTTTTTTTAAACAAAAAAACCAGTGCATTTGATTATGAAATAAACTTTAACGTCTGAATAAACGGATCTCACTATTCAATAATTTGATAGTTGTCAGAAGCATTTTCTTTAGTTACGTGTTCAGATATTGCAGTTATCTTTGCTGTCAGAGGTTTTTGTCCCATGCAGATAGTGATTATATCGCCCACTTTTACATCATATGAAGCTCTGGCAGGTTTATCGTTAATGAGTACCTTACCTGCATCACAAGCCTCATTTGCGATTGTACGGCGTTTTATAAGCCGTGTTACTTTAAGATATTTATCAAGTCTCATCTATATCAATCCTTTCATAATCAAAAGAGCATGTAAATCTGTTGAAGATTCACATGCTCAAATAATATTACAAGCAGGGAATTATTTGTTTACAACGTCCTTGAGAGCTTTACCAGCCTTGAATGCAGGAGCTTTCTTTGCAGGAACCATGATTGTATCACCAGTTCTTGGGTTCTTGGATTCCTTTGCAGCTCTTTCGCGAACTTCGAATGTACCGAAACCGATAAGCTGAACTTTTTCTCCCTTTTCAAGAGAATCTGTGATTGCGGAAAGAACAGTTGATAAAGCCTTGTCTGCATCCTTCTTTGAATATTCACCTTTTTCAGCAATAACGTTGATTAATTCTGCTTTAGTCATGTTTATTTACCTCCGTATAATTTTCATTTTTCATCATGAGCCTTAGCCTGATCCCAAAATGCATCCAGCTCTTCTATGCTTAGAGATTTCATATCAATCTCCTGAAGCCTTACAAGATTTTCTGTTTGCGCAAAGCGCCTGATAAACTTTTCAGTTGCATCAGTAAGAAGCTGTTCGGCATCTGCATCTATTTTTCTTGCAACATTTGTGCAGGAAAACAGTACATCTCCCAGTTCTTCTTTTATGTTTTCAATGTTGTTTTCTGTTACAGCATCCTGAAGTTCAGTAATCTCAGACTTCAGTCTTTCAAGTGCGTCATTAAGCGTTGCAAAATCCATACCTGATTTTGCTGCGCGTTTACCTACTTTCTGTGCTTTCATCAAAGCAGGGAAAGTTTTGGGTACACTCTCAAGAGTCTGTGTATATGTTGTCTGTCCTTTTGTATGCTGCTTTATGTTTTCCCAGTTTGTCAGAACTTCATCACAGCCGGAAACAGTGACATTGCCGAATACATGCGGATGCCTGATAATAAGCTTTTTGCATATCTCATCACACACATCATCGAAATCAAAGGAACTGATTTCATTTTCAAGCTGGCAGTGAAAAACAACCTGCAGAAGTACATCTCCGAGCTCTTCACGGAGCATAGATGCATCTTTCATATCAATAGCTTCAATAACTTCATATACTTCTTCAATCAGAGAAGGTTTTATTGACTCATGGTTTTGTTCCTTATCCCACGGACATCCGTTTTCACTTCTCAAAACCCTGACTATCTCTATGAGGTCATTTATATTATAATTATCTTTAAAACTAAACATAATCCTCCACGTATACAGACCTGTCTTTTTTTGAAAAACAGCCTATATTATAGTAACTCAAACTACATCAAATTGCAAGCATTTTAAAAATATTTGTTTAAATGATAAAATATTTGATAGATTATTACAATAAAAGACTTAACAAGATTAAACAATCGTGCAATGTGCACATAAAACTCACAAAATAATCTATCTCTGATCAACAAATCCAACTTTATGATATACCTTTGTAAGTACTTTTCGTGTTATTTTCATTGCTGATTCACTGCCTTTAGTATAGCAGTCTTTCAGATATGCTTTATCAGCTATAAGTTTAGCATAAGCGGTACGTACAGGTTCAAGGTGATCAGCTACAGCTTCGCCGACTGCAAGCTTGAAGTCACCGTAGCCTTTTCCGGCGAATTCTGAAGTTATTTCGTCAAAACTTTTACCTGTAACAGCTGAATATATAGTCATAAGATTATTTATTCCGCTTTTGCCTTCACCATAGCATACAACAGATTCACTGTCAGTAACTGCACGTTTGAACTTTCTGATTATTGTGTCCTTGTCATCAAGAATCAGAACACATGCATTCGGATTATCATCGGATTTAGACATTTTTTTATCCGGATCCTGAAGTGACATGATCTTAGCACCTGTTTTAGGTATATATGGTTCAGGAAGTGTAAAGAATTCACCATACCTCTGGTTAAATCTCGCTGCAATATTTCGTGCAAGCTCAAGATGCTGTTTCTGATCTACTCCGATCGGAACCAGGTCAGCATTATATGCAAGGATATCAGCAGCCATCAGTACAGGATAAGTGAAAAGACCAGCGTTAACATCGTTTGCATGTTTTGCGCTTTTATCCTTAAACTGTGTCATTCGTGATAATTCGCCGAACTGAGTTGTACATGCAAGCACCCAGCTTAGTTCTGCATGATTTACATTATGGCTCTGAATAAAAGCTATTGATTTTTCAGGGTCTATTCCGCATGCAAGAAGAAGAGCATATGCCTGAAGGGTATTTTGTCTGAGCTTTGCAGGATCCTGTCTTACTGTAATAGCATGAAGGTCAACTATTGAGTAAACACAGTTATAATCTTCCTGAAGTGGTCCCCAGTTACGGATAGCTCCGATATAGTTTCCAAGTGTGAATGTACCTGTAGGCTGTATACCGCTGAATATAAGCTTTTTATCATTAGATTGAGGCATGTTAGTCAGATTCCTTTCTGAGGGGATTGTTGATTATTTGGCTTTTACGTTCTGCTGTTCTACCAGCTGTGCATTTCTGATTTCATTCATAACCTGCTGATACAGGCGAAGAAGGAAAATTTTCATCTGATCTGTTTTAGGATCAAGATTTACAGGGTTAATTGTTGTTTTATAAACACCTTTTCTTGTCATCAGGTGTACATAGTGAGCAGGACCGTTTAATGGAAGATCAAATACGGATGTTTTTTCACATGCCGCAAGTGACTGTCCTGCACTAGCAATAAAAACTCTTACACTCTGAGCAAGGCCAGGGTGACGCTGAGACAGATTTGAGATAACGCCGCCGTTATTCAGATAAATAACAGCCGAACCATTTGAAAGACAAACAAGTGTTCCGAGGGAATTAGGACCCATTGGGATATCTACAACTGCACTGTAAACCTGTTTATCATTTGAAAGCTTGACACCTATAACTGCCGGAGGCATTCTTAATGCTCTGATTCTTGATGCAAGATATGATTCACATACATCGTAACGGTCAGAAGGTCTTCTTGTAGCCATAATATTTTCTCCATTTCTCCGCCGAAAAATTACTTTTTGTGTCCCTGGCGGCTTTGACATTTGATTGTATTTTACTTTTTAGTCAGCATTCCTAAAACTTCGCAGCCCTTAACGATCTGTTCATCACTAGGTGTTGAGAAATTCATTCGGAAAGATGTCGTTTTAGTCTCTTCTGAGATCATGAAGGCTGTACCGGGGACAACAGCGACTTTGTACTGCTCAACAGCAGTTTTGCAGAACTGCATCATATCTGTTGTTTCAGGAAGTGTAGCCCAGATAAACAGACCTCCTTCAGGATCTGTAACCTTTACGTTTTCCGCAAAGTTTGCTTTGATAGAAGACTGCATAAGTTCACATTTTGTTTTATAGATTTTTCTCAGGTTTGCAAAATGTGCATCAAGATCAGCAGTTGCCAAAAATCTTTCACAGATCTGCTGTGCCCATATATTTGAGTGAACATCAGATACCTGCTTGCATACTACGATTTTTTGAATGATCGGCTCAGGAGCACTGACATATCCTACTCTGAGTCCCGGTGCAAGGATCTTTGAAAATGTACCGCTGTAAATTACTCTGCCGTCTGTATCGAGAGATTTTATTGAAGGAACTGATTCCCCTTTAAATCTGAGATCACCATACGGGTTATCCTCAAGGATAATAACGTTGTATTTCTGAGCAAGAGCATAGACTGCTTTTCTCTTTTCAAATGACATCGTATTGCCTGTAGGATTCTGGAAGTTGGGTATGAGATATATAAGTTTAGTTGTAGGATTCTCTTTTAATGCTGTTTCAAGCTTTTCGATATTGATGCCGTCATCTTCGAGGTCGACGCCTACCAGATTGACATTATATGACTTGAAGGCATTGAGTGAACCGATAAAGCTTGGGGATTCACATATCAGGGTATCTCCGTCACTGCATAGTACCTTGCATGCAAGTTCATTAGCCTGCTGAGCACCTGATGTAATTACCAGATCATCTGTCCCAGGATCAAAACATCCCTGAGACTGCATTCTCTTTTTAAGGAGATCACGAAGTGGTGTATAACCTTCGGTAATACTGTACTGGAGTGACGCTATCGGATCGCTGCTAAGAAGCTCTGTGGAAATTTTATTGATCATGTCAACCGGGAATGCCTCTGCTGAAGGATTGCCGGCAGCAAAAGGTATAACTTCCGGATTTGCTGTATGTTTAAGAATTTCACGTATAGCTGACGGTTTCAACGATGAGACTCTGTCAGAGTAATTATAATTCATAAGTAAGAACCTCTCTTGTAATGAAATGCTTAGCTGTTTTTAGACTTAAGTATCATGCGGTTATAACCGCATTATTTCATTATTATAGCACATATTTTATAAAACATCAACATAAATTTTATTGATTAGATTTAGAAACTATAAGCATAAATTTGTATATCATACAGAAAAAATAATTAGATTTTGCAAGCTTATGCAAAAAGGAGATGTAATAATGAGAAAGCAGGATTTTTTGCATGGCTCGGTTATTCTGATCATATCTGCGCTGATCGCCAAGGTAATAGGTGCGTTCTTCAAAATACCGCTGACAAATATTATAGGCGGTATCGGAATGAGTTATTTCAGTGGTGCTTATGGACTTTTTCTTCCTATATATGCAGTATTTGTGACCGGGCTTTCTGCTGCGTCGGCAAAGCTGACAGCAGAAAATACAGTGATCTATGGAATAAAGGGAGCTAAAAAGGTAAAAAAATATGCTCTTATAAACTTTTCGCTTATAGGAATCGCCGGTACTCTTCTTCTTATAGCATGTTCCTGGCCGTTTTCAAAGTATGTGATCGGTGATAAAAATGTTTTCATATCTATGCTGATAATATCGCCTAGTGTATTTTTCAGCTGTATTACAGCAGCATACAGAGGCTACTTTGAGGGCCTGAGAAATATGTATCCGACAGCTCTGTCACAGGTTGCAGAAGGCGCTGCAAAGCTTATAGCCGGACTGGTGATGTGTTCATATGTTCTTAGCAATGAGGAGTTCTTTATGAACAAATTTGCCGGGATATGTGATGACAGATATGCGCTGGCAGCAGCAGGTGCAGTGGCAGGTGTTACATTGTCTTCATTTGCAGGGATGCTGTATATGATATTAAGTGATTTTTTTCTTAAAGATCCGGCATCAGATAAGGGATATCTTCCTGAAAGCAAAATGAAAAGCGGACATGAATTTACAAGAAGCCTTATTAAAATAATTATTCCGATAGCAGCAGGCGCGCTTATAACCAATCTGACATCACTGGTTGATCTGGCAACTATTATAAGGTATACAGGCAGATCAATAAAAAATAATTATGATTATTACATAATGAGGTATGGATTTATAAGGGACATAGGTGCAGATAATTTCGCATCGTTTTTGTATGGATCGTTCAACGGACTGGCAGTTACAGTCTTTAATCTTGTACCAAGTGTGACAAATATGTTCGGTAAGAGTATTTTACCGTCCTTTACGGAAGCGTGGACAAAAAAGAATCATAATGAACTTCAGAAAAATGCTGAGGCAGTGCTGAGCGTAACAGGAATGATATCAATTCCTGCAGCTCTGGGAATTCTGGTACTGTCAAAAGAAATACTGCTGTTTCTATTTCCGTCAGCTGTGAATGAAGCGGAAGCTGCATATCAGGGCCTTGCATTTCTGGCACCCGGAATAGCACTGCTGTCTTTGTCTTTTCCGGTTTTCAGTATGCTTCAGGCAACCGGACGTGAAGATCTTCCGGCAAAAATTACAGCGGTGGGTGCAGCCGTTAAGTTAGCGGGCAACATGATATTTATCAATATTAAAGAGCTCAATGCGGCAGGTGCCGGAATAGCTACGACCTTGTGTTATGGTGTAATTTTCTTTATATCCATGTATAAGCTTGCAAAACATACCGGAGTGTCAATAAACTACCTGAGAATATTTATAAAACCTTTATTTGCAGGCGTTTTGTGTATGGCATCAGCACGCCTTGCAAACGATCTGATGTCAGGATATCTGAGTCAGCCTGTCACGCTTGTATGTGCAATAGCAACCGGCGCTACAGTATATGCTGTTAGTGTCTACTGCCTTAAAAAGACTCAGGATAATGGAAAAAAGGTAACTTGCTTTACTCTCTGATGTACATCCGATAGATATGTGGCTAAAAAAGGATCATTTTATCGAATATTCTTGTTTTTTGTTAAAAAAGATGTTATTATAATAATACATTATATAATAACTATCAAATTAAACAAAAAACAAGAATGGAGATGAATAATATGAGCCTTCTTGATAAAAATGAACTAAAAGAAAAGACAAAAGAAGAACTGATAGATGAGGTTATGTTCCAGCAGACTAAATCATTTGCACTTTGTGAATCAATGGATCTTGCTTTATGGGAATATGATATAAAAAGCAGGAAACTTGAACATCAGAGAAAGTTCGGAGGAAAATGGTCAGATTCCAACATGGATATTCCTGATTACAGGAACACCATGCTCGGCTGGGGAATTATTCATCCGGATGATATAGATGTTTTTAATCAGTACTGCGATGATATGGATAACGGGGCAGATGAACTAAGGTACGAAATAAGATCTCTTACTGACAGCGGTGCATACAGCTGGATCAGATATATCGGAAAGACTGTAAGGGATCAGAACTCAGGAATCGATAAGGTCGTAGGTGTTACAATAAATATAAGTGAACTTAAAAAAGAAAAAACTTCACTTGTTGAGAAGGCATCCAGGGATCCTCTTACAGGTCTTCTTAACAAGGTCGCAACAAAGAATGCAATAATTGAAAGCCTTAAGGATCTGTCATATGAAATGATGCACTGTCTCGCAATAATCGATATAGATGATTTTAAGTTTATAAATGATACATTTGGTCATCAGTCGGGAGATGTTGTTCTTGCGCAGTTTTCCCAGCAGCTCAGGGAATTTTTCCCCAACGATATAACGGGCCGTGTCGGGGGTGATGAATTCTTTATTTTTAAAAAGAATCTGAAAACGATGACAGAGGTAGAGAACGTTGGCATTATGATCTGCGAAGCAGCAAAATCTGTTCATCTTAAGAATTCACAGTCTGTTTGTGTAAGTGTAGGTATTTCCGTTTATAAGTTACACGGGTTAAATTACGATGAATTGTATTTATGTGCAGACAATGCATTGTATCAGACGAAAAAGAACGGAAAAGACAGTTACACAGTATATGATGAAAGCATGAAGCACGACAGACTGACAGTACATGAAAGAAAACAGAGCGCTGAAACTGCAGATACTGGCGAGGATAAAGGCGTTGATCAGTGTGTAATTGACTCTGTACTTAATATTCTTTCTGAGAAAAAGTCAGTAAAATCACATATTACAGGCATTTTTGAATATGTTGCAGGATGCTATGGGATAAACAGAGTTTTTCTGTGTTCATGCAGCGCTGAAAACAATAAAATCAGTATTCCGTATTTCTGGTCTGATTGCAATAAGGAAGATTTCAGGGATATTGTCTGCAGTGAGATAAGTCTGGGCAGACATGTATTTGAGAAATCTGCCATGGAAAGCACGGCATGTGTGGTTGCTGATACTGATACTCAGCTGACGGATGCGTGTGCCGCACAGAAAAATATCATAAGTAAACTGGGCATTAAATCATTTATAAAAATAAATATATATATGGAGAATCAGAAATTCACATTTATAGAGTTTGATGTTTGCTCTCAGAAGTGTGAATTTACTCAGCGTATGTCAACAACTGTATCTGCTGTTTCAAAAATAGTAGGGGCATATCTCAGCAATACAGCACGATTGAGTGATGAAAATACTCTTTATCAGAGTATATGCAGTGAGACTCTTGTAAATATGTGTGACGGCTTTTATTATGTTGTTGATCCGATGACTTATGATATAAAATATATAAGTGAAAATACAAGAAAAAAATACTCCATAACCTCTGTATCCGGAAAATGCTACAAACTTCTTTGTGCAGCGGATACCCCATGTAAGAGATGCTTTGCCAGTGAAGGGACAAAGAATTACGGACTTATAACAGGATTATACAAATCTTCTGAGACACTGATCGTTAAGACAAAACAGTTCAGTCTCGGATATAAAGGAGCAAAGCTGTGTGCGGTATCTGCTCAGGAGCCATATAAGTACAGCACTCCATCGGCACTGATGGATTCAATAGACAATGATGCGTCTATTGAGAACTTTATTATTCATGCAGATAAAATATTGCATGATAATCCAGATGAAAAATTCGCAGTTGTTTACATAAGATTTGCATCATACAGTTCACTTCTGAATAAATTCGGAAGGGCATATGCCTTAGAGATTTTAAGGACATTTTCCAGGGTAAGATCATATCTGAAAAAAGGTGAACTGTACAGTCATGCAGGCCGCGGTGATTTTGTCATGTTTCTCAGATATGATACGCCGTGTAAGTTCTATGAAAGATTAAGCAGTATTATGCTTACCATAAACAGTGTACCGGAATCAGATTATGAAAGAAGCTTCTACTGTCTGAAAAAAGGAGTAGTATTTACAGACCAGGATAAAGGGCTTTCCATTACAGATTATATTGACCGTTCGTATACTCAGATACTTGCAACAGACAATAACATCGGGATAAGAGATACATATTTCTATCAGCTTGACATAAGTCAGCTTGCTCACAAATGCCGTGAACTGTCTGAAAATCTGTCAGCCTGTATTGCAGCTAATGAGTTTGTGATCAGGTATAATGAGGTTCGGGATGTATCAAACGGTGACAGTCTTTACTATGAGCTGAAATACTTCTGGGAGAAAAACGGCAATCCGCAGATCGCTGAAGCTGACTTCATGGAGTTTATAGATTTGTCAGCACAGCTGCAGGAGATCAGTTCAATGAAGCTAAGGCTTGCATGCAGATTTATCAGAAGCAGATTTGACAAAGAGAAAAATATCAGGGTCTCTGTTCCAATATCTCAGAAAGAAGCTTGTGAACCCGGATTTGCGGATACTGCAAGGCAGATACTTAAACTTTACAGTATCTCACCGGAGATGATAGACTTTTCACTTGATGAATGTCTTATGAGACAGGATATGGACAAGTTTATCACTATAACTCAGAGTATAGCATTCACAGGTGCAAAGTACTCAGTGTACTCAGTAAAACTTGATAATATCCCTATGAATATTTTAAGCCTCATAAAATTTAATATAATAAAGATAGATGCACAGATCATTAATCTTGGCAAAGAAATCATTGACCATAATCCGGGATTTTTACCCGGGGTTTTCACACAGCTGAAAATGCTCAGGGATATAACATATCAGAATCAGACATTGATCACTTTATCATCGCCTGAACCATTTGACAGCAGTGTGTCGGAAGAATTAAAAACTATCGGCAGTATAAGCTGTATTTTTCATCAGGGATGGTCATAAAAAAAGCAGCGGTACACGAGTTACCGCTGCTCTGGGCATGTATATCAGATATCAGACATTGAATCTGAATAAAACAATATCACCGTCATTCATGACATAATCCTTGCCTTCAAGTCTGACAAGTCCTTTTTCCTTGGCAGCTGCCATAGTAGAGCATGCAACAAGGTCTTCAAAAGAAACTACTTCTGCTCTTATAAAGCCTTTTTCAAAGTCGGTGTGGATCTTTCCGGCAGCCTGAGGTGCCTTTGTTCCCTTAGTTATTGTCCATGCGCGTACTTCCGGCTTTCCTGCAGTAAGGTATGAAATAAGGCCGAGCAGTGAATAACCTTCTTTTATTATACGGTTAAGTCCTGATTCCTTAAGTCCCAGATCACTTAAAAACATCTGCTTATCCTCTGCACTCATATCAGATATTTCAGCTTCTATCTGTGCGCAGATAGGGAAGATAGCTGCATTTTCTTCTTTTGCTATCTGGCAGACAGTCAGATAATTTTTATTAGTTTCTATATTGTTTACAAAGTCTTCTTCAGAAAGGTTTGCAGCATATATAACAGGCTTTGCAGAAAGAAGCGGTGTTGACTTGAGAATTTCTTTTTCATCATCACTCATCGGGTAAGAACGGGCTGTTTTACCGCCTTCGAGATGTTCCTTAAGTGCAGTAAGAAAATCTACTTCTATCTGATATTTTTTATCTCCCTTGACCATTTTTTTGGTACGGTCAATACGTCTTTCAAGTATTTCTATGTCAGAGAAAATAAGTTCAAGATTGATTGTCTCTATGTCACGGGCAGGGTTAATTTCTCCGTCAACATGAATTATATCCATACTTTCAAAGCAGCGGACAACGTGAACGATTGCATCAACTTCTCTTATGTCTGCGAGAAATTTGTTTCCGAGACCTTCTCCCTTTGATGCTCCCTTAACAAGACCTGCTATATCAACAAACTCAAGAGTTGCAGGAGTAAACTTGTCAGGATCATACATCTTTGCAAGATAGTCAAGCCTCTCATCAGGAACAGATACTATACCTACGTTTTTATCTATAGTGCAGAACGGATAATTTGCTGATTCAGCGCCGGCATTTGTCAGTGCATTAAAAAGTGTGCTTTTTCCCACGTTCGGGAGCCCTACCATACCTAATTTCATATATACATTAAATCCTTTCAGTCAAGTTTTGGCCTGAAAAAGCTTTTCATGCCATATCATATACAATGATATCATAATTTAATATGAATGACAAGCATTAAACAAAAATTAAATACCGGAAGATGATTAATATAGAAGATACTGTTGACATTATCCTTTTACAATGTTAAAATATATAGTATATTTCGGGGGAGACACCCATAATAAAAAACGAAGAAGTAATATAAAAAATAAAGCTGCAAGGGGAAGACACCCATGGAAAAAAACGTTATTGTAACTGACAGGAGCGGTAAAGTTGTTGGACTTACTTATCCTAAAAGAGCAAAAGGATTAATCAAAAACTCAAGAGCGGTTTACATCAGCAGCAATGAGATAAGACTACAATATGATGCCGCTGTCTCTTGCGTCAATAATTATACGGAGGATGATAATATGAGTGAATTGGATACAAATAAAAACGAAGAAAAGTACACGATATATTTCAATGCCAGAGATTGGTCTGTCTGCACTGATGTTGGGACAAACAAAAATCCGTCAGCCAGTGAAAGAGTATTTGTAACAGATTTTGAAGGAAATCTTTCTGAATCATTCAGTATCTCAGCTGCACAGAATGCAGCAGAGATAGGAACAAAACAGCTTGTTCTTAAGAAACATACATCATATATGTTTTACTTCTGGATCAAGATGGACAAAAACATAAAACTGGAATCGTCCTGCCAGCTGAATATTATTTATAACAACGATTTTGAAAATAAACGTGTATATATTCTGAGCAATAAAAATATAAAGCCTCTTAAGGCAACACAGGGCTGGAAACTGTATGGCATCCCATTTACAACAGAGGATAACGAGTATACACAGCTGAGATTTGTTATCAGGTCAGCACAGTGCTCAATAATTCCTGGTAAAGAAGCAGAATGCTACAGCGGTATCTCTGATGAAGAGTATTCATATGATGACTATGATACCGCGCAGAACAAAAAAATATTCGATTCTATTCCTAATTCATTTAAAGATTTTTTCAGCCAGTTTGATAAGAAAAATAATACGTCTGCGTCAGACAGTACGAAAAAGGATGATCCGTTCAAGGCCTTTAATGATTTTGCAAAGCAGATGAAAAAAGATATCCAGAGAGATATAAACAAGAGTGTCAGAAGTGATATTTATCAGGATATCAAATCAATGAAGGATGATATTGTAAACGAAATAAAGAATACATTCAATAACGGAAACTCAGATCAGAAATAGTTTAAGAATATTAAAAATGCCATGCAGCCGGGCTGCATGGCATTTTATTATTTTATTATTGATCTGTCTGAGCAGTTTCAGCTGCCTGAGATACTTCAGCTTCACTCATGGAAACAAGTTTATCCGGTGCTATTTCAGAATAGAAAAGCTTTGCAGCATCTGTATATCTGCCTTTCAGGGTTGGTGCGTTGAAAATGACTGCGACAAGATCCTTATCACCTGATACAGCTGTAGCAGTCATGCAGTATCCTGCTTCATCAGTAAATCCTGTTTTGAAGCCTGTAGCAAACGAGAGGAAGTACGGATTATTTTCTGTTACAAGGCAGTTTCCGTTTTCCCAGTAGAAGCCTTCACCACTGACTATATTTGTTTCACGGTAAGGTGCTCTGACTATATCGCACAGTACAGGGTACTCCTGTGCCTTGAGAACTATTCTCAGCATATCCTCTGCTGTAGTGTAGTGGAACATGTTATGGTATCCGTCAGGATCCTGAAAATTTGAATTGTCCGCACCGCACTGCTGAGCCTCCTGGTTCATCAGAGAACAGAAATATTTAACTGCATCAGTATCAGAGAGAGAAGGGTTTTCTGATACTATTCGGGCAGTATTGACTGCTATAACATAAGCAGCATCGTTTCCGCTGGGAAGCAGAAGTGCATACAGAAGATCTTCAAGGGTAACGACATTACCCTGGTTAAGATATGCAAGACTTGAATCAGGCTGCAGAAGAGTCAGCTCTGTACCTACTGTAAACTGTGTATCAAGAGGAACATTTTCGATGGCAACAAGTGCAGTAATAACTTTTGTTGTACTTGCAGGAAAACAGTGCTTGTCCTTGTTTTTGCTGTATAAAATAGTATTAGTTGACTTGTCATATAAAATTGCTGAATCAGAGGCGATATCTGAGAGAGTAAGAACAGATTTGCTGCTGCTGTTGAATTTTAACTTAGGTATCGGTGCTACAATCATCTCATCCATTGCAGCAGGCGGTCTGGAGATTACAAGTTCTGTTGTATATACCTCCTGTGCAGTATCTCTGGCTGATGCAACGGTATTTGTTTTTCTGAGCTTTGAAAACAGCGGAGCAAAGCAGATAAAAAATATTGTTAAAAGAATTAATGTAAAAAAGTGATTGCTTTTTCGCATACGTTTTGAACGTTTTCTTCTGTCTGGTGTGCGTCTGTAATTACTGTAACGCCTCAAAATAACAGCTCCTTTAAAATTAAGCTATGCCGAAATTATTTTCAGTGCAATAACTGCAGCATAGATGAGAATAGCAGCAATAACAGCAGTGCTGCTTATAAACAATGAGAATGTTCTTTTTTTCTGATGCTTATTAATTGAAGGAATTTTTTCACGAATGAGGACAAAGATGAGGAAAACAGCTCCGACAAGACAAGTAATAACTGTCCATAACTGAAGAAATGCGGTATCCGAGTTGCAGTATATATCATTATAGGCTGATATCAGCGTATTGCAGATGTTTACTGCTATATGTATTACCAGAGGCCAGAATATAGAGTTGTATTTTATTGTCATATATGAGAGCATAACAGACATGAGCAGACAAGGAACAAACTTCAGAATATCTTCACAGGCGAGCGCACAAAGTATTGATGATGCGAAAATACCGAACCTCTGACTTACCCTGCTTAGATTTTTAAGGACCACTCCGCGGTAAATCAGTGCCCCTGTTACAGGAGTGATTACGCAGGACCAGAGTGCACATACTGACAGCTGCCTTAAGCCGCCTGAAAAATATAATGTTTCCTGTACGAGTATCGGCATATTTTTTCTTGAAAATATGAATAGAAGAGTATACAGTGAGCTTATAAACAATCCTGACATAAAAAAGCATATAATATCAAATGTACCGGCTTTGATTTTTTGCTGTGCCGGACCAGTGATATCAGACGCCTTAAGACCGGAATAGCGGCATCCGAGAAAAAAAACACAGGTTGTCGATATTATTGTGCTGATCGTCATGGATGAATACCGGATCACAGGGTCTGTAAGTGATGCCGCCCAGGAGTAATTTTCAATATCACAAATCGTGGCTGTTCCAAAAAGTATTATGTTTATTATGATGTATACAGTTGTTGAGATCAGAAAACTGAGCAGTGGTACCAGGCCGGTAATATTATAAAAATACTTTATCCGCTTCTTTTCAAATTTTGTAGGTCTGATACTCAGCGGCGTTTCTCTGAAAAAAAATGCCGGAATAACCTGTGAATAACTCAGGGAATACAAGCTGTTCTCGGTTTCGTTGCAAAAAGGATTATTTTCACTTGGATGATCTTCATATGTGAACAAATCCGTGTCAGCACACTGCGTATTTATTATATCCGCCATAAAGTGCCCTCCGGTTAATTTAAAAATTGATTGCAGTGTGAACATCACACATTTTAATTATATCTTAATTGAAACATATAGTCAATGATTTTATTGACTGCTGTCTGACTCCGTACAAGTGACTTTAAGATAAGTAAGCTTTTTATATATTTATATTTTAATAAACTATATAATTATACCATAAATAAATTATAATAGTAATAATGTCAAAGTAAATTTACAAAATGTAAATATATTCTTTATATACAGACTATAAGAAAACATGCATTTCAGTCAGAGACAGCAGCAAAACAATATCAGTCAGAATGTATTTCTGAAAAAAGAAATACAAGAATCTTAATGGGATTATATTCATTAATTTATGGACATTAAAATAAATATGTGATATAATAAATGATAAATTATATTTAGGCTGCAGGAAGGAAAAATGATATGCTTTATGAAAAATCATGCGGTGCTATCGTATATAGAAAATCGCACGGAAATACTGAAATATTGCTGATAAAGCATGTAAACAGCGGACATTGGTCTTTCCCTAAGGGCCACGTAGAAACCGGAGAAAACGAATCTGAAACTGCATACAGGGAAGTTAAGGAAGAAACAGGAATTGATGTGATACTTGATACTTCATTTCGTGAAACAGTTTACTATTTTCCTAAAAAAGACATTCAGAAGGAAGTTGTGTATTTTCTCGGAAAGGCCAGACATTTTAATTACAGACCTCAGAAGGGCGAGATCTCAGATGTTCGGTGGGTTGAGATAGGACACGCATCAAGTGTGCTTACGTACGAAAATGATAAGACTATCGTAAATAAGGCAAGATCAGCAATAAAAGACAGAATGAGTTAATATAAATAAAAAACATATTAGCTTCTTAAAAAAATCCTCTTTAAATTATAAAATTTGTATTATTTCAGCGATTTGTTGATTAGCCACAAATTATTTAAAATCTGTTGACGTATAATAGATTACAATGTTATAATAAAAATGTGGTTTAATAAACGGATATTTTACAATAATAAATTTGGGAGGAATTAATTAATGTTAAATAGCATCAAGAAAAAAGCTGCATTTATCATGGCATTTGCTGTGCTGGCCGGAACAGCACCGGTATTGTACGGCGGAGAAAGTGTTATCTCAGATGGAGGTATTATCTATGCTGCAGCGACAGAAGACACAGAAGACCCGCTTGATCCATATGTAGACGGATTCCTTTTTACCAATGATGGCATTAAATCAGTGCTTATTGGTGTTCGTGACAAAGAGGGAGAGGTTGTTATACCTTCCGAGGATTCCGATCTGCCTGTACAGGTAATAGGACAGTGTACATTTCAGAGAAAAACAGGAATAACAAAAGTCGTCGTTCCTGATTCAGTTAAATTTATAGAAAGTAATGCATTTGATATATGTACTGATCTTGAAGCGGTAGATCTTCCGGACAGTGTAATCAGCATGGAAAAATGCGTTTTTTCCAACTGCTCTTCACTTTTGGAAGTAAAGATGCCTGAAGGTATGACATCTGTTCCTGAAAGCTGTTTTTCAAACTGCAGAAAACTTAAATCAGTTGTACTTTCCAGTAACACAAAAAATATTTATACATATGCTTTTCAGCAGTGCAGAGCATTGGAGAGTATTGAATTTCCTGATACTCTTGAGAGAATATACGGAGCTTCATTCTCAGACTGTTATGCATTAGAAGAGGTTAATATTCCTGACAGTGTTTATATGATTGATATGTATGCATTTGCAGAATGCAGCGGGCTGAAAAAAATTAAGCTTCCTGCTAAGCTTACTGCAATCAAGGCAAGAACATTCTATCACTGCAGTTCTCTGGAAAGCATCGAAATACCAGAGACTGTTACAACAGTAGAGGAGAATGCTTTTTACGGATGTGAAAACCTTAAATCAGTAACTATTCCGCCGTCTGTTACACAGATCGGAAAAATGGCTTTTGGATACACAGTAGGTGAGGGTGCTGCTCAGTTCGGTCTGATAGATGGATTCTCTATTAAAGGACAGGTTGGTTCTGCCGCTCAGGAATATGCAAATATGCATATGATACCATTCTATGATATGGAGACTGGTGAGCTTGTTTCTGCTCCGACTATCATAAAGGGTGATGTAGATTCTGACGGATCTGTTACAGCATCTGATCTTGCATCAATGATTCAGATTCTGCTCGGAAAAGTTGAGTTAACTGAAGATATTACAGCATCTGCAGATATGGATGATAACGGAATAGTAAACATTCTTGATCTGATCAAGCTTAAGAACCTGTTTATTCAGTAATTATAAAAGTCATGGCTGATCACTCCGCCATGACTTTTAAAATATTAACAGGATATTTAAAAGAGGACGTGTTACATGATATGTACCCCCTTTACTGGACAACACCAGTAAAGGGGGTATTTTTATGCGT
>JAUNSK010000018.1 GCA_030539275.1 Oscillospiraceae bacterium | reverse complement strand
ACGGCCAGATGCCGGACGGCATGCAGATGCCAGCTGACGGTCACACGCCCGGTGGCATGACAGGAGGCAGAGACGGCAGTGCAGGCGGTGTAAGTCTCGAATACAGTGACGATGAGATCTCAAGTTACAGTAATATTTTCGACAACTCTATAACCAGGACCGATGATGAGGATCACAAGAGAGTAATAGAAGCCATAAAGGGGATCAGCGAATCAGACGATCCGGAGAAATATATAGATGTCGACGAGGTACTCAGATATACAGCTGCAAATGTTTTTCTTGTAAATCTCGACAGCTATTTCTCATCAATGGCACATAACTACTGCCTTGCCGAAAACAATACTGTTCTGTCAATGATCCCGTGGGACTATAATCTTTCATTCGGTTCTTTCCAGTCCCATGACTCTTCATCAGTAATAAACTACGCTGTTGATACTGTTTTTGACGGTGTAACAGCAGATGCGAGACCTATTATCGGAAAGCTGCTTGAAAAAGAAGAAAATATGGAAACTTATCATAAGTACTTAAGACAGATAGCTGAGGAATATGTGCAGGGTGGAGTATTTGAAAAGAAAATAAATGACCTTACATCTGTGATCGATGAATATGTAAAGAATGACGATTCATCATTTAACGGATATGATGCATTTACAAAGGGCGTTGATGCACTTAAAACATTCGGTACTCTCAGGGCACAGAGCATTCTCGGACAGCTTGACGGAGCGATCCCGGCAACACAGGATGAACAGAAGGATTCTGATGCACTTATTGATGCTTCAAGCCTTGATATGTCGCTTCTCGGAACAATGGATATGGGAAATAAGATGGGTGCAGAAGGTCAGACAGGAAGACCTGACAGGAACTTTAATGATAATAAGTTCAATAAAAAACAGGAGACTGCTGCCGGGACAACAACGACACAGACAACTGCATAAGAATAAAAAACCACCGTATGTAAGCTATATTACTAAGCTCACATACGGTGTAATTCTTTTTTTAACGACAAATATTTCTTTCATGTTATAATGCCAGGAAATGTTAGCAGGATATAAAAAACTTCCTCCCCGAAACACTTTCAGGAAGGAAGCATAATGATCATATTTTACCTGAGACTTATATTAAACAGCATAACCCTTGTTTTCGATAACCCTTATAACGCTGTTTACATACTTTTCGCAGATGTCATCATTTTCAGCTTCAACCATAACTCTTACAAGAGGTTCAGTACCGCTTCCTCTTACTAGGATACGGCCGTTGCTTCCGAGTGCCATAGCAGCTACATCCACTGCGGCACAGACATCCTTATCCTCCATTACAGTCTTCTTGTCAGTAACTCTGACATTTCTGAGAAGCTGAGGATATATAGTTACAGGCTCTGCAAGCTTTTCAAGTGTAGTCTTTTTCTCAAGAACGGCTTCCATGACCATGAGTGAGGTAAGTATGCCGTCACCGGTTGATGCGTACTTGGAGAAAATAATATGTCCTGATTCCTCACCGCCGAGCTTGTAGCCGTTGGCTGACATGTTTTCATATACATACTTATCGCCTACAGTAGTTTTCTCATATGAAACGCCCTTTGCGTCAAATGCCTTGTAAAGTCCTATATTTGACATAATAGTAGTAACTACTGTATTTTTGTCAAGCTGACCTTTTTCCTTGAGGTATGTTCCGCAAACGTAGAGAATAAGATCTCCTGTGATAATTCTGCCGTTTCCTGCTACTGCAAAGCATCTGTCTGCATCTCCGTCATATGCAAAACCGATATCGAGCTTGTTGTCAACAACGAGCTTCTGGATCGCTTCAGGATGTGTTGAACCGCAGCCGTCATTAATATTTGTACCGTCAGGTGTATTATTTATTACAAATGTCTGTGCACCGAGAGCATCAAAAACGCTCTTAGCAATACTTGAAGCACTTCCGTTAGAACAGTCGATACCGACCTTCATATTTTTGAACGATCTTGTTGCAAGTGAAATAAGAAATCCGATATATCTGTTTCTGCCGGCACTGTAGTCTACTGTCCTGCCGATATCCTTGCCTGTTGCAAGCGGAATAGAATCCGGATTGCCGTCAATGTACGCCTCAATTTTTTCTATTGTTTCATCCTCAAGTTTTTCACCGTTTGAATTGATGACCTTAATACCATTGTCATAGTACGGATTATGACTCGCACTTATCATGATTCCGCAGTTAAAATCATCTGTTTTGGTAACATATGCAACACTTGGTGTTGTAGTTACATGAAGAAGATATGCATCAGCACCTGATGCTGTAATGCCTGCTGCAAGAGCATATTCGAGCATATATGAACTGCGTCTTGTATCCTTGCCTATTACTATCTTGCACTTTTCATTTGTACCCTGTGAGTAATACCAGCCAAGAAATCTTCCTACCTTGTAGGCATGATCTGCTGTAAGAGTCTTGTTTGCTTCCCCTCTGAAGCCATCAGTACCAAAATATTTTGCCATTCTCTCAAATCTCCTTTATGTATATATACTGCAAAAAAATTATCATTAATAAGTATAATATATATGAACTATAAAATCAAGAAATATTCTGCATTTTGTAAAATTATACAATTTTCATTTTTTATTTTCTATAAACCAGTACTTGACTATAAAAAAAACTTCTATTATAATATTTTTCTGGACTAAACACAAAAGAAAGGAAAACATATGAACGAAATAATTACTATGACAAATCTCAGCAAAACATTCAGGACCCTTAACAGACATGAAGGTCTGAAGGGCAGCATAAGGGATCTTTTCTCACGCGACTACAAATATGTCAAAGCAGTAGACTCAGTATCAGCAAGTATAGAAAAAGGCTCCATAGTCGGTTATCTCGGGCCGAACGGAGCCGGAAAGTCCACAACGATCAAAATGATGACAGGAATACTGCAGCCGACAAGCGGTGAGATCATCGTAAACGGGCTCGTACCATACAGGAACCGTGTCGAAAATGCAGCAAATATAGGAGTAGTATTCGGTCAGCGCAGTCAGCTGTGGTGGTCGCTTCCTGTTATAGAATCCTTCAAGGTGCTCAAGGAGATTTATAAAATAGATACTGAAGTTTATAAGAGCAATCTGAAACTGTTCAATGATATAGTTGATCTTGAGCCGCTCTACATGAAGCCTGTAAGACAGATGTCACTCGGACAGAGGACTCTGTGTGATATAGTTGCCGCATTTCTGCATGACCCTAAAATAGTATTTCTGGACGAACCTACGATCGGTCTGGACGTATCGATGAAAAGCAGGATACGCGATATTATCATGCACATAAACAAACTCAAAGGAACAACGATAATACTTACAACTCATGATATCGGTGACGTTGAGGCTCTGTGCAGACAGGCCGTAATAATTGACAAAGGCAAAATGGTATTTAACGATAACTTTGAAAATCTGAAAAACAGATTCGGAAAATACCGTACTCTCAGGATAGCTAGAGATCCGAAAACTGATGCTGCCATGCTTGATGAAATAAATGAAATATGTCAGAATGATCCTGCCGTTGTACTCAACACTCAGGACGAAACAAAAGATGAGTGGTTTGAGCTTCTTATTAATGAGGACAAAACCCCTCTGGCCAGGATACTCTCACACCTTATGAACAAGTATGGAGTAAAGGATATAAAGATCGATGAAATACGCACTGAGGACATTATACGCAAGATCTACGAAGGATAAAAACATTAATATTTTACAGAAAGGAAAAAAATCATGAATATTAAAGCCGGTATAGCTCTTATCAAGCTTTCCTTTCAGGAAATCTCAGCATACAGACTATATTTTATTTTTCAGATAATCAGCAGCTTTTTCTATACAGCAATAATATTTTTTCTCTGGAAAGCTATCTATGCAGCCTCCGGGGACGCAATGATAAACGGTACAACATTTAACGAAACATTTGTTCAGCTCGGACTTGCCGGAACTCTTATAAATATTATCAATACGTACTGCGAATGGATCATGTCCGACCAGATGAGGAGCGGCGATATAAGCATCTCATTTACTCGTCCCGTCAGCTACCGTACAGTTATAATGAGCAAGGGTCTCGGTGATATAATCACAAACTTTCTCATAATGTTTGTTCCGGGCTTCATCGTAGTCTGGCTTCTTACCGGACAGACAATACACTTAGGAGCAAACCTTGTGCTGTTTCTTGCATCATTTGCACTTGCCTCTTATATTAATCTTCTGATATCATTCATGACAGGAATCATTGCCTTCTATACTGAAAGTGTCTGGGGGATCATTACCATGAAGGAAGCCGTGGTCACTCTTTTATCAGGTGCAGTTATACCGCTTGCCTTCTTTCCGGATACACTCAGAACAATTGTCAGCTTCCTCCCGTTCCAGGCCATATTCAACATCCCGCTGCAGATACTGACAAACAGCTCATACACAGCTGCTGACTACAGCAGATCATTTATTATACAGATCATCTGGCTTATTATTTTATTTGTGCTGTCAGAGCTTTTCTACAGACATGCCTCAAAATCCGTTGTTATCAACGGCGGCTGATATAACCTTACAAAGGATGTGATATAAAATGAAAACAGACCTTAAATCATATATAAAGATATATTTTATGCTTATTACACAGGATTTCAAGTCTAAAATGCAGTACAGAGCAGATTTCCTTATAAGTCTTGCAGCTATGCTTGCAACTAATTTTACCGGACTTATATCATTCTGGCTTATTTTCAGAACAATACCTGCTATAAAAGGCTTTTCGTATAATGAAATACTTTTTATCTACGGCTTTTCGCTTCTTGCCAGTGTACCGATGCAGCTGTTTTTTGATAATCTCTGGCAGCTCGGTGATTACTGTATGAACGGAAATTTCCTCAGGTACTGCTTCAAGCCGGTAAATATCTTTTTCTACTACGTTTCTGAAACCTTTGATGCAAAAGGACTTGGACAGCTTGCATTTGGTCTTATCATGTTCATTTATGCATGGATAAGAACCGGTATACCTGTTACTGCAGGGAATATTGCCGTCCTGCTGCTTATGATGTTCGGTGCTTCCATGTCACTCATCGGCCTTATGATCATGTCATCTGCATTTTCCTTTGTATCACTATACGGCAATTCCATGATGTCATTTATGATCAGGTTCCGCGACTACAGCAGATATCCTGTAAGCATCTTCAATCCGGTATTCAAATTTCTGTTCACCTTTATCATCCCCATGGGATTTCTCGCATTTTACCCTTCCCTTTATTTTCTGAGACCCGGTGACCATAATCTGATGTCCCTTCTCACCCCCATAGCAGGCATAATAATCTTTTATCTCGGTTACAAACTATGGATATGGCTGGCCGTCAGATACGCCGGCACCGGAACCTGATACTCCCCTCCGAAGGTGCAGGGCAACCGGAAAGCCCTGCAAATAAACCAGGAAAAACCCCGTTATGCATGAATCATTCCTTTCACGCATAACGGGGTTTTTATACACTTCTATTCTTTAATATCTCCGTTGCATCCAACAGTAACTACTCTCAGCTCTATATCCTTCCCCGAAGCCTCGAGCGCCTTTTTAACCGCATACTCAATACCTCCGCAGCAGGGCACCTCCATTCTTACAACAGTAATGCTGTTTATATTGTTGTTTGAAATAATAACTCCGAGCTTTTGGGAATAGTCAGTATCATCAAGCTTAGGACATCCGATAAGTGTCACTTTTCCCGCAATAAATTCATCATGAAATCCTGCATATGCATATGCAGTACAGTCAGCAGCTATAAGCAAATCAGAATTCTCAAAAAATGCAGCATTCGGCGCAGCAAGCTTTATCTGAACCGGCCACTGACCGAGCCTTGATGTGAGTTTCTGATGATCCTGTGCGGATGATGTATCATTGTCACGACTCAGTACCTTCTGGGCATGCCCCGGACATCCGCTGCTGTGTGCCATCGCAGCCTTTGCCTTTACCGCAGCTTCATCATAAGCTGCCGCTTCTCTCATTTCAAATGATATGGCATCTTTCGGACATGCAGGGAGGCAGTCTCCAAGCCCGTCGCAGTAATCATCACGCAGCAGCACAGCCTTGTTGTTTACCATCCCGATAGCACCCTCGTGGCAGGCCTTTGCACATGCACCGCATCCGTTGCATTTTTCACTGTCTATCTTTATTATTTTTCTGAGCATAGTAAATTCTCCTCATTTATTTAAAAATTTATTTAATTTCTCTTCTACTGATGATATGATTATACTACACTTCATCTAATGAGTCCGTTGTTATGACAACGAAATAAAAAAACAGCCTGACTCAAGGTTAAGTCAGACCATTTAAATTTCATGCCTTAAGGCTCTTTTCTTTATCAGCACCGTTCTTTATCAGCACCGTATATATCAGCAATATCCGCTATAGAAATGTAAGCGGACGGATCCGCAGCATGCACTATCTCTCTCATCCTTCCGACCTGAAATCTGTTTACAACAAAATAAATAACGGTTTTATGTGAATCCGAATAGTAACCCTTAGCATCCATCATAGTCATTCCCTGTCCGAACGCCTCACACAGCATTTTGCAGACACTGTCAGGACAAACTGTAACAATAACAGCAGCCTTCGAACGGTCAATTCCCTCTACAATATAATCTATGGTCTTAAGTGCAGCAGCATATGTAACGATCGAATAAAGAGGAAGTATCCAGCTCTTCATTACAAGTCCGCAGAAAATATAGAGAATGATATTATAGATCATTACAAATGTGCCTACCGTTATCCCGAGCTTTTTAGCAAAAATAACTGCAAGCACCTCTATACCGTCCATTGCACCGCCGAATCTGATCGCAAGCCCGCTTCCAAGTCCTGAGATAAGGCCTCCGAAAAGTGCACAAAGCAAAAGATCAGAACCGGCGAGCGGCGATGCAATACTTACATCAACAGGAAGTACATCAATGATAAGCCATGCCATCACTGAGTAGATAAATACCGTGTATATGGCGTATATCGTGAAGACGATCCCCTGCTTTTTAAGTCCGTAGAGAAAGAGGGGGATGTTGAGTACCATAAGGAAAAATGAAAGTGTCAGAAACTCAGGGGTTATCTGTGCAAGCAGCATGGAAGTACCGGAAACACCGCTGTCATAAAGCTTTACCGGACTTAAGAATACAGTGACTCCGAAAGCATTAATGATTCCGGCGATAGTCAGACACAGAATCTTCTGCCACTCAAGTTTTGAAAGTACCTTTTTTAATGTCATATATACATCATCTCCTTTATCTGATCATCGTCTCTGACGTATCAGAACCATAAAATAATTATAACATATTCCGACTTATGGTTCTATATTTTTAAGGATTTTAACATTTTATTAATACAGTGTTGATAATAAGACTAAAATACATAATTAATACGTACGCAACACTTTGCTTTATTAAAAGGTTATTTATTAATACACATAAAAAATGCACCCTGAGTCTGTAAATTTTCACTAGTCCCGGGTGCATATATATTTTTTAATTTATTAAAATCAGTTCTGAACACCGTATTGAAGAGTATCAATTCTCCATCCTGCATCAGTCTTTACAACTGTAAGTCTGAGAAGCGATACACTGCCGTAATCATCATATTCCTTGTCAACACAGAACGAAGTATCAGTAGTATCATAAATTCTGCACGGTGTATCGTTATAATTGAAGCCTGCACCCTTTGGTGAATACTTTATGTACAGCTTGCTGTCAGCATCAATAAAGTATGCCCTGTCATCACCGACAATGCTTCTGTATCTTTCATTATACAGCTTGTCAGTCATCGTCTCATCAATAAATGCCTTTACGTCAGAAGTAGATTTAAACCTTGAATCCGTTACATGATAGTAATTATCGGTTCCGGATGTATACACGTCAGAATCATCACATTCTGCCACACTTGCGCCGAACTTATCGATCTCATTGATATTTTTAAGAAGTGTATCTGCAGCAGCCTGATAATCACTTTCAGATGACTGAATTTTATCAGTATCTGCAGTCTGTGCATTTGCCTGCTTGTTACTCTGACTGAGTGATGAACCATCACCGGCGTTATCCTGCGCCTTCTCCTGTTCAGATTCTTCCTTTGTTGTAAGTTCTGTCTGAGTTTCTTTTTCCTGTGCAGCTGTAAGCGCCTGAGTAGTTGTGACATCAGTTCCTGTACTGGTATTTGATACCTCACCGCATGAAGCGAGGGTAAGCATACCTGAAACCACTGCTGCCAGTGTCATCATTTTTCTGTCCATTTTTCTTGTCCTTTCATTTTTGGTTTCTATAGTTCATATCTTTATATCGAACTATGCCCAATATTATATCATTAAAAAAATAACAAGTCAATATATTTGTTTTTTATGTCTGAAAAAAACAATAAACCCGGCAAAAGCCGGGTTTAATATATTAAGGTTTAATGAGTTTTCCTGCTTTAAGCAGTTTAACCATTGTTGTGTTCTGGTTAGCTGTTCCTGTATAATTGGATATATTGTTTTTTGCAGCTATCTTACATCTGTAGCTGTATGATGAATCAGCACCAACTGCATTGAGTGCGGTTACTATTGATCCGCTTGTTCCTGTATATCTTGGAAAATAAACTACTGAGCTTTTCTTGCTGAGAAGTACAAACCAGTCAACATTTGTTTTGCCTGTCCTGAGCTTGCTTGAAGAAACCCAGCAGTCATTGGATGGAATATTTGCACTTCTTGTACTGGAAACATAGCTTTCAAGTACATGATACTTATCTGTTGAAGAGTTATATCCGACTAATGCAATAAAGTGATTGCTTACATGTGCAGCAGCTACTCCTCCGTTTTTAAGATGGTTTTTAAGCGTTGATGATGATACATTTCCCCATATCTGCTGTCCTACAGTAAACTTATATGTACTGCCGAACCTGCCCTGAATATTATTATATAATGTTGCACGAATTGTACCATCAGCAGTGTTTCCCGAATTATAAGCTCCGATACTGTGTGCCCATGAAGCAACTGTAGGAACATTGACTACGTTGTTGCCATTAAGATAGTTTACTGCATTTGCAAAGGAGAATATGCCACATCCTGTATTCCTGAGAGTACCGGTTCCATATGTATTATTAGGAGAAAATGTCTTCTGATTTACAACGGTACTTGCAGCATATGTTGTAACAGAAAATGAGTCAAACAGTCCTGAAAATGCCTGCGGTGTGGTGAATACAGCTCCTGAGAGCATAATCACTGCAGCTGAGAGGCCAGCAACAGTCTTTTTGATTTTTTGATTCTTTTTCATATTATCTTTCCTTTTATGGTTTATTTTCCGGTTTTCCGGAATATCCATATTATACCATATAGAAAGTAATTTGTCAATTTTTCTCAGAATCTTTTTTATAAACAATTTTCCTGATCAGACTTACAAACCTCTCGAGTTCTTTGCAATTAAGGTCATGTGTATACATTATACTGAGTCTGAGCGGCTCATCCCCGTCATTGAGCGGCATCTGCCAGTATTCCATAGGAGACAGTTTAAAGCCGCATCTCTCATAAAACCTAATACGTCTGTCTGTGACATAAGTTCCGGCAGGCTCAACCTCAAGAACCACAGGAACGTGTAATTTATTTTCTACATACCCCAGAAGCTGTGATCCATATCCATTAGACTGACTCTCAGGCTCAACACACAGGTGCTCCACAAAGCACAGATCGCCCAGATCCCAGTATGCAAGAGAGCCTGTATATTTATCATTATCATACACATACAAAAGGTTATAATAATTATTTTCGAATAATTCATACTGTCTTTCACAGCTTCTGTGCTCATTACGCTCAAGTACTCTGTCAAGAAGCGAATAAAACATTTTAAATGTCATTTCATCCGGTCTATCATTTTTATCATAGCATTTAAATTTCATTTTTTCTTTCCTCCGTATCTATATTGTATCACTTTCGCCGGGATATTGCTATATTCCATATTATTTGACATAACTGCCCTTGTGTGATATACTGTTTTAGCGTATCTGTTTTTTTATTATTATAATGTGAGGTTTTTTAAATGATTTCGAAAATTCAGGAAGAAATACTGCGTCTTAAAAAAGAGAAAAATATCTGTATTCTTGCACACAGCTACCAGGCTGCCGAAATTCTTGAGGTGGCAGATTTTACAGGAGACTCTTATGCACTGAGTGTTATGGCATCAAAGTCAGATGCCGATATTCTTATAATGTGCGGTGTAAGATTTATGGCAGAAACCGCAAAGATCTTATCTCCTGACAAAACAGTAATCCTTGCAAATTCCGAAGCCGGCTGTCCGATGGCTGAGCAGATGGATACTGATTTTATAAGCGCCGTAAAAGAAAAAAATCCTGATTATAAGGTCGTAGCATACATAAACACAACAGCGGCACTTAAAACTATCTGCGATGTATGTGTAACCTCCTCATCAGCAGTTGAGATCGTAAAGAAGCTGCCGGATAAAAATATTCTCTTTATTCCTGACTGCAACCTTGGTGCATTCGTTGCCAAACAGGTGCCGGAGAAAAATATCAAACTCCTTCAGGGCGGATGTCCTACACATGCAAAGATCACCGTAAATGAACTTAAAAAAGCCAAAGAGCGCCACCCTGAAGCACTTGTACTCGTACACCCTGAGTGCTCACCGAAGATCTCAGAAATGGCCGATTATGTCGGCTCCACATCAGGCATAATGAAATATGCACAAAATTCTGATGCAAAAGAATTTATTATCGGCACTGAAATTAGCATAGCAGAACATCTGCAGTACAGCTGCCCTGACAAGCGTTTCTATCCTATGTCAAAGGATCTTATCTGTTCAAATATGAAATGTACCACACTTATGGACGTTTATTATAGCGTATGCGGTACAGGCGGTGAAGAGATAACACTCGACGATGAGACAATTGCCAAAGCAAGAAAATGCATTGACAGGATGATCGAACTCGGAGGTTAAAAAGGACCTTATTTACCTTAATATAACTTTATCGGTCAGATAATTGTGACGGCGTTTATTTAAGCAGTCAAAGAATAATATTTTAAAGCGACCATTCGGAGTGCGGCAATGCCTCTGCATGGTCGTTTTTTCTGCAGTCAGACCATATTCACTTATAAATTAACTAAATAATATACTTAAATTTAATATAGTTTACATATTGAAATAATCTTTGATTTAATTTATAATATAATAGCAGATGTAATAATCATTCAAAAATTATTCCATATATTAATAACTTAGGGGAGGAATTATATGACAGGCAAATTCAGAAAAGCTGCTGCTTTTGTAACTGCAGCTATCATGTCATTTTCATCAGCATCAGTTTTATCCGCTGCTGTCACAGGTTCAGATAACCCGCAGCCTTTATTCAGGGCCGAATGTGAAGATGGCGCGCTTACAGGAGTAACAGTAACAGACAATATCTACAATACCCCGAAGCCGGGCTTTTCAGGTGACGGTTTTGTATGGATGCAAAACGGCGGATCTATAACTTTTGACGTTACAGCACCTGAAACAGGCATGTATGCAATTTCTACGAAGTACATGCAGGAGCTCAGTGAAGAAGGACGTCTTCAGTATCTTTACATAAACGGAAAACAGACTGGTTCATATATGCTGCCATACTGCAAAGACTGGCAGAACTTTGACTTTGGTGTTCAGAGACTTGAAAAAGGAGTAAATACAATCGAGATCAGAGCCGGCTGGGGTTTTGCATACTTCGATACATTTACTGTAGACTACGGCAACCTTCCTGCACTTGACTGTGAACCTGTTCTAACGGATACAAACGCTACAAAGGAAACCCAGTCACTCATGAACTACCTCTGTGATGTATACGGAGAACATACCATTTCAGGTCAGCAGGAAATATACGGAGACGGACATGACGGCAACTACGAATATGAATTTGACTTTATTCATGACTTCTCAGACAAATATCCTGCGATCAGAGGCTTTGACTTCATGAACTATAACCCGCTTTACGGCTGGGATGACAATACAACTGAACGTGCCATTGACTGGGTAAATGAAAAGGGCGGCATTGCAACTGCAAGCTGGCATATCAATGTACCTAAGGATTTTGCGAACTATACCGTAGGTGAAGAGGTTGACTGGCAGGCATGCACCTATAAGCCGGACGGTGACTTTGATACAGCAAAGGCTGTAGTTGAAGGAACAAAGGAATACGATTATCTTATGGCTGCTATTGAAGATATGGCTGAGCAGCTTGCAAGACTTCAGGAAGCAGGAGTTCCGATCATCTTAAGACCTTTCCATGAAGCTGAAGGAAACGGCGGACTCAAGGGTGAGGGTGCATGGTTCTGGTGGGGTGCTGCCGGCGCCGATGTATACAGACAGCTCTGGACACTTCTCTATACAACACTTACTGAAAAGTATGATCTGCACAATATTATCTGGGAATACAACAGCTATACATATGCTACCTCAGATGCATGGTATCCGGGCAATGATCTTGTTGACATAGTAGCTTATGACAAATACAATGTTGTATACAACAGATATGACGGATTGTCAAACTGTCCTAATGAAGATGCCATTTCTTCAATTTTCTATGAGCTTGTAAAGCTTACAGACGGCAAAAAACTAGTTGCTATGAGTGAAAATGATACAATTCCCAACCTTGACAATCTTGTTACAGAAAAAGCCGGATGGCTCTACTTCTGCCCATGGTACGGAGAGTTTATTGACAGTGAAACATACAACTATGTAGCTACCATGAAGGAACTGTACCAGAGTGACTATGTAATAACACTTGATGAACTTCCTGATCTTAAAACATATGCAGGCGGCTCATCATCTACAAAGGACCCTCTCACAGGTGATGTAAACAACGACAAGTCTGTAAATGCTTCTGACCTTCTGGCTTTAAAAAATCATCTTCTTGGCGGTACAGCAGCTGTTGATACTGTAAATTCCGATCTCAACTCTGACTCAAAGGTAAACATAATTGACCTTATCCTACTTATTGCGCTCCTTCTCAAATAAATAATTACATAATAAAACGGGCTGTATCAACACTTTTTTTAAATAAAGTCTATTGATACGGCCCGTTTACTGTGCTGATGCCACAACTTAAGTTACAGTTCACCGGCCGCTGAAATTATTTTCCGCTCAGCCGGCAATACAGCAACCTATTTTCTTTCGTCATCAGTACCCGGAACACAAAACCGAAAAATATCTTCGTAGTTCTCAAATTCTTCCTCAGTAAGGTCTGCACCTGCCGGTATCAGTCCGGTACACTCACATGCCGAGTATGAAGTACAGTAATCCTCGAACATTTCATCAAAATCCTGTTTTTTTTTGTTATCCGGTCCGGAGCGTTCAGATTTACTCATTTATTACCTCCGTTAAGCTTGATTTTATTATTTATGGATGTTTAAGATATTTTACATCCTTACAATAGTATTATCATAAACGATGAGATTATAAAAAAATATAACTTATTTGTTTTTGACCAAATATATTTAAATAAATCCCGCAAATACAGCTAATCATATGATTTTGATTTCATTTATTGAAAAAATATGAAATTATATGATACAATTAAATCTATAAATACATAAGGATGGTGTTATCTGATTGAAAGAAAAAAAATATAGCAGCGGTAAACTGCGGGAATTTCTCATTTCACTTGCAGTTATCGTTATATTAGGTTCTGTTATAACAGTAATATGTATCGAAAGCGGAAAAAAAGATGATACACATGTTGTATCTACTGACTCTGCTGTATCTGAGACTACAGCTGTAACTGATGAAACAACAACAGCTGAGGACAAAAAAACAGTGGACCGGAAAACAAATACGTCACTTAAAACAGGCAGTCTGAGTGAAAACTCTACTGAATATGAGGGTACAAAAGGTACCGGAGACTATAATTACGGTGAGGCACTTCAGAAATCAATTCTGTTTTATGATTTGCAGCGCTCCGGTGATCTTCCTGAGCAGACACGCTGCAACTGGCGCGGAGATTCCGGGCTCAGCGACGGTTCAGACGCAGGTCTTGACCTGACAGGCGGTTTTTATGATGCCGGAGACAATGCAAAATTTAATCTGCCTATGGCATATACCGCTGCAATGCTTGCCTGGAGTGTATGTGAGGACAAGGACAGCTACGACGAAAGCGGACAGCTTGATTACATAATGGACAATATCAGATGGGTAAATGATTATCTTATAAAATGTCATCCGGAAGATAACGTTTACTATTACCAGGTTGGAAGCGGAAGTCTTGACCATGCCTGGTGGGGTCCTGCAGAAGTAATGCAGATGGACAGACCTGCATATAAGGTAGACAAGGACAATCCCGGCTCTGCTGTAAGTGCTGAAGCTGCAGCAGCACTTGCTTCCTGCAGTGTGGTATTTAAAGACAGCGATAAGGACTACTCAAAAGAATGTCTTAAGCATGCAAAACAGCTTTATGAGTTTGCAGAGAGCACAAAAAGTGATGAAGGATATACAGAAGCTAACGGATTCTATGATTCATGGAGCGGATTTTATGATGAACTTGCCTGGGCAGGAGTATGGCTCTATAAGGCAACCGATGACAAGGATTATCTGAAAAAAGCACAGGAGTACAGCGCCAAGGCATCAGGCAATATCAAATGGACCCAGTGCTGGGATGATGTCTACATAGGCGGATGCCTGCTTCTCGCACTTGAAACAGGTGATGAAAAGTACAGTAAAGTAATTGAAAACAACATAGATTACTGGACCACAGGCTTTGGCGGAGAAAAGATCACGTATACACCTGACGGTCTTGCATGGCTTGATCAGTGGGGTTCACTCAGATATGCAACAACAGAAGCATATATTGCGGCTGTCTATTCACAGAGCAAGTTATGCAGCAAGGACAAGAAAGACTCATACTGGGATTTTGCTGTATCACAGGTAAACTATGCTCTCGGAAGCTCAGGCAGAAGCTTTGTGGTAGGCTTCGGTGAAAATCCACCGGTAAGTCCGCACCACAGAACCGCACATGGCTCATGGGCAAACAGTATGAGCGAACCTATGCAGGAAAGACATACTCTGTACGGTGCACTTGTCGGCGGACCTGACAGTACAGGAGCTTATGATGATGTTATTACAAACTACACGACAAACGAAGTAGCATGTGACTATAATGCAGGCTTTACAGGAGCACTTGCAAAGCTCTACAGCAGGTATAAGGGTCAGACACTTGTAAACTTCGGTGCGGTTGAGGATATTACTGAAAATGAACTTTATGTAAATGCTTCTGAAAATGCTCAGGGTGCTGACTTTACTGAGATCAAGGCTGTTGTATACAACCAGACTGCATGGCCTGCCAGAGTTACTGATGATCTTGAGCTGAGATATTTCATCGATCTGTCAGAGGTATATGAAGCAGGTCAGAGCGCTGATGATATTGAAGTAAGTGTCAACTATTCACAGGATAAAGCCCCTGCATCACTTATGGAGTGGGACAGGGATGATCATATTTACTGTGTAAGTATTGATTTTTCCGGTGTTATGATATATCCGGGAGGACAGGATGCATATAAGAAGGAAGTCCAGTTCAGAATAAAGAACAACGGCGGAACCTGGGATCCTGACAATGATTTTTCATACGCAGACGTAAAAGGAACAAGCGGCAATTCCCTTGGTGAGGCTGTTCACTTCGCACTCTACGACGGTGATACTCTTGTTTATGGAAGTGAGCCTGACGGCAAAGCAGGTACAGTTAAAAAATCTGATGATTCACAGCAGGACAAGAGCAAAACTACAACTGCTGTAACTAAAAAAACCGATACTGTAAAAAATGACAACAAGAAGACCTCCTGCGAAAAGGACGGCATCAAAACCGAAATTTCACAGTCTTCGACAGGAAAAAATACAATAGGCTTTACCCTCAGAGTAACAAACACCGGATCTGACAGCATACCTCTGAGTGAGCTTTCAGAATTATACTATTTTACAGCTGACGGTGCATCAACAGATTCACTTGTCTTCTCATGTGACTGTGCATCACTTGTAAAAGGTGATTCATATGAACAGATCAAAGATATTAAAGCTGATTTCGGCACAGTAAGTTCATCTGAAAAAACAGCTGACACTGTATGCACTATCTCATCTTCTTCAAAATCCTCTCTTGATAACGGAGCATACCTTGAACTCCAGATAAGGATCACAAAATCAGACTGGACGGATTTTGATCTGTCAAATGACTTCTCATCGGGCAACGCCGAGCATATTGCAATACTTAACGGCAGCACTGTAATAAGCGGAAAAAAACTATGATCACCAGGGCATACGGAATTGTTTTCAGTTGCGTATGCCCTGCCTTTATATATCAAATAAAGCATAGAAAACGAACTTTCTTCTGTAATTATTAATAAAAAAAATATATTACAGACTTGATTTTTACTACGAAATACAGTAAAATAAATATTATAGATTTTTATACTGTCAAATCATACAAATATATTTTACATTTATTTATTAAACACACAAAGTTTTGGGGTGATTTTAGGTGTTGGGGAAACGTTATACTATAGCGCTATATATCGGTCCGTTGGAAAACGATTATTCCAAAGAAGTCATGCTTGGTGTAACACAGGCAGCTCAGAAACTAAATGTTAACCTTGTAATTTTTCCGGTAAGATACATTGACACAGTACAGCATGATCTTATGAATAAGAAATATCAGTATCAGTATAACAGTATGTTTTCATATGCAGGTCATGACAGTTTTGATGCAGTCATTATAGAAACAGCTGTTATGAGCCGCTATGTCAAACGTGATGTAACAGCTGCGATAATCAACTCTTTCAAAGATACTCCGATCATCACAATATCTGAAAAAATAAAAAACTGTCCATGTGTATCCTTTAATTCAAACAGTATTGAGCTTGAGGTTGAACATCTTGTTAAACATCATAACAGAAAATATATCGGATTTGTCGGAGGACCTTCTACAAACGCAGAATCTCTGACACGTCTCAACGTATACAAACGTGCAATAGAAAAGTGCGGACTGACTTTCAATCCTGATCTGATAGTTGAAGGCGACTTTACGGAATACTGCAATGGTGCTGTTGCTGAACTCATAAGCAGAAACAAAGGACGACTCGATGCAATATGCTTTGCAAGTGACCTTATGGCTGTTGCCGGATATGCAGAAATAGAACGAAGCGGTCTTGAAATAGGCAGGGACATACTTGTTACAGGATTTGATGATATTCCCGGATCCACAAAAATGAAGCCTCCGCTCACAACAATACATGCAAGTTCAAGAGAACTCGGATCATATGCAGTAGAGGCATGCATCAATCTGATTGAAAACGGCCAGCTTGATGATGTAACAGTTGATACAAAACTCGTAACACGCGATTCATGCGGCTGTGTATCAGATGAACACGCTGCCAATGAAGTAATAAGCAAACTGATAAATGATAAAAATACTAATCCGGAGACTTTTGTAAATGTAATCAATTCCACAATATGTTCTGTCTGCAGAAATGAGAGCTATACGAGAAACAAACGAATTATCAGCCTGTTTCTCAAGTTCACATTTATTCTTCTCAAACAGGCAGGAAATCCGCAAACGCAGCTTGACAAAAATCTCTTTATTTTTAAGTTCAACACTCTTCTCAGATACAGTATTCTCAACTGTGTTTCAACTGACATATTTAATTCCCTTCTGCAGAATATCTGTGATAAGGCGATTTCCATAGCTGATCCGCCTGAGAAAAAAGATGATATTTATAAGCTGTTCTTTACATTTTACAAGGACGTGCTCAGTTTCAAGCAGAACGAGAACAATATGTGCAAGGAAGAGATCAAGGATAATGTTCATGCAACGAACTCTATTATGAACAACATGCTTTCAAACACTGATTCAAGCGACCAGAGTTATCTGAATGTCATGCATAAGTTCAGAAGTCTCAATATAAAAAGCAGCTATATTTTTATTCATGAGACACCGGTTATGTCAGAATCAAGACATGACTGGGTTCAGCCTGAATCAGAAATACTGCACTCTTACCATATAGGAGATGAATTTAAAACGCCGCCTCCTGAAGCAAGAAAAATAAGCGCTCAGGACCTTTTCCGTAATCAATTTCTTCCTGAAGAACGATTCACATTTATTGCCTCTCCCCTTTTCTTCAACGATGAAAATTACGGACTTCTTCTGTGTGATATTGATACAGATGACTACATATTTTACAACTCGCTGATCACTTCCCAGCTTTCATATGCTATCAAGCTCAAAGGCTTGCTTGAGGACCAGAAGCTTATCCAGTCTCACCTTATCGACAGCCTCAATAAAATCAAAACCAACAATCAGATGCTGTCCCAGATCTCAAAGTCTGACGAACTTACAGGCGTTTACAACAGAAGAGGCTTTATTGAAAACGTCAATGCAGCAATCAAACGCAACAGCGGCAGATGCGCCGTTATCGTATATGCTGACATGGATAATCTTAAACTCATAAATGACAATTTCGGACACGATGAAGGAGACTATGCAATTAAAAAATCCTCTGAAATTCTCAGAGAATGTGTCAGAAGCAATGACATTATTGCAAGATTCGGCGGTGACGAATTTGCAGCTTTTGCACTTACACATGAGATCAATTTCAAAGAGATATTCATGGAGAGGCTTGAAAACATCTGCAGCAGGATCAACCGGACGAATGACAAGCCATATCTTATTAACCTTAGTATAGGTGTTCACGAATTTATCTGCGGCAAAAACACTGACCTTACTAAAATAATGAATGAAGCAGACAAAAAACTTTATATTGACAAGAAAAGAAAAAACAAAAATATTTTTAAATAAACTTTAGCCGGTACATCTGTATCGGCTTTTATACTAAAATAAACAGGAGATAAATATGAAGCACCTGAAATTTATATTTATCCTTATTTTTATTATTTCAATTCTCTCTTCAGACTTATCAATAACTGCCGTATGTGAGGATAACAATACGATAACTGTCGGATACCTTGATCTTCAGAACTTTATTTCTACAGATAAGAACGGTGAGTATTACGGAACAGGCTGTGAATATCTGAAGGAAATCGCAATGTATACAGGCTGGAATTACAGGTTTGAAAAAGTTTCGATCGATACATGCATTGAAAAACTGAGATCCGGTGAAATTGACCTGTTTACACCTATACAGAAAACATCGGGACGTGTCTCGTCATGTCTGTACTCAAAAAACTATATTATAAAAGGAACACCTGTTCTTGTTACAGGTGTTGATTCGAAATATTGCTTTAATGATTTTGAAAACTATTCAGGAATGAAAATAGGCTATGCAAGATCTGATATCTGTGCTGAAAGTCTCAGAGAAATACTATCCTCAAACGGCTGCAGCGTTGAGTACTATGAATATGATACAACTGCTGATGTTGACAAGGCACTCAGAAATGGCGAGATCGACTCTGAGATAGTCGATTCATATCAGTGCATAAACAATTGCAGAATATTGCTTTATCTTTCTGACACATATTCATATATAGTTTGTGATTCATCCAGAAGTGATCTTATGAATAAGCTTGACTATGCAATGGATGAGATCATTCAGAACAATCCCGATATATATGATAACTTTGATAAAAAGTACGGAACACAAAACGCAGGAGTTTACCCTTCATTCACAGCGCAGGAAAAGTCATTTATCAGTTCTCATAAAACTATCTGCGCACATATCGATGCTTGCGACGTCTGTAATTCGTGCCAGACTACAAGAGAAGAAAAACTGCTCGACAAAATTTCTGAGCTTACAGGACTTGAGTTTACAGTATGCAAAGAAACGGCTGATTCTGACAAAATTTCATCTTCGGACGCTGACATTATATTAACTGTAAATCACGATTACATGTGGGCGAAAAACAACGATATGCGTCTCACTAACACATTTTTAAATTCCCCGGTATATCTGGTCAGGAAAACAAACAACAATAATATCCGGAAAATTGCAGTAGTTGAAAATTCATTTCTTGCATTTGAGCTCAGTAAGAGAAATGATATAGAGCTTTTATACTGCAAAGATGACAAATCCTGCATTGATATGGTATTTAAAAGTGAGGCGGACGCATCGTACTGCAGTGAATTTGTCAGAGTTGCATATTCATCCCTTCCGAGATACCATTCATTATCCTTTATCCAGAGCTACGAATATACAAATAACTATGCAATAGGAATCAGCGGACAATGTGACATCCTGCTTGTTTCTATCCTCAACAAGACCCTCAGCTGCATTTCACAAAATGATATCATTAGTATATATTCAACAGATTCATTCAAACCGTCACTCGGACCTCTTGATATGATTAGATCAAATCCTTTGATGTTTACAGTTATTATTTCGGTTATAGCTGTCATTTTTGTATTTGCAGTGCTTATGACAGTATTTACTGTTATAATCCGCAGGAAGAATGTTGAACTTATCAGAGCCGTCAATGCAAAACAGAATTTTCTTTCAAACATTTCACATGAACTGCGAACACCTGTCTCTGCAATTATAGGTCTTAATGAAATGCAGCTGGCAAGCCTTGATGACATTGAAACTGTAAGAGACTGCGCGGACAAGATACATACCTCAAGCGAACATCTTATTTCACTCATTAACAGTGTCCTTGATATTTCAAGGATAAATTCAGGTAAAACAGTAATTGAAACCAAGCCGTTTGATCTCAAAAAAACAGTAATGATGATAGATACTGTATATCAGCAGATAGCAGTTAAAAATAAAGTACGGCTGATAACACAATGCGGTATTGATTCTCAGACATTTGTCATCGGCGATGAACTCAGACTCAAGGAGGTTATCATTAACCTGATCTCAAATGCCGTCAAGTATAACAAAACAAACGGAACTGTAAAGTTCATTGTATCAGTTCTTGATACTGCTGCTGACAGGATTTCTGTAAGATTTGAAGTTTCCGATACCGGTATTGGTATACCTGAGGCACAGCTTGAGGATATATTCAAGCCGTTCGAACGCGGAGCACAGTATACTCATTCGAGCATTCCCGGTACGGGTCTCGGACTTGCCATATCGGAGGGCCTTATAAAACAGATGGGTTCAAAGCTGCGTGCTGCGAGTATACCGGACCAGGGAAGCCTGTTCTGGTTTGAACTTTCATTTGAACGCTGTACTGTCAGTGACACTTCTAAAAATACACAGCCAGGCAGTAAGTCATCAGTTTCTGTCGCTCAGATCCCTGATCTGAGCGGTCTTCATATCCTTATAGCAGAGGACAATGAAATAAACAGAGCTATAATCAGACATCTTCTCATTCCCACCGGCTGCAGTTATGTTTTTGCAGACAACGGAAGACAGGCATGTGAAATGTTTGAACAGTCTGAACTTTATTACTACAGTTCGATACTTATGGACATAAGAATGCCTGAGATGGACGGCTATGAGGCATCAGATAAGATTCGCAGCCTTTGTCGTGATGATGCAAAGAGCGTACATATTATTGCGCTGTCTGCAAATGCATTCAACGAAGACATCAGAGCCTCACTTTCTCATGGAATGAACAGTCATATCACCAAGCCTGTTGACAAAGTTTTACTCTATAACGAACTTAATAAATGCAGAAAAATCTGATATTCCACATATATCAAATTCGATAGTGATATATCGATACCAATATATCGATATGCTTTTTTGATAATTGCGGTAATTCAAAAAGTTTGTTAAAATATTATTATACTAATAATAAAGGAGAATTCTTATGAAATTAGACAGAGTAATCGCAGTCAGAAACAATAAAACAGTCTATCGTGATGAAGATCTGTGTGTCAAAGTATTTGATACTGACTATTCAAAGGCCGATGTTCTTAACGAAGCACTTAACCAGTCACGTATTGAGGAAACAGGCCTTAACATTCCTAAGATCCGTGAGATCACAATGATCGACTCCAGGTGGGCTATCGTAAGTGATTACATAAGCGGAAAAACTCTTGCTCAGCTTATGCAGGAAAATCCGGATAAAGCAGATGAGTATCTTGAGCTGTTCGTTGAGCTTCAGATTTCTGTTCATGATATGAATGCTCCTCTTCTTAACAAACTTAAGGACAAGATGAACGCAAAGATCCAGGCTGCTCCTCTCGATGCAACAACACGCTATGATCTCCATACACGTCTTGAAGCAATGCCGAAACACCATAAAGTATGTCATGGCGACTTCAATCCCAGCAACATCATCATGTCAGATAACGGTACTGCATACATTATTGACTGGTCACACGCAACCCAGGGCAATGCATCTGCAGATGCAGCCAGAACATATCTTACTTTCTGGCTTGCCGGTGATATCAGCGGCGCTGACAAGTATCTGGAGCTTTTCTGCAAAAAGAGCGATACTGCAAAGCAGTATGTCCAGAAATGGCTCCCGATAGTAGCCGCTTCACAGCTTTCCAAAGGAAAAGAAAATGAACGTGAATTTTTACTTTCCTGGGTAAATGTCGTTGATTACGAATAAGGAGGACAAATAATGAAAATAACAGTTTGTATAGGCAGTTCATGTCATCTCAAAGGCTCAAGACAGGTAGTAGAACAGCTTCAGTATCTCATAGCAAGCAATGATCTCAAGGATAAGGTTGAACTTGCAGGCACATTCTGCATGGGAACCTGCCAGAACGGAGTATGTGTTACTGTTGATAACGAAAACTTCTCACTTACTCCGGAAACTACCAAGGAATTTTTCGAAAAACAGGTATTGGCAAAGGTGTAGGATATGATAGTACAGGTATGCATAGGCAGCTCCTGTCACCTTAAAGGATCGTATGATGTTGTGGAGCTTTTTAAGAAAGCTATTGAAGAAAACAATCTCGAAAGTGAAGTTACACTTGCCGGCAGCTTCTGTACCGGCAAGTGCAACAGAGTCGGAGTTACGGTCCAGGTAGATGATGAAATTTACACAGGAGTTACTAAAGAGAGTTTTAACGAATTTTTTAAAGAAAAAGTACTCAGTGCCGTAAATTCTGAAAGGAGTTAGTATCAATGGCTGATTGTCTGAAGCTGAAAAAATCAAACTGCAAAAACTGCTACAAATGCATCCGTCACTGTCCTGTCAAATCCATACGATTTTCAGGAAATCAGGCCCATATTGTAGGAAACGAATGTATTCTTTGCGGTCAGTGCTTTGTTGTATGTCCGCAGAATGCCAAAGAGATCGTTGATGAGACTGAAAAGGTCAGAGTACTTATCCAGAGCGGAGATCCGGTCTACGTAAGTCTTGCTCCTTCATTTGCAGCAAACTACGAAGGTGTCGGAATAAATGCTATGCGAAACGCACTTAAGAAACTGGGATTTTATGATGTGCAGGAAACAGCTGTCGGTGCTACAATCGTAAAAAATGAGTACGACAGGATTCTGCGTGAAAACACCAGGGATGTTCTTATTTCATCCTGCTGTCATTCTGTAAATCTTCTTATACAGAAGCATTTCCAGAAAGCCCTGCCGTATCTGGCTGATGTCATCTCCCCGATGCAGGCACACTGCAGTGAAATAAAGAAAATGAATCCGAAAGCAAAAACAGTATTTATCGGACCATGTGTTGCAAAAAAAGATGAAGCAGCTTATTATGAAGGATATACTGATGCCGTTCTTACTTTTGAAGAACTTACTCAGTGGTTTAAGAAAGAAAATGTTGAACTTGAAAAGATCATGGACAGCGATGAAAAAAGCAAGGCAAGATTTTTCCCGACTACCGGCGGGATTCTGAAAACCATGGCAAAAGATAATCCTGACTACACATATATGGCTATCGACGGAGTGGAAAACTGCATTGCAGCTCTGCGCGACATTGAACAGGGAAAAATACACAGGTGCTTTATTGAAATGTCTGCATGCTCAGGCAGCTGTATAGGCGGACCTGTTATGGAGAAATTCCACAGGAACCCTGTAAGTGACTACATCTCAATATCCAACTTTGCCGGAAAAAAAGATTTTGAAGTTTCACAGCCTGAGCCTCAGGCTTTACAGAAGACACTCGAATATATAGACAGGAAGCTGCAGATGCCGTCTGAATCTGAGATAAAGTCAATTCTCAAGCAGATGGGAAAATCAAACCCTGATGATGAGCTCAACTGCGGCTCATGCGGCTATAACACATGCCGTGAAAAAGCAGTTGCGATCTACCAGGGCAAAGCTGAGATCTCAATGTGCCTCCCGTATCTGAAGGACAAAGCAGAAAGCTTTTCAGACAATATCATCAACAATACTCCTAACGGACTGATGGTACTCAATGATGATCTGGAGGTACAGCAGATCAACAAGGCAGCAATGAATATCATGAACATAAGAAACCAGTCTGATGTGCTTGGCGACCAGGTTATCAGGATTCTTGAACCTAAACCGTTTATGGAAGTCAAAAACACAGGCTGCAGCATTAAGGATCAGCGTATATATCTGGCTGAATACCAGAAGTATGTAGAACAGACGATCACATATGACAAGGAATTTCATATTATTCTTTGCATAATGCGTGATGTAACACAGGAAGAGACACAGAGAAAGAAGAAGGAAGAAATAAGCCGCAAGACGATTGAGATAGCTGACAATGTAGTAGACAAACAGATGCGTATCGTTCAGGAAATCGCATCTCTGCTCGGTGAAACTGCTGCAGAAACTAAAATTGCACTTACTAAGCTGAAGGAGTCGATACGCGATGAATGATCTTTGTACTGATATCGGCTTTCAGAGCATATTTCACTACGGCGAACAGCTTTGCGGCGATCATGTTGACATTGTAGAACAAAATGAAAATTCAACTGTGGTCGTTCTTGCAGACGGTCTCGGAAGCGGCGTAAAAGCCAGCATTCTCTCAACCCTTACTTCAAAGATCATATCTACCATGATGGCTGAAGGCCTTTCACTTGAGGACTGTGTTGAAACAATAGCAGCTACTCTCCCCGTATGCTCAGTGAGAGGTGTCGCTTATTCTACCTTCACTATAATCCACATAGTTGAAAATGAACATGCTGAAATAATTCAGTACGACAATCCACATATCATCGTTCTCAGAGACTTTGTAAACTATGATTATCCCAGGACTGAAATGCTTATCGGCGGAAAGAAGATCTACAAGTCATATATAACTCTTGAGGAGAATGATATTTTCATAGCCATGAGTGACGGATGTCCGCATGCCGGAATAGGACTTGCCTTTAACTTCGGCTGGAAACGCGAAGACATTATTTCATTTATGGAAACCATAGCACCCGTTGGATATACTGCAAAAACAATAGCCACAATACTGACTGATGAGTGCAACAAGCTTTATGACTATAAACCCGGCGATGATGCCACTGCATGTGTCGTACGTGTACGCAGGCGTGAACCTATGAATATTCTTTTCGGTCCTCCGTCTGACAGGAATGACTGCGACAGAATGATGAGTCTGTTTTTCTCAAAGCATGGAAAGCACATTATCTGCGGCGGCACTACATCAACAATAGCAGCATCATATCTCGGAAAACCACTTAAACCACATATTGATTTTATAGACAAGGACGTACCCCCGACAGCTGAGATTGAAGGAGTAGACCTTGTAACAGAGGGCGTTATTACAATTAATAAAGTCCTCACATATGCAAAGGACTACCTGACAGACAATAAGCTCTATGAACACTGGAGCTGCAGCCGTGACGGTGCTTCACTTATCTGCAGACTGTTGTTCGAGGAGGCTACCGACATTAACTTCTATGTCGGACGTGCCATAAATCCTGCTCATCAGAATCCTGATCTTCCCATCAACTTCAGCATCAAAATGAATCTTGTTGAGGAACTGTCAAAATGCCTCAGGCAGATGGGCAAAAGGATAAAGGTCAGTTATTTCTGATATATCATCTAAAGATATTTTCACTTTTCTCTTACCGCGCAAAATCCGGTTCACATCACATCGATGTGAACCGGATTTTCTGTTATCTATTCATTATCACATACTGTAAGCTTCCCGGCCCAGTTCCCTCTGAAATAGAATCCCAGTGACAGGCACATCGAGATCACCCAGCCTATCGGCCACGACATCCATACACCGGTTACACCAAAATAATCAGAAAGTATAAACGAAAGCACTACTCTCAGTAAGAGGTCGGTAAATGTGGCAATCATAAATGATGACATTGCTCCCGCTCCTCTTAATACACCGTCAGCCATGATCTTGAATGTTACTGCGATATAAAACGGTGATACTATTTTAAGAAACTTAAGACCTGTATCAAGTGCAAGCCTGCTTTCGTTGTCCATGAAAAGCTTCATCATTACATCTCCGAAGAAGAAATAGATCAGAATAAAGGGTACAACAACGCATAATACCATTATCATTCCTGCTTTATATCCTTCCCTTACACGCTCAGTTTTTCCGGCTCCGATATTCTGCGCTGTAAAACTCGACAGACCGTTTGAAAATGTTGCTACAGATGTAATTGTAAATGTATTGAGCTTGATTGCCGCAGAATATCCGGCAATTACACTTGAACCGAAGTTATTGATTATACCCTGGACAAATATGTTTCCTACCGAAACAAAGCTCTGCTGAAGTATACTCGGAACCGCATACCTGCCGACCTTAAGCAGCATGCTCCATGAAAATCTGTCCGGTTTGTATGCTGTTTTCAGAGATCTGATCCTGCTTGTCAGTGACACGAAGGACAGCACACATGCTGCTCCCTGTGCAATAAACGTAGCCCAGGCAACACCCGCTACGCCCCATCCGAATCCAGCTACAAACAAAAGGTCAAGTGCTATGTTTCCAAGTGATGAACCGATCAGGAAATAAAGCGGCGTTTTTGAATCTCCGAGTGACTGAAATATTCCTGTACAGATATTGTAAAGGAACAAAAATATAAATCCTGCTATGTAGATCTTCAGATACAGTGAACCGTCAGCAAATATATTTTCAGGTGTCCTGATCATTTTCATAAGTGAAGTCGTCAGAAGCAGTCCTGAAACGGTGCAGATAACTGATACTGCAGCCGATGAAATAAGTGTAGTATAAATAGCCGTTTTCATCTTCTCGAGCTCTTTTGCACCGAACAGCTGTGATATTACAACGCAGCATCCTACATTGCACCCGACTGCTATAGCCATAAATATCATAGTTATAGGATAAGATGCACCGACAGACGCAAGTGCATCTTCTCCGGCAAACTTTCCTGCGATAACACTGTCAGCAATGTTGTAAAACTGCTGAAATACAACACTGATAAACATAGGTATGGTAAACCTCCATAGTACCTGTCCTGGTTTACCAACTGAAAGATCTTTAATCATAGTAAGACTCCTTGATATATAAAGTTGATCATCGTAAAAATCCCCGCTTTTTATTATACTACTTTTAACGTACAGTGTACAATCGAACTATTTTTTTTATGTATTTACGCTATGATATTTCACATATCAGGCTTTATTTTAAACAATAATATATGTTACTGTTGAAATCTTGTGCGGACTCCGTCATTCAATATCCTCATCTTGACATACCGACAGTACCTGCTGTATAATTATATTGCAGTATGCATGGGAGTGCATCTGCAAATACAATATAGATAAGAGGAGATCCGGTTCTTTAGCTGTTAAATGCTTTTGAACAGATAAAAATATGAATTTTGAAGAAGCAGTAAAATATATTTCTGATGCAGCATGCTATGGGATTGTTCCGGGGCTAGAAAGTATGACAAGACTCTGCCGTGAATTATCAAATCCTCAGGACAAGTTAAAGATAATTCATATAGCAGGAACAAACGGCAAGGGATCGACGGGGGCATTTATAAATAATATTCTTATCAAAGCCGGTTACCGCACAGGACGATATTCGTCTCCTAGTGTCATTGATTATCTCGACAAGATCCAGATCGGGACAACTATGATTAGTAAAGAGGATTTCTGCTTATATACACAAAAGGTAAAAAACGCTGTGGATGCCGTTGTAGAAAAAGGGTTTTCTCACCCGACGGTGTTTGAAATTGAAACTGCAGTAGCCTTCAGCTACTTTGCCGATCAGCACTGTGATATTGTTCTTATTGAAGCCGGAATGGGCGGAAAATCTGATGCCACAAATGTAATCAAAAAGAGTATACTCTCAGTTATTACATCGATCAGCATGGATCATACAAAATATCTCGGAGATACACTTGAAAAAATTGCTGTACAGAAGGCAGGCATAATCAAGCGAAACTCGAACGTGGCTACTATATCCCAGCAGCCAAAGGTTATATCTGTTATTCTTAATACATGTAATGATAAACGTGCTCAGCTGAAAATTGCAAAGATCTACAATATTGAAAACTATTCCTGCAGTACTACTTCACAGACATTTGACTATAAACGCTACAAAAATATTAAAATAAATATGATAGGAAAATTCCAGGTTGAAAATGCAGCTCTTGCTGTTGAAGCATGTGAGATACTTGATGACACAGGCTACAGCATAGATGAGACGGCAATATACTCAGGACTTGCAGAAACAGTCTGGCCTGCAAGATTTGAAATCATCTCAGCCGATCCTCTTTTTATCATTGACGGAGCTCATAACGAAGCCGCTGCAGCAAGACTGCGTGAAACAATCGATATCTGCTTTTCTGATAAGAAGATCATTTATATTATGGGAACATTTAAAGATAAAAACTATCCTGAAACTGTTCGTCTTACTGCAAAGCGGGCTTCAAAGATATATACTGTCACACCGGACTTAACTTCAAGGAGTCTGCCTGCTCAGGAGCTTGCTGCTGTTATCAAAACCTACAACCCGAATGTAACAGCCTGCAGCAGTGTAAAAGAAGCAGTAGACGAAAGCCTGAAGTCAAAGTATCACATGATAATTGCCTTTGGTTCACTGTCGTTTTTAGGACAGATAAGAAAATATATTAAGGAAGTCAAACCGGATGCTCACCAGATATAACCGTATTATTAACGATCCTGAATTTATCAGAGCTATGAGCCTTATCAATGAATGTGAAAAGGACAGAGTATTCTGCGGTCACGGTATCGGACATCTGACAGATACAGCAAGAATAGGTTATATTCTTATTCTTGAAAATAATATTCCGATATCAAAAGACATAATATATGCCGCTGCATTTCTGCATGATATAGGACGTACAAGCGAATATAAGGACGGTACGCCTCACAATATTGCCGGTGCACAGCTCGCAGGAGATATACTCAGCAGATGCGGCTATGATGCTGATGAGATCTCACAGATCACACAGGCTATTCTCAGTCACCGCGCAATGACGAAAAAATCATCTGCTGACGCTGATATCCTCAGTGATGTCCTGCATAAAGCAGACAAGCTGTCGAGACTTTGCTGCAGCTGCAGTGCTTATGAACTCTGCAACTGGCCTGACAACAAGAAAAACAACACAATACAATACTAAAGGAAGATAATATCTGATGATTATCGGAAATAAAACTTTTATAGACAACACATATATTATGGGTATACTTAATGTAACACCTGATTCATTCTCTGACGGCGGAAACTACTGCAGCGTATCTGATGCACTCAGACATACTGAAAAGATGATTGCAGACGGCGCTGATATAATAGACGTAGGCGGCGAATCAACACGTCCCGGATATACTCTGATTCCGGACGATGAAGAAATATCAAGGGTCGTTCCCGTTATTGAGGCCATCAAGAAAAACTTTGACATTCCTGTTTCCTCAGATACTTACAAGTCAGCAGTTGCCAAGGCCGCTGTTGATGCCGGTGCTGACCTTATCAACGATATCTGGGGACTTAAGTATGACAGCCTGATGGCTGATGTAATAGCAAAGAGCGGTGCTTCATGCTGTTTAATGCATAACCGTCACGATACCTGCTACACTTCATTTATTCAGAATGTTATCGACGACCTCTCAGAGAGTATTTCTATTGCAAAGGCTGCAGGCATACCAGATGACAGGATCATGATCGACCCGGGAGTCGGATTTTCAAAAAGTCTTGAACAGAACCTTGAGATCACAAATCGTCTTGAAGAGCTTGATGTACTCGGCTATCCTGTACTCCTCGGTACTTCAAGAAAATCCATGATCGGTCTCTCACTTGATCTTCCTGCAGACCAGAGGCTGGAAGGAACACTTGTAACTACAGTATTTGCTGTACAGAAAAAGTGCCTTTTTGTACGTGTACATGATGTTGCGGAAAATAAGCGCGCCGTTGTAATGACACAAAAGCTCATCGGAAGGGAGTAATTATTTTATGGATAAAATAATTATCAGTGATCTGGAGATATTCTGCAACCACGGTGTTCTCAAGGAAGAAAATATCCTCGGACAAAAATTTCTCATTTGCGCAGAACTCTTTCTCGACATAAGACCGGCAGGCAGGACTGATAATCTTGAACTGAGCGTAAACTATGCCGATGTATGCCATACAATAAAAATACTTCTTGAACAAAATACCTTCAAGCTGATCGAAACCGCAGCCGAAAGAACTGCAGATGAACTTCTGCTTAAGTATTCGCTTCTCAAAAAAGTTTCTATAGAAATCAAAAAGCCGTGGGCACCTATACTTCTTCCTTTAAAATACGTAAGTGTCAGTGTTGAAAGATCATGGCATACGGCTTATCTTTCGATAGGCTCAAATATCGGCGATAAGGAAAAGTATTTATCTGCAGCCATTGCGGCTCTCAGTGACAACAAGCAGTGCAGGGTAGAAAAAGTCTCAGAGTTTATTATTACCGAACCGGTCGGACCTGTCAGACAGGATGATTTTCTCAATGCCTGCATCAGGCTCTCCACACTGCTGAGCCCTTATGAACTTCTTGCCTTATGTCATGATACTGAAAACAGCGCAGGACGCGTCAGAACAGTCAGATGGGGTCCCAGAACACTTGATCTTGACATCATTTTTTATGATGACGAAATAATCTGCGATGACGAGCTGATCATCCCTCATCCGGAAATGACTAAGCGTGATTTCGTTTTAAAACCGCTTGAACAGATCGCACCGTATGCTGTCCACCCTGTTGAACACTGTACTGTATCCCAGCTGCGTTCAGGACTTTTAACGGAGAACAACATATGAATCTGATAGCTGCTGCTGACAGTTCATGGGGAATCGGCCTTGACGGGAATCTTTTATACAACATACCTGCTGATAAATCTTTTTTCAGATCAAAGACCATCGGAAAAACTGTTGTGATGGGACGCAGAACCTATGAATCCCTGCCGTCAGGAAGTCTGCCGGAAAGAAGAAACATCGTTCTTACACGAAATCCTGAATATAAAGGCGATGAGAACGCATGTATATGTCACAGTACAAAAGAGATTTTAACGATCCTGTCGCGTATTCCTGATGATGATATTTTTATTATCGGCGGAGAACAGGTGTACAGTATTTTTCAGTCCCAATGTACTCATGCTTTTATAACCAAAATACTGACTTCATCCCCTGCTGACAGACATCTAATAAATTTTGACCTTTCACGTGACTGGACTTGCATCAGTGTATCTGAAGTCATGCATTATGGTGATATTCCTTTTTGCTTTGCAGAGTATTACCGTATAAAAAAACAACAGGAAAATCATTAACGATTTTCCTGTTGTTTTTTTATTTTTCATGCTGATAATAAATCGCGATTTTGTTTACTGAATCATCTACATAAATCTCAATTTTATTCTCATCATCCTTTATGTACTGCAGCTCATAGTTTTTAGTATCTGAATTATATGCTGCAAACTGAGGATCACCAAAGGAAGCTGTTACATCTTCAAGTTTTGAATCCATGCTTATGTCTGAGATCGAGGCCTCTGTATAGCTCGGATCATCTTTTTTCTTGCCCGTATTAAGGATACATAACATACTCATCGGTTTGTCAGTATATTTGTCATCTCCACACTGAGCCAGCTGACATGAACCTATCATTTTGTTATTATACATCAGGTTGCAGAATGCCATGTCACCGCCAGAAATAAGAGAACTTTTATCATATGAATAACCTTCACCAAGACTGTCTATTGTTACCGGAAACTTTATATCAGCGCCATTTATAGTGAGTGAATCAATAATTTGATCAAAGTCTGAACTCATAGTGTCTGATGTTTTGATATCACTGGCAACGCTTCTGTTCTGACCACCGGACTTATTTCCTGTACTGCCGCTTTTACAGCTGCTGAGTGATATTGTAACAATAAGCACTGCCGATAATAAACTCTTTATTTTCATATTATTTGCTCCATATCCAGATTATTTGTTTAATAAATATTTTTACTAATTGCTTTATACTTTAATACACAAATATGTATAAAACCTGAGGAATATTTTTATTATATTAATAATATCATATACTATAATGTTTGTCAATCTGAAAAAAGGAGAATGATTATCTATGTATAAATCTGTCAAGTTCAGTCTGAAAAGATTTTTGTTCTTTATGATTTTAAGCCTTGGGACCGGCGCTTTGTCAGCACTTCTGACCATGAATTCAACCAGAGAAGTATTCAACTCTATAAAACAGCCGCCGCTTACTCCTCCGGCAGCAGTATTTCCGGTTGTATGGACCATACTGTTTTTTCTGATGGGCATATCTTCATTTATCGTATCAGGATCAAGGTCCGAATATAAAAACAAAGCACTGATAATCTTTTTTGTGCAGCTTATAATCAACTTTACGTGGAGTCCTCTGTTTTTTATTGCACAAATGTACTTTGCAGCATTTATCTGTATAGTTCTTCTCTGGATTGCGATCATTGCAATGATATATTACTTCTATAAAGTTAATCCTGTTGCAGCTTTCCTGCAGATTCCATACCTGCTATGGGTAACATTTGCAGGGTATCTTAATTTTATGATCTATCGCCTGAACTGACGTCATTTATCTGCTTTTGAACTCCGAAAATTCAAAAGGCTCTCCATGGCCGGGGTATACCATTTTGATATTCAGTTTCATTATTTTCTGAATACTCTTTCTCATCATGGTAAAATCCTCGGCATTCATGGCGATATCAGGTTTTTTATTATTTCCGAACGTATCGCCGCACATTAGATCACCATCGCCTGTCAGTATACTAACTGATCCGGCTGTATGACCTGGTGTAAAAATAACAGAAGCATCAAACCCGTATTTCCCGAGATCATCCCCTTCTTCAAGAAAAATATCAGGAACAAATGAGATAAATGACGACTGAACTTTTTCAACGATCTTAAGGATCTTCTTATGCATGATCGCAAAGACCAGACGAAGACCAAAGCTTTCATATTTTGAATTTCCGAGAATATCATTGATGGCAGGATTATTAACCAGTTTGCCGTCATGCTTGTTGAGAGCTATCGGTGCATTATACTTGTGACTTATGTATGAAGCGTTTCCTGAATGATCACAGTCACCATGTGTCAATATGATGATCTTCAGATTGTCTCTGGTTACACCGTTCTTAAACAGCAGTGAATCAATCAGATCCTTTCTGCCGTTAATGTTTTTTTTGTCCAGAATTAGGCTTCCTCCGGTATCCACAAGTGCAAAACATTCATTGTTTTTAATAAGATAGGCATTTACACCGCCAAGGTCAAGCCTTATGATCTCCTGTGCCACGTCAATTCCCCCAGATGTTAGTTTTATTTATTGTGCTATAATTACTTACTATACAACAATTAATTCAATATGTCAATCAACAGCTGATATATATGCCGCCTTAACTTCACTCACTGCTTCTTCAAAGCTTTCCGACTTTACTGAAGTACATGAAAATACAGCAGTAACTGTATCGTCATCGTTCTTCAGAACGTTCAGAGAGATTTCTTTCTTATGAAGCTGATCTTTAAAGTCTTCAATACAGATCTTTTCCTTAAGCTTCATTTTAACATATATTCCGCTGTCTGTAACAGCGGCCTCTGCCTGACTGCCGAATTTTTCTGAAATTACCTCACATAAATGCTTTGCCTTTGCATTGTACAGCTTTCTCTGCTTTCGTATCTGCAGATCAAGATGACCGTCACGTATAAACTGACACAGCGCGATCTGCTCTGTTTTTGATGCTGTCTGGTTGTAATTATTTCGTACTGTCATGTATCTGTCTGTCAGCTGCGGAGGAATAACCATAAAACTCATTCTGATGGACGGAAGCAGCATTCTGGAAAAAGTACCGATATAAATAACGTTCTGTCCGGCGGCAAGGCTCTGAAGAGATGGTGTCCTTTTATTGAAATATGAAAATTCATTATCATAGTCATCCTCAATAATAAGCTTTGAATTATGAGCTGCATTTTTTATAAGTGACAGCCTGTCCCGTACATCCATGACATCTCCCCACATAGAAATATGAGAAGGAGTTGAATAGATAACACTTGCGCTTTGAGCATCACAGAGGCACCATCCATGATCCCTGAATACTGAAATACCCTGTATAAATTCTTTGTTCTGAAAGCAGATCTTTTTATCTTTGTCAGCTAGTACGCAGATAATATGAAGAAGGCTCTGTATACCGGCACCCACGACTATATTTTCCGGAGTACACACAACATTTCTTTTATGTGTAATGTATTTCGAAAGCACTTCCCTGAGTTCTTTTTCTCCCTGTGGTTCACCGTATGACAGCAGTCTTTCATCCTGTCTCAGGGCACTTTTTATATATCTTCTCCACATATCAAAATTAAAACTCTCAGCATCAGCTGCAGCTGATATGAAGTCATACCTGATCTTTTCCTTTTTCTCAACCACATGATGTCCTGCGTTTGCATTGCCTGCCCTTGCATATGCAGTCTCTGTTACATAAAAACCGCTCTGTGCTTTTGATATTATATATCCGTCAGCAGCAAGCGACATATATGCCGTTTCAACTGTAGTCCGGCTGATACGAAGTTCCTCGGCACACTGCCTGATGGACGGTATTTTCATACCGGATGACAGCTGGCCGTTTATTATCATTTTCTTGTAGTAATTATAGACTCTCATGTACAGAGGCACTGATTCATTTATAAGATCACTGTTCATATAACTGTCCCCTTAAAAAAAATGATTTCTGTATATTTTAATAATGACAACTTTATTATATTATTATATACAATGATTGATCATTACACAAGAGAATTTTTAATTTTGCAAAACTATAATCCGGGGGATTCATCTATGACAAACAAGAAAACAAAAAACATGGTGTTCGCAGCTATGTTCGCAGCGATCATCACTGTTCTTACTGCATATTTTCATGTGAATATTGGCACAAATTCCGGATATATTCACTTTGGTGATTCAATGATCTATCTTGCAGCTTCACTTCTTCCTGGTCCGTATGCATTATGTGCAGCATCTATAGGCGGCACAATGGCTGACCTTCTTTCAGGTTCGGCAGCATGGGCTCCTGCAACAGCTGTTATCAAACCTCTCAACGTTGTTCCGTTTCTCATCATGCTTAAGTTCAGAAAAAACAGCTCTTCAAAAATTATTACTCCTGCATCAGCCGTAACAGCCGGAATTTCCGGAATAATAACTATAGCAGGATACTTTTTAGCAGAAGGAATCATTTTCGGCTTTCCAGGCGCAGTTGCAACACTGCCGACAAGCTTCATACAGCCGCTCGGCAGCATGATAATCTACTGCCTTGCCGGAAGTGCCCTTGATCAGGTGAAGTTTAAAACTCATATATTTAATTAATTGATAAAGGAAGGATTTTAACATGGCTGATATTGTTTACGTATACCGTTCAAAAGTTTATCTTAATCTTACTAATGAATGCCCCTGCAGCTGTACATTCTGCATAAGAAAAAACGGAGATTCCATAGGCGATGCTGATATGATGTGGCATAAGACTACTCCTACACTTGATGAGGTCATTGCTGCAGTAGACAGCTTTGATTTTACTAAATATGACGAGGTGATCGTCTGCGGATATGGAGAACCGACATGTACCTTTGATGTTCTGACTGCAACATGCAGACATCTGAAAGAAAAGTTCGGCATCAGGATACGTATAAACACTAACGGACTGGGAAATCTTGTGAACAAACGTGATGTTGTCAAGGAATTCTGTGAAAATATTGATTCTGTTTCCATCAGCCTTAACGCTCCTGATGCAGAAAAATATGCAGCTCTGACTAATCCGAAGTTCGGTCTTCAGTCATTTGATGCTATGCTTTCATTCGCAAAGGAATGCAAAGAATATCTTGATGATGTTCATTTTTCTGTAGTTGACGTTATTTCCGAAGAAGACATCGCAGCATGCCGGAAGCTTGCCGATTCTATAGGAATTCCGCTGAGAGTAAGAGAATACGAACACTGATAAATGGCATCACATTATAAGAATAATTACGGCTGTATCAATAACTTCTGCGTGAAATTATTGATACAGCCATTTTATTATTTTTGATCCATTGACTGCTTGATTCTTATAAGATCAAAGACATTAATCTGTCCGTCAGAATTTGTATCTGAGGCTTTGAGTGCATTCTCATCAAGAATTTCACTTAAGAACAGATATTTTTTCAGCATCAGGATATCACTTATATCCAGGATACCGTCTCCAGTTATATCATATTGCTTTTTTTCTTCATAAACCGTAGTGACACTCACTTCAGACGTTGTCTGACTCAGTGGTACAGTAGTTGCGCGCGGCTCAGTGCCTGAAACGCTCACTGGTGTAGTTGCCGGCGGCTCAGTTGTTGTTGTACTTACCGGGGTAGTTATGGAAGGATCTCCATCGGTTACAACATATTTTATCATGTTTCTCTGTGCATATTCCTGAGGGTATGTTTTGTCGAATACATACATGGTAAGCACAGGACAGCTTGAAAATGCATCAGAGCCGATAGAATACAGATCCTTATTCATGTAAGCTTCTGACAGGCTTGAACAGCCACAAAACGTCTCAAAACCTATCTCTGTTACTGAGTCCGGGACTGAGATCTTAGCAAGTGATGTACAGTTTCTGAATGCATATGAAGCTATTTCCGTTACATCAGGGCCTATTTCTGCTGTTGTAAGACTTTTGCAGTTTTCAAATGCACCAGGTCCTATTGTCGTTACACTTTTCCCTGTGTCTGCTTTCTTTAAGCCCCTGCAGCATCCGAACGCAGACTGTCCTATTATCTCCACCGAATCAGGTATATTGATCTCTTCAAGACTTTCGCATCCGTAAAATGCACTGTTTCCTATTGATTTAAGTCCGCCTGCAAATTTCAGATCTTCAAGCTTGCTGCAGCCACTGAAAGCCTCTGTTCCTATATCAGTTAATCCTTCTCCCAGCTGTACTGCAGTCAATGCTTCGCATCCCTGAAATGATCCGCTGCCAATCCTTATGACGCTGTCAGGTATTGTTATGCTTGTAAGGGATGTACAGTTTAAAAATGCAGATGATTCTATTTTTGTTACATTTGAGCCTATTTCTACAGTCATAAGGCTTTTACAGTCATTAAATGCACTGCATGATATTGAGGATAAACTGTTCCCTGTCCGGGTATTCTTTAATCCGATGCAGGATTCGAACGCTTTTTCTCCTATTGTTTTTACCGTTCCAGGTATACTTACTTCCTCAAGACTTTCGCATCCGTAAAATGAACTGTTTCCTATTGTTTTAAGTCCGCCGCCGAATATCAGATCATATAGCTTGCTGCAGCCCGAAAATGCTTCTGTTCCTATTTCAGCTAAACCATCTCCCAGATCCGCTGAAGTTAATGCTGTGCATCCCAGAAATGACTGATAACCTATCTTTTTAACGCTGTCCGGAATTGTTATGCGCGTCAATGATATACAGTGTGAAAATGCATATGAACCTATTTCTGTAACATTTGAACCTATTTCTAATGATTTGAGAATTGTACAGGAATTAAATGCTTTAGCCTTTATTGAAATTACAGGCATACCGTTTATTTCATCAGGTATAACTGCATTTTCAGTCTCCGCATCACATCCTGTTACAGTGATAGTATTATCCTCGTTTATACAGTAGGAAAGGTATCCGCTCTCATACGTCTGTGCATAAACTGATAATTCATTTGACTTTTCATACCGGTCATAAAACATAAATGTCATTGTACCTGCTGTCACAGCCAGTGCCAGTACTGCTGCCATTGTTTTTTTTGTAATTCTGCTCATTTTTTACCCCCGCTGTCTTTTTTATTTTATAATGCAGCTTTCCACCAAATGGTTTATTATGCAATATATGATATATTATAAACCTTATTTCCATATTTTTCAACAGCGAAAATAAAAAAACCAGGTCTCTACCAGATTTAATTACTGATAAAGACCTGTATTTTTTATCTTATGAAATTTGTTCTGATTACAGCTTCATTCTGAGGGAAGTCAATTCCTGATTTCTTACCTGCCTCTATACATTTCAGAAGCCATGACATATTGTTTGCAAGTGTTCTGATCGTCTGCATTCCTTCAAGATCCTTGACTACTTCCTCAGGATTATTTCCATGCACCTGATTCCAGTACTGAGATGAAACAACCGGCATACTGCTTATTGTAAAGTATTTGTTTATCTGATCAAATGCAGCTGACGCACCGCCTCTTCTGCAGCTTAAAACAGCAGCAGCAGGCTTTCCCTGAAACAGCTTTGATCTGCCGTAAAATACTCTGTCCATAAATGATGTAAGTGCACCTGATGCTGATGCAAAATGAACAGGTGAGCCGAATATAAATCCGTCAGCACCGTGAGCCATTTCAAGAAATTCATTTACAGGATCATTGCCAATAACACATCTGCCTGTCTTAAGACATCCTCCGCATCCGAGACAACCTGAAACAGGTTCTCTTCCTACCTGAAATATTTCTGTCTCAATCCCATTATCAGCAAATACCTTCTGGGCTTCCCTGAGTGCTGTAAAAGTACAGCCTGCAGGCTTCGGACTGCCGTTGATTAAAATAACTTTCATATAAAAACGATCCTTTCTGATATATGTATCGCAGCTTATTATGAAATATTGTTTTTTACTGCAAATACAGCAAGCTGCGTTCTGTCCTTAAGTGATAACTTGTCAAGCATTCTGGATATATTGTTTCTTACTGTCCCTTCAGCCAGAAATAACTTAGCTGCGATCTTCCTATTGTCAAGTCCCTCTGCTATAAGTACGATAATATCACGCTCACGCTGTGTCAGCAGTGAGGCAAGTTCTGAGTCAGCTGTATTATTTTTCGGCTCAGCTATTATCTTTTTCTGAATATTTGCATATATATTTGCTCCAAACACATTTATTCCGGTATAAACAGCTCTGACAGATGCAATAATCTCACTGCTCTCCATTTCCTTCAGAATGTAGCCGTCAGCAGAACATGCCATAGCAGCTGCAACTGTTTCGTCATCATCAAGAGTTGTCAGTACCAGTACCTTTATTTCAGGATAATATTCCTTTATTTTTCTTATTCCATATTCACCGTCGTATCCCGGCATTTTCATGTCCATCAGAACAACATCGGGTCTGAAAGCTTTACAGAGTCTGAAAGCTTCCTCTCCGTCAGAAGCTGATGCAACAACCTTAAGCTGATCATCCTGCTCAAGTACCGCCTGAATTCCCTGTCTTATAATGCTCAGATCATCAGCAATTATAATCTTTATCAATTGCTCCTCCTGTCGGAATCTTTAAAATTGTCGTAAAACCATTGCCTTCACTGGATGCAAATGTTGCTTTTCCGCCTATTTCTTCAATGCGTCTGGTTATTCCGGTAAGGCCATCTCCTTCATGAATACCATCACATCCGCAGCCGTTGTCGAAAATATATACTTCGAGGAATTTATCAAGATATTTTATTATAACATCTATTCTGTCTGCGCCTGAATATCTCAGACAATTAGTTATTGTCTCTCTGCAGGATGCATATACAGCCGATGAACAGAAAGCAAATTTTTCGGTCTCTTCTCCCTGTACACAAAGCTCGGTTTTAATTTCCCTTACACCTTTCAGAAGCTCTGATATCCCGTTGGATATACTTATATATGAGCAGTTTCGTATATTGTTGACTGCCATTCTGAGCTGAGTTATCCCTGATGCAGCCACTGTCCTTATCTCGTCAACATATCCTGCAGCTTCTCCCAGAGTATCTGAATAACGGATGTCTATTATCTTGGCTAATGAATTAACCATAGTCAGCGTATGACCTGCAGTATCATGGACCTCCTGTGCAAGGCGGTTTCTCTCCTTCTCAACTGCTACCTCTTCATTCGCAGCAGCCAGCAATCGGGTTCTTTCTATAAGCTCATAATACTTAGTTATATCGTTTATGATAAATGCTACTGCAACTATATTATTATTTTTACCGAACTGGTTATATCTTTTTACACTCAGCTGTACACCGTCCAGCGTGATCTCAGTTTCTGCGAACCCTACATCTGTACTGCCGATAAAAGTTTTATCGCCTATCACAGAGTATACTCCGTTTATGTTATCACAGGAAGGGAACAGTTTTTTAGCCGCACAGTTTATAAACGTAACCTCTTCCCTTTCATTGCAGATAATAACACCCTCTGAGATATTACTGAAAATACCTGCAAAAGTTATTGAATTTACATCAAGAAAATCATATCTGTACACTGCAAGCATTACACATATGCTTGACAATCCAAAGCCAAGCGGTGTAGGATCAAAATTATTCAGATATTTTCCGCTGATGAAGAAAATGTTCAGTATCATAGGTACAACTACAGAACCAGCTATAAAAACTGCCTGACCGCGGGAATATTTTCTCTCACCGAATGTTTTTGCACAGATATTTACTATTCCAGTGATCAGACATACATATGTAAATAATACATTTTCATAGAAAAGAAAACCATGATCTATATTGTTCACAGACAATGTCTGATAATACATTCCATGCAGCGGATTTGACACAACTGCAGCATAATTGATTAAGCTTATGCAGTTTAATATCATTATTGTTTTTTTGCCGCATTTATGAGACCTGTATCTTACAGAAAAAACCACCCATGCAGTTCCTATAAAACAAACACTGATATTACCGATAAGATAACAGATATACAGCTGAATATTATCTGCTGCCTGAAGCTCAGCAAGCTTTGAAACACTCCAGAGTATAATCAGAGACTGACATGTTATAAATGAGTACGTAAGTTTGTTCTTGTTTGCCTTAAGAGCAAGCCAGACTATACTTACACCCATTGTTATTACTGAAAATATATGAATAAATGCCAATACAATATTCATAGATTTAATCCTCCGAAAATTATTATATACTTTTTTATTGTTTTTTTCAAGAAAAAATCGGAGAGTGAAGAAAACTCTCCGATTTTTATTTATTTTATCTTATTCTACACATTATTTTTATTTTTTTTAAAGTTTTTTATTATTTTTTTCTTTTATAGTTCCCCTGATTTTTTTGTATTCATTAATCCCCGAAAAAGCAATAAATCCGGCCCCGGCGCATAGAAGATAAACCCACCACTCTATCGATAACCAGAAGCTTCTTGTTATATATAAAACGAGAACTATAAGTGATGATCCTGAAAATCTCAGCCAAAGCTTCTGGTTTAATAAATAAGATACTGTCATCGTTACCGAAAGGAGCACTGCAAGTATAATGGCATCATACTCCTTCTCACCCCATATTGCACGCAGCATAAGAAAAACTGTTGATATTACGGCATACACAAATGCAATAATGTCCAGTGTATGTCTGTCTTCCCAGATAAATCGCCATGCGAGTAAGATAATCCCAGCTGCAGCTAAATAATACTCATCTTTAATAATCTCAGGAATATCAACAGCGTTCTGAAATATTACTCCAGACTGAAAAAACACAGCTGCCGTACTCAGCAATATGACTCGTGTATCTTTTGTTTTTTTTATGTATGTTATTGCCGCAAAGTATGCAGCAAATGAGAAAAGTATTATGTACACAAGATCTCCGTCACCGGTGTACAAATTATAAATAAAAGCAACACCAAGAGAAACTGCAGACATATTCACAAGAGCACTTGCACATATACTGTTTATTCTCTTAAGAAGCAGGCCTGAAATGACCATTGCCAGCCATATACACATCAGAACTATCATTACTGTTGTGTCACGTCTGTCTGCCCTCAGCGTTGGCATTACAGAGGTAAACGCATAAATCATTAAAAGAAGCAATGCAGTATACATATACAAACCGGCTGATCTGCCCTTTTTTAACCTTATACATACTGCTGTCTTTACTGAAAAGAGTATTCCTGCAGCCAGAGCTGCAGCAGCCGCATCAAAATCTGTTATTGCAAAAGCCGCTGCCGTTATAGCTGCCAGTGAGTCCGCTGAGGTATTGAGATATTCAGCTTTTTTATTTGACTTTAATAAAAATATAAATGACGCAACTGAAAGACAAGAGAGAGCAGTTACCGTCATCATTTTCAGTACAACCGGCCCAAGGTTTGTACAACTATCAAGCGTAATGAGGAAAATCATATCAAGCACACAGGGAATGAACCATGCGCTTACTGCCTGAACTGTATTATTTTTATTATAGAGAAATAAAACCAAAACGGAAATGAAAAGACATGCTGTGACTAAAAGATCCCCGGATGCAATAACATAAGTCATAAAGCATGCAAATATAAGAACTGACTGTGAAAAAATATTTTTTACAGCCGGAACAAACGTAAATAACAGAAATGCCGCAAGATATACAACCGATGTCACCTGTTCAGTTACTGTATATTCTGATAACGTTTGTACAGCTTTTGCAGCACATACTGCAAACCAGATCACTTCGGCTGATACGGCTGTCTTCAGAACCACAAGGTCAAGTCTTATTGCTGACCAGAGAGTCCCTGCGGTCAGTACTGCTGCGGCAAATGCACAGTGCCATATATTATTATAATTTATCAATGAATTAAAGTTGCTTAACATTCCTGTCAATATAATATTTACAACAGCAAAACGTTCAAATGATCTGTAATACACATTTTTAATTATATTACTGTCGCAGCATGGGGTCTTGAATGCCATAGCAAGAAATGAGGACACACCCATTACAACCGTAACAACCAGATCATTTTCAAAATGCAGACTCAGAAAAAACAATGAAAATGATAATGCCTGCAGACTCATATATGCGCATAAGCTTACTTTGTACTTCAGTACACCGGCAAATGAAACAAGCCCTGCCAGCAGAAAAAATGTCATATATACTATAAAACATCCCCTGCCGGTCATAGAAAACCATGTCCCGAACAGATTAAAAAATGCCATTGCCAGAACTGAAACCGGAAGGAACACACCGCCAAGAATGAAGAATGCAATACCGGTTTTATTAAGCCTGAGCTTCCTTTCAGATATTTCACACACAGCAAAGAAAACAACGCTGACTGAGATAACTGAAATTGTTTTCGCCTGGTTTGTCATATATGCCCATCTGGTTGTTGAGAAAATCAGTCCTGCAAGTATTATTAATATTACTCCGAGAATCAATATCAGATTTGAGTTAATATCTTTTTTATTTTCTGATTCAGAAATCTGATCAGATGCATTAACGCAACCCCCTGTATATGACGGATGCTGATAACTTATACTTCCGGAACAAATACCTGTTTCTGATCTTTTTACAGGATTATTTCTGATACAATCAAGTTCCTGTTTCAGTCTTTTTTTCTGAATGTTCTGGATAATTGTCAAAGGTATAAGAAACAACGGCAAAATGGCCCAGATAACGATAGATACCAGTATAATATCCTCACCCCCTGAACATGCTGTCATATAATATGTAACGCATTTCCATAATTTAATTATAAAACAGAATTACAAATAATGATATATGTCATGTGTCATTTCTGCAGTGACATTTGTCACTTTATAATGAAAAACACAGATGCATATATTTCCACAACATATTTATCAGATTCTGGCTTAAAATATTTTAGTATATACTTTATATCTTTATTAAACAATACAGAATTATATTAAGGAGGACTATATATGGCACGGTTTACACTTCCAAGAGACATTTACTATGGAAAAGGCTCACTGGAAACACTAAAAACTATTAAAGGAAGAAAAGCGATCATTGTTGTCGGCGGCGGCTCAATGAAAAAATTCGGATTTCTGGATAAAGCAATATCTTATCTTCAGGAAGCAGGAATTGAAGTAAGTCTTTTTGAAAACGTTGAACCTGACCCTTCGGTTGAGACTGTTATGAACGGCGCCAGAGCAATGCAGGAATTCCAGCCGGACTGGATCATCTCTATGGGAGGCGGATCACCGATAGATGCTGCAAAAGCAATGTGGGCATTTTATGAGTACCCTGATATTTCATTTGATGATCTGATCACACCTTTTAATTTTCCGGAGCTTCGTCAGAAAGCAAAATTTATTGCCATTGGTTCTACTTCCGGAACAGCAACTGAAGTAACTGCTTTTTCAGTAATAACTGACTATTCAAAAGGAATCAAGTATCCTCTGGCAGACTTCAATATCACTCCTGATATTGCAATTGTTGATCCTGTTCTGGCCGAAACTATGCCAGCCAGACTTGCAGCACATACAGGTATGGATGCACTGACACATGCTGTTGAAGCTTATGTATCAACACTTAATTCACCGTTTACTGATCCACTTGCTTTAAAAGCTATAGATATGGTCCTTAAGTATCTTCCTGATTCATATGACGGAGATTCTGACGCAAGAGAACAGATGCATTATGCTCAGTGTCTTGCAGGAATGGCTTTTTCAAATGCTCTGCTCGGAATTGTTCATTCCATGGCTCATAAAACTGGTGCAGCCTTCTCCACAGGACACATACCTCATGGATGTGCAAATGCTATATACCTGCCGTATGTAATTAAATATAATGCTAAAAAAGATGCATCACGCTATGCAGATATTGCGAGATACATCGGACTCGAAGGCAAAACTGATGAAGAACTTATTAATGCGCTTTGCGGCAAAATAGATGAATATAACCGCAGGCTCTCAATTCCGAGAACCCTTAAGGAATTCGGAATTGATGAAAATGAGTTTAAAGAAAAACTCCAGTCTGTGTCAGAAAATGCTGCTGGTGATGCCTGCACAGGATCTAATCCAAGATCAGTAACTCCTGAAGAAATGAGCAGGCTGTTTACCTGTATATACTACGGTACAGAGCCTGACTTTTAATTTTAAGAGTTCATTTTCTATTAAATGTTCATATTTTTACAAACACTGATAAATACAAAAAAAACAGGCTTTCATCCGGTATTGAATGAAAGCCTGTTTAATTTTTATATTACTCTGCACTGCAGTACTTTGAACGTCCCTGTGAAAAGATATCTCCGCCGTCACAGTCATTGCATACGACAACCGGAAAGTCTTCAAAATAAAGCCGTTTGACCGACTCACAGCCAAGGTCCTCAAATGCTATTACCTCACAGCTTTTGATACATTTTGATGCAAGTGCACCTGCACCGCCTACTGCGCAGAAATAAACTGCCTTATTTCTTACTATAGCTTCTCTGACTTCCTGATTTCTTTCACCTTTTCCGATCATAGCTGCGAGTCCGAGATCCAGAAATCTTGGTGCAAACTTATCCATTCTTCCTGATGTTGTAGGACCGCATGATCCTATAGCCTGACCAGGTTTTGCCGGTGTAGGACCTGCATAGTAAATAACAGCGCCTTCAAGCTCATACGGGAGCTTTTCACCCTTATCAAGCATTTCATTTATACGTTTGTGTGCAGCATCTCTTGATGTATAAACATAGCCTGTCAGAAGTACCTTATCACCTATCTTAAGGGTACCGGCATGCTTTTTTATTTCTTCTGTTGCGATCTTTATTTCAGTACTCATAAACTCATCTCACTTATTCAACTTAACATAAATTTCAGGAAACTGTATGAACAGTTTCCTGAATTAAATTAAACATTTTCATTTATTTCTGCTTCTTTTGCAAGTGCTGCCAGGTCTTCCTTCCACTTGTCTGAAGCCTTTGGCTGCATCTTTACTGACTGGACAGGTTTAACAACCTTTTCATGGTCTTTTGACTTGTTGTCATTCTGATTTTTGGAGGAAGCTGTTATCTCAACCTGTTTTGTAAGTGCCTCCAGGTCATCCATAGCCCATGTAGCTTTGTTGTTTACCTTATATGTATTATCCTTTGAATTATCTGAATTGTTTGAATGTTTTGAATTATCAGGGTGATTATTTTCATTTTTCTTTTCAGAAGCATGTGTGTTCTCACCTTTTTTGATATTTTCAATATTTTTCTTCTGGTCGTCAGATAAAGTATCAAGGAACTCCTTAAGCTTTGCATCATCAAACATGATTGAGCTGTACTTGTCGATCTTGGAATCTGCATCACTTACAGTCTTTGAAACATCAGATGTAAGAACTGACATAAGCTCTGATACATCTTTCAGATTTGATCTGAGTTTTTCAAAATCAGCCTTGAATGAATTTTTAATGTTTTCAGATATTCTCATCATATCAGCTGTCTGCTGGTTTACAGTCAGAGTTTTCTTTTCAACATTTTCCTTTGCATCGCTCACGATCTTCTGTGCCTCTGTTTTAGCATCTTCAATCGTCTTGCGGCTCTTTTCTTCAGCTTCTGTGATCATATTATTTGCTTTTGTCTGTGCATCACTGATTGTAGCTGACGCTTTTTTCTCAGCTTCACTTACTGTTGTATCTGCCTGCTGTTTAGCTTCTTCAGTAACCTTGTTTGCAGCATTCTGAGCCTCTATCGTGATCTTTTTAGCTGTATTCTGAGCTTCGATAAATACATTTCCAATATCAAATGTACTTGCAAACTGTGAATCTGAACTTGTACCGTTTTCCTTAAGCTCTGCGATCTGGCTGTTAAGTTCTTCGATCTGCTGTTCTTTCATAGCTGCAGATTTTTTTGCATTGATAAGATCTTTTTCCTTGCTTATGAGCAGATCATCTTTAGATTTGAGAAGCTTGTCCTTTTCGGCGATCTGTTTTTTAAGTTCGTCATTATTACCGCTGCCGCCAGATGCTCCGTTAGCTGTCAGATCATTTATTGTTTCAGTATATTTAGCACGTTCAGCCTCATAAAGATTTTTTTCACTCTGTCTGGCTTTTTTCTCTGAATCAAGTGCTTCTTCTGTCTTCTTAATAACAATGTTTACTGAATTAACTTTGTTAGTAAGTGTTTTGACTTCACCTTCAAGACTTGAGATCTTACTTTTATAAGAAGACATGTCGACTGCCGGTGTCTGCGCTGCTTTAGCTTCACTTAATTGTTTTTCGAGTTCAGTCATCTGCGCACTCATATCATTGATATATCTGAGAACATCAGCCTTGTCAAAACCCTTTTTGCCAAGCGGTGCATCCTTTAATAATCCTAAACCCTCAGAACGTTCTTCGCTCTCCATAATTCAAAGCACTCCTTTTGCTATAAGTTTATTACAAGATAATTGTATTTCCCATTATAAAATGCAATTTTATACAACATTATTATATCATACTTTTACTGGTATTATCAATCTAACATATTGAACAAGGTTTATTCCATGTTTTAGTGCAAAATTACATTATACAAAGCTAATATACTTATTATAACAGCAATTAATGAAAATCGTACACGTATTAAATACGTGTACGGTTTCTTAAATATATTCAATTTACTTTTTATTATCGAGAATCTTGAATATTGCATCCAGATCATCTTCATCAGACGAAACTGAACTCTGTACAGGCTGTGATTTCTGGATAACTGGTGTAACCGGCTTATCATCTATAAGCGGATTATCAATAGAAATAACGTTCTTTGCATCACCGAAACCTGCTGCAATAACAGTAATACGCATTTCATCCTGCATATCTTCCTTGAAAGCTGTACCGAAGATAAATTCAACATCATCAGCAGCTGTATCTGTGATCATCTTTGTAGCTGTATCAACATCTTCAGCAAGTACATCCTCGCTCATTGCAATATTGATAAGGAGCCTGTTAGCACCGGAGATAGATGTTTCAAGAAGCGGACTTGAGATAACAGCCTTGGCTGCATCTGTAGCCTTGTCCTTGCCTGAACCATAACCGATTGCCATATGTGCATAACCTGCACCCTTCATGATCGTGGAAACATCGGCGAAATCAAGGTTGATAAATCCGTCATCAACAATAAGATCTGAAATGCTCTTTACACCTGTTTTAAGTATATCATCTGCAAGTGAGAATGACTCTCTCATAGTCAGAGGCTTGTCAAGACCAACGAGCAGTTTTTCATTCGGGATAACTATTAATGAGTCAACATATTTTTTAAGTTCAGCAATTCCGCGTTCTGCCTGAAGCATTTTCTGCTCTCTTTCAAACAAAAACGGTTTTGTTACTACTGCTACAGTAAGTATCTCCATCTCCTGAGCGATCTGAGCTACTACAGGTGCTGCACCGGTACCTGTTCCGCCGCCCATACCTGCAGTAATAAATATCATATCTGCATCCTTGAGAGCTGCAGCTATTTCTTCTTTATTTTCCTGTGCAGATCTTTCGCCTACTTCAGGTTTGTTTCCTGCACCTCTTCCTCTGGTAAGCTTAGCGCCTATCTGGATCTTCGATGTTGCTTTTGAATTTCTTAACGCCGATGCATCCGTATTTATCGCTATGTACTCGATATCGTGTACACCGGAATCAGCCATACAATTCAGAGCATTTCCTCCGCCACCGCCTACTCCTATGACTTTTATATTTACCTCGGGATCATATGAATCATTTTCAAAAACAAATCCTGCCATTTAAATACTCCTCTCAATTTATACTAATCAATAACTAAACTCTTAAATCTAAAACCCAATTTCCCTCATCTATATTACCCTTTAATAAAATAACATTTATTAATATATTATCACATTTGCGCGTTAATTTCAAGTCAAATTTAAAAAAAAGCTTCTGAGTTTTTATTGAAATTTGCCAAATCAGCACATTTTTTGCTCAGTTACTGCTGTGGCATATCCTCAGCCGATTCATCAGTTGTAAGTGGCTGAGAAGTATTTCCTGTATCTGTAATTTCTGTACCTGATGATGACGAAACATCTGTCCCTGAAGCATCAAAAATTTCAGTACTTACTGCTGCATTTGCTGCCTTTTCATTTATCTGATTGTATTCCTCTTCTGTAATAAAAGAGTATCCGTGTGATTCATGATATATCAGATAGCCTTTTTTATTTTCTCCAAGCTCCTGCGTCTGGGTCAGCAGCTGATTTGCAAACTTTAGTTTATACTTGATATCGGTTGAATTACCGATTACAATAGTGATCCTGTTGTCATAATTTATTTTCAGATTAAATTTATCACTTAGATCTATCGATATTAAATTCTGCATCTGCTGTTCGTCGATCTGCGCCAGCATCTGTGATAATATTGCATTTTTTCCTGCATCAATACTACTGGCTTTTGTAGCTCTGTCAGTTGATTCAGGATTAAATCCGTTTATAACAAGAAGAGACTGATCCTGAGGGGTCTCTGTCAGATCGAGTATTCTCCAGCCATGGCTTATAAGCATATAACCGCCCTGACACTGAACATATGCCATAGCAACACTTGGTGTAAGGCTTATATATAGTTTATCCGGAAAACCTTTTTTTATTTTTACATCATCTACATACAGCATTTTTTTAAGTATATTTTTCTCGGCGTCTTCTGTATTAAGGCGTACAAGATTATCGCCTTTCACTATACCTGTCGCTTTGATTATCTCGACACTATCATAAAGTGTATTACCTGTAACAACAATATCATTTATATTAAAAAGAAGTGTTACAGACAGAGAAACGCCGATCGTCACAACCAGAAAAATAACAATAAAATAATAACCTACAAAATTTCTGCGGCGCCTTCTGCTCCGCTTGCCGTTTTGATTTTTATCTATATCTATTTTTTTAACATTTTGCATTTTTTTCATTCCTTTTCGGACAGTGAAATGTATCAGCTTTTTCTTACTATATCAGCACCTGCAGCGTGCAGGAATTTATCAAACGATTCATATCCCCTGTCAATATGCTGAACTTCTGATATTTCTGTTGTTCCTTCTGCAGCAAGTGCCGCTATTACCATAGCCGCACCTCCGCGCAGATCAGTAGCCTCTATATCTGCACCATATAGTGTATTTACACCATGTACTACAGCAACTTTGCCGTAAACCTTGATATCTGCTCCCATTCTGTTGAGAGCATCAACATGTTTATATCTTGACTCAAAAATATTTTCCTCTATTATGCTGGTTCCGTCTGCTATGCTCAGCGGAGCCATCACTATCGCCTGCATATCAGTCGGGAAACCCGGATACGGAAGCGTTTTTATTGATTTGATCGCATTGATCCTTTTTTTCGCCTTGACATAGATACTGTTGTCATATACATACACACTGCATCCCATCTGCCCGAAAAATACAGCAAATGATTCAATATCAAGCCCGTCAGTTCCAGTGATCCTAAGCTTACCACCTGTTATAAGTGCGGCAGACATATATGTAGCAGCCGCTATTCTGTCTGGCATTACCGAATATTCACAGCTGTTAAGAGTTTTTACGCCGGATATACTTATTGTGCTCTCGCCGGCTCCATGGATCTTTGCACCGCATTTATTAAGGTAAGAAGCAAGATCAACTATTTCAGGCTCTCTCGCAGCATTTTTGATTTCGGTATCTCCGTCTGCTTTTACAGCAGCCATGATTATGTTTTCAGTTGCCCCGACACTCGGGAACGGAAGAACTATTTTTGCTCCCTTGACGCCTTCTTCTGCCTTGCAGTATATACCGCCGTGATCCTCACAGACTGTAACACCCATTTGTCTCAATGCATCAAGATGTATGTCTATCGGTCTAGGTCCGAGCTGACAACCGCCAGGCAGACAAAGTCTGCATTCTGAGCATTCACCGAGCACAGGTCCCAGAAAAGTGATCGATGATCTCATTTCCCTCATTAATTTATCAGGAATATAAGTAAGTGAAACTCCCGGATTGTCAACTATGACTGTATTCTGACCCGTCCGGTGAACTTTACACCCGAGATGAGTAAGAATTCTTGCTGCTGCATATATATCAGTCAGATCCGGACAATTAGAAAGAACTGAGCTACCTCGTACCAGAACTGATGCAGACAATATCGGCAGGGCACTGTTTTTGGCTCCCTGGAGTGTTATATCTCCATTTAACTCATTTCCGCCGCTGATAACAAACCTTTGCAATCAAAACACCCCCACATAACCGTAATACGCATAATAGCGCAATAAAGCACATAACATCCAGTCATTTGCTTTTTCACACTATACTATGCAGTATTTACAATTGTGGTGAGGAATTGAATTTATCTTACAACAAGACTGTCAATAACCTTCCATATTCTCTGGGATGTATCCTTTATGGAAAGGTCATATGAATGCCTTGACATTTCCTTGATTTTTTCGGGATGGCTGCAGAAATCCTCTGCAAGCTTTATCATATCCTGAGCCTTTACATCTTTCTGTTCTATAAGAACGGCTGCTCCGGCTTTTGCAAGAACATTGGCATTATGGAACTGATGATTTCCGGCAACAACAGGTGATGGTATCAGGATAGATGCCTTTCCCATTGCTTCAAGTTCAGCAAGCGTAGTTGCACCGGAACGGCAGATTACAAGATCTGCAGCTGACATACAGATATCCATATCATTTATATACTCTGTTACACGCATATTCTGCGATTTCATCGGTATATTGTTCTTTTTCATAAATTCCGGGAATGAGTCCTTTCCCATTCCGCCGTATCCATGAATGTGGTTTATTTTCAGTTTATTATCATAGGTATGTTTGATTACCTGAGCCATTGTATCATTGATACATCCCGCACCGAGACTTCCGCCGAACGAAAGTATGGTAAAGCTGTCGTCAAAACCAAGTTTTTTTCTTGCCTGGCTCTTGTTTGTATCAAAAAGTTCACTTCTTACAGGAAGACCTGTAACAATATAATTTATATTTTTATCAAGATACTCCATAGCCTCTCTGACCGTAAGCATAACCTTGTCAACATGTTTCGATAAGATCCTGGTTGTAACACCTGGATATGCATTCTGCTCATGTATCGCAGTAGGTATTTTCATCTTTGCAGCCTGTCTTACTATAGGACCGCTGACATACCCGCCTGTCCCGATAACAATATCCGGTTTAAAATCATTGATGATTTCTTTTGAACGGGCAGATGAGGTCATAAGATAACCTACAGCTTCAATATTTCTCCTGATATTTTTTAGAGTTATTCTTCTCTGAAATCCTTTTACCTTGATAGGTGCAAAATCATATCCCGCTGCCGGTATTAATCTTGCCTCCATGCCGAACGGAGTGCCCGCAAACAAAAACTTTGCCTCCGGTTCATGTGCTTTGATAATTGATGCTATAGCAAGAGCTGGATTTATATGTCCGCCTGTTCCGCCGCCTGCAATTAAGACATTCATAAATAAAATCCTGTCCTTTCAAATGAATTTAGTCAAGTATTTTACGATAGGGTTCTGCGTCATGCCTCTTTGTAGATTTCAGGTCAGAAGACGCATATCGCGATATATTAAGTATTATGCCCATCTGTGCCAGCAGCATCATAAGTGATGTTCCGCCATAACTGAAAAACGGAAGGCTTATTCCCGTATTCGGAATAAGATTGCTTACAACCGCTATATTTAAAAAGGCCTGAAGCCCTACCTGCATAGTTAAGCCGATGCATACAAGCATGCCGAATTTGTCCGGAGCTTTTGATGCTATATAGAAGCCTCTGAAAACAAACAATGCAAACAGTACGATAACCGTAACCGCACCTACATATCCGAGTTCCTCACATACAACTGCAAAAACGAAGTCATTTTTTGTTTCCGGAAGATACTGAAATTTTTGTCTTGATTCACCTAGCCCCATGCCGAATATTCCGCCTGAACCAATAGCGATGAGTGACTGTGCTGTCTGCCAGGTATCCGAAGCCATATCAGAAAAAGGGTCAAGCCATGACTGAAAACGCTTTTCAAAGTATGTAAAGCCTGATTTTTCGATTTTATAGAAAACTCCGAGAGCAAGCAGCAGAATGCCGCAGCCTCCGACTTCAAGCAGATGGACCATCCTGCATCCGCCCACAAATATAAGAACGATACCTATTCCACATATAAGAATTGTACCCGAGAGATGTGGCTCAAGCATCATAAGAATTGCTATGACACCCAGTATTATTCCAAAAGGAAGTACACCTACCCTGAACTCCTTCATTCTTTTGTAATTATGTGATATCATCATACTGAACATTATTATAATTGCAAATTTCATAACCTCTGAGGGCTGAAACTGTAAACGTCCGAATGCTATCCATCTTGTTGCACCATTCAGATTAACACCAAGGTTTAGCGGTTCAAAAAGAATAAGTATCATCATCACGAGAGTGACCAGAAAAATTCCGACTGATATGATCTTGTTCTGAAAAAAGTGATAATCAATTTTTGAAAGAATAAACATTGCTACAAGTCCGCCGCCGCCGTACATTAGCTGCTTTACAGCGTAATATGTTCCTGACCTGCCCTCGCTGATCGCCCACGCATAGCTTGCGGAAAACATCATAATTATACCCATTACAAGCAGTATCATGACAATAAAAAAGAAAGGAAGGTCAACTGTACCAAGACTTTTGCTTCTGATTCTCCAATCATTTATATCCATTACAGCAACTTTAAAAATACTGTTTTTCTTTACTGTCTTTTTTTTAGTGTCAGCAGCTCTTGAACGTGTCACACAGAAAACCTCCCTGATTAAAAAAGCTTTAAAATAACCGATATCCGCTGATAGAGAACGAGACACCGGTTATTTATTACATTTGTTTAAATAATTTACTGTGCAGCTGCGTATTGAAGAACAACTGCGCCTGCACATGCAATCAGTGCAGCCAGCGAAAATGTAATTACTATCTTATATTCACTGAATCCGCACATTTCAAAATGATGGTGAATCGGAGACATTTTGAATATTCTCTTGCCCTTTCCTTTTTCACCTGTCTTTTTATAATGTATTTTTGCAGTAATTTTAAAATATGATACCTGGATAACAACTGATAAAGCTTCAAGAACATATACAATTCCAACCAGGATTATCAGCAGATGATTATGGGTTGTAAGACCGATTCCTATAAATGCACCGCCGAGAAACATTGAACCTGTATCACCCATAAAACACTTGGCAGGATGAAGGTTCCATACAAGGAATCCGAGACATCCGCCGGCTATTGCTATTGAAAACATTGAAACTTCATAGTCACCCAGAAGCATACATATCGTTGTAAATGCAAGCATTGTAATTACTGTTACAGATGCACACAATCCGTCAACACCGTCAGTAAGGTTTACAGCATTTGATACGTATATTATAAACAGAATCATTACCGGATAATAAAAGATACCGATATCAAACTTAACAAACATAAGATCTATCTCTGTGGATTTATCCCCAAGCAGATACAGCACCCACAAAAATGCAACTGAAAACAGAAACTGAAAAATCATTTTCTGTTTAGGATTCAGTCCGAGATTCTGTTTCTTTACAGCTTTTATATAATCATCGGCAAAACCCAGAGCTGAAAATGCAGCTGCAAATAAAATACACGCCAGAAGTCTGAATGCATTTGCGTTTACATCAGCATTTGTAATATCGAGGAAAAATGCCCTGTATACTGTATATCCTGCCGCTGTTGCTATTATACTTCCTATTATGAACATAAAACCGCCCATAATCGGTGTACCCTGTTTACCTTTGTGCCACTTTGGTCCTATCTCAAGAATTGTCTGGCCAAAGTGAATTTTTTTGAGGTATGGAATAAGAACGATACCTGTTAGTGCCGCAATAGCGCATGCAAGCACTGATACACCTATTCTGATCATGAAAAAGAACATTTAACTATTTCCTCCTGATAAGAGCTATGCTCTGTTATGTCCGTAATATTGTGACCATGCCTGATCACTGAAGCAGTGTGATCACAGAAGCTTTAATCCGTCGCTTACTACTTCACGTTCATCAAAATGTATATGAACATTGTTTTTTAATATCTGATAATCCTCGTGACCTTTTCCGGCCAGAACAATAATGTCTGACGGCTGAGCCATCTTCAGAGTATCATATATCGCCTGTCTTCTGTCAGGTTCAACAAATATTTTCTTTTTGCAGTCTGTAAGTCCTTGCATTATGTCCCTGATTATATCATCAGGCTCTTCGTTTCTGGGATTATCTGACGTAACCATCAGGACATCTGCAAATTTTGCTGCAGCCTGAGCCATTAGCGGACGTTTTGCACTGTCTCTGTTTCCACCGCATCCGAAAAGACAGATAAGACGTCCTTCGCAGTATTCCTTTACACTGCTAAGTATATTCTCAATAGCATCCGGTGTATGCGCATAATCGCATATTACCGTAAAGTCACGTCCTGTAGGGATGATCTCACATCTTCCTTTGACACCGTTGTACTTTGCTATCGCCGGAATGATATTTTCAATGGGAATATCCATAAGAGTACACGCTGCTATTGCTGCCGTCACATTTTCTACATTGAACATACCTATCATATTCATAGAAATATTGTGACACTTGTTGTCTGCACAGAACCAGAACGTTGTCTGTGAAGCACGCAGCTTCATAACATCAGCATAGAAGTCCGCTTTTTTATTACAGCTGAAGCCGTATTTTTCACATGTTATCTCACTGTAAAGACGTTTTCCGTATTCATCATCCAGATTGCATATTGCCTTATCTGTTATATCAAACAGCATTTTCTTTGCCTGATAGTAGTTTTCCATAGTTTTATGATAATCAAGATGATCCTGTGTCAGATTAGTAAATACAGCTACATCAAAGTGTGTTGGTCCGATACGCTGCTGAACAAGACCAAAGGAGGATACCTCCATAACTACTGTGTCGCAGCCGGCCTTATACATTCTGTCAAGCAGCTGCATATAATCGAATGCCATAGGAGTTGTATTGTCTGTATGAATAACATCGTCGCCTATTTCATTGCGTATAGTACCGATAAGTCCTACTTTATGTCCATTCTGAGTCAGGATATATTTGATAACATTTGTCATCGTCGTCTTTCCGTTTGTTCCGGTAACACCGACAAATTTCATCTTTTTCTCAGGATGTGAGAACCATGCTGCACAGAGCATACCATAAAACTTACGAGTATCTTCAACTATAATCTGTCGCTCAACACCCATATCTCTCTGAGTAATTATTGCGGCGGCTTTTGCCTCTGATGCTTTGGCTGCTGCGCTGTGCCCGTCAAATGAAGCACCTTTGACACAAACAAATACGCATCCCTCTTTAATGTTTCTAGAATCATCAGTAATACAGCTTACTTCGCAATCTTCAAAGTCAACCTGTGTCAGTGATTTCATTAAATCATATAATTTCATTTTCCAGTCACCTCCGCAAATTTTAACAGTCTGTGTGTATCAGCCTGTTCTGTCATCTATAGCCATCTGAACTGATACTATCGTACCTTCCTTCAGTTTTGTTCCTGCCGGATAAGACTGAACAATTACCTTGGCATTTTCATTTTCAGAACCTGAAAATTTAACGTTAAGACCTATATTCTGAATCTCTGAAGCAACCTTGTCTGCAGTCATATTCATTAGATCCGGCATTATTTTTTCTTCTTCCTGATAATCTCTCTGTGTATATAAGATGATCTTGCTTCCTTTAGGAACGCTGTTGATAAATGTCGGAACCTGAGCTACTACTGTTTCGCCTGTTCCTCTTATATCAACTTCAAATCCTGCGTCTTTCAGCTGCACTTCTGCTTCATCAACGGCCTTTGATTCAACATTTGGAACCGGCACGTCAAGGAGAGCCTGCTCTTCTACTGTGTATTCCGGATAGTATCCAAGATAAGGAAGAAGATCAGTAAAGATTTCTCTTGCACATGGAACAGCAACCTTACTTCCGTAGTATTCGTTGCCTTCAGGCTGATCTGCCATTACAAGCATTACTATTTCCGGATTATCGGCCGGAGCAAAACAGCAGTATGATGCAATATATTTTTTTGTTGGTTCAGGTATTACTGCGTCTGGATTTTCTTTAAGATCTTCAGCTCTCTTGGCACGTTCCTGAGCAAGCAGAGTAAGCTTTTCGGATGTTCCGCTCTTGCCGCCGATTCGGTAGCCCTTGATATAAACATTACTTCCTCCGTTGTTGTCAACAACATACTGAAGTGACTGTCTCATTTTTGCTGATGTCTCATCAGAAATAACCTGTCTTTTTACAATGGTATCTATTTTTTTGACTGTATTGCCTTCATTATCAACGATCCTGTCAACAACATGCGGCTGAACAAGATATCCTCCGTTAATAACACTGGCGTATCCGGCAACCATCTGAATCGGTGAAATGGTATTTGTCTGGCCGAATGCACTTGTTGCAAGTGTAACATCGTTCATGAGATCACTTGGTGAAGCAAAGTAGCTGTTGGTTTCGCCCGGAAGATCTATTCCTGTTTTCTCACGGAAGCCGAATGCATCTGCATAGTAGCTGAACTTTTCACCGGTAAGTCTTAAACCTATCTGCATAAATGCCGGATTGCACGAATTTCTGAGTGCATCCATAAACTTCTGTGATCCGTGACCTGAAGTCTGCCAGCAGCTTATTTTAGTTCCGAGAACAGTATAGGAACCTGAACACTCAAAACTATCATCAAGTGTAATTACTTTTTCCTCAAGAGCTGCAGCACTGGTAAATACCTTGAAAACTGATCCGGGCTCATATATACATGATATAGCCTTGTTGTTCCACATGGCCATCAGCCTTTTCATATATTCTTCGTTCTGCTGATCTGCCGGCAGAGCATCCACTTCAGCTGCATCCTTTTCAGGAAGCTGGGTTTTATTATTCAGATCATATCCCGGTGAAGTTGCCATAGCAAGAATTGCACCGGTTTTTGCATTCATTACAATTGCACACGCACGGTTGGTAACATTATTTTTTTCAACCATATTGTTAAGTGCCGATTCAACATAATACTGTATCATTGTATCTAATGTAAGTACTACAGAGTTTCCGTCTTTTGCCTCATAAAGCTTTGAATATCTGTACGGCATCTCATCGCCGAAAGCATCCTGTGCTGAAATTGTAACTCCGTCTACTCCGGAAAGATAATCATCATATGTTGCCTCAACGCCATACTGACCTATACCGTCAGAATCCGTATGTCCTATTACTGCAGCTGCGAGGTCATCCTGCGGATAATATCTTTTTGTATCTTCCTTGTCAAATATAGATACTATATCATTTTCTTTTGCAAACTGAAGTATTTCATTTTTTAACGGCTTTTCAACCTGATATGCAAGAACCTGATACTGCGAATTTTGTTTTTCCATGGACTGGATTATTTTTTCCGCAGTCACTGAGTCAAGTTTTGAAGTAAGGAAATTTATTATGAGGTCCTTCTTATCTTTATCTTTCTGCTGATACAGAGAAGGATCAAGACATATCCTGAAGACTGTTGCACTCTGTGCAAGAATTTTTCCGTCTGAACTTAAAATTGATCCTCTGTTTGCCGGGATGGTGATTTTTCCGAACTGATTGTCATCAGCCATTTTCTGATATTCACTCGAATTTATTACCATTATGTTAAATAGATTTACAATAACCATAATTGCGAATATAAGTGTTGCCGCCATTATAACCAGATTTGCTCTTTTCTTCATCTTTACTGAAGGCAGATCCGCCATATTTATCCTCCGTTCTTTGCTTTCACTGTTTATCTTATGTATGCCTGATCAGACCTTATTCTCATAATAAATCTGAAAAGCTTGTTTATATACCAATATTACTGACCGTTTTATCAGCCAGTAATATAATCAATTATTTCATTAAAAGTATCCTTGATCTTTACGAATATATTATCTTCGTTTTCCGGGATTATAACTACATCATCACTCTGAACATTAATATACATTATCTGTGATTTGTCCAGTTTCTCAAGTCCCAGTACATTCTCCGCGTAATCTTCAATTTTTTTTCTGGATGTATACGACTCTCGCTCGGCTCTCAGTCTTGCGTTTTCACTTTGTTCACTTGCAAGCTCTGCTTTCTGAGAGTTAATGTCACTGTAAACCTTATTTATCTGTACCTTACCATAAATGACGCAAAATAGTAGTACCAATGCTACAAATGCCATAGCAACTATTTTGATGCTTGATCCCTTGTCGCTGGCTTTTTTCTTGATTATTATGTCTCTTTTAACTTCTTCAGATTCGGCTGTGGTCAGATTTCTGTACTTATTCAAGTCATATTTATATGCCATATTGTCTGCTCTGTACATACTAACCACCTATATCCTTTCAAGTATACGCAGCTTAGCACTCCTGCTTCTGTTATTGACACTCAGTTCTTCTTCACTTGCCTCTATAGGTTTTCTGGTAATAAGTTTTGCGCTTGGTTTCTTCCCGCAGACACACTGCGGAAAATCAGGCGGACAATCACATCCCTTGCACCAGCGTGCAAATTTCTGTTTGACCATCCTGTCCTCCAGCGAATGAAACGTTATTACAGCAAGTCTTCCTCCTGGATTCAAAACATCGAAAGCAGCATCAAGTCCTGCGGACAAATGGTCAAGTTCCCCGTTCACCGCAATTCTTACTGCCTGAAAAGTCTTTTTACACGGATTCTTTTCTCGTCTGACTTTAGCCGGAACACTGTTTTTTACTATTTCTGCTAGTTGCATTGTTGTTTCGATCGGTTTTATTTCTCTTTCAAGTACAATGTTGTCTGCTATTCGTCTTGCAAACTTTTCCTCACCATACTCAAATAATATTTTTATTAGTTCGTCTTTTGAATAATTATTTACTATGTCCTTAGCACTCAGACCTTCCTGACTCATTCTCATGTCAAGAGGTGCATCAGCATGATATGAAAAACCTCTGCTGCCCTCATCAAGCTGATGTGATGATACACCGAGATCAAGAAGTATGCCGTCTGCTTTGTTCAATCCGAGTTTGTGAAGTACCTGAGCCATTTCATCAAAATTACTTCTTACCACTGCTGCGTTATATCCGGACAGCCTCTGTGAAGCGGTTTCAACTGCATCAGGATCCCTGTCAAGTGCAACAAGTTTACCGTCCATGCCAAGTCTTTTGGCTATCTCGAGTGAATGACCGGCACCGCCTGCTGTTCCGTCAACATATATCCCATTACTTTTGATATTTAATCCGTCTATACATTCATGCAGCAAAACTGATTTATGGAAGAATTCCATTGATAAACTTGCCCCATTTCATTATTTATATTATACACAAACCCGGCCAGCTATATGCCAAGTTCTTCCATTACTGATTCCATTGATTCCTGTACAAATGCCTGACTTTGTTCATCCCATCTGGTTCTGTCCCAGATCTCAACCCGGTTGAGTGCTCCTATTACAGCAACATCCTTATCAAGAGAAGCATATTCTCTGAGAACATGTGGTATTAGTACTCGGCCCTGTTTATCCGGTATTACCTCTGCTGCACCTGAAAAAAGAAAACGGCTTATATTTCTTCCCTTTGACATCGGAAGCGCGCTGACTTTTTCCATAAGAATGTGCCACTCTGTATCAGAATATACAACAAGACAATTATCAAGGCCTTTTGTAATAAAAAATGACTCTCCAAGTATTTCACGAAGCTTTGTCGGAAAGTTCATTCTGCCTTTAACATCTATGTTATGATAGTATGTACCGATCAATGCTTCTGACAAATGAACTCACCTCTTACTTTCTTAAGGTATGTCCGTGAAATATATGCCTGTTTCCCCACCTTGATATACCCTTTAGGGAAACACCGCCACTTTTCACCACTATATTATTATACTATAACCTATATCAAAAATCAATGATAACACGTCCAAATGGCCACAACATTTTTTATCAATTCATATACATAATGCACAAAATTAATTAAATATTTTTTAAATCCAAACCTAAATTGTAATTATATATATATCTATTGTAATCATTTTTAATAAATTGTTCGTGAAATTAATGCATATCTTTATATATTTATAATTAAATGTAAACATTCTGTAATCATATATGGTTAAAAAGAGAAGACTCCCTGCATTAATGCGGACAGTCTTCTTTACACACACAACTGTTCATTTTTGAAAGCTCATTCAGACCATATAATATAAGATCAGCATCGTAAATTATATCAGTTTCGCAGTATGATATAATTGTACCTGACAATCCCCCTGTTGCTATTACCAGAGCATTTTCACCTAATATCTTCTTGTACCTTCGTGTCATTCCGTCTATAAAACATGCTGCACCAAGCATCACACCTGAACGGATTGCCGATTCTGTATCACTGCCAATGACCTCATCGCAGCTGTCACATCCGGTAAGATCAGGCAGCTGCGCTGTCTGCCTTGCAAGAGAGCCGAATGATACATCAACACCAGGTGTTATTGAATGTCCGAGATAATTATTTTTTTCATCAACTGCACAGACAGTCGTTGCCGTGCCAAGATCAAAAAGGATAAACGGCGGTTTGTATTTAATTGCTGCCGCTGCTGCTCCGCATATAAGATCAGCTCCTGTTTTTTCAGGTTTTCGTGTACATATATTAAGTCCTGTATTGATCGAATGACTTACAAAAACTGTTTCTATGTGAAATACTTCTTTAACAGCATTATATATAGTATCGTTAATTTCCGGAACAACTGAAGCTGCCACAGCACTTTCAACTGACATGCTATCCGTGTTGTGCCTAGCTGACAGTCGGAAAAAATCATCAGCATATTCCAAAAAGTTTTTATTCTTATCCGTGCCTAATCTTTCTGTAAACTTAAGCACATCATTTTCATATATTCCAACTACTATATTAGTGTTGCCGATATCAATAACCAGTGGCATCAGTTGATTCCCGCCCTTTACTCTTAATTTGTCGTAGAATATCTTTTTTATTATATCATATTTTATCATATTGTCAATAAAATTGTTAAAATGTCGATGTCTTACTTCATTAAAAAAAATATGACATTTTTATTATCCTCAGTTTCTCGTTTTTTATGTATAAAAAAACAGAAGAATTCATTAAATATAAATGAATTCTTCTGTTATACAAATAAAACTGTTAGTTCTGTTTTCCGAGAATAACTTTTTCCTTCATGATATACTGTTTCATATGTGAAAGATCGGCCAGATCAAAGTTTCCGTCTCCGTTTACATCTGCATAGAAAAGCTGATTTTCTGTGAAGTTAATATCTCCGAGCAGCTTAAGACTCATCATGGTCATATCTGTCATATCCGCAACGCCGTCTGCATTAAGATCACCGTACATCTTGCTTTCAAGAGGTACATTGATATATATATCGTTTATTGTAACATTTGACGGATCGATAGATTCCCATGAGCTGTTTGCAACATACCATACCTGGAAATCTGCTGTTTTTTCTTTTACGATCAGTTCTGCAAGATTTGCAAGCAGTTCCTTATCATCAGTTGATTTATCTGTTGCAGCGTTATAAGCACTTGTCGGCTTACTGAGATCACAGATAACTTCACCGGAAGCTTTTGTTTCCCATGGACATGATACCCAGTAATCAACTCCGTCATATGTAGCATTAAAGCCCATACCGCCGGATGCCATCGCAACGCCATCAGCAATTGTCATATCTATTACAACCTTGTCTCCCATTGCCTGGTCAAATGAAACTTTATATTTTCCTTCTTCACCTCCTGTTAACTTGCCGGAAACCTTACCGGTAGAAACTGTAATGTCCGTAGGAGGTTCTTCTACAGGTCTGTAGCTTGATTCGTCATCAGTTACAAGGATCTGAACTGCTGAAAGAGGAGGGATATCAACTGTAAATGTATTATCATCGATCTTGTCAAGACTTGACATATGAACAATCTTGCTTGATTCGCCTGTCAGTACATATACAGCAGCATTTTTATACTGTGTATCAGCATTAGCAAGATTTATTGTTGCTTTCTCTGTTTCAGTCTGATTTTTATTTGTAACGATAAGTGTTACGTCTCCCTTATCAGTACCATTGACTGCAGCATATGATGTTGACTTAACATAGTCATCAGTCTTTGAGTCAATAAGTGTATCACCGAAAGCTGTTCCTTTTCCGTCAAAGTTTGTAAACATGTTTATTCCGCTGTACTGGTACGGAGCATCATCAGCCCAGAGAGATGCAAAGTATACATCATTTTTAGCAAAAGTACCGAGTGCATCAATTTCTGCAATACCTCCGGCAATATGGTTTCCGCCGCCAAAGCTGTATTCTGTCAGTGCAAGCTTTGTTCCGGGATAATAATTTGCTATTGATTCCTGCATTCTTTTGAGGATCGGAATATTTGGCTGACACCACTGTCCTATCCAGCTGTTTTCTACGTATCCTTCTTCACATAATGTTCTGTAGGACTGAAGCATTTCGTCTATACACTCTGTATGTGTCGGATCTTCACACATTCTTGTATCGCATGTACCCTTAGCTTCAGTATAGTAATGAATATCCAGGACATCAAGAAGTCTCTTGCCGCTTTCCTCTTCTGCCTTTTTCATTTCATCAAGATAATATGAAATAAACCAGTCATAGTCGCCCTTGTTTGCTTTCCATTCATCATCATCCTGAAGATGATCATATGCTGTATAGCCATAAAGTGCAGGTCCGAAAATTTCTGCGTTGCTGTCTACATCCTTTACTGCCTTTGCAAGTTCAACTGATTTGTCAATGAGTTCCTGACGTGAGAGAACACCAGGATGTATCAGTGAATGAGTATTGCTCCATAACGCCGGCTCATTGTCAAGACTATATGCCTGAATACCTGTAGCTGTCTTGGAATCACCAAGCTTATCAACAAGGTAGTTTACGTATTCGTCCATATAAACTACACCATCAGTAAGGTCAGGTGTAAGACTTAATTCCCCGTCTTTTTTTGCCACTACTTTATTCCATCTTTCGGAAGGAGCAGCTTCTTCGGCAGATACTTCACCTGATTTATCTGCTGATACATATCCGCACATCTGAAGCGTAGCAAGTTTATATGCTATATTATTCTCCTGTGCCTCTTCTGAAAGTTTGGTTGCGCATGCACCAGGTACATCTGATATTGAAAGATAATCATCTGATGAGTTATGCCAGTCAGATCCGGCATTTGAGTAGTTTGTTTCCCAGTTATATGCAGTATACCTGTTTCCGCCCTGTCTTACCGCATTAGCCTGAGCTCCGCCATCCAGACCATGATCGTTGATACCGTATATGTACGGGCTGATTGCCTTTCCGCCATCTGCCATGTCAACGTTTACATTCATCTCATAATAATTAGTATCTTCAGCACTGACAACACCGGCAGCTGATGATGTTATTGCTGACGATACCATAAGAAGCGCAGTAACAAATAAAGATATCTTTTTCATTTAACTTCCTCCTGTATATTATAAATTATCCTTTACTATTATACCTTATATACAGCCTTATGTAAATGAATTTTATTAACTAAATTTTCTATTAATTTTAGTTAAATAAACAAGAATTAGATTTTTTTGAAATACGACATCAATCTTTGGTCAGTACAAAACAAAACAAAAAAGCAGGCTTTTCAGCCTGCTTTTTATATTAAATTAATATATTAAAATATTAATTATGAATTAACCTTTGTTACTACGCCTGAACCAACTGTACGTCCGCCTTCACGGATAGCGAAACGAAGTCCTTCTTCAATAGCGATAGGAGTAATAAGTTCAACGTCCATTTCAACGTTATCACCAGGCATGCACATTTCCTTGTCAGCAGGAAGTGTAACAACGCCAGTAACGTCTGTTGTTCTGAAATAGAACTGTGGTCTGTAGTTGTTGAAGAATGGAGTATGACGACCGCCTTCTTCTTTCTTCAGAACGTATACCTGACCATGGAACTTTGTATGTGGATGAATAGAACCTGGTTTGCAAAGTACCTGACCTCTTTCGATGTCAGCTCTCTGAACGCCACGGAGAAGAGCACCGATGTTGTCTCCAGCCTCAGCGTAATCAAGGATCTTTCTGAACATTTCGATACCAGTAACAACTGTCTTTGAGCTTTCTGGCTTAAGACCAACCATCTCAACTTCGTCGCCAACTCTAAGCTGACCTCTTTCAACTCTACCTGTAGCAACTGTACCACGACCTGTGATCGTAAATACGTCTTCAACTGGCATAAGGAAAGGAAGATCTGCTTTTCTTTCAGGTGTTGGGATATATGAGTCAACAGCATCCATAAGTTCCTTGATGCAGTCATATGCTGGATCATTGATATCATCCGGAGCTTCGAGAGCCTTAAGAGCAGAACCCTTGATGATTGGTGTATCATCGCCAGGGAATTCATACTTGTCAAGTGTTTCACGGATATCCATTTCAACGAGTTCAAGAAGTTCAGGATCATCAACCTGATCAGCCTTGTTCATGAATACTACGATATATGGAACGCCAACCTGTCTAGCAAGAAGTAGATGTTCCTTAGTCTGAGCCATAGGACCATCTGAAGATGCAACAACGAGGATAGCACCATCCATCTGAGCAGCACCAGTGATCATGTTCTTAACATAGTCAGCATGGCCTGGGCAGTCAACGTGAGCGTAATGACGACTATCTGTTTCATACTCAACGTGAGCTGTGTTGATTGTGATACCACGTTCTCTTTCTTCTGGAGCCTTATCGATCATATCGTATGCTTCATACTGAGCCTGACCTTTAAGAGCAAGAGTCTTTGTGATAGCTGCTGTAAGAGTTGTTTTACCATGGTCAACGTGACCGATTGTACCAATATTAACATGTGGTTTTGTACGTTCAAATTTTGCCTTTGACATTGGGTTTTTCCTCCTCAAAATATGATTGTTTTATATTATAGTATCCATTTTAACAGATATTATATATAAAATCAAGTGTTTTTTTAATTTATAATTATTTATCAGTAAAAAATACAGCCGGATATTAGCCCTTTGTTCTCTTGCTGATAATTTTTTCGGAAATTGACTTAGGAACTTCGATATAGCTGTGAGGTTCCATTGAGTACTGTCCACGGCCCTGTGTCTTTGAACGGAGGTCATTTGAGTAACCAAACATTTCTGACAGAGGAACGAGTGCATTGATCTGCTGAGCACCAGGTCTTGCTTCCATACCGAGGATCTGACCACGGCGTGAGTTAAGATCACCGATAACATCTCCCATGTAATCCTCAGGTACTATTACTATTACCTTCATGATAGGTTCAAGAATTATCGGATTAGCTTTTCTAGCAGCTTCCTTGAAGCCCATAGAACCAGCAAGTTTAAATGCCATTTCAGATGAGTCAACTTCATGGTATGATCCATCATAAAGCTCAACGATAACGTCAACTACCTGGTAACCAGCAAGAACACCGCCCTGCATAGCTTCCTTGATACCGTTATCTACAGCCGGGATATATTCCTTAGGAATAGAACCGCCGACGATCAGGTTCTTGAACTCATAACCCTTACCTGATTCGTTAGGGAAGAGTCTGAGTTTAACGTGACCGTACTGACCCTTACCACCTGACTGCTTAGCGTATTTATAATCAACTTCTGAGTTGCTCTTGATTGTTTCCTTGTAAGAAACCTGAGGAGCACCAACATTAGCTTCTACCTTGAATTCACGAAGAAGTCTGTCAACGATGATATCAAGATGAAGTTCACCCATACCAGCGATGATAGTCTGACCTGTTTCCTGATCAGTCCATGTTTTGAATGTAGGATCTTCTTCAGCGAGCTTTGCAAGAGCAAGGCCCATCTTTTCCTGACCTGCTTTTGTCTTAGGTTCAATAGCAAGGTTGATAACAGGATCAGGGAATTCCATTGATTCAAGAATAACCGGATTCTTTTCATCACAAAGAGTATCACCAGTTGTTGTGTTCTTAAGACCAACAGCTGCTGCGATATCACCTGCATAGCAAGTTTCGATATCCTTTCTGTGATTTGAATGCATCTGAAGGATACGTCCGATTCTTTCCTTGTTGTCCTTTGTTGCGTTAAGAACTGAAGAACCAGCATTAACTACACCAGAGTATACACGGAAGAAACAGAGTTTACCAACGAATGGGTCAGTTGCGATCTTGAATGCAAGAGCTGCGAACGGTTCATCATCAGATGAAGGACGCTCAACTTCTTCGCCTGTATCCGGATTTACGCCCTTGATATGAGGTACGTCGATCGGAGAAGGCATGTAGTCGATTATTGCATCGAGAAGCTTCTGAACACCTTTATTTTTATAAGATGTACCGCATACAACAGGAACCATATGGTTAGCTATTGTTGCTTTTCTGATACATCTCTTGATTTCGTCAATTGTAAGCGGTTCATCAGCGAAATACTTTTCCATAAGTTCGTCATCCTGCTCTGCTACGCATTCGAGCAGTGCAGCATGATATTCCTTAGCCTTATCGAGCATATCAGCAGGAATCTCTTCTACTCTGATATCTTTTCCAAGATCATCATAGTAAACATAGGCTTTCATCTCAACGAGGTCGATGATACCCTTGAATGTATCCTCTGAGCCGATTGGAAGCTGAATCGGAACTGCATTACATTTTAATCTATCATGCATCATATCAACAACACGATAGAAGTTTGCACCCATAATGTCCATTTTGTTTACATAGGCCATTCTTGGTACATGATACTTATCAGCCTGACGCCATACAGTTTCAGACTGTGGCTCAACGCCGCCCTTTGCGCAGAAAACAGTTACAGAACCGTCAAGTACTCTTAATGAACGCTCAACCTCAACTGTAAAGTCAACGTGTCCAGGTGTATCTATGATATTGATTCTATGGCCAGACCAGTAAGCTGTTGTAGCAGCAGAAGTAATTGTGATACCTCTTTCCTGCTCCTGCTCCATCCAGTCCATTGTAGCAGCACCTTCATGAACCTCACCGATTTTGTGAGTTATACCTGTATAAAACAGAATACGTTCAGTAGTTGTAGTTTTACCTGCATCAATGTGGGCCATTATACCAATATTTCTTGTATGTTCAAGTGAACAATCTCTTGGCATAACTTTTCCTCCATTATTTTTAAATTAACTGAAACCTTACTATCGTAATATCCCCTGAGAGATTACCAACGATAGTGTGCAAATGCCTTGTTAGCCTCAGCCATTTTATGTGTGTCATCACGTTTTTTGCAAGCTCCACCGCTGCCGTTAATAGCGTCAAGAATCTCTCCTGCAAGTCTTTCCTTCATAGTCTTTTCATTTCTGAGTCTTGAATACTTAGTGATCCATCTCAGGCCGAGTGTCTGACGTCTCTCAGGACGAACCTCCATCGGAACCTGGTAAGTAGCACCACCCATTCTGCGGGCTTTAACTTCAAGTACTGGCATGATGTTTTCCATTGCTTTTTCGAAAACCTCCAGCGCATTCTCACCTGTCTTTTCAGCGACGATTTCAAATGCATCATAAACGATTTTCTGTGCAACACCCTTTTTACCATCAAGCATTATATTGTTGATTAAACGTGTAACAAGCTTTGAACTGTAAACTGGATCCTGTAAAACGTCACGCTTTGCGATATTACCTCTTCTTGGCATTTTCGCTTCCCTCCTTCACAATTAATAATAAATGAATTCATAGGTACTCGGTTGACTTTTGTCACCCGTCAAGACCATGCAGAGGTATATACTAATCTATATAATCTCCACATTAAATCCTGTGGCAGTTGTATCCTATTAAAAAACCAGCCTAGAGCAAATTATTACTTAGCTGCGCCTGCCTTAGGTCTCTTTGCGCCATACTTAGAACGAGCCTGCATTCTCTTAGCAACGCCCTGAGCATCAAGTGTTCCTCTGATGATATGATAACGTACACCAGGAAGGTCCTTAACACGTCCGCCTCTGATAAGAACAACGCTATGTTCCTGAAGGTTATGACCTATACCAGGAATATAAGCAGTTACCTCGTAGCCGTTTGTAAGCTTAACTCTGGCAATCTTTCTCATAGCTGAGTTAGGTTTTTTAGGTGTTGCAGTTCTTACTGCTGTACAAACACCGCGCTTCTGAGGAGCACTTATATCTGTTACAACTTTTTTCTTGGCATTGTAACCCTTCTGGAGAGCTGGTGCTGTTGACTTAACCTCCAAAACATCTCTGCCCTTACGTACTAACTGATTAAACGTTGGCATTATTTTTCCTCCTTCTTTATTATTTTTTTGTTGTAATGTGATAGAATTTCACACACTAGTTTATTATATCACACAATTATCGTTTGTCAAGTCTTTTTTTCTTACGCACATTCTTTTTTTAATTTTTTTTATGATTTTTTTAATTTTCGCTCATACTTTATAATTATCTTCTGTTTTTAAGGTTCTTATTCCCTTTCGATCATACAGTTATGCTCTGTCTTCGCTGTCTATATCCGGATCTTCCAGCATAATTGTTTTAATTAAAAAAAGCTTCTGATAAATTCAGAAGCTCTTTGGTATCTAAACATCTATTCGCTGTGCCTTTGAAAAATCAAAACAGAAATCAGTTCCGCATCCCGGACTGCTTTTGACATTTATTGAAACACAGTGTCTTGATGCTATAGAATTTGTTATTGCAAGACCCAGACCTGTGCCGCTGCTGTTGTCATCTGACATTCGCCTGTGAAATTTCGTAAAAATGTCACTGATCTCGTTTTCAGCTATTCCGCATCCGGTATCTGAAATATGAACCATAAACGAATCTCCGCTCTGTGAAAGTTTTACCTGAACATTTCCCCCGTATGGAGTAAATTTTACTGCATTGTCCGCTACTGCAGCAAACATCTGTCTGAGTCTGCCATAATCACCGTTTATCACATATGTACCGCTGTCATATTTTTTTTCGATACTGATGCCTTTCTGATCTGCGATATGTCTGAATCCCCTGTATACATCATCAAGCACATCTGTAACGCATACCGGTTCCATTGCTATAGAAAACTCAGTGTTTCTTAGCCTTGAGAAATCAAGAAGATCACTTACAAGCCTCTGCAGATAAATGCTTTCAGACAACATCTGTCTGTAATACTCATCTGTCTGCTGTTTATCAGTTACTGCACCGTCACATAATGCCTCAAGCGATCCTCTCAGTATGGCGACCGGAGTCCTGAGTTCGTGAGCAACACATGATATAAAATCATCCTGAAGATTGTCAGTGCTGCACGGATGTGCACTTACTGCGTACATTTGTCCGTCGATGCCTGATTTCTGGTCATTCATAATTATACACCTCAAACTTGTATCCCATACCCCATATGGTTTTTATATTCCATTCAGGGTGATCAAACATATCAAGCTTTGCTCTCAGACGCTTGATATGTGAATCCACTGTTCTGCAGTCTCCGTAATAATCATAACCCCATAAACTGTTGAGAAGATTTTCTCTGGTAAATACTTTGTCTTTATTCTGTGCAAGTGTCCATAGAATTTCCAGTTCTTTTTTTGTCAGCATAGCCTTGCGTCCGCTTATAGAAACTGAAAAGTTGTCCATGTCAACTTCAAGATTAGCGCATCTCATCACATGTCTTTGCGGACTGTTGCTGTGCTCAAAGTATATACGTCTGAGAATAGCCCTCATTCTTGCAACTATTTCTCCGGGAGAACACGGTTTTACGATATACTCATCAGCACCGATGCCGAGCCCCATTATTTTTTCAAAATCCTCACCTTTGCCTGTAACCATCATTATAGGAACATTTGATATTTTCCTGATATTTCTGCAGGTATCAAAGCCATCCATAACAGGCATCACCACATCAAGAAGAACCAGATCAAAATCCTGGCTGACAAAAAGATCAATTGCATCCTGCCCGTTCTGGGCAACATATACCTTATAACCCTCACGTTCAATGTACTCTTTATAAAGTGTTGATATTGTTAAATTGTCTTCAGCTACAAGAACATTTGACATAAACTTTTTCCTTTCTAAAAAAATTTTTTGTGTATTTTTAAGAAAAAACTCGCTATCGACATAATTTGGACATAAATATATGCTATAATTAGCATGTCAGATGGGAGACAAGATGGTCTGTCATCTGATTACTGTAAGTAAAAGGATAGTTTTTGCATAGACTAAGTAAAATAAGGAGGGATCATAACCTACCCGGTTTAAAGCCCGGAAAAATGTAGATATGCAAAAATGAAAACGATAACATTATCCTTATTTCTAGACAGATAAACATATAAAAATTGTAACTTGGTATTACAAAAATCTATTTTCATACTGTAATATACGGACACGGAATGCTGTCCGTATATTACTTTATAAAAGTAAATTATCTACGATATGGACGTATGGACAAGTTTGTATCCGTCAGATGTAAATGTAATACCTCCATCACATGTATAATATACTTCAGTTCCGGTCTCTCCCAGCAGATTTAAAGTTCTGTCATCAGCCGGGCTGCCTGACGAACATGTGACGACTGCATATTCAGGTCTTATAAACCTTATAAAATCATCAAGATTTTTTTCGTATCCGCCATGGTGAGGCATTTTGATAAGAGACCAGCCCTTAGTCCTCTGTGGAATCTGGTCCATACATTCTTTTATTCTCTCCTTCTCTGCATCACCTGCAAAAATAAATGAATTATTTCCGTGTGTTGCAGTTATTACGAGTGAATAATTATTTACATCATCATACGGGCCTCCTGACGACGGATAAACTTTAAAATATACATCATCAAGTTCAAAAGTTACTGTGTCTGTCACAGTCTGTACAGTATAGCCCTTTTCCAGAACAGCTTCTGAATAATTTTTAAACTCTTTGCTGTTTTCTGTATAGTCAGGCTGCAGAATATTTTTAACAGAGAACTTATTTACTACCGCTCTGGCACCGCCTACATGATCTGAATCAAAATGTGTCAGAATAAAATAATCCAGCTCCGTATATCCGTTTTCTTCACAAAAGGCATATATTTCTTTGCCTTCACCCTGGTTTGCTGCATCTATAAGAACTGCATGGTCAGGAGTCCTGATTACTATCGCATCTGCTTTACCGACCTTAAGAAATGATATATCAATACTGCTGTATGTCTTTTTAAGTGAACATCCGCTGGCTGCACACTGTACAGAAAGCAGAACAGTCAGATAAATAATAAGCGTTCTGATGTGTTTCATAGCAGCTCCTTTCTATATATCAGTTGATATCATTATAATACAGCCCAAACCTTAAAATAATATTAAATTTTTTAAATAAAACATATTTTTAATATAAAAAAAACACATTTATTATTGAGACAGTTTATTACCCTGTTTGGTTTTATATAAAAATTACCGGATACATTATTATGCATCCGGTAATTTTTATAGCTGTAATTATACTATTAATAATGGATTTTTCCTTCAGCGACCTTTTTAAGATGCTGTCCGTATGGAGATTTTCCATATCTCTGTGCTGAAACAAGAAGCTTATCCTCATTGATCCAGCCATTTCTGAAAGCAATCTCTTCAGGGGCAGAGATCTCCACTCCCTGTCTCTTCTGAAGCATCTGTACAAAATCAGAAGCCTCGACAAGACTGTCCATGGTTCCGGTATCAAGCCATGCAAAACCACGGCCGAGAAGCTTTACTTTGAGAGATGAAGCGTTGAGATAAAGTTCATTGAGAGTTGTTATTTCAAGTTCTCCCCTCGCACTTGGTTTTACCTGCTTTGCAAGCTCAGTTACGCGCTTGTCATAAAAATACAGACCTGTAATGCAGTAATTTGACTTCGGGTTTTCCGGTTTCTCCTCAACAGAGATAACATTTTCATTTTCATCAAACTCTACTATTCCGAATCTCTGCGGATCATTTACATAATAGCCGAATATTGTTGCTGTACCATTTTCAGCATTATTCACTGCTTCACAAAGTATTTCTGAAAAGCCGTTGCCATAAAATATATTGTCACCAAGAACCATTGCACATGGCTCACCGCCGATAAATTCTTCACCAAGCAGAAATGCCTGAGCGAGTCCGTCTGGTGATGGCTGAACCTTATAGCTTAACTTAAGACCAAAATCAGAACCATCGCCTAAAAGGTTTTCGAAATTATGTATATCTGCAGGGGTCGATATTATAAGTATATCACGTATACCGGCAAGCATAAGCGTAGACAGCGGATAGTATATCATCGGCTTGTCATAAACAGGCAGAAGCTGTTTTGATGTCACCATTGTAAGTGGATAAAGTCTTGTACCTGACCCTCCGGCCAGAATAATTCCCTTCATACATATCTCCTTTCACAACACACCAGGTACTGGCGTATATGTGCAACAATAATTAATTTCTTTCTATTTTACTATAAAACCAGAAATATTGCAACTCTATTTTGATAGTTTAATAAATATAGTGGTGGTTTCACGCAGATCTGATGTATTTCTGACTATAATTAATATATTTATTAATTGCAAAAACTGCAAACAGACTTCTTGCGTAAGTTATAAACAAACCGGCATCCGATGATTATTTTCATCGGATGCCTCTTCTATATTATTATTAAATCCTTTTGGATATTATCCTGATATTTTATACTGAGTATTTCACCTTGAATATTTCGTACTGTTTGTCAAAGTTTCTGCCTGACGATTTCATTTCATGCTGATATTCGTGTGTATCAAAATTGTTGTTTATTATCTGAAGCATGCATAAGGCAATATTTGAACAGTGATCTGAAACTCTTTCCAGATTAGTAAGGTAATCAGAAAAAATAAATCCCATTTCTATTGTACATTTTTCTGTCTGAAGTCTGTTTATATGACGGTTTCTGATCTCTATTCTCAGATCATCAACTACTTCTTCAAGTGGTTCAACCATAAGAGCAAGAGACGAATCATTATTAATAAATGAATTTACTGACATACTTACTACTTCTTTTACGGCATCAGTAATAGTTTTAAGTTCCTTTGATGCCTCTCCGGTAAATTTCAGATTCTTTTCATGCATCTCAAGGGCTGTATCATGAATATTAACGGCATGATCTGAGATTCGTTCAAAGTCACCTATGATGTGAAGAAGCTTTGAGACAGATTTGCTGTCAATATCAGTCAGATCACGTGAACTTACCTTTACAAGATATGCACCTATCTTGTCCTCATAGAGATCTATCTGTTCTTCATTTGCCAGCAATTTCTCCGCTTTCTTCTTTTCGTATTTCTCGCAGAGGCTTACTGCAAGTCCGATAGTATCCATTGACAGCTGTCCCATCTTTGCTGTAAGACTTCTGCACTGTTCTATTGCAATAGCAGGAGTATTCAGGAGTCTGTCATCAAGAACCTCGATCTTTTCATCAGTATCGTCATCCTTGACTGTAAGATATGCAAGCTTTTCAAGCAGTTTTGAGAAAGGAAGCAGTATTGCAGTCGCTATTATGTTAAATATAGTATGAACAGCTGCTATTCCGAAAGCACTAACTGCTGAATCCATAAAACTGAAGTCAACAAATGCACTTATTGAATAGAACAGTATCATAAATGCAGCTGTACCGATAAGATTAAAATACAGATGTACAACAGCAACTCTCTTTGCATTTTTATTGGCACCGACGCTTGACATGAGTGCAGTTACACATGTTCCGATATTCTGACCGAGTATAATAGGAATTGCTGCACCAAACTGAAGATTACCCGTTGATGACAACGCCTGAAGAATACCGACTGATGCAGAAGATGACTGGATAACAGCTGTCAGAAATGCGCCCGCCAGAACACCGAGAAAAGGATTTGAAAACATTGTAAGTATGCCAGTGAATTTTTCACTGTCAGCAAGAGGTGCTACTGCACCGCTCATTGTATTCATTCCGAACATAAGAACGGCAAATCCTACAAATACCGAACCTATATCCTTCTTTTTCTGATCCTTTACAAACATTATAAATATTATGCCTATTACAGCCAGTACAGGTGAAAATGATGTTGGTTTGAGCATTTTTATCCAGAAGCTGTTGCCGTCAATAACTGAAAGACTGAGCAGCCATGAAGTAATTGTAGTACCTATATTCGCTCCCATAATTATTGATATCGCCTGTGCCAGCTTCATTATTCCGGAATTAACAAAACCTACAAGCATTACTGTAGTTGCCGATGATGACTGAATCAGTGCAGTAACACCTACTCCGAGAAGCAGACCCTTAAGTCTGTTGGAAGTCAGCTTTTCAAATATCTTTTCAAGCTTTCCTCCTGCCAGTTTCTCAAGCCCCTTTCCCATTTCATTCATGCCGTAAAGAAAGAGTGCAAGCCCTCCGAACAGTGTTAAAATTGAAAATATGTCCATATACATCCTCCACTTTTGATACATCTTATTAAATCTTAATTCTTGTGTTATTATATGCTTTGTTTGTAAAATCACCATTGTTTCAAAGTAAAATCTATGTAAAATTATTTTATCCCAAATTAACACATATATTTTTTATTATGTATATTTTGTTGACTTTTATGCTTTATTGTGTTAAAATTATTATTAATATAAAATAAATGAAAGGAAATTATTATGCCAATAACACAATTGCTTGAACAAAACGCCGCCAAATACGGCGATGAAATAGCACTGGTCGAAATCAATCCGGAAGTGCAGGAAATACGACGTGTAACATGGAAAGAATACGAACTTATCGAATCAGGTTCATCTGAAAATTACCGCCGTGAAATAACATGGAGCGTTTTTAATGAGAAAGCCAACAGATGTGCAAATCTTCTCATAAGCCGCGGTATAAAAAAAGGCGACAAGGTCGGAATACTGCTGATGAACGGCCTCGAATGGCTTCCTGTTTATTTCGGTATTCTTAAAACCGGCGCACTTGCTGTTCCGCTCAACTACAGATACACATCTGATGAAATCAAATACTGCGTAGAACTTGCTGATGTAAACACTGTAGTTTTCGGACCTGAATTTATAGGCCGTATGGAAGAAATATGTGACAAGCTTCCTTCAGTAAAGCTTCAGTTCTATGTAGGTGACAACTGTCCTACATTTGCAGAAAATTATCTACATCTTGCTGCAAATTACTCAAGTACAGCTCCTGATATATCTATTTCCGATGACGATGATGCAGCTATTTATTTTTCTTCAGGAACTACAGGATTTCCTAAAGCAATTTTACATAGACATGAAGCTCTCATGCATTCCTGCCGCGTAGAACAGAATCATCACAAACAGACACACGAAGATGTATTTCTATGTATTCCCCCGCTTTATCATACCGGTGCAAAAATGCACTGGTTCGGAAGTCTGCTCGTAGGTGGAAAAGCTGTTCTTCTTAAGGGTGTAAAACCTAAAAATATTATTCAGACTGTCTCTGAAGAACACTGCTCAATTGTATGGCTCCTGGTTCCATGGGCTCAGGATATTCTTGATGCAATTGACAGGGGTGATATTGATCTGAGTCAGTATAATCTCTCACAGTGGAGACTTATGCATATCGGTGCTCAGCCTGTACCTCCGAGTCTCATCAAACGCTGGAAGAAAGTATTTCCTGACCATATGTATGATACAAACTACGGCCTCAGCGAATCTATCGGACCCGGCTGTGTTCATCTCGGAATAGAAAATATCAGTAAAGTCGGTGCTATCGGCGTTGCCGGATATGGCTGGAATGTAAGGATCGTTGATGAAAACAGACAGACCGTAAGCCGTGGAGAAGTCGGTGAGCTTGCAGTAAACGGTCCCGGAGTAATGAAGTGCTATTACAAAGATCAGAAAGCAACAGACGAGGTTCTGCAGGACGGATGGCTTTATACAGGTGACATGGCACAGGAGGATGAAGACGGATTTATCTATCTTGTTGACCGTAAAAAGGACGTTATCATTAGCGGCGGTGAAAATCTGTACCCTGTTCAGATCGAAGATTTCCTTCGTTCAAATCCCGTAATCAAGGACGTTGCCGTTATCGGACTTCCTGATCACAGACTCGGTGAGATTGCAGCTGCAATTATCGAGGTCAAACCAGGATTCTCAGCTACAACAGAAGATATTAATGAATTCTGCAAGGATCTCCCGAGATACAAAAGACCTCATAAGATCATATTTGCAGATGTTCCGCGTAATCCTACCGGAAAGATCGAAAAGCCAAAGCTCAGAAAAATATACTGTGGCGAAAGCGTCGTAGCTTCCCAGATAAAAGGATAAAAAAATTCACCTGTCTGAATTAAATTTTCAGACAGGTGAATTTTTATTTAATGTATTACTGATGATAGTAACTAAGAAAATCAGTTATTTTGCCAACCGACTCCTCAAGCACTTCGATTCTCGGCAGATAAACTACACGGAAATGATCAGGTGTCTTCCAGTTGAATCCGCCGCCGTGGATAATCAGGATCTTCTTGTCTCTGAGAAGATCAAGTGCAAATTTCTCATCATCCCTGATATTGAATTTCTTGACATCCAGCTTCGGGAAAATATAAAATGCTGCCTTCGGTTTTACAGCAGTGACACCCGGAATATCAATAAGTGCCTTATAAATATAGTCCCTCTGTTCGTAAACTCTTCCGCCCGGAATAATATAATCATTAACGCTCTGGTGACCGCCGAGTGCCGTCTGGACTACAGACTGAGCCGGAACATTTGAACAGAGTCTCATGTTTGAAAGCATATTTATGCCTTCCATATAGTCTCTGCCGATCTCTTTGTTACCGCTGATGATCATCCAGCCGACTCTGAATCCTGCTATCATATGTGATTTTGATAAACCGCTGAATGTAACACACAGAAGATCAGGAGCCAGGGACGCAATTGAAACATGCTCCTCGCCATCCATAACCAGTCTGTCATATATCTCATCTGAAAAGATCATCAGCTGATGATCTCTTGCTATATTAACGATCTGACGGAGGACTTCTCTTGGATAAAGAGCTCCTGTAGGATTATTCGGGTTAATAATAACAATTGCTTTTGTCCTGTCTGTAATTTTCTTTTTTATATCATCCATATCAGGATACCAGTCAGCCTGCTCATCACAGATATAATGAACAGCCTTTCCTCCTGCAAGTGTTGCGCATGCTGTCCATAACGGATAATCAGGAGACGGGATAAGTATTTCGTCACCGTCATTGAGCAGTGCTGACATACTGAGATTTATTAGTTCACTCACACCGTTTCCTGTGTATATGTCTTCGATCGTAACATTTGGTATTTTTTTGAGCTGTGCATACTGCATGATTGCTTTTCTGGCTGAGAAAAGGCCTTTTGCCGGTGAATATCCTTCACAATCAGTCAGCTGCTGACGCATATCGTATATTACCTCATCAGGTGTACGGAATCCGAACGGAGCAGGATTTCCGATATTCAGCTTCAGGACCTGAGTACCTGATTCCTCCATTCGTGCAGCCTCTTCAACTACTGGTCCCCTTACATCATATAATACGTTGTCAAGTTTTGTAGATTTCTTAAATTCTCTCATTTTTATATCTCCTGATGTATTGATCTTCTCATTTGTATTACTCAATTGATCTGAATTATCATATGAAGTTTTACTTTCTGTACAGTTTCCTTTAAGCCAGTTTTCATCTGTATGAAGTACAGCGGCCAGAAAATGAAGCATATCAGCTCTTGGAACAGTCTTTCCGTTCACATACTGACTCATATGGCTTTTTCCCATCTTGATTCCGCTTTTTTCAGCCTCTCTGATCAGGTCAGCCTGTTTGACACCCTGTCTTGCCATGGCCTCCCTTAATCTGTCTGCAAAAATTTCACCTGCCATTATTATCACCTCAAAGTTCAACTTATGTATAACAGTTCAATGTTTATGTTATAAAGTATAACATAGTTCAAAAAAAATGTCAACAAAAAGTTGGAAAAAGTTCATTTATTTATAAAAGTTCAATTTAAGTTCAATTTACATAAAAAACAGCATAGGATCTATAATTTCCTGAATAGATCCTATGCTGTATAATTATTTAAAAGCTTACTGTCAGTCTATAGTGTTTTGCAGCTGATCCAGTGATGTAATGGCATATTCATACTTTTCAACGTTTCCGAAACCATACTGTGCAAAAACAAAATCAATTCCTGCATAGTGTGCTGCATCTGCATCAGTCTGTGTGTCACCAACATAAACAGGATGTTTCAGATTATTGCGCTTTATGACAAGACTGATATTTTCCCCTTTTGACAAACCTGTGTTTCCTATACACTCTATATCGGTAAAGTATTTTTTAGTATTATGTGCTGTAAGATAGCTTTCGATATATCCGCACTGACAGTTACTCACTATAAACAGCTTATATTTTTCCGCAAGGCAGCCAAGAATCACATCATGATCACCGTAAAGCGTTCCTCCATGATGTGAAAGATACTCACACTCATCACTGCAGCATTTTTTCATCATCTCGCAGCGCAGCTGTGGATCAGTATCTGGAAAAAGCATAACAGCTATTTCGTCTATTGTATGTCCCATACATCTGTGCAGTTCTTCAACTGATATTTTGGCGTCCACTCCGGGATACTGAGCGATGACCTGATCCCATACTCCGCAGATTCCCTCGGCACTGTCCCAAAGAGTTCCGTCAAGATCAAATATTATACTGTCATATTTCATATTGTTAATACTCTCCTCACATATTTCTTCTAATTATTATATATTATGCATTTTTTTATGTCAATCACGCTTAAAAGCTACTGTACACATTTTTTCAATAAATCAGCATATAATATTTACATGTAAAGATAAATATTTTACAGTAATCATACATCTGCATTCCAGAAATATTATTTTTCGTGCTCTTATGTCTTTATTTTAATACATTCATACAGATTCGGGCAATAAATAGCAACAAAATTTAATTGCTGTTTTTTATTTTTTTTACAAAACATCTTTAAAACGAGGACGATTTATGTTATAATGTCTTTTGAGAATGTTTATAAACTATCAGACTTATCAGAGGAGTATATAATTATGAAAGAGATGGAATTGTACACCCTATGGACAAATAAAGCTGTTGAGGACCCTGATCTGCAGGCTGAATTGTCTTCAATAGCTGGTGATAATGACGCAATAAAGGACAGATTTTACAGAGATCTTGAATTTGGTACCGGTGGTTTGCGCGGTGTTATCGGTGCCGGAACATACAGACTGAACATTTACACAATCAGAAGAGCCACACAGGGTCTTGCTGATTACGTTAATTCATTATGTACAGATCCGAGTGTTGCGATTGCTTATGACAGCCGTATTAAATCTGATGTTTTTGCAAAAGCAGCTGCCGGAGTTCTTGCAGCAAACGGAATTAAAGTTTATATATACAATGAACTTATGCCGACACCTACACTCTCATTTGCCGTTCGTGAACTTGGCTGCAGCGCAGGAATCGTAGTAACAGCCAGTCACAATCCTGCAAAATATAACGGCTACAAAGTATATGGCAGCGACGGATGCCAGATCACAATTGATGCAGCAAACACTGTTATCGGCAAGATCAATTCGGTTGAAATGTTCGGAGGACCAAAATATATTTCATTTGAAGATGGAATTTCCAGCGGTTCTATAGAATATATCAGTCAGGATGTTATAGATAATTACTACAAAAATGTATGTGCCCAGGGTATACACACAGATATTATCGCAGACAGCGGTCTTAAGGTTGTATATACTCCGCTTAACGGAACAGGCAACAAGCCGGTTAGAACCATTTTGAAAAAAGTTGGTATTACCGATGTAACAGTTGTACCTGAGCAGGAAAATCCGGACGGCAACTTCACAACATGCCCTTATCCTAACCCTGAAATAAAAGAAGCGCTTGCACTCGGACTTAAGCTTTGTGAAACAGTTAAGCCTGACCTCCTTCTTGCAACTGATCCTGATGCAGACAGAGTCGGTATTGCTGTTCCATCTGAAAACGGTTATGTACTTTTCTCCGGCAATGAAGTTGGTGCTATGCTTCTCGAATACATCTGCGAAGAACGCACAAAAGCAGGAACAATGCCTGAAAACCCTGTAGCAGTAAAAACTATTGTAACAACTGATATTGCAAATGCAATTGCAAAGCATTATAACGTTGAAATCAGAAATGTTCTTACGGGATTTAAGTTTATCGGTGAACAGATCGGTCTTCTTGAAGCAGACGGTGAAGCTGACCGCTATATATTCGGATTTGAAGAGAGCTACGGATATCTTGCAGGTTCTTATGTAAGAGACAAGGATGCAGTTGTTGCATCAATGCTCATCTGTGAGATGGCAGCGTACTACAGGACACTAGGTATTTCCCTTCTCGATGCAAGAGAGAAAATGTATAAAAAATACGGTGTTTACAAGCATGCTCTTGAGAGTTTTACCTGCGAAGGCGTAACAGGTATGGAGAAGATGAAGGAAATAATGACTTCACTTCGTACAAATCATCCTGCGCAGATAGGCGGATTAAAGCTTGTAGTATTTGAAGATTACCTGACCGGTAAATCAAAGTGTATTGAAACAGGCGCTGTCAGTGAACTTACTCTTCCTGAATCTGATGTTCTTGTTTTCAAGCTTGAAAACAATGCTTCAGTAGTGATCAGACCTTCAGGCACTGAGCCAAAGATCAAGGCATACTATACTACAACTGGAAACACCCATGAAGAAGCTGACAAACAGTGTGAAAAATTAAGCGCTGATTTCAAATCTATACTTGGCTTCTGATAACTCGATTAACTTATTATATAAAAACCATACTTCTGCAGTATGGTTTTTATTTTGTACTATTCACAAAAAGTGATGAATAAAAAGTTGATTTTTTTTAATAAAAAGGCTTGTATTTTACATAATAGTATGATATAATTTATTTTACAAGTGAATTATCGATAGTACTACTGTCTAAAGTAACTGATGGGCTACTATGTTAATCATAATAGTTTTGAAAGAGGTGACTTTCTTATGAAAAATGGCATACATCCTGATTTTGAAAAAACTACAATCACATGTGCATGCGGCAATGTAATTGAAACTCGTTCAACTAAGAAGGATATCAAGGTTGAAATTTGTTCAAAGTGCCACCCGTTTTTCACTGGTAAGCAGAAGCTTATTGATACTGGCGGACGTGTAGACAGATTTAATAAGCGTTTCGGCAAGAGCAAATAGCTTTATGCTATCTGACAGGGTGACTATAAAAGGTCGCCCTTTATTTATTTGAAGAGGACTATCATATCATGGGTTACAGAACTATCAGACAACGTACGGATACTTCATTTACTGAACGTCGTTCAGAATTTATAGCCTATCTGGCTCCTGTTGCAACAAATGATGAAGCCGTCGCTTTCATCAATGAAATAAAAGCAATGCACAGAAAGGCAACCCATAATGTTTACGCATATATCGTCAGAGATAACAATATTTCCAGATACTCAGATGACGGCGAGCCTCAGGGCACAGCCGGAGTACCTGTTCTTGATATTCTTCACAAACACAGCCTTACTGATGTATGCTGTGTAGTCACAAGGTATTTCGGAGGTATTCTTCTGGGAGGCGGAGGCCTTGTCAGAGCATATTCAACAGCTGCAAAACTTGCTGTTGAAAAAAGCTGTATACTGAATATGTGTGAATGTTACAAAACACAGATAGTAATGGATTACAACCTTTATAATAAAATATCATATCTCCTTCCGCAGTTTGAAATAAAAGAACTGTCTTCAGACTTTGGCGAAATGGTCCGGATGGATATTCTGGTCAAAGAACAGTATTTTAATGCTCTCAGTGATAAACTGACAGAAACTTCAAACGGAAAGGTAAAGATAAAAAAAGATCAGAAATTATTCGAAAACTTTTAGATATTTATCTTTTTCTAAAGGTTTTTTTAAATTCAGCAAGTATAAGTATACAGGTACATTTATATAAAGCTGCAGCGGAGGTGAAACATGGCTTTTAGTGATGATTTTATATACCAGCTCAGACTTGGTAATCCTATTGAGGACTTATTTTCATCTTATGTAAGCCTGAAAAGAAGAGGAACAACATATACATGCCTTTGTCCTTTTCACTCTGAGAAAACTCCTTCGTGTACAGTTTATGTTGATACCCAGAGTTTTTACTGTTTCGGATGCGGAGCCGGCGGAGATGTTATTACATTTGTTGAACGTATTGAAAATCTGTCATATATAGAATCAGTAAAATATCTGGCACAGCGTGCCGGTATAGATATTCCTGACAATTCTATAAATGATAAGTCAGCTCATATAAAAGCAAGAACACTTGAAATAAACCGTGAAACTGCAAACTTTTATTATAAAACACTGCTCTCAGGTGCAGGAGCACCGGGGCGTGCATATTTTAAATCACGCTGTCTATCGGCTGCGACAATTAAAAAGTACGGACTTGGATATGCGCCTGACAACTGGAATGCTCTTCATGATCATCTCATAAAATCAGGTTTTACTGAAGATGAAATGATCGAGGCTTGTGTCTGCCGCAAAAATTCCAACGGTCGTATTTATGATGTTTTCAGAAACCGCGTTATGTTCCCTATTATAGATCTTCGCGGAAATGTTATAGCATTCGGAGGCAGAATTCTTTCCGGAGATTCTGCTAAGTATATAAATTCATCAGATACTCCGGTATTTAAAAAAAGCAGAAATTTGTTCTCACTTAACTTTGCAAAGAACTCCGATTCCAAACGTCTAATTCTTGCAGAAGGATACATGGATGTAATAACTATTAACCAGGCCGGATTTGAAAATGTTGTGGCAACACTTGGTACATCCCTTACTTCAGAACAGGCCAGAATTATGTCTCAGTATGCATCTGAGATCGTTATTGCATATGACAGTGACAAAGCAGGTGTGGCAGCAACACAAAGGGCTATTAACCTTCTTACAGCTGTCGGAGTTTCAGTAAAGATCATCAATATGTCAGGTGCCAAAGATCCTGACGAATACATTAAAAAATTCGGCTCTACCAAATTCAGACTTCTCCTTGAACAATCAGGAGATGCTGTAAATTTTCAGCTTGATAAATGCAAAGCAGAAGCTGATATCAGTACTGAAGCCGGAAAAGTTGATTACCTGCGCCGGGCGATCGGCATAATTGCAGAGCTGACTGATCCCATAGCCAGGGATGTCTATATATCCAGGGTCTCCAGAGATGCTGACATTAACACGAACGTTTTACATATACAGCTTGAGTCTACACTTAAAAAACGCTCTCTTATACAGAAAAAGAAAGAATGGAAGACTATAGAGACCAGTTTAAATATGCCTGATACAGTAAATCCTGATTCAGTCAAATATCCTAAGCAGAACAAAGCAGAAGAATATATCATTTCATATCTGATGAAAAATCCGGACAAGCTAGAACATATAACGTCTGTCATTAGTACTGATGAATTTGTTACAGCTTTTAATAAAAAGGTATTTTCTGAGGTCTGTAAAGCGATAAAAGAATCTACTGTTTTCTCGGTATCACTTTTATCAGAATTTTTCGACAGCTCCCAAATGGGAAAAATATGCGGAATTGAAGCGAAAAACAGAGATAAAACTATTACTGAACAAACTATTTTGGACTGTGTTGACGTATTAAAGAATTTTAATGCTGGTTTTGTATATAATAATGAAGTCGAACTGTCAGATGATGACTTGCTAAAAATACAACAACAGCTTAAAAACAAAAAGTAGGAGGAATTTTAATGGCTAACGAAAAGAAGACTATTGAAAGCTTACTCGAACAAGGTAAGCTTACTGGAAAACTTACAACTAAAGAAATAACAGATGCACTTGAAGAAACTGACTTCGATGTGGATCAGATGGATTCTTTCTATGAAACATGCGCAGGCCTTAATATAGAAATAGTAGAAGACTTCTCTCCTGATACTGATTTAAAGATCGGGCTTGATTCATCTCTTAATGATGATCTCGAAATGGCTCTTTCAACTGAGGGAATAGCAATTGATGACCCTGTAAAGATATACCTCAAGGAGATCGGTCGTGTTCCGCTTTTATCTGCGGAAGAAGAAATTGAACTTGCTGAAAGGATGTCCAAAGGGGATCCGTATGCAAAAAAACGTCTTTCCGAAGCTAACCTCCGACTTGTTGTAAGTATTGCAAAAAGATACGGCGGACGTGGTATGCAGTTCCTTGATCTTATCCAGGAAGGCAACCTTGGTCTTATTAAAGCTGTCGAGAAATTTGACCATACAAAAGGTTTTAAGTTCTCAACATATGCTACATGGTGGATAAGACAGGCTATTACAAGAGCTATTGCTGACCAGGCACGTACAATACGTATTCCTGTTCATATGGTTGAAACAATTACAAAGGTTAAAAAAATTACAAGCCAGCTTCTCCATGAAAACGGTCATGACCCGACTGCAGATGAAATTGCAGAAAGACTTGAAATGCCTGTTGAGCGAGTACGTGAAATAATGAGAATTGCTCAGGATCCTGTCTCACTCGAGACACCTATCGGAGAAGAAGAGGACAGCCATCTTGGTGATTTTATTCCTGATGACGACGCTCCTGCTCCAGCTGAAGCTGCATCACTTATACTTCTCAAGGAACAGCTCAACGAAGTTCTTAATACTCTGACTGAACGTGAAGCAAAGGTTCTGAAACTTCGTTTTGGTCTGGAAGACGGAAGATCCAGAACTCTCGAAGAAGTCGGAAAAGAGTTTGAAGTTACGAGAGAAAGAATAAGACAGATCGAAGCCAAAGCTCTCAGAAAGCTGCGTCACCCAAGCAGAAGCAAAAAAGTCAAGGATTTTCTTGATTGATTATTAGCCACAAACAAAATAGTTTTTATAGGGAGTTATTATGCATCTTACTTTAGAAGCTGACTATGCCGTCAGAATTGTAAACTGTCTTGTAAACAGCGGTAAAAGACTTGATGCAAAATCAATTTCAGAAAAAAGCTGTATTACAATTCGTTTTGCTTTAAAAATACTTGGAAAACTTGCTGCCGCCGGAATTGTCAAATCCTTTAAGGGAACTAACGGCGGTTATGAGCTTAATATGCAGCCATCTGAAATAAAACTCCGTACTGTTATTGAAACAGTTGAGGGTACATATTTCTTCAGCAGATGTCTGAACCCTGATAATTGCTGCAACAGAGTATCCGATCACAGCTGCAAGTATCAGAAAGTGTTTAATGAAATATCAACTATTGTCCGCGATAAGCTGGACGAATATACATTTGATATGTTTATAGAAGATAAAAATAATTAGTAGAACTTCATATTTCCCTGTTATTATGGCAATAATGTTTTTATTGACTGATTACAGGGGTTATTTTTTTTGGCTTTCCAGTTTGTTTATCAGTGTACTGTCATTTTCATCATCATGATCATCATCTTCGCCGGGCTATCTGATATTAATAAAGGAGATCATACCTATGAACGAAGGGCAGAAAAAATTTTATGATTTTATCCTCGAGAGAGTTTCCGATGACAATAAAAACAAAGCAGAAAAGTTATTAACCGAAAGCTTTTCCAGACAGGCAGACGGAACATTTGACAGCGCATATATTACTGCATTTATCCCTGAGCTGCTTAAAATCATAAAATATGAGTTCTCAGACGAAGTAAAAAGTGTTTTATCTGATTACAAAACAAAAGAATAAAAAATAAAGGAACTGTTTCATTCTCTGATCAGTTCCTTTACTTTTTATTCAATTTTAATTTTACCACTTAGTACATCGGTACCACCTTTTCACTGATTATTGCAGAACCCATGTCTGCTGCTTTTTTGAAGATGTTTCACATCTTTTAAATGACTTTCATCATTTAAGATAATGTCTTGGCGGAATCACTCCTAACAATTTTTATTCAATTGCCTGTTGTTCGTAATGCTAATGAAGATCATTCACATCACTTTCTTTCAATTTTGTATGTAAAATGCCTGCATCAGTAACGTCCCGTTGGTATGCTGCTATCAGCATTTATCATTGTTTAACTGACTTACCTGATGCATCGTTGTTCATTTTATGTAAATTGAAGAACACAAATTCCCCAAATTCATTTCGTGTTTAATAACTTTTCAAGTATTACATTGGAATCACCTTATTAAAACTTTAGATTTTTTTATAGCCGCTTATTCCATCGGACTCACCCTTCAGTTTTATTTTTGGTCGATATGTAAAACCGCTTATTCCATCGGACTCACCCTTCAGTTTTATTTTGGTCGAT
>JAUNSK010000040.1 GCA_030539275.1 Oscillospiraceae bacterium | reverse complement strand
GTGCACTTCCATAATGAGTAAACTGAGTGCCTTGATTCTGAGTCTGTGTACTGCCATACTGAGTAAACTGAGGACCGGGATTCTGAGCCTTAGCACCGCCGTACTGAGTGAACTGGGGAGTGATATTCTGAGCCTGGTAACTGGTGCTTGTCTGGGATGAGCCATACTGGGTATACTGAGGAACAGAACCTGAGGCTTCCAGAGTATCAGATAATACAGGAACAGCAACATCACTCAGACTGGAAGTCTTTTTTGTTGGTACATACGCTGTGTCGTCGAGCTGTGGTGCCTGAATATTGTCAAGCGATCTGTTTGAGCGATGCGCAGATGGATCGTATGTAGTTTCTTCTAACTGAGGGATTGCTATGTCATCAAGATTTTTACTGTTATCAGCCATTAAAAGTCACCTCGGAATGAAAATTTATATACATATGATTTACGCTGACTTATATATGTGATATATATTTGTCAGCGTAATCGAAATTATATATAGATAAAAATTAGTCTCTTATTATGATCTGTGATCTGTCAGGACCTACACCTACCATAGCTACAGGGCATTCACAAAGTTCTTCAACACGCTTGATATAATCTTTGCATGCCTGTGGAAGTTCATCGTATGTTCTGCATGATGAAATATCATCGCTGAAGCCAGGAACAGTTTCATATATAGGCTGGCATCCTTCAAGACCCTCAAGTGTAGGAGGGAAGTTTCTGATTATTGTTGAATCAGGCATTTTATAACCTGTACAGATCTTAAGATCTCCAAGATTGCTTAGTGTATCAAGCTTGTTGAGAGCAATGCCGTCAAGACCGTTTACACGAACTGAATGACGAACGATAACTGCATCAAACCATCCTGTTCTTCTCGGACGACCTGTAGTAGTACCAAATTCTCCACCGACATTTCTGATTGTTTCGCCTGTTTCGTCATCAAGTTCTGTTGGGAATGGTCCCTTGCCGACTCTTGTTGTATATGCTTTTGCAACACCGATGATTCTGTCAATCATTTTAGGACCTACACCGGTACCGATGCATACACCGCCTGAAAGAGGATGTGATGATGTTACATAAGGATATGTTCCGAAATCTATGTCGAGAAGTGTAGCCTGAGCACCTTCAAACATAATGTTCTTGCCTGCTTTGTATGCATCGTATGTGAGTACAGATACATCATCTACAAATTCAGCAAGCTGTTTTCCGTATGCTATATATTCATCAATAACGGTATCGAGATCAATTTCTTTTCCGCCGTATACTTCTTTAATAATTTTATTTTTTAATTTTCCGGTTGCAAGTGCTTTTTCTCTGAAAATTTCAGGATGAACAAGATCATACATTCTTATTCCGCAGCGTTCATATTTGTCCATGTATGTAGGACCAATACCACGCTTTGTAGTTCCTATATCACTGTTGCCTCTGAATTCTTCTGACAGACCGTCAAGAACGATATGCCAAGGCATTACTATGTGTGCTCTTGGATCTATTCTCAGGTTCTCAGCCGAAATATTTTTTTCCCTGAGCATGTTAAGCTCTTCAAGAAAGCTTTTAGGATCAAGTACTACACCGGCACCGATAAGACACAGTGTATCAGGATAAAGAATTCCTGATGGAATAAGATGAAGCTTATATGTTTCACCATTGTTCACTACTGTATGTCCGGCATTGTTGCCGCCCTGTGAACGTACCACTACTTCTGCCTGGGATGCAAGTATGTCGATTATCTTACCTTTACCTTCATCGCCCCATTGAGTTCCTATAACTATACTACTAGGCATTTTTTAATTCCTCATTTCAGTTTGTTTAACATTTAATTTGATATTAATTTTCTCAATACCCGTATACATTATATCAGTTTTAAAAAAAGTTTTCAAGTCTATGAACCTATTTTAAGCATAAGCAGGTAATTTTTTTTTAAAAAAATGAGGGTCATGGACTTAATAAGAGAAAAAAAAGAGATTCGATATAAAAAAACACATCCTGCTGTATAATACAGCAGGATGTAAAGCTTTAATTATTCGTTATCACATTTCCAGATATTCTTTGCATAATCAATAATTGTTCGGTCTGAACTGAACTTGCCTGAACAGCACATGTTTATCCACATTTTTTTGCCGAAAGCATTTTTGTCAGTATAGTCCTTGTTGCATTTGAGCTTAGTCTTTACGTAAGCTTCGAGATCACCAAGCAGGTAATAGTTATCAGGTGTATGCCAGCTTGCTCCGTCCAGAAGTGACTGATACAGTTCTCTGAAATCTCCGCTTCCGCCGTCGTCAAATGTTCCGTCGATGAGCGTTTCAACAACAGCTCTTATCTTAGGGTTTGAGGACATGATCTTTCTGCTTGAATATGCAGGCATTACTTTTTCAAGTACATCTACCGTTGCACCGAAGATGTAGTTGTTTGCTTTTCCTGCTTCCTGGACTATTTCAATATTAGCCCCGTCCATGGTTCCGAGAGTAACAGCACCGTTAAGCATAAGCTTCATATTGCCTGTTCCTGATGCTTCAGTTCCGGCAGTAGAGATCTGCTCGGAAATATCTGCAGCAGCAACCAGTTTTTCGGCATATGAAACATTGTAGTTCGAAATAAAGACAACTTTTATAAGATCCCTTACTTCTTCATCTTTGTTTATATATTCTGCAATTTCATTTATATATTTGATTATTGCTTTTGCTCTTGCATATCCGGGTGCTGACTTTGCTCCGAAAATAAATGTAGTAGGAGTAAAGTCGGTTATTGAACCGTCCTTAATGCCAAAGTAAATGTACATGATCGAAAATGCATTCAGGAGCTGACGTTTGTATTCGTGCAGCCTTTTGATCTGAATATCAAATATAGTGTTTTCATCAACACTGATGCCATCTTTTTTAAGAATATAATCAGCAAGCTGTTTTTTCTTTATACTTTTTATCTCAAGGAACTTTTCAATTATTTTTTCATCATCTGCATAAGGAAGAAGTTTTTTAAGTTCTGAAAGGTCTGTTATCCATTTGTTGCTGTCAAGCAGGCCTGTAATAAGTCCTGAAAGTTCTTTGTTGCAAAGTGCAAGCCAGCGTCTCTGAGTAATTCCGTTGGTTTTGTTCTGGAATTTGTCAGGATAAACCTCATACCAGTCATGAAGTGTTTTTTCTTTAAGTATTTCAGTGTGAATTTCTGCAACACCGTTTACATGTGCACAGCAGTATGTCGCGAGATTTGCCATGTGAACCTGGCCACCGCGTATTATTTTCATGTTTTCTATCGCTTTGACATCATATGAAATGGCATACAAATCAGAAATCAGGTTTTCATTGATCATGAAAATAATATTGTATATGTCAGGAAGCAGTTCCTTTACAAGTTCACAGTTCCACTTTTCAAGAGCTTCCGGCATTATTGTATGGTTTGTATAGTTGAATATTTTCTGTGCAGCTGCCATAGCTTCATCAAATGACATTCCCTCATCTGCTGTAAGCTGTCTTATAAGTTCAGGTATAGAGATAACAGGATGTGTATCATTAAGCTGTATGGAAACATAATCGCTCAGTGTATGTATATCCCTGTTCTTAGCCTTATGCTTTCTTATAATATCTGTAAGAGAAGCACTTGTGAAAAAATACTGCTGTTTGAGGCGCAGCTTCTTTCCTTCATCAGTATCATCATTAGGGTACAGTACACGTGAAATATCCTCTGCATGTACAGCTTCACTGGATGCTTCGAGATATTTCTGATCATTAAAAAGATGAAAATCAAATTTATTTACAGGTTCAGCCTGCCAGAGACGCAGTGTTCCTATATTGTGAATTCCGTATCCGATAACAGGCATATCATAAGGTACAGCTTTTACAGTCTGGTTGTTGTACTTTACGAGAACAGTTTCCTCTTCACATCTGACTGACCACGGATCACCGTATCTTGTCCAGTCGTCAGCTTCCTCAGTCTGAAATCCGTTTACTATCTTCTGTCTGAAAAGGCCGTATCTGTATCTGATACCGTATCCGTCAAGAGGTATATTCATAGTGGCAGCACTGTCAAGAAAACAAGCAGCCAGTCTTCCGAGTCCGCCGTTTCCCAGTGCAGCATCTTCAATATCCTCAAGATCATTAAGGCAGAATCCGTGACTTTCAAATATTTTTGCAGCATCTGTACAAATATCAAGGCAGAGTAGATTGTTATAAATTGATCTGCCTATGAGAAATTCCATAGAAAAGTAACATGCACGCCGTCCGTCAAGGTGTGATTCTCTGCTGATGTGCCAGTCTGTATTTATGTATTTCATAATAACACTGCTGAGTGTATCATGAAGTTTCTGAGCAGTAACAGTACCCTGAGCTTTCAGGCTGTCAAGTTGCAGATCTAAATCCTTTAATAAATTCTGTTTGTTCATTTATATCAGCCCTTTCCTGTTTAGGTATTATTCTGTTGCATCTGTTATAAAGAATATTCAACATAAGTATTTTTTCTTTAAGTTCCGTTGTAAAGTCACTTTCACACGCTCTGTATGTCCAGTTGTTGCAAGTAGTGCTTGGTATATTCATCCTTGCCTCAGAGCCCTGTCCTGTGAAGTCCTGGAACTGTGCAATTGCTGAATCAGCGATGCTCGACCAGGCAAGACGGATCATTTCATACGGAATCTCACTGTCGTTTTTTACATGCAGATATGCCTTACAGAAGTTGAGTGTATTTTCATCAAGTGTTTTGTACCAGCCTGCAAGCGTATCATTATCGTGCGTACCCGTGTATGCTATACAATTTGTAGTAGTGTAATTGTGAGGGAAATAGCCGTTTTTAGGATTGCTGAAAGCAAACTGCATTACCTTCATGCCCGGATATCCGGCTCTGTCAAGGAGTCTCTGGACTTCAGGTGTAATAAAGCCGAGGTCTTCAGCAATTATGTTGAGTTTTCCAAGTGCTCTTTCAGCTTTTGCAAAAAGTTCAATGTCAGGACCTTTCTGCCATATTCCCATTTCAGCGGTCTGATTTCCGAAAGGAACACTGTAGTAGCTTTCAAAACCACGGAAGTGATCAATACGTACTATGTCATAAATGTCAGTAGCCTGTCTGAGCCTTTTTATCCACCATTCGTAATCGCTGCGCTGATGGAATCTCCAGTCGTATAAAGGATTGCCCCAGAGCTGTCCGGAAGGGGAGAAGCTGTCAGGCGGGCATCCTGCGACTGCAATAGGATATTTGTTGTTGTCAAGGCAGAACAGTTCAGGTGTTTTCCATACCTCAACACTGTCGTATGCAACATAAATAGGAATATCTCCGACGATCTGTATTCCTTTGCTGTTTGCGTAATTCTTGAGATTTTTCCACTGTCTGTAAAAACAGTACTGTACAAACTTATGAAATTTTATTTCAGAGCTAAGACTTTTCTTAGCCTTATCGATTGCTTCATTTTTTGTAAAGGCAAGGTTTTTGCTCCATTTATACCATGGAAGACCTTTGTTCTGAAATTTCAGAGCCATAAAGAGTGCATAATCATCCAGCCATTCCCTTGTTCTCAGTTCAAAAACTGCATATTCCTGATTCGGTCTGAACTTGGCAAAGGCTTTTCTGAGAGTTTCATATACATGATCATACAGAAATTCGTAATCAACTTTTCGCGGGTCCTTTTCCCAGTCAATTGAAAGATAATCTGATTTAAGAAGCAGCCCGTCGGCTTCAAGAATCTCAAAATCTATAAAATAAGGATTTCCTGCAAATGCAGAAAAAGACTGATATGGAGAGTCTCCGTAGCTTGTCGGCGACAAGGGAAGGATCTGCCACAGGCCGATTTTGCATTGTTCAAGAAAATCAACAAATTTATAAGCACTTTTTCCGAACTTTCCGATGCCATACGAGGATGGAAGACTTGATATGTGCATGAGTATTCCGCTTTTTCTCATATTTTTTTACCTTTCGTGTGTAAAATGTACAAGGGTATAATTGACACCTTGATTACTGCATATTATGTATGAAAAAATCAAATAAATAATATATAGCAGAATCAAATTGTGAGGAGTGATTATATGCATAAACCAGGTGAATTTATTTTTGTGTTTCTGATTGGCTGCTTTATGTACAGTCTTCTTGAAATAGCAGCCAGAGGATTTACTCACTGGTCAATGACTCTGACCGGAGGAGTGTGTCTGACATATATATATATATTAACTATAAATACTCAGTCAAGCACCTTCAAGACATGCCTGAAGGGTGCGATATTTATAACATTGATTGAATTTGCAGTAGGCTTTACAGTGAATATCATTCTTAAGTGGAATGTCTGGGATTATTCGGATATGCCGCTCAATGTAATGGGACAGGTATGTCTTCCGTTTACTGTGTTATGGTTTTCACTGTGCTTCCTGGGAAACCGGATCTGCAGGCTTATCAGCCGGAAATTCGAGCAGATCTACCGCAGTCAGATGATCAGCAACTGTGTTACTCAGCCCATATATCTGAACCAAGAGAACTGATATATTCGGATAGTTCAGCAGCCATTTCTTCCTGTTCAGGAATTCTCGGATGACCCGGGGTCGCTGATGCTGTACGTCTGAAACGAAAACGGTGAACGCGGCTGTTTTGTGACTGCGTGAAAATTTCGTCAATAGCTTTGTCCCATGCCTCATCATGCATAAGAATAGTTGTGAACAGAATAAAATCTGCTTGCGGATATTTCGCAATGAGGTCATTAAGAATGCCTGAATAGGAACTTATCCAGCGCTGTCTGAACTCCGGATCATTTATGTTGTTGTCCGGATGACCTTCACAGTGAGGATCATTCTGTCCGAGCGCTATAAGAACAACATCGGGTGTATACAGAGAAAAATCCCACTGGCTTGTCTCAAAGTAAGGGATGTAACGCAGTTTTGAATAGATTGTTTCCATTCCAGGGTAGTAAGGCGCAAAGCAGTAGCCTGTAGAATCAAGAACCGCTGCACCGCCCTGGGATATGTTATTGATAGAAGCACCGAGAATACGGGCTGTGATCATATTGTATGCATACCAGCAGTTATCCATCAGACCCATATTATTTTCAGGGTCTGTACTTGCAAGATGGTCGGCCGCTTCACATACTGCACCGCAGCTTACGCTGTCACCGTAACATTCCATCCTGCGTTTGGAAACCGGCGCACCGGGGAGAATGTGTGCATTCTGATCTATATAGAAACCGCAGAACTGGAACATATGGTATCCGTCCATCCTTTTGAAAAGAGTGAACGAATGCCTTTCATCTGTCCTGCCGTCTGTACTTACGTTTATCTGAGTAACAGGATATTTGTCATCTCTGGAAAGGATAACGGAATATTGTCTGTTATCTATAAAGTAACCTATAACAGTCTTTTCTGTGACAGCATAGTTTCTGATCAATACAGTAAGAGAAGTACCGGTAAAATCAAAACTGACAGTTGAACCGGCATATATGAGCATCGGATTTTTTTTATCGGCAAAATCGATTCTTCCCATGTAACGGATGTTTTTATTGTCTGCACTTATAAAGTTTAAATCCGGCATCAGTATTTCTCCTTGCATTTTTTTATTCATATATGTCACAAAATGCTGTTAATCTATTATAACACTATTTCAACATAAATAGCAAGTCAGAATTAACAATTTTTTAGTGAAAAAGTATGCTTTTTTACTTTGTATGGTTTTTATATTATAATAGTACAGAAATATTTAAACCATTTTTATGGAATAAACAAGATTTAATATACTTTTATGATTTCTATTTCTGATAATATCACAAAATGTAAATAAATAAACATTTTTATACATTTGAATATTGAAATTATTGTATAAAAGTGGTATAATATTAAAATATCAAGCAGCTGACAGCTATGGAAAGTGAGTCAATTCAAAATGTTTAAAAATAATAGTCTGAAAAGAACGGTCAGGGACAGCGCAACTGTACTTATTCTAAAGATCAGCAGCAGTGAACTGAATCAGAATGCTCTGCAGATCATCAGCAGTTACAGGAACAAAGGTCTTCTTTCCTGTGTTTATACGCTTTCATCCGGCCTGCCTTCAGTTAAGTATGATATAACAGGAATGCTGACACTGAAAGAATACCTGAATTCAGGAATAGCACAGGACAGCTTCTTTTCACTTGTTTCGCAGATCTGTGACACTGCAGACTTTGTTAAAAAATCCGGACTTTACATAAACAATCTGACAGCCGACAATCTGAAAAACATATTTGTGGAGCCTCATACAAATAAAATATATTTTGCATACCGTCCGCTTAATTACTCCGGAAAGGCTGATAACTTCTATAAACTTCTGCATTCCATGCTCAAAGAGGCAGACCTGCAGATCTCTGATGCGGGAGCAGTAGAAAAGTATGCACTGTATCTTAAAACTAAAAATAAAGAGAAAAACTGTGATGCTTTTCCTGATCAGTCAGATGAACTCAGGACAGCTGCAGGCTTTACACAGACAGCTGGTGATGATGAAAACTGTACAACAGAACTTCTTTCGCAGCAGGGCGACGTGGATACAGACAGCGGGGCATCAACGCTCCTGTCGGCTGATGAACCTTATCTTGTTGATGAAAAAGGAAAAAAGATCGTTATCTTTAAAGTTCCTTTTATCATAGGCCGTACCACATCCAGACTTTCAGCTGATCTGTCTTTTGATGACAATTTCGAGATCTCAGGAAGACATGCTGAGATACGAAGGGAGAACAACACTTATATATTATGCGATACAAACTCCAAAAACGGTGTATATATCGGTGAAAAAAGGATCGACAGAGAAGTACTCAGCGATAATATGAAATTCATGATACATAATATCCCGCTTGTATTTAAAACCGGAAAAGAGATAATTCGTGATGATGAATCAGACAGCGGTACTATTCAGATAAACGGCATATGCAGCAGCTATAACAATAACGGAACTCTTGTCCTTGATGACTCGGGCCCGTGCTACAGGTCGTTTGTTGAGTATGTTTCCGCAGGGGAAAAGTATACGATAGAAAAGTATCCCTTTGTAATGGGAAGGGATGATGCAGGATACCCTGCACCTGATGTTGATCTGAAGATAAAGGACAACAGAACAATTTCACTGAGACATGCAAAGATAGATGTACGTATAGTGGATAACAATCCGAAGTTTTTCATTTATGATATCCATTCATCCAACGGCACGTTTCTTGAAGGAGAGCGTATAGATTCGGAGAAGGCATATGAACTGTTTTCCGGATGCTGTTTTTCTCTTAATAAAGAAGAATTCAGATTCTATGTTGACAAATAAAAGGAGCGGCTGATGGATTTTACAACAGCGTATATTTCCGGTAAGGGAACCGAAAAAAGCGTAAATCAGGACAGTCTTCTTATCAAAGAGGCAGTGCTTAATGATGAAAAAATACTGTTTGCCGCTGTCTGCGACGGAATGGGAGGACTTTCAGACGGTGAACTGGCCAGCAGCTCAGTTATTAATATGCTCTCAGATTGGTTTGAAGATGAACTTCCTGAGTATGTATGCAGCAGTGACAGTATTCTCAGAATCCGTAAGTCGTTCGATATCATGCTGCACAGAATAAATGATCGAATAAATGATTACTCAGCAAAAAACTACAAACAGCTGGGAACGACCATGACAGCAGTTCTGATGATGACATCAGTACGAAAGATGCTTATCTGCCATGTCGGTGATTCCAGAGTATACAAAATAACAGACAGGGAATTATGTATTCTTACACATGATCATTCAGTAGTAGCAAGAGATGTAAGAGACGGTAAAATTACACCAGAGCAGGCCCGCAGTGACCCCAGACAGAATATGCTGACTAAATGCATAGGTTCGGGACTGTCATGCATTTCTTACGATTATATGGTATATGACCTTGAGAAAAATATTACATATATGCTCTGCACAGACGGACTGAGAAAAAAACTTAAGGATGATGAAATTTTACATGAGCTTTCACCATGCGTTTTAAATGGCAGCTGCTCTGCACAGTCTGCTCTTGAAAAGCTCCTTGAACTTGTAATTAAACGCGGAGAAACAGATGATATTTCAGCTCTGACAATTTGTCTGTCAGATTAAAAACATAAAGGAAGATAGATATTGCTTTCAAAAGGAATGATTCTTAACGGCCGTTACCGTATAGATGACAATATCGGAAAAGGCGGTACTTCACTTGTATATAAGGCATATGATCTGGATGCCAATAATGCAGTGCGTGCAGTAAAGGAAGTGCCGAAGTCAAGAAACCACGGGCTGGCTGCAAAATCAGCCCAGGCAGAGTCAGTACTTATAAAAGAATTGTACGAACGTGACAAGTACAGCTTTTTCCCGAATATTATTCAGAGTATAGACGATACGGATGCAATCTATATAGTAATGGATTATATAAACGGAAGTTCTCTTGAACGTATACTCAGATCACATAAGCTCTCATATAACCAGATAATAGAATACAGCAAAAATATTTGTTCAGTAATTGCATTTATACACAGCTGCGGCAAAATATATAATGATATGAAACCTGACAATATTATGATCGTTAGTGTTGACAAAAGTCTCGAAAATCTTGATAAAAGCAGGAAGGCGAGTATATTCAGACTTATTGATTTCGGGGCGGTTGTTCAGATGGAAATAGGTATTCCAGTCGCACTGACCCCGGAATATGCGGCACCTGAACAGGTACGAAAGGCTCATATCGACAGCCGTACAGATATTTTTAATATAGGTGCAACCATTTATCATATGGCAGCAGGCAGAAAGCCGCTGTCAATACTAAAAAACAAGAATGATTTTACAGCGCTGCGCAAATCAGAAGAGAGATTTGATTTTGACGGTAAGAAGCAGATCAGTGCAGAACTGAGAAAACTTATTGAAAAATGTGTGCAGGATGATCCGGCAAAAAGATATCAGACCTGCATGGAACTGTATAATGATCTTGAGGGAATAGAGAAAAATAAACACCTTAAAATAACACTTTCATTTTCTCTGCTGACAGTTTTTTCAGCTGCTGTGTTCGGTTTTTCTTTTTACCAGTACTCATCACAGCGAACAGATACATATAACAAGCACTTCTCAATCGCACAAAAATCATCACAGTACAGTGAGGAGGTTGCAGAGTACTTCAGTGCACTTGAAATCAAACCTGATGCATATGAGTGTTACAGCGGTCTAATAAATGCCTATAAGGAAGATGTATCATTCACAGAAAAAGAAGCATCCGATTTTACGAAGCTTCTGAGCAACAATATGAATGAACTGAAGACCGGAGGTCATTATGAAAAGATCGCATTCGAGACAGGAAAGCTGTACTGGTACTATTATGATTACGCAAAAGAAAATAACTCTGACAACCAGTCGACCAGAATCACATCATCAGCAAAATGGTTCGGTGATTCCCTTACTGATAAGTTCAGGCTCGAGAGTCCGGATGATTATGCTATGGCAGAGATATATTACAATATCGGAACTTTTTATTCAAATCTTCAGAAACTTGTTATTGAAGGGTCTGAAACAGGACTTTATGAGGATTACTGGAATAATATAAATAAAATTTCAGACTATATATCTGAAAATTCTATTAAAACAGAAATCGTTCAGCTTGAGACTTTCAGGCTTATTATTGACTCGCTTGAATCATATTCCGCAAAATTTGCAGGGTTTGCACTCAAGTCGGATCAGATCTCTCTCTTTGAGAATGTTAAAGATAAAACAGATAAGCTGAAAACTACTACAGAGCGGACAACGAAAATAAAAGAATATATAGAGGGAAAGTATCATTCTGTAAGTGATGAGATCGAAAGAGCTTACCTGTTACAGGGCAGCTGATTTTTTTGTATATGACAAGGGAGATGTATTGATGGGTTTTGAAAGATGGCAGATAATATACAGATGTTCATTCATACTGTGTATTGTATTTTTTCTGATTACTGCTGTTTGTGTATACCGTTTCAGAATCATTTCAGTAATAAAGTACAGACTGAGTGTAAGAAATGAACAGGATGCAGCCATATTGCCTGCATACACTCCGGGGACAGAAACATCCGCGGGTCATGCACAGTCAACCGTCAGTACTGATGTGAGTGACAGCCGTTCAGGCACAATAATTACACACGAGTCAAGCGGTACAGTCATATTGTCAGCAAAGGAGCTGTACAGTGATTTTAAAGTAGTCACAAATATACTGGTGTTTTCGGCTGATAAAGATAAACTTATCAGATAAATTTGCCGATACAACAAAGGAGATATACACAGTGAATTATGAAATATATACAAGACTGCAGAGTTTACGTGAGCAAATAGAGACACAGGTATATGAACTGGAAGCTGTCAGACGACAGATGGATGAGGCGTTTCGAGGAAAAACTGCTGATGCATACAGCAGCAGTATAAACGAAATTAACAGATCTGTTCTTAATGTGTGCAGTGAGATAGAAGAATGGTCAGAGAAAGAAGTCAGACTATGATCATAAGATATTGTGCGCAAAGGATAAATGATATCACAGATGAGTATGAAGCAATGGTAAACAGGCTGTGTATACATGCAAAGATCATGAAAGACCTGTCAGCAGGACTTGATAAAAAGGAATCAGAAATATTAAAAGAAGAGATTAAATATTTATGCAGTGCTGCAGATGCTCTTCGGACTCATTATTCAGTACTCAGAACTGCTTGCGACAGGTATCTGGAAAATGAAGCACGCAGTGAATCAGAATATAACGGGTGAGGTATCAAAATGGATGATATACAGATTTTAGAGAAGCTTGACGCACAGTGTGATCAGTATATACGTATTCTCAGGGATATAATGCAGCTGAGCGATGAGTTAAAACAAAACTGGAATACAAAATCAGGCAGGATTTTCAGTGATTCTCTGTCTCAGACACTAAGCTTTTCACTCAGAGCAGCTATGATAACACAAGGTCATTTATCACAGCAAAATGTGAGAAGTGACAACAATAATTACAGCGTATCACTTCTCAAAGATTTTAATTTCTGAAAATGATTTTGAATGAGTGAAATAACGGAGGCAGCGATGGAATGTGAGTTTATAAGTACAGAAGAAATGGCTGAGTGTATTTCAAAGTATTCATTTATATATGATTCCCTTCATAATTATCTATCTGAGCTGTGCCGTCTGGAAATGACAGCTGACGTAAGGACTCAGGATAAACTAAACGGATGTATCATGCAGCTTTCAGTCCTTATACAGAAACTGCTGGATTTTATTACGTCTTTAAAAAGCACTGCAGCAAAATATTCGTATACTGAACAGGATCTGACGAGGATGGTAAGAGAAAGGCTGATGGTGTGTTATGATGGAGCGTCAAACGGATATGTTATTGCTCAGACAGAAATTGAACTTAAACAGAGCTGGCTGCTTGAAAATAAAACCATCAGACATGAAACATGGATCATAGACAAAATTGCCGGTACGAAGTAAAAAGAGAGGAGTAAGTTACCGAAAAAAGGTATAAATCATAACAACATATTTTCAGTAACATTCATATGAAGAACAGGACATTTACAATTGTTATGGCGGTACTGGTACTGTTGCTTACATCAGATGTCTGTCATATACATGCATCTGATTATTCAAGGTACATATACAGTTATGTGGAAAATAACGATATCAATATATTTGTTGATCTTACTGAAGATGCATCTGCAGATGAGTGTTCGATAGGCGGTGCTGAGGCTCAGATTTTAAAATCAGGCAGGATATCAGATAATACTGCTGTAAATACTGTCATTCTCATAGATGCTTATGCTGTGAGCAGTGCACAACAGGGAAGCGATATAGTTTCAGATATTTTATCAGGTATCCTCTGCAGGAGCCTTAAAAACGAACAGTACAGCCTGCTTGTTTTTTCAGACGGGGTTCTGAAGACTATAGAGAGCAGTACTACAAATCAGCTTAATTTGCTCAATTCAGTCAAAGCGGCACAGTATAGCGCAAATTATCCAAGTGATATGAATGACTGCGTAAAAATGGCTCAGACATATTTAGACCAGCAGAAATTCAGCGGCATAAACAGAATAGTACTCCTGACGAATTCAGCAGAAGTTGATAAACTTAACTCAACTGAGGACAGTATGTCATATCCGCTTTATGTAATAACTGACTCAGATATATCAGTAAACAAAGAACCGTCTGCAAACAAGTCATTTGTAGAAATTTTTCAATACGATGAAGCAGCTGCCGATTCCGGATTTAATCTCAATCAGACAGATAACATATATTATATCAAAGCCAGAATTCCTGATAATCTTGGTCAGGGAAGAAAAGAAATATCTGTTTCTTTTTCCGGGAAGGACAAAAATGTGTATATAAAAGCACCTGTCAATATAGACACTGTGGTAAGACAGGATGCAAATATGGATTTTAACAGAAAAACTGTTTTTGCTGCCGTTATTTTATCGGTTATTGCTGTGATTTCATCAGCAGTAATAATTTTCAGACATATGAGAACGAAGAAATATAATGATGACAGTTCTGTTCATACATCAGGTCTTCCAAGGATTCCTCAGGATCTCTTCAACAGGATAATTTCATCGCGTACAACTCAGATCGTTAAAAAGCAAAGCGGTATAACAGTACTGCTGTCTTATGACGGGAAGAGTGATATTGTTTTCGAACTGACTGAAAACCGCGGCTATATTTTAGGAAGAAGCAGTACACTCAGTGATATTAAGATAGAATACGACAAAAGTATATCACAGAAGCACTGCAGGATATATCTGAAAAACAATGAAGTCTATGTGACCGATCTTGGTTCACTTAATCATACATATGTTGATGGAGTAAGGGTAAAAACAGAATTAAAATTAGCTGATAAAAGTAAACTGAGGCTTGGAAGAGCAGACTTTACTGTTAGTATTAAATAAAAAACAAAACCGCACTTTAAAAAAAGTGCGGTCTTATTTTACGCTCCGGCCATATGTTTATAGAAAATAATCGGTCTGGCATGTTAGCAACGTGTTTTTCCTTCATATCCCGTTTGTATTAATTTATTATATTATACTATATACCTTATAAAAAATCAATATAAATATTATTAAAAAATTTTATATTTTAATGTGTTTCTAATGTTTCTTATATTTTATTTTAAGCTCTGCGGGTTATAATGCAGTCAGTGGTTGAGGAAGAGCTTCCACAACAATAAAGAACAATTGAAAGGGGCAGTTAAAATGGAACCAATGGAAATGATTGAAAAGTTAAGAGAGAAGGCAAATGTAACTTATGATGAAGCACGAGGTGTTCTGGAGAGTGTAAACTGGAACCTGATCGATGCTTTGGTCGCATTAGAAAAAGAGGGCAAACTTAAGGAGGACAACAATATGAGTTATTCAACAAAGAAAGAAAGCTATGCTGATTACAGCGGAACATGTGAGCAGTGCCAGAAAGACGGATCATTCATCGGTTTTATCAATAAAGCCGGCAAGTGGATAGGCAAGGTTATAATGAAGGGTATGGAAAACAAGCTCTGTATAGAAAGAAAAGGAGAAAAAATAATTGAGCTTCCGGTTACAGTTCTTGTACTGATTATGATCCCGGCATTTTACCTTATCATCTGCGCATTGATCGTAGCATTCTTTATGGGATGCAAGTTCAGGTTTACTGGTCCTGATCTTGGTTGTGACAAGGTTAATAACGTTATGGATAAGATAGAGTTTTCTTCACCGAAGGAAGAATCACAGAAAAATAATCAGGAATACGACATAAACGACCACAAATAAATGAGTACAAGGGCTGTTATACATCTTATTATGTAAAACAGCCCTTGAAACATTTTACTGAATCTGTTAAGATATAAATCAGAGATTGTTCCTGACATCAGGATTTATGTAAGAAACATCGGGAACTGTCTGAAGATTAATATTAAAAAGGATGACGTAAGATGACAGTACTTATAGTTGAGGATGAAGAGAAGCTTGCAAGATTCATTGAACTTGAACTGCTGCATGAAGGGTACACAGTAAAGAAAGCATCTGACGGACGTACAGGACTTGAAATTGCAGAAACCGGTGAAGCAGACCTTATTCTTCTGGATATTATGCTTCCTGGTATAAACGGACTTGAAGTACTGAGAAGAATAAGAAAAACATCAGCTGTTCCAATAATTCTTCTTACAGCAAGAGATTCTGTAATGGATAAGGTATCAGGACTTGACATGGGAGCGGATGACTACATTACAAAACCGTTTGCAATTGAGGAACTACTGGCACGTATTCGGGCTGCACTGCGCAAAAGTGAAGAAAATTCTCATGTAAACCAGAATACATTGCTAACTTCTGGTAAGCTGAATCTAGATGTTTCATCTCATACAGTAAGCTATGACGGCAATGAGATAGAACTTACCAACAAGGAATTCAAGCTTCTTAAGAAACTGCTTGAAAATAAAACCGTTGTATTGTCAAGAGAAGTCCTGCTTGAGGATGTATGGGGCTTTGATTATCTTGGCGAAACAAACATAGTAGATGTATATATAAGATATCTGCGTTCCAAAATTGATGACACTTTCAGTCAGAAAATAATTCATACCGTCAGAGGTGTAGGGTATGTAATAAAGGAATGATTTTATGGGTGACAATAAAAAAACATATGTAAAAATGCGTTCTATTGCAAGAAAGATTGCAGCGGATGCAAGCTTAAAATATATAAGGATATTTATTTTTATCAACTTGCTGTTTACCGCTGTAAGGGCTTTTTCATGGCAGATAGTGACTGAAGCAGGTATATTCGGGTATGACCTGTCGCATTTCTGGACGATCAGGCCTCAGGGGAGTTTTATATGCAGCAAGGTAAAAACTGTCAGTGAGTTTATTGGTAATCTTCAGTACATTGTGCCGGGCTGTGATGAAGCTGTCAGTGCATCCGGGCTTGTATCAGAGACGATAATCATGCTGAGCGTATTAACAGCAGGAGAAACTGCAGTTCTTATTTTTAATATATTTTTGGGACCAAGAAAAATCAGGAGAAGACTTAATCCACTCAAGGAGCTTGCATGCAGTGCAGAGAGGATCAGTCATGCAAATTTTGAAATGGATAAGTTTCATGACCTTGAAGATGCACTTGATAAGATTGAAACAGTAAACGACGACTGTATGATACATACAGGAAACACAGAACTTAAGGGACTTGAAGACGCAGTGAACGGACTGATTGAACGTATGAGAAATTCATACATCGAACAGGCGAGGTTTGTGTCGGATGCATCTCATGAACTAAGGACGCCTATATCAGTGATCCAGGGATATGCCAATATGCTTGACAGATGGGGCAAGGACGATGAAAAAATACTTGACGAATCTATCAGTGCTATAAAAAGTGAATCAGAGGCCATGAGCAGACTCATAGAACAGCTGCTGTTTCTTGCAAGAGGCGACAACGGAAGAAATACACTTAATTTTGAACACATAGACCTGTGCAAAATGATGCATGAAATATACGATGAATATGTCATGGTAGACAGTGCTCACAAATATATTCTTGACCTTGGTGACAATAAAAGTATTTGCGCATTCGGAGATTATTCAATGCTTAAGCAGACTGTAAGGATTATTACAGATAATGCGGTAAAGTATACACCGCACGGCAATACTATAAAGTTCAGAGCTTTTATGAGAGATGATATTGCGTGTTTTGAAATTCAGGACAGCGGTATCGGTATACCTGAAAAAGATATAAACAGAATATTTGAACGTTTTTATCGTGCTGATGATGCAAGAAACAGAAAAACAGGTGGTACTGGTCTTGGGCTGTCAATAGCAAAGTGGATAGTCGACAGGCATGATGGCTATATAAATGTAATAAGTGTTCCGGATGTGGGAAGCAGTTTTACAGTTTATCTGCCTCAGAATGAATCTGAAGAGACAATCAATGAAGAAAAGTGCTGATGTATGACTGTAAAAAGCAATAATGTGTCTTTTCGTATATAAAATCGCAAAAAACGACATATTTATATCAAAAGTTCACAAACATAAAAAAATATGATAAAAAGCGTTGACATAAGGGTGTCTATGTGATAGAATAATAAAGCTGTCGGACGAGAGAACAACTTGAAAGACAAGCAAAACCTTAAGTATCTTGAAAATTGAACAATGCACT
>JAUNSK010000047.1 GCA_030539275.1 Oscillospiraceae bacterium | reverse complement strand
TCTGTAGTAGTTGTTGTTGTTGTAGGTTCTGTAGTTGTTGTAGTTTCTGAAACAGGAGGTTCTGTAGTGCTGTCATCACTCATTGTATTTGCAAGCAGATATACAAGAGGAGAATTCCAGTAGATAGTAATTTCGTTAGTAGAGTAGCTCTGATCATTATCTACATAGCACTTAGCAGCTGGTGAATCAAAACAATATGCCTTGGCAGCACTGTCCTCAAGGGCTGAATTTACACCGCCGACAAGCATACCTATAACAGCATGACTCAGGTTCATTGATGGTCTGTGATGAGGATGTTCTGGATATACGCTTCCGTAACCTGTAACAAAGCTTCTTCCACATGCATTCTTACCAAGCAGATAATTGAGCTGTTCATTTGCAGCACCTGCATAATCCTTTGTATCATCAAGCTCATCAGCCACATACATGAGAGCACCGCTGTTTGCAATGGTCATGTTGCTGCCCCAGTTAAATTTACTTATTGCAGTACCATATGCAGAAGCTTCAGAAGTTGAGTAAAGTGCTGATGTTTCCTTGAGAAGACCGGTTTTTATTCTGTCATATACTGTTGATTCAATTTTACTTTCATCCATTGTAAGGTATGCGATACTGCCGTAGTCACCAACTGTTGACCAGTCCATGCCTGTATATACTTTAGTATTTACCAGGTTGTTGAATGCCTGTTTGTATTTATCATCACCTGTTGCACGATAAAGCTGAGCTGCAGCCCAATATCTTTCGTCCTTGTCTGTTGTATCACCATATTCACCTGTAACGATTTCTTCAGGACTGATGATACTCAGATTAGGATTCTGTTCAAGATAACTCCATGCAGATTCTGCAGCATTAAGACATTTTTCTGCAAATTGCTGATCTATATTCTTGTACCATTCATAAGCCATAGCCATAGAAGCTGCGAAATCAGCAGTAGCTGTTGTAGATACCGGAGTAACTATAAGTTCATCTGTTTCCTTTTCAGGCATTACCATACCAGGGAAGTTTGCACATGATACCTTGTGATATACTCCGCCGTTTGATTTATTCTGCATTTTGAACATCCACTCAAGTTCAAACCTTGCTTCATCAAGGATATCAGGAACTCCGTTTCCGCTTTCCGGAATATTTGTATCATCTGTAAATATCTTAGGATTTTTCTGATATGCAAGCATAAGATCGGCAACTGTCTTCGCAGCAGGTACAATATATCTGCCATAGTCACCGGCATCATGCCAGCCGCCTGTTACATCGATTTTATCATTAGTTCCGTAAACAGTAGCCATTGTTGTATGACATGCTTTATGTCCTGCATCGGCATCATTTATATCGCATCCGCATCTCTGAAGATATAGCATACGTACGCTGTCTTCAAGAAGGTCGTTGTATACATCATTGCCAATCATAAATGAAAGTGATTGTTTTCCGGAATCAGTTTTAATATAGTATGTTCCCTCTTTTTTGAGTTGTGAAAAATCTCCGGTCCAGTCTGTTTCATCAGCAAGAGAATTTGACTTCTGATCTGTAATGTCTCCTGTAAGAACTTCCTCATTAGTATCAGCATTTACTACTGTGAACTTTGTACCAGGATTGCTTCCTCTGAATACAGCTGTTTTCTTTTCATTCGGTAGATATCCTATCTGATTTGTAAGAATATCCTGTTCAACTTCCTGCTTGATCGTAGAATAATCTACCTGACTGTCATCTACAAGAGTGAGCTCAACATTATCAAGAGTTATTGTATGTGGATCAAGTTCAACCTTCTGATTACCACAGTTGAAGCACATCTTGGACATGATGTCTGTTTCCTGTTCCATAGTAAAGTCAAGTTCAACATGCTGATCCTGCTGTGTCAGGTCAATACCCTTCCAGCAGTATGCCTGATATGTACCGCCGTTTTGCTGAATCATAACTTCAACAAACCTGTCTACAGAGCTTGAAATATCAAAACTCAGCTTATATACACCGTTCTGATACAGCGGAATTATGTCATAATTGAGCTGAACACCGTAGTTTAACGTACCAAGTTTATCTACTTGTAACTGGAGTTTGCCATCTTTTGCGAAAATGGACCCTCTTCCACCTCCTGCAAGATATACATCCCAGCCTCCGGTTGATGAATCAAACGTACCATTTCTGATCAATGCGGACGAAGCAGCATATACAACACTGTTATCAGCAGCGCCTGAATATGACTTCGGATAAGCAGCAGCTGAAATACTCATTCCTGCTGCAAGACATAAAGCCATGACTTTAATGCCAAATTTGTTCATAAAACACCCTACCTTTTCTTACATATATTTCGTTTTACTTCAAATAAAATATATATTTCTATACAATCATTTCTTTTATTATATCCTATTGACATTATGGATTCAATAACATATAATGTAACTATTATAACCTATTCTGCTAAGGAGACGAAAAAATGATTATCAATAATTGTGGTTTTAACCATTGTCATGATACTGATTTTAATATAGAAAGACCATCAGGTTCAGGTGATTATCTTCTGCTTTTGTTAAAAAGTGATTGTGTTTTCTGTATTAATGGAAAGGATATTAATGTGGCTTCCGGATCATTTTTTTTATATGAAAAATCTTATCCACAGTATTATCATTCATCCGACGGAAAACTGTTTTCAAATGACTGGATTCATTTTGATTTTGAACCAGGAGAGCTTGAATGCTTTAAAAAGCTAAGGATTCCATTCAACAGACCTGTGAAGCTTGATAACATTCATTCTCTCTCATATTGTATAAAATGTATTGCCTCTGAAAACTGTACTTCTCATATTCATAAAAATTCACTTATAAACTGCTACATGAATATTATCTTTCTGACAGTAAGCGAATACATAAACAGTACAAATTGCAACAGTTCAAGTATCAGCAAAGAAATACTTTCAACGATACGAAACAAAATATATGCTAAACCATATGAGAAACGTACAGTAGCCTCAACAGCACATGAAGTCAGGATGAGCCCTTCACACTTTGAACATATGTACAAGCAGTGCTTTGGTATTACTTTTATTAATGATCTTATCAACAGCAAAATTGAATACGCAAAACTTCATCTCACTCAAAGCAATATTTCAGTTAAACAGATCGCTGAAGCATGCGGATATAATAATCCTACCCATTTTTTCAGACAGTTCAAAAAAATTGTCAATATGACACCAAATGAATACCGAAGCCTCTCCAAAGTTAAATAATCCCCAGTGCAACAAACATATACATATCATATCATTAATGATATTTTTTATGATGATCTGATCACTGCAGCTTGCTTCGTATTGGTAAGACAGTATTTCAGAAAAAAACGGGATATATAAGAGTATTCATTCTGAATCAGCTTATATATCCCGTAATATTATAAATAAAAAACTCCTGAAAAACTTCAGGAGTCAATGCCGGTGACCGGGGTCGAACCGGTACGGTGTCGCCACCACTGGATTTTGAGTCCAGCACGTCTGCCAATTCCATCACACCGGCAAATATTTTATGCTGCATATTAACCTGCAACGCTAAATATTATATCATAAAAATGCGACATTTGTCAAGTATCTATTTTATTTATTTACAGGATAACACCTGTTATCCTGAAGCGTTCAAAGTATGTATGTGTGATGCAGTCAGTTAATGCCCGTTATTTATTTTTTTGCTCTTTATAACTTTTTTTATTTTAGAATTCACCTGTTTGTTTTCATTCTGTTCGAACTTCAGAATACGGATATTTTTCTTCTTTTTCTTGTATTCCATCATCTGAATTTCAGTGACTATCATCATTCTGTTGAGTTCTTCTTTAAAACGTTCTTCTGCTGTATCTTTTATTCTGTCCTTTAATGTATTAATAAATTCGTTAATATCTCTGTGTTTTTCTTTGTCCGATTCTTTTTCCCAGTCAGAAATCAATTTTTTCGTATTTTCATCCATACTCATTCACCTGATTTCTTTATTAAAGTATAACAATATAAATAAAAGCACTTAACATCAGTTAAGTGCTTTTACAACTTTAATAACGCAAAGAGAGGGATTCGAACCCTCGAACGCTTTAACACGTTACACGAGTTCCAGTCGTGCGCCTTAGACCAGCTCAGCCATCTTTGCATAAAAAATGCGAGTGACGGGACTTGAACCCGTACGCCTAAACACACGCCCCTCAAACGTGCCTGTCTGCCAGTTCCAGCACACTCGCAATTAGTATTTAATTATAAACATAACAAATACAAGTGCACCATCGGGGACTCGAACCCAGGACCCACTGATTAAGAGTCAGTTGCTC
>JAUNSK010000017.1 GCA_030539275.1 Oscillospiraceae bacterium | reverse complement strand
TCTGACCGTCGCCCATAGCGGGCATCTGACCGTCAGACATTGCAGAGGCAGCTGTCTGCATTGTTTCCAGTGTCTTCTGCATTTTTTCAGATGAATCATTGATTGAATCAATGCCTTTCTGGATGCCATCCTGTATTGAAGATATAACAGGAGGAGTCATCTGTCCGAACATGTATTCTGCCATCTGCTTTGAGTTTTCGGTTATAGTTGTTACATCTGAGCTCTGAAGAAGTTCTGTGATTTCAGGTGACATTTCGAAGCCGGAATCTGTTGATGTCATATCCATATCCATTGACATCCGGGTAAGATCAGGTATCTGCATCTTGTCTGCCATATCCTTCATTGAGGGATCATTTTTCATTTTATCAACTTCATCCTGGATCTCCTGTGCATATGGGAGCTCAGGCATATTTACAACACCGGGCATCTGTGCCATAACATTATCCTTGACAAGCATGCCAGCATGAGCTATAAAGCCTACCATGACTGCAGGAGCAACAGCTGTACCTATGGATCGTACCAGACTGAGAGCCGCAAGAGCAGAATTTGATTCCTTGTCATCAGTGTTGTCCAGCATCATATAATTGAGAGGTGTGCCCATTGTAAAGCCTATTCCTGTTCCTATAAGCCCCAGACTTATAAGTACAGTTGCAATATTCGGATGACTGGCTGCGACAAATGCAAGAAAGGCCGCGCCGGCAGCGGATACTGCAAATCCGAAACCAAGTATAAGCTTTGCACCGAACTTATCTATAAGCTTTCCGGACACCGGGGCACCTATGCCAGCGAACAATCCAAGTACGATAACAAAGTATCCGCCGCTTCCTGACTGAATTCTGAGTGCATTTTCAGAAAACTGCGGAATGAAGATCATACCCATCATGACGATACCGCTTATAAGTGAAATAATAAGAGTGATCAGGATGTTTTTATCTGTAAAATAACCGAGATTCATAACAGGGTCCTTTGCCTTTTTTTCTGCAAGAATAAAAACAGGTACAAGCAGAACAAATAAAATAAGGAATGGATAGACCTTTATATCTGTTATTGTCTGACCAATGTTGAAGAAGTCAATATTTTTAAGTCCGTACAGCAGAGAAAGTATCATTACAGTCAGCGTGATAATACCCGCAAAATCAAGCTTGCTTGTATTAACGGACTTATTGTTGTCAAGAACAACTGAACCAGCAATAATTATAAACAGAGTTATAGGAATGTTTATAAAGAATATGTATGCCCAGTTATCATGACCGAAGATATCAACTATTGCACTTCCGGCAGATGAACCGAAAATATTTGCTATTCCGTATACTCCTCCGACAAGTCCCAGAGCCATTCCGCGCTTTTCTTCAGGAAAACTGGTTCCGAATTCTGCAGTTGCAACAGGCAGAATTCCGCCCCCTCCGATCGCCTGGATCACTCTGGCTGTCAGAAGGACAGAAAAGCTTCCGAAATAACTTGATAATCCGCACGCAAGGGAACCAATTCCGAATAATGATATGCTTATAAGATAGACATGTTTTCGTCCGTATGTGTCAGCAAGCTTACCCATTATTGGTATGCTTGCAGCATACGCGAGGGTATAGATAGTTATCATCCAAATACCAGTCTGGTCATCTACTCCCAGTGCTGACTGTATTACCGTTCTTACTGGTGTTACTATACCGGTATCAATAGCACCCATAAAGATTCCGGCAAGATAAATTGCCATGACAAGCCCGAAGTTGTTTTTTCTGACTTTGCTCATTGTTGTATCATTCTCCTTTGTAATCTGACCTGATGTTTTGTGCCATGCGTGAGATTGCGCGGCTGACTGCTTTGATATCATCAATATTTTCGAGCATCATTTTGTCCCAGTTCTCAAGTACTTCGTCTATTACCGGTTTAAGATCCAGTGCTCTGGGAGAAGGGGAGATTAAAAATGATCTGCTGTCAGCAGGATTGTTCTCACGAGTTACATATCCTTTAGCTTCAAGTGACTGGATCGTACGCGTCATAACGCTTTTGTCAAAATGAAGTTCGCCGATAAGCTGCTCCTGTGTTGCTCCGTCTGAGCCGCTGTGAACTATTTTAAACAGATCATTTTCGGGTGGAGCGGTCTTCCCGCAAAGCATAAGTATGACCATAGCTTCTGCTGAATTGATATCATATTTTTTAAAGCAGTCTTTAAAATACAGTCTGAAATATTTATGGATTATCATAACATTACGGACTATATCACTGTATTCTTTCATATTCGCCTCCTATAATGATTTAGTTGCTTTTGCAACTAAATCATTATAGCACATAAATAATAAGGTGACAAGGGGCATCAAAAAAAATTAGAAAAAAATACCCTTTAAGCGTATTGCTTAAAGGGTATTGTGTATTTATATTTAATTACTTATCTGTATCCGAATCTTTCTTTTCATCAACATCTGACATACTGTCGTCCGTCTCAGTATCCTCCGGTTCAGATTTTTTTTCGTTAGTTTCGACCGCGTTTTCATCTTCTTCAGTCTTCTTGTCATCGATCTTCTTGTCATCTGTCTGAGTATCAGCGGGTTGAGTTTTCTTTTTAGTATCAAGTATCATCTCGCCGTTCATCAGTCTGATAAAGTCATCACCGTCGATCTTTTCATTTTCGATAAGATATTCAGCAAGTGTTTTAAGTTCATCCATATGCTCAGTCAGAAGCTGTTCACACTGCTGATAAGCCTGAGAGATGATCTCATGTACTTCTTCATCTATCTGTGAAGCAACTTGTTCACTGTAATTGCGTGTATGACCATAATCCTTGCCAAGGAATATTTCGCCGTTCTCATCACTGCCGTATACAACAGTTCCGAGTTTTTCAGAAAATCCGTACTTAGTTACCATGCTTCTTGCTATCTTGGTAGCTCTTTCAATATCATTTGAAGCACCTGTGCATATATCATCAAGAACAAGAGATTCAGCAACGCGTCCGCCAAGCATCATAACAATGGTTTCACGCATTTTATTTCTTGTCATATGAGCATCATCAGTCTCAGGTCTTGTAACTGTAAGTCCTGCAGCCATGCCTCTCTGGATAACTGTAACCTGATGGATCTTTTCCTGAGTTTCAAGATGGTATCCGGCAATAGCATGACCTGCTTCGTGATAAGCAGTAATTTTTTTATCCCTGTCTGTAACAATATGTGATTTCTTTTCTGGTCCAGCAATAACCTTGAGAGTTGCTTCTTCAATATCAGATTCAACAATTGCTTTTCTGTTGTCTCTTGCAGCAAGAAGCGCTGATTCATTAAGGAGATTTTCAAGATCTGCACCGGTAAATCCCTGTGTAGTTTTTGCAATTACCTTAAGATCAACATCAGGACCAAGCGGTTTGTTGCGTGCATGGACCTTAAGTATTTCTTCACGGCCCTTGACATCAGGGTAGTTTACGAGGATCTGTCTGTCAAAACGTCCCGGTCTGAGCAGGGCAGGGTCGAGTATATCACGTCTGTTTGTTGCTGCAATAACTATGACACTCTCATTTTCTGTAAAACCGTCCATCTCAACGAGGAGCTGGTTAAGAGTCTGTTCTCTTTCATCATGTCCGCCGCCGAGACCTGCACCTCTGTGACGTCCTACAGCATCAATTTCATCTATAAATATTATAGACGGGCTGTTTTTCTTAGCCTGTTCAAACAGGTCACGTACTCTTGATGCACCGACACCGACAAACATCTCAACGAAGTCAGAACCTGAGATAGGGAAGAACGGGCATCCTGCTTCACCGGCAACTGCTCTGGCAAGCAGTGTTTTGCCTGTACCGGGAGGTCCCAGAAGAAGTACGCCCTTCGGAACACGTGCTCCGATCTCAGAATATTTTTTAGGATTTTTAAGGAAGTCAACGATCTCCTGAAGCTCTTCCTTTTCTTCATCAGCTCCGGCAACATCAAGGAATGTCGTCTTTTTGCCGTTCATCTGAGCGCTCTTTATGTTAGCCTTGCCGAATGATGTATATTTTCCTCCGCCGTTTGCCTGTCTCATCATAAAGAAGAACAGAACAACACCCATGATAAGAAGCAATACAGTCGGAAGCATTGTAATTATCCATGAGTTGTCGGTTATTTTTATATACTCAAGTGTCAGTGGTTCATCAGGATATTTTTCATTGTATGCTTCTCTGTAATTGTAAGTCTCCGAATCGGTTGCCTGCAGAAAAAGGCTGACATTAGGAACAGTATATTCAACAGCATCCTTCTGGTCCCTGAGCGTAAGTTTCAGGGCTCCGGTACCAAGGTCAAATGTATAAGATGAAACCTCATAGTCATCAAAATACTGCATAACATCAGAATACTTAAGTTTGCTGGTGTTATTGTCAAAGCCCGGTAGTACAAAGCACAGAACGGCAATTATTATAGCTGCTATTGAAATATAAGTAATGATACCTTTGTTCTTTTTTGGTGTCAATATATTCACTCCATTCTTTTGTCTGAAATTTTTCTCAGTGTCCGGCCCTTCACCAACAGCCGGAATAAAAATGACAGAAACATAATTTGTGTATATGCCTTAAAAAGTCATAAGATTATTTTAACGTGAAAATACTATAAAGTCAAGTATACATTTTAAAAGTAGACGATTTTCACTTGATGCTCACAAATTGCTTACGATAATTTCCATATAATTTTCCGTTGACTCACTTACAGCTACTCTTTGCGAATATCCGATATTCTCAATGTAGAATAATCCTTCCTTATCAGAGAGAAAGCACAGACTGTTTCGCTGTGATGACGGGATCTTCTCATTAAGCAGCTTCTTTACGCTTGAAGTAAATCCTTTTTTGTTAAGTCTTATCCTGTCTCCGGATCTTCTTGAATGAAGGTATGCATCTGACACTATTTTGCCGGCATCTATGACAGCATTGTCCGTCTGAGGCATTTCCTTGGTGAGTCTTACTGTAATTTTTTTAATATTTTTAAAGTTGTTTTCACCTTCTGAGAGCGGGATCTCAAAGTAATCGTCAGCTGGTTTGTTCAATATTTCTATATAGAGAATGCCCGATTTTGATATTATATAAACATTTTTACTGAGATTTATCTTTCCCCCATTGATACATATATAATCTATATCTGAAATTTTTTTGTTATCAGGCTCTATATGATGTTCACTGAGCAGTTTTGCTATGCATCTGTGACGGATGGCCTGATGAAAATCTGCAAGTCCTGAAAGCCTTCCGTCTGTACCAAGACATTTTACATATGCGTTTTGAGACTGCATTTCGATATAGGAGTTATCCATACGGAAATTATCACTGTCTGCGGTTATGGTTCTGTAAAGTCCGCTGTTAATCGATGCAAGCACCGGGATCACATAATGTCTGAGCTTGTTTCTGGTATAGTCGTCTGACAGGTTAGTTGAATCTGTTACATACGGCTGCGAACGGCCGGCCAGAAAAGCTTCAATCTGTTCTCTTGATGTTTCAATAAGAGGACGGATTATGTTGTCTCTGACAGGCGGAATACCGCAGATACCTTTAAGTCCTGTTCCTCTTGTGAGGTTGAATATAATGGTTTCGGCATTGTCATTTGCGTTATGGGCCGTAGCAATTTTTTTGTTTATACTGTTCTTTGCAAAAAAATCATATCTGACATCACGCGCTGCCTGTTCTACTGACTTGTGTGTTTGTGCTGCAATGCCGTTTATATCAAATCTTTTACTGATAAATTCAATATCCAGTCTGCTGCAGAGGTCGCGGCAGAACTCTTCATCTGAGTCACTTTCAGCACCGCGCAGACAATGATTTACATGCATCGCAGCTACAGTAATACCAAGCTCGTCACGAAGAGAACAGAGTGAAAGAAGGAGACAAACGCTGTCAGCTCCTCCGGATAAGCCTACAACCACGTTGTCTCCGCGTTCTAGCATATTAAATTTTTGTATTGTTTTAAGAATCTGTTCAAACATGCTTAGCCTTCCTTGTTTGCAAATCTTGTGAACTGTCCGTCCCAGATCATTTCTACTGTTCCGGTTTCTCCGTGTCGGTTCTTGGCTACTATACATTCGCTGACATTCGGCTGTGTACTTTCCTTATTATAGTATGCATCCCTGTAAAGAAACATAACGATGTCGGCATCCTGCTCGATAGAACCTGATTCACGAAGGTCTGAAAGCATAGGACGTTTATCTGTTCTTGATTCAGGACCACGCGAGAGCTGTGACAGAAGTATGATAGGAACATCAAGTTCCTTCGCCATGATCTTGAGCTGTCGTGTTATTTCAGAAATGATGGCAACACGGTTATCTGTTTTAAGAGTTGTTGTCATAAGCTGCAGATAGTCAATTACAACAAGTCCGATATTTTTCATACGGCGGAGCTTTGCTTTCATCTGCTGAACTGTGATCGCCGCTGTATCATCAAGATACAGGGTAAGATGACACAGTACATCGGCACTGGATGCAAGTCTCACCCAGTCATTCTGATCCAGTCTTCCGCTTCTCAGCTTGTTGCTGTCAACGAGCGCTTCTGTTGAAAGCAGTCTGGTCGCAAGCTGTTCCTTTGACATTTCGAGAGAAAATACGGCTACGTCCTTGCCGCTGCGCCTTGCAACATTTGAGGCGATATTGAGAGCAAATGATGTTTTACCCATACCAGGACGGGCCGCTATAAGAATAAGGTCGGATTTGTTAAGACCTGTTGTTATGGTATCAAGATAAGTAAATCCTGTTTTTGCACCAAGATATTTCTCCTTGTCAGGTCCTGTTATCTTGGACAGTCTGTCATATGCTTCGTATATGACATCATTAATATGGGTAAGGCCTTTTACGTCCTTACCCTGTCTGATATCATATATTTTCTGTTCTGCGCTGTCAAGAAGTGTCTGTGCATCATAACTGCCTGCTGATACGTCATTTAGAATCTGCTGGGCAGTTATTGCAAGACTGCGCGCATAGTATTTTTCATTTACTATATTACAGTAGTCTTCAATATTTGAAACACTCGGTACAGTATTCATAAGTGAAGCAAGATAATTTCTTCCCTCTGCTGCTGATTCGAATATATTTTCCTTAAGTGCATCATTGAGGACAGTGATAATATCAGATTTTGAGCCGCTGCTGAACATTCTCACCATTATACCGAACAGCTGCTGATGCTGTTTGGTATAGAATGATTCAGGTTTCAGTTTTTCAAGGACTGTTGTCAGAACGGCAGAGTCAATAAGTATTGAGCCCAGTACAGTCTGTTCAGCTTCTATACTGTGAGGAAGCTCAAAGCCTGCAGGGACTACGGTGTTTTCGCTCAGATCCATTATTTGTCCTCAACAATATCAACTGTAACCTTTGCAGTGATTCCTGCAAAAAGTTTGATATCAGCTTCGTATGTTCCGAAGTTCTTGAGTTCGCTTTTTATATTGATCTTCTTCTTGTCGATCTTCTGGCTGTACTGTTTTTCAATAATATCTGCAATATGTGAGCTTGTAACTGCTCCGAAAAGCTTTCCTGAAGCACCGGCTTTAGCAGTGATAGTAACCTTTTTGCCGTTAAGAACTGCAAATATCTCCTGAGCCTTCTGTTTTTCAAGGTCTACCTTATGCTGCTCGGATGACTGTTTTCCTGCAAGATCACTGAGATTTTTATTTGTTGCTTCTATAGCATAGCCCTTCAGAAAGAGAAAATTTCTTGCATATCCGTCAGATACATTTTTTATTTCGCCTTTTTTTCCTGAGCCCTTGACATCCTGTGTAAAAATAACCTTCATTTTTAGTTCCTCCATCTGTGGTATAATTAGTTTTTCTTGTTTTCATTCTTGTATTCTTCTATTGCTTCAAGAAGAATCTCCCTGGCATCTTCTGTCTGAGCACCAGTCAGCTGTGCTGCAGCCATGTTCTGGTGACCGCCTCCGTTTATTTTCTCCATAATGAGCTGTACATTTACTGCACCGTATGAACGGGCAGAAATATTAACAACATCACCGGTCTTGAAAATAACAAATGAGGCAGAAACATTGCTTATATTAAGAAGTTCGTCAGATGCCTGAGGAGCAATTATTCTGATTGAGTCATCTATGCTGTCCTCCGGGCATACACAAGCTATAGCAAATCCGCCGTACAGCTGTGCTGATGAAACGATTCTTGATTTGACTCTGTACAGATCTATTGAATTGGCAAACAGTTCACGCACCGCTATTGTATCGGCTCCCATCTTTTTAAGATAGGCTGCTGCCTCAAATGTTCGCACACCAGTCTTGACAACAAAGTTCTTAGTATCAAGCATTATTCCTGCAAGCAGTGCTTCAGCAGAGTAGCAGGGGATCTTGCTTAGTTTCTTGAAGTACTGTATAACTTCAGTTACCATTTCTGATGTAGAAGACGCATATGGTTCATGGTAGAAAATGACCGCATTGTCAATAAAGTCGATATTTTTTCTGTGATGGTCAATAATGATAACATTTTTAATCTTCTCATATAAAGCCTTGCTTTCGATGAGTGACTGTCTGTGTGTATCAAGAATGATCAGAAGACTGTCTTTGTCAGCTTTTGCAAGTGCTGTATTTTCATCGATAAATCTGCAGTAATCCTGGTCCATGACACGGTTCACAAGTGGCTTTGCCAGGTTTTCTTCAGTATTTATGAGTACATATGACTGGGTCCCCAGCATATTGATGGCTGTAGAAAGACCTATTGATGCACCAACTGAATCAAGGTCAGCAAATCTGTGACCCATAACAAATACCTGAGATGAGTTTTCAATAAGCTTCTGCATAGCATTGGAAATGATTCTTGTCTTTATTCTTGAATGCTTTTCAACACCCTTAGATATGCCGCCGAAAAATTCAAACCCGTTTTCGGTTTTAACGGCAGCCTGATCTCCTCCGCGGCCTAAGGCCATATCAAGTGACTGTCTTGCAAATTCTTCACTTTCGGCAAGAGAACTGCTGCATTTGCCGACGCCTATTGAAAGTGTTATGTATGATCCTTCGTTTACCGATATGCTTCGTGCATTATCGAGTATCTTGAATCTGTCTTTGATGATCTGATTCAGATGCTCCTCTTCAAAAACTGCAATAAACCTGTCCTTTGACAGACGTTTGAGAAGACTGTTGGATCCGGCAACAAGCTGTTCAAGCAGTTTTTCAACTGCCGCCTGAACACGCGCCTTATCGCTTTCCTTGGCGTTTGCAAATATGTCTTCATAATTATCAACTGCGATAAGAGCAACAGTCGGTTTTTTATCATTGTATTCCTGAAGTAGATTTGAGTAATCTGTTATGTCCTTCATAAAGAATATGTTAAGCGTGGTACCATAGTTGGCTCTTGAACATCGGTGTATACTGTATTTTTGTCCGTGTATGTCTATTTCAAAATCTTTTCCTGAGCACACAAGTTCATCACTGATATTAAGTGCGCTGCAGATATTTATTCCGAATACATCTGTACTGTCCGTAAGACAGTCATAAAAGGACTGGTTATACCATAATACAGTATCCTGCGCATCAAGGATCACGATCGGATCAGGTGTATTGAACAGTGCATAACATTTCGCCTGGTTCAGACCGTGTTCAATGCGGTTAAAGTATCTGTAAAGATTCTGTTTTGCTGATATGATCTGGGTCAGTACGATGAATATAGTAATTACTGTAAGACACAGAAAGAAGAAAGATTCATTCTCCTCATAGCTGTATAATCTGTAAGCCGAATATGCCGGAAGTGAAATGAGCAGAAGTATAGACAGATACAGTAAAACCAGCTTTTTTTTCTTCACCGTACATTCCCCCCTTTGTTTAATTTTTTTATATTTCCATTATTATAGGAAGTATCATAGGACTTCTCTTTGTTTTGCTGTAGATATACTCTGAAAGAGCGTCCTTAAGTTTTGTTTTAAGTGAGTTCCATTCCCTGAGATCATGAATCGTGCACTGTGCCAGAGTATTGTTGAGGATCTGCTTTGCTTCGTCGATAAGCTCTTCTGATTCCCTGACATAAACAAATCCACGTGAAATTATATCCGGACCTGATGCGATAGTGTTGGTGCTCTTGTCAATAGCAATAACAACAATGATAAGTCCGTCCTGTGCAAGATGTTTTCTGTCTCTGAGTACTATTGAACCTACGTCGCCGACTCCGAGACCATCGACAAGAACTCGTCCGGACGGTACCTTTGATACTATGCGCATGTCCACGCCGTCAGTTTCGATAACACTGCCTATTTCACCGATAATTATGTTCTGGGAAGGTATTCCCATTTCTTCGGCAAGCTGTGCATGCTTTTTAAGATGCTTGTACTCACCGTGGACAGGGATAAAGTACTGAGGCTTTGTCAGAGCAAGCATCAGTTTTAATTCTTCCTGGCAGGCATGTCCTGAAACATGTACTTCATACATAGCTTCATAAACTACTTCAGCACCGGATTTCATAAGTTCATTGACTACACGTGTAACAAACTTTTCATTTCCCGGTATAGGAGTGGCAGAGATGATAATAAAGTCGTTGCAGTTGATGTTTACCTTTTTATGATCGTTCATTGCCATACGGGTGAGAGCTGACATAGGCTCGCCCTGGCTTCCTGTAGTTATCAGTACGATCTGGCTGCTCGAATATCTGTTCATCATGTCTATATCTATCATTACACCCTTTGGTGCTGACAAATATCCGAGTTCAACAGCAGTGTTTATCACATTTACCATGCTTCGTCCGAATACAGCTATCTTTCTGTTTGTCTTGACAGCTGAGTTAATGATCTGCTGGATCCTGTGAATGTTTGAGGAGAAGGTGGCGATAATGATTCTTTTACCTTCGGCTTTTGTAAAAAGATTATCAAATGAATTGCCGACTTTTTTCTCTGTCTGTGTATAGCCGGGTCTTTCTGCATTTGTTGAATCTGCCATAAGGGCAAGGACTCCGCGTGAGCCCAGTTCACCGAATCTGGCAAGGTCTATCGGTCCGCCGTTTATAGGTGTATAGTCGACCTTGAAGTCTCCTGTATGAACTATTATTCCTGCAGGAGTATGGATAGCAAGTCCTACAGCATCCGGGATGGAGTGATTAACTGAAATAAATTCAACGGCCATGCATCCCATTTTTACTGTTTTCTTTGGTGTTACTTCACAGAGTTTTACTTTTCCGTTAAGTCCGTGTTCCTTCAGTTTTCCTTCGACAAGCCCTAAAGTCAGCTTCGTGCCGTAAACCGGAACATTGATTTTTTTAAGAAGATAAGCAAGACCGCCTATATGATCTTCGTGTCCGTGTGTCAGTACAACGCCTCTTACTTTTGCCTGATTACGTTCGACATAAGTAAAATCCGGGATGACAATATCAACTCCGAGCATTTCAGCATCCGGGAAGGCAAGTCCGCAGTCAGCAATAAAAATATCATTTGAGCATTCAAATACGGTCATATTTTTTCCTATTTCATGAAGTCCGCCCAAAGGAATGATTTTTAACGGAGTTTTTCTGTTCTCCTTTCTTTGCTGTTTCGCCTGAGCTGTTATTTCGCCCGTCGCAGCAGTACCGGCATCAGCTTTTTCGTTCTTTACAGATTTTTCAGATTTTGTCGGTGCACTATGCGGTTGTTTTGAATTTTGTTTGTCTTCATTGTAACGCTTACGATTATTACTGTAATTATTCAATTAAAAACCTCCTTATTTATTTTTATTCTGTTAGATATAATAGATATAGTGTTTAAGCAACAGTTATGTATGATATCCGAACATAAATATACACACTAATTATATTACACATACAATTATCTGTCAAGTCAAAAAGGATCATATAATATGTGCATATAATGTATGTTATATATAATCTGTTACAGATATCATTTAACGGTTCCCATATATTTTACGGACGAATATCAGAGTTCATCATCCATGTCCTGCACAGTTCATCAGCTGTTTCTTCACGATAACTTTCTGCATACAGGATAAGACTTTTGCCGCTCTTGGAGTTTTTTGCTATGATACGGCCGTTGTCATCGCTGTAGCAGACATTTTTCTGTGCATTGTTTCTGACTTTTTCGATCGATTCGGTATGGTTGTTGTCAATGCTTATATATTTTACAGTAGTTGTGAACAGAGGAATTCTGGACATCAGTTCAAAGAAAGACATCTTCTTTTCATTCATGACAGTGAGTATTTTCATGATAAGAGCGGCTGCGTCGTTAAGAAAAGAAAATTCTGCAGAAATGTTTTTCTTAGATAACTCAGACGGATTATCGGAGCAGGGATCATATCTGTAGACTTTTCTGTGGTGTTTATCAGCTATCGCATCTGCAATTACCGGAAAATCATAGGGCAGTGGAATATCATTGCCCTTTTCAAACTCATCCATGCAGCACAGCAGTATAAGCCTCTCGTAAAATACAAATCCTGTTTCAAATGAATACGCTGATGCACGAAGGCCGTCACCTGATATCTGAAAAATCAGATTTTTGCGGCTTTGCGTATCCGGACTTCTGTCTGAAATAAGGTCGCTTAAGAATGTTTTAATAGATGCATTTGAGGAATTGATCTTTATTTCTGTATCTTCAGGCAGGGAAGGACATGCGGCTTTTATTTCAGAGCGGTAGATGCTTTTGAGCGTCTGAGCGTCTGTCATTGTTCCTTCTTTTTCGCCTGTGATCATATTTCTGCTGTGCAGAAGTTCACTGATAGTTTTTTCCTCAGATGTATTAAGACTGAAACCTGATTTAGAATATACGATTACCTTTGAAGAACCATATGAAGATTCGATATACATAGCGGCATCAAGCTTCGCTGTCTGTACGGCATATCTGAGCTGAGCCTGCGTACATCTGCCGAGGTTCCATATTCCGCTGCCGGAAGACAGGATGCCTGCACACATAGAGTAAAATGCTGCCGGAGGCTCTGCTGTGTCGTATCCAGCCGCTATATCATGAAAAAGAGAACCGACACAGTTCCCTGCAAGCATTGAGTCCGTACATGACAAAGAAAAGGTCTCACTGTCATAGATGCCGTCATCATTAATAATCAGTGCCATAAACAATCACGTCCCAACAATAAAATTTCAGCTGTAAGCTGTTTGGTAGTTTTATTGTTGACATTTTTAAAGGCTGATATTCAGTCAGTGCTTTTTGCAGGGACATGTAAACGGTTCTTTCAGACTCAGAACAAACAGTGCACAGATATTCGGAATGATCATCAGTCCGTTGAATATATCTGAAAGCGTCCAGACAGTAGAGAGCTTCAGGACCGCTCCTGCTGCCGCTGCAAGACAGTAGAAAAAACGGTACAGATAGATGTACTTTCCCCGTGACAGGTATCTGAAAGCACTTTCACCGCAGTGAGACCATCCGATGAGTGTTGCAAATGCAAAAACAGAAACTGATATGCATATAAATATCCCGGTAAGCTTTCCGAACTGTGAACCAAAGGAACTGATCACAAGAACTGCGGCATCACTGTCCATATTTCCGCCTCTGCAGATATAGCTGAGTATTACAAGTGCTGTTGCTGTGCAGCATATAATAGTATCACAGAAAACCTCTGCAATTCCCCACATACCCTGAATACGGGGATCTGAGGATTCGCCTGAGGTATGTATCATGGCGGAGGTACCGAGACCTGCTTCGTTTGAAAAGATTCCGCGTCTGAGTCCTGTAGAAACAGCACTTTTTATAACTGCACCGCAGATACCGCCTGAGACAGCCTGGATACCGAATGCCTCTGTGAATATTTTTTTAAAAATATCCGGAATAATGCCGGCATTCTTTATAACAATAATTAATGATGCACTAATATAAAAAACAGATATCACAGGTATTATAACACTGGTCATGGCAGATATCCGTTTTATCCCGCCGATTATCGCAAGACCGCAGATAAAAGCAGCGACAGCTCCGATTATAAGCGGATCTGCTCTGAACTGGGATGTAATGGACGATGATATGGAGTTTGTCTGTACCATATTTCCCATGCCGAATGCAGCAGCAACACACAGACAGGCATAGACCGCAGGAACAGTCCGGTTTGAAAATGCGGCTTTTATGTAGTTCATTGCACCACCGCACCAGGTGCCGTCACGGTCACGTGTCCGGTGAACGTTACCGTAATAATTTTCTGCATAAACGACCATCATTCCTATGAAAGCTGAGATCCACATCCAGAAAACTGCACCGGCTCCTCCGAGAATTATGGCAGATGCGACTCCGACTATATTACCGGTTCCCATAGTAGCCGCAAGTGTTGTGCAGAACACTCTGAACTGACTTATATCCTTGCTTTGTCTGTTATCCTTTTTTTGCAGAAGTGATCCGAATGTGCTTTTGAAAATAGTACGAAAACCAGTGATCTGAAAAAAACCAGATCTTACGGAAATGTAGATACCAAAGCACAGAATGAATCCGAGCATCCAGCTGCTCCATACGTAACTGCTTATTTTATCAAGCATTATTTTTTACCCCCAAAAAAAATATTAGTCCGGAGAGATAATATGATTTGTCGCGTGCAAAAGCTGTATATAGCTGCCTTTTCAGTTCTCACATTTTTAATACTAAAGTCTGCCGGCAATATATTCAGGCTGTTGAACGGTTTATTACCAATAAATATGTCCCTGATACCCTTTCTATTCTTTTTATGTACTTATATAGTACCGTTCGTGATTATTCCGATGAATTTACTCAGCTACAGCACACAGATAAAAAATAATATGTGTCTGTGCCGGAGCGGATGGATATTCAGGAGAGTGACAGCCATCAATCTGAGTGATCTGAGATACGTCAAGATAATCAGTGTGCTGACGTTCCGGATATGTGTTCTCAATGCTGAGTCCGCAAAAATGATAGTATTTTTTGCAGATAAGGATTTTGCAGAATATATCTCAGGGAGGGTTGTGTCATGGTAAAGTACCGGCAGCACAAGATCAGGGCAGTGACATATTTTTTCAGAAATCTGTGGCTTCTGATAATCCCTGTTATCAGAAGCCTCCGAAATATAAAGCCGGACATAGACGGCATCTTGTCATGGATGCGCTGGGCATGGCCGGATATTGTCATGATACTTCTTATACTCGGCGCAGGTATAGTAAGATGGTACTGTACTTATATAATAACTCAGGGCAATAAGATCATATTTGCCGAAGGAGTATTTATAAGGCGCAGATCCGTGATATGTGATGATTATATATCATGTATAACACTTGAGAGCGGTATTTTCTACAGGATAGCCGGTGCAGTATCACTGAGGGCGGACATGCCCGGCAGACACGGAAAAAAAGCAGTAAAGTTTGTCATCAGGAGAAAGGATCTGGCGGAGTTCGATATGACGATAAAAAACTCGCAGCTGATATACAGATCAAACTGGAAAAGTATTTTCAGGTACTCCCTTTTCTTTTCAAATGCCTTTTCAGGATTTTCATACATCGCTGTTCTTATTTATCATACAGGTACGCTTACATTATCTGAAGCACTTGGATACTTTGGCTTTTCTCCGTCTGTCGCAGTTTCGATCTTTGCATTATGCTGGGTGCTGTCTTTCATAAGAAATATGCTTATTCATATAAATTTCAAGGTACACCGGGTAAAAAGCACATATATTGTAACGTCAGGTCTCATCTTCAGAAAAAAGGCGATATTTAAGGAGGAGGACTTTATATTTTTTGAAAATGTGAACGGACTTGTCAGCAATATGGCGGGATATGCAAGTATGTATGCCAGTATAAGAGGGCACAGACAGCTGCTTATGCCTCTGATCCGTGTAGGTAAAGTTCCGACATCGAGATATTTCAGGCCAAGGAGTATCTTTGCGTATATATGGAAGTCGGTTGTTCTTATGCTTCTCCTTGGAGTATTTACTCAAAACGACTATCAGATAGTTGTAGTCTGGGCAGTGCTTCTGCTGATACCTGCGGGATGGCTGCTTATTTCTGATATAACATCATTCCGGGAATCCGGAATAGGCAGTGAGAGTATATCATACAGCAGTATCTACAATTTTTATACTGTCTTCTTCAATAACAGGAGTATAAAAAAAGTCAGAATTTTATCAAACCCTGTCCAGCGGATGAGAAAGATGTACAATGCAGGTCTGTATCTGAAAAATTCAGGACATTATATGACGGTCAGATCAGGAAAATTTTATTGATCCTATTGACAAATTAATATCCATGATATATAATAATGATATCAGATTGATATCAATTTATAAAACTACTGGAACTACATTGGAGGGGTTTTTATGACAGACAACAAAAAGAAAGAATATGAAGAAAAAGAGATAAAAGCTTCAAACGGTATGGCAATGCTTATGCTGTTCATCATCCTGTATATCGGATCACTGTTTCTTACAATATACGGTGCAATGGACAGTCCGTTCTTTATGATCATCGGAATATTATATCTGTGCCTGGGCTGGATCCCGTTTATGGGACTGAAGGTAATAAGACCAAACGAAGCACTTGTGCTGACACTGTTCGGAAAATATACCGGAACACTCAAGAAAGAAGGATTTTTCTACGTAAATCCATTCAGTATAGCGGTTAATCCGACAGTAAGCCTCATGAATATACCTTCTGTTTCAGAAAACGGCAAGCTCAGTTCGTCATCACAGAATGTACCTTCAGTTTCAAAGAAGGTATCTCTTAAGGCAACATCACTTGTAAACTCCAAGCAGAAGATAAATGATGAAATGGGCAACCCGATAGAGGTCGGCATTATAGTTATATGGAAGGTCATAAATACAGCAAAGGCAGTTTTTAATGTAGACAACTACAAGGATTTTATTTCAACCCAGGCTGATTCAGCACTCAGGGATGTTGTAAGACAGTACCCGTATGATGTATCCGGAAACGGCGATGAAGCATCATTGCGGGGATCGTCCCAGGAGGTTGCCGAACACCTGAAAAGAGAACTTCAGAAACGTGTCGATATCGCAGGAATTGAGATCATGGAAGCAAGGATCACACATCTCGCATATGCTCCTGAGATCGCAGCTGCAATGCTTCAGAGACAGCAGGCAAGTGCAATTATAGAAGCAAGACAGAAAATAGTTGACGGTGCCGTAGGTATGGTCGAAATGGCTCTCAATAAACTTAATGAAAACCAGATCTGCGAGCTTGATGAGGAAAGAAAGGCTGCTATGGTAAGCAATCTTCTAGTCGTTCTCTGCGGAAACAAGGATGCACAGCCTATTGTAAACAGCGGCAGTATTTATTAAGAACAATGCACTACTGAACCTGGGACTGGAGGAATTAAAATGGCAGCTGACAATAAAGATAAAAAGCAGGTTCCTCTGCGCCTTTCTTCATCACTGTACAATGACCTGGCTGCATGGGCAGAAGACGAATTCCGAAGTGTAAACGGACAGATAGAATATTTGCTCACAGAGTGTGTAAGAAAAAGAAAAAAGCAGGAGAAACAAAACGAGACTGATAAATAGATATATAAAACCCCGCAGCAATAATTTTTATGCTGCGGGGTTTGTCTTATGTTTTAATGAACTGGTGTAGGTTCTGTAATGGACTGGATCAGGTAATAAGGAATTACCTCTAAAGAAGTATTGCTTTTATCTCCTGATTTATAGTATCTCTGTTCTCTGCAGAAATCTCCTGTATAAGTGTTAATATACAGGCAGTTATAATCACTTATTTCTGTAAAACCATCATCATACAGAATAATTCTTGCATCAAATTGTGTTGTAACACCGTCAACTGTGTGTGACCAGTATTTTTGATTTTCCGGTGTATATGCTTCACGTTTCCATTGTGCTCCGACCGCGACCATAGCGTGTGAGCCTGCACCATCAACGGTGTTGCAGAATACCATAGGCGGATAAATGCCGGTATTGATCAGTCTGCAGTATTCAAATAATTCTTTTATATAATTGCCCTTGTTTGGCGTTTTATTGTTCCATATCGTATTGTACTTTGCATAGATACTGTTTGCAGCTGCCCAGTAGTATGTAACCAGAGAACGTAGACTGTAGGTTATATTTGTCGCGCTGACCTGTGAAAGAGCTGTAACCGGTAAACCGTCTTTTAACATGGCAGGAACGTTATCAAATACATTATACTGTCCCATATACTGCAGTACTGACAAAGCAGCAAGTCCTGTACATACACCTTCATATGGCTCTGAGTTAAAAGCTTTTGGCTGAGACAAATACTTACTCAGGTCACTGACATGATCATCATTAAGATAATAATAGTACTCAGAGTTATTATCGGACCTGACTCCGTGACTCTCTTTTTTATTTGCTGTTCCCCAGACATATGGAGTGAAGTCCACAGGATCAATGTCACTTGCATAATTAAACCCGTTATCCTGTGCATAAGTCCTGGCTTTTTTTGATCCGGTGAGCAGGAAGCCGTCACGCTTTTGCAATGTATCAGTAAATCCAAAGGCTTTGCTTTGTATCTGTGAATCCTTATTTGAAATGACAGCACCCCTCATTTTGTCACATCCTGCAAAAGCATTTATGCCGACTGATGCTTTATTTTTAAAATATACTGATGGAAGGGCTGTACCGTAAAATGCCTCGTCTCCAATATCAATTTCCTGATTGAATAATGATGAGTACCAGCAGTCACGAAAACCTTGTGAAGTAACACAGAGATTTGAGCAGTTTTTGAAAGCACCGCTGTTGATTGTTGTCACGCTGTCCGGAATTGCTGCTTTTTCAAGCTGCCTGCATTCGCAGAATGCGTCTTTGCCTATTGTCAATATGCTGTTCGGCAGTTCAATAGTACTGAATGGACAGGCTGCAAAAGCGCGTTCTCCTATTGCGGTCATTTTTTTATTTGCCGATCCAATAAATAAGACTTTTGACAGCTGCGAACAGTCTGAAAAACAGTACGCCGGGACTTCAGAAACCTGAGTTCCGATATGCACTTTTTTTATCTTGCTGTTTGCAAAACATGACACACCCAGCTGCTGTATATTCGTAAGTAATACGGCGCTGATTTCTCCGGTATAGCAAAACGCTTCTTCTCCGATTCTGGAGATATTATTCTGGCAGTTCAGGAAACAACAGTCAAGATTTGTACAGCCATAGAACGCTCTGCTGCCGATTTCGGCCATGTTTATTTTAGTGGCACGCTCGACATAAGAATCCTGCTCAATCTTTTCAAGTGAACAACAGCGTCCAAATGCATTACAGCCTATTTTTGTGACCCACTTCATTCCCGTAACATTTTTAATATTTGTCTGCTGATAAAAAGTATAGTCTGCTATCCCGGTTACTTTGTATTCCTCGCCGGAATAATGCCGGATGGTTTCAGGAATACAGACAGTTGTATTTTCTTTAGAAGTTACGCAGCCGCTGATAGCAACAGTCTTTTCTGTTGTTGATAAGATCGTGTAGTACAGCCAGTAACTGTTGTCATGACCGATGACAGAGCACTTTGATCCGAATGTTCCAGTTGAAATGAGTTCATCTGCTGATACTGTATCAGACTGTGCTGTTTTCAATTCGTTATTAAATAATCCGAACTGAGACGAACCGGCCAGAGTTACAGCCGTTATAAAGCTGACTGTTTTTTTAAATGATATTCTCATATTTTTTTCTCCTTTTGTTATATTATATTTCATGCAAGCTAATTACATAATATTGTAATTTAAATTCAAACAAATGTCAAATAAAATATGAAAATGCATAAACTTTATAAAAAACAAGCCCTTTATTTACGCATCGCGGAAATAAAGGGCTTTTGTCGTTTTTTATTTTTCTATTGTTTTTTATAAATATATATGATATAATATTCGTTAGATTAACTGCAATAGAACAGTTGTTTATCAGCCCTGAACAAGAGCGAGTGTATCACGTGCGATAAGGAGTTCTTCGTTAGTAGGAACAACCCATACCTGAACCTTAGAATCAGCTGATGAAATCTTGCAGAGCTTTCCGCGGATCGTCTTGTTAAGCTCAGTATCAAGCTTGATTCCGAGAACATCAAGATCTGAGCAGGCACCTTCACGTACTTCAGGAGCATTTTCACCGATACCGCCTGTGAAGATAACAGCGTCAACGCCGTTCATTGCAGCAGCAAATGCACCGATGTATTTTTTGATCTGGTAATTGAGCATTTCAGATGTAAGTTTTGCTCTTTCATCGCCATTTTCTACAGCAGCTGTTATATCACGGTTATCGCTTGATATACCTGATACTCCGAGGAAACCGGATTTCTTATTGAGATATTCGCTTGTTTCAGAAGGACTCATGTTCAGCTTTTCCTGTATAAATGTTACGGCTGATGCATCGATCGCACCGCATCTTGTGCCCATGATAAGACCGTCAAGAGGTGTGAATCCCATTGTTGTATCTACGGACTTTCCAGCATCAACAGCAGTGATGGATGAACCGTTTCCAAGATGACATGAAACAATTTTAAGATCTTCTACGTTCTTGCCGAGTTCCTTTGCAAGCTTCTGTGTTACAAAACGATGTGATGTACCGTGGAAGCCGTATTTACGGACATGAAGTTCCTTGTAGCATTCGTACGGAACACCGAACATATATGCTTTTCTTGGCATTGTCTGATGGAATCCTGTATCAAATACAACTACCTGCTTAACATTTGCAGGGATAACTGATTTGCAGGCTCTGAGTGCAAGGGCATGTGCATGGTTGTGAACAGGAGCAAGTTCAGCAAGAGCATCTATCTGGTCAATAACTTCATCAGTAGCTATGCATGTTTTTGAAAATACTTCTGCACCCTGGACTATTCTGTGTCCTACAGCAGAGATTTCTGACATGTCGGCGATAACTGCAGCTTCACCCTTTGTAAGAGTTTCAACAAGCTTCTGGAAAGCTTCTGTATGAGTAGGGAAATCACAGTCCGCTTCAAATGTACGGCCGTCAAATGTCTTGTGAGATATATGACCTCCGATACCGATACGGTCACAGTTTCCTTTTGCAATTACTGATTCATCTTTCATATCGATAAGCTGATACTTTAATGATGAACTGCCGGCGTTGATTACGAGAATTTTCATTCTTTGTTTCAATCCTTTCGATTTAAGTTAGAATATTTGACAGAATGAGGCTTTAAAACCTGCAATTTCGGTCAAAGTTTACTAGTTAATTATATACCATAATATCGAAAATGCAAGTGCTTTTATAAAAAATCTGCTTTTTTAACAAAAAACAGAACAGGTTTAAACAAAAAAAATTAGGAGGACTATTTTATGAAGGTTTCAGGTATAATATGTGAATACAATCCTTTTCATAACGGTCATTATTATCATATAAAGAAGACACGTGAAAACGGTGCTACACATATTGTTGCCATTATGAGCGGCAACTTTGTTCAGCGCGGAGACGTGGCTATTATTGACAAGTTTGAAAGAGCAAAGGCTGCTGTGCGCTGCGGGGCAGACCTTGTTATAGAACTTCCGGTTGCCTATTCACTTTCCGGTGCTGAAGGTTTTGCACGCGGTGCAATGTATATCCTTAATGCAATGGGCTGTGTGGACGAGGTCTCATTCGGAAGTGAGAGCGGAGACATCAACAAGATCCTGAGTGCCGTACAGGCAAGTATCGTCTGCTCTCAGTCTCAGGAACTCAGGACACTTCTTGAGGGTGGAATGTCATATCCGAGTGCTATGCATGTGCTTGCAGAGAAAAACTACGGCAAGCAGGTAGCAGACGTATTTGAATGGCCGAACAACCTTCTTGCAATTGAATATCTTAAGGCTATATCATATCTCAATTCCAAGATCACACCATTTACTGTAACAAGAAAAAATGCCGGACATGATCAGCCTGACGTTATGTGCAACTTCGCAAGTGCTTCATTTATCAGACAGAATGTCGGCGAAAAGGGTTACTCAGACCTTATGCCAAGGCCTATGTATGAAATTCTTACAGAGGCTGTAAATGAGGGCCGGGTTGCAAAGATCGAAAATCTTGAAAAGGCAGTAATGTACAGGATGAGAACCATGACGCCTTCTATGATCCGCGATGTTCCTGATGTCGGACAGGGCCTTGAACACAGGATATTTGAAGCAAGAACAGCTTCAAGCGTAACCGAAATGATGGAGATGATCAAGACCAAGAGATATACAATGTCAAGAATAAGAAGGATTCTTATCAATGCTCTTCTTGGCATTACAAAGGATGATCTTACAACACCTCCGGTATACGGACGAATCCTTGCAGTAAATGAGCGCGGAACAGATATTCTGGGCGTTGCTAAGGGCAAATCACGAATTCCTCTTTCAACCTCACTTGCCAAGCTCAGCGAGATAAATGCTGTAACAAGAAGAACTGCAGAACTTGAATCACTCTCAACAGATATATATTCGATAGCAATGAGAAAGCCTGGTCCGGTAGGCCTTGACTACCGTGCAAAGATCGGCATAACAAACTCTATCTGATATACAGGAAAAATAAATATGAATATAAAAGGCGTTATTTTTGATCTTGACGGAACGCTTATAGATTCTATGAACTGCTGGGAACAGGTCGATGCGCAGTTCCTCAGGGAAAATTCAGTGGATCCCCCGCCGGGAGTATCTGATATTGTCAAGACAATGAGTATTACCATGGCCTGCAGATACTTTATAAGCGAGTTCGGCATAAAAATGACACCACAGGCAATTGCAGACAGGATTGAGCAGATGGTATACGATAAGTATGCTAATGAAATACCTCTCAAACCCGGAGTGATACAGCTTCTTGATCATCTTGATTCAAGAGGAATACCATACGGGATTGCGACAGCAACATATAATTCTCTTGCCTGTGCGGTAACAAAGCGTCTTGCTATATATGACCGTTTAAAATTTCTCTTTACATGTCTTGATGCCGGAACTGATAAAAATGATCCTGAGTTTTTCAGGATCGCTGCAGAGAAACTGGGATGTCTGCCTGGTGAAGCACTGGCCGTTGATGATGCACTTCATTGCATTCAGGCCGGGGTAAAAGCCGGTGTCAATACTGCGGTCGTTTATGAAAAAACTGCAGACAGTGACTGGAATGATGCGTGTTTATGCGCTGATATAAATATACGTTCGCTTGTCGAACTTACTGATATAATAAAATAATATAAGCGCCGCTTATTCGAGTTTTCACCGGGGTGATGACTGAAGGATAGGCGGTTTTGACTGCAGTGAATATATTATAATAGTATAGTGAATAATACAATCTTAAAGGATGTTGATTTTAATGAGTAAGGTAATGGTAGGAATGAGCGGAGGCGTTGACAGCTCAGTTGCTGCAAAGCTGCTTTTAGACAGCGGATACGATGTAACAGGAGTTACACTCAAGCTCTTTGCAAATGAGGACATACGTGATACTGAAACGAGAACTTGCTGTGCTCTTTCAGATGTCGAGGATGCAAGGGCAGTTGCATACAAGCTCGGTTTTGATCATCTTGTATTTAATTTTAAGGAAGACTTCAGGGAACATGTAATAAAGAACTTTGTTGACAGCTACTTAGCCGGATTCACTCCTAATCCCTGCATAGAGTGCAACAGGCACATTAAGTTTGACAAAATGCTCAGACGTGCACAGGAGCTGGGCTTTGACTATATAGCTACCGGTCACTATGCGCTGCGTGAGTTTGACAGCAAAACCGGAAGATATACACTCAGACGTCCTAAGGACCGTTCAAAAGACCAGACATATGTACTATATAATCTTACACAGTATCAGCTTGAAAGAACACTGTTTCCGCTGGCAGGCTATGAAAAGACACAGGTAAGGGAGATCGCGCAGGCGAGCGGACTTATTAACTCCAGAAAACCAGACAGTCAGGATATCTGCTTTGTTCCGGATGGAAAGTATGCGGAATTTATAAAAGATAATATAAATGATGAGATAAAGCCCGGAAACTTTGTTGATACAAACGGCAGTGTTATAGGCACTCATAAGGGACTTATCTATTATACTGTAGGACAGCGAAAGGGTCTTGGAACTGCGTTCGGAAAACCTATGTTTGTAGTTGATAAGGATAAAAAGACAAATACAGTTGTCCTGGGAAGCAATGATGAACTGTTCACGAGGGAACTTGTGGCAGATGATATAAATATGGTCAGTGTAGAGAAGCCTGAGTATGGCATGAGGGTAACTGCAAAGGCAAGATATAACCAGAAGGATGAACCAGCCGTTCTGTATCCTATGGATGATGGTACGCTGAAGGTGGTATTTGACAAGCCTCAGAGAGCTGTTACAAGAGGACAGGCTGTCGTATTTTATGACGGTGATCTTGTAATAGGCGGTGGAACAATAATCTAGAGGAAAAATTTTACTTAAAATGAATATATAGCTTCTGCTTGTCAATATTCTCACTGAGGTGATTTTGACATGAGAAAGTTTGAAATAATTTTGTTTTTAAGTCTTGCTGCATATCTTGTATTGTCAGGAGTAAGAGGCTTTGACAAGGACTACAGGGCACTTCAGAATGATGTAGTAAGGATTCATATAATGGCAAATTCAGATGCTAACAGTGACCAGGAACTGAAGCTTCGTGTAAGGGATGCAATACTCGGACATTCCTCAAAGTGGCTTGAAAACTGTAATGATTCAGAACAGGCACAGGAAATAATAAATGCACACCTTGGTGAGATAAATGACATAGCCCGTAGTGAGATACAAGCCGCCGGATATGATTATGATGTGAATTCACAAATAGTAAAAATGGATTTTGAGGACAGAGTATACGGAAACATTACAATGCCGCGTGGAAATTATACGGCACTGCGTGTGACGATCGGTGAAGCAAAAGGACATAACTGGTGGTGTGTAATGTATCCGCCTCTATGTATACCTGCAGCCGGTTCACAGGATGTCGAGCTTGAGGATTATACGCAGTATTTTTCTGACGGAGAAATAAAGATACTTGAAAACTGTTCAGGATATGAAATAAGATTCAAGTGTGCCGAGATTTACAATTCAATAAAAGAGAAAATATAAAAAAAGCTTTCTTACTGCGAAAATATTATTTTCTTCAGTAAGAAAGCTTTTTGATTTTTAATCAAGATAAGAAGAAAGGTCTTCGCCTGTCCGGCCATCGGTAAGTTCCCCCGAAAAGCTCTCAGGAAATCTGCCAAGTACATCTGTATCCGGTGATACACAGTATACAGCTGATTGTATTTTAAAACCACGCATACTGAATGCCCATTTGCCGTCAAAGTCAATAAGCTGCTGCATCTGACTAATAAAGTTCAGCTTTTCAGCACTGCCTGATGCTATATCGTCACTGGTCATAATTTCAGAGTTTAAAGTAGCACCTGCTGTTTCATATCTTTCAGCTATCTGCTGGGCTGCTTCATAAATTTTTTTCGCACGTTCATCTGCTGTAGCAGCATCGACTTCTTCTACAGGTTTTGTTGCTGAAGTTTCAGTCTGTGTGACTGAGCCCGGAGTTGTCTGATAATCCTGTCCGGACAGTGAAGCTGAGCTGTCAGATGATTTTTTGCTGCATGATGATAAAGAACATAAAAAAGTAAAAGATACTATTAATAAAATGAGTTTTTTCAAAACGGTTCCTTCTTTCATTTTTATGAATACTAAAAATGTCCTTTTATATGAGTATAGCATAATTTCGCCGGATAAGTCAATAAAAGCTACTAATAAAAGGATTAATGACAAAAAGAAAATACGGTCAATAGTGACAGGAAAAACAACTTTATATAGTTTATTAAATATGGAATTTTAATAAATTTTTAAAAAATACTTGACAACAACATCATGATGTAATATAATTATCAGGTAACAAAGCAGAACCTCAGTTCTCACCGTTTGGCGCACAAAGCAGTCGAAGCGGTCAATACTTTTGATATTAACATATCGTAAATGAGTATGAGTACTGATGAGTATCTGTACTCATTTTTTATTTTTATTAATTTTTTTAATGTCTTGGAGGTGCTGGCCATTAGCAATAAGGAACTACAGATAAACGAAGAAATCCGTGATAAAGAGCTTCGTGTTATTGATGTCGACGGAACACAGCTTGGAATGCTTTCAGCCAATGAGGCTCTTAAGATTGCATTTGAAAAAAATCTTGACTTGGTTAAGATTGCTCCTCAGGCTCAACCGCCTGTATGCCGCGTAATGGATTATGGTAAATTCTGCTTCGAGCAGGCAAAACGTGAGAAGGAAGCAAGGAAAAATCAAAAAATTGTTGAAATAAAGGAAATAAGAATGTTTTCCAATATCGATACTAATGATTTTAACACTAAGGTAAATCAGGCTCTTAAGTTTTTGAAGGGCGGAGATAAGATCAAGGTTTCGATTCGATTCCGCAAGCGTGCGATTGCTCATCCGGAGCTTGGAAATGAGCTTCTGGATAGATTTAAGGATAATTGTCTGGAGGCCGGCGTTGTTGAAAAGCCAGCTAAGATGGAAGGACGTAGCCTTGTTATGTTTATTTCACCTAAGGCAACTAAGTAATTAAAGGAGGACCTAAAAATGGCTAAGGTAAAGGTTAAATCACATTCAGGCGCTAAGAAGCGTTTCAGAGTTACCGGAAGTGGTAAGTTTAAATACCAGAAGACAAACAGAAGACACAGACTTACACAGAAAGATACTAACAGAAAAAGAAATAACCGTGCATCTGGCGTAGCAGACGCTACAAACACGATTGCACTCAAGCAGCTGTTACCATATAACAGATAATAGAATACAGAAAAGATTTCTGTATATAAACTTTACATTTGAAACTGTTGAAATTAATAATCGGAGGTAAAAGGTATGGCACGTGTTAAGGGTGCGATGATGACTCGTAAGAGAAGAAATAAAACTCTAAAACTTGCTAAGGGCTACTGGGGCGCTAAGAGCAAGCATTTTAAGATGGCTAAACAGGCAGTAATGAAATCAGGTAATTATGCTTATGTTGGCCGTAAGCAGAAGAAACGTAATTTCAGACAGCTCTGGATCACAAGAATCAGTGCTGCTTGCAAAATGAATGGAATGAACTATTCAACATTCATGAACGGCGCTAAGAAGGCTGGCATTATGCTCAACCGCAAGATGCTTTCAGAAATCGCAATCAGCGATCCTGCAGGCTTTACAGCAATTGCAGAAAAGGCAAAGGCTGCTCTTTAATCGTATATAAAAACACGCTCTGAATAAATAAAGAGCGTGTTTTCTTTAAATAACAAAAAATAGACTTTATGTTGAAAGCGGTGTTTTTTTGACTATTATCAAATCAAAGGACAACCCACATATCAAACTGTATCTCAAGCTTGCCGGTTCAAAAAAAGAACGAAAGAACTATGGTATGTATGTACTTGAAGGATACAGGCTTGTAGTTGATGCACTTATGGAAGATTCGAAGATCGCTTCGCTTTTTCTGACGGAAAGTGCATATGAAAAATACAGCAGTGAATTATCCCAGGCTGATTTGAGGGAAGTAAACGTACTAATTATTTCAAATGAGCTTGGAATCAGGATCTCCTCTACGGAAAAGACACAGGGAGTTTTTGCGATATGCAGGGCTGCGGCAGAAAAAGAATTTGAAGCCAGTGCAAAATCAGACGGAAAGTATATTGTACTTTATCAGCTTCAGGATCCCGGAAATGTAGGCATGATAATACGTACAGCAGATGCTGTGGGAATAGACGGAATAATTCTTTCAGAATCATGCGAACTGTATAATCCTAAAGTAGTACGTTCTACGATGGGATCACTGTTTCGTGTAAATATTTTTCCTGACGAAAATATAGAAAAGATAATAACTACAATGCAGGAGAAAAGAATTACGACATATGCTGCTGTCGTTGACAGTGATGCACAGAGCCTTTCGCAACAGATATTTGGTCCCGGAAGTGCAGTACTGATAGGAAATGAAGGAAACGGACTGCCAGATGATATCTCGTCAAAGTGCGATAAACGTGTAACAATAAAAATGAAGGGCAATGTCAACTCTCTTAACGCTGCGATGGCAACAGGAATATTTATGTGGGAAATGACGAAAGGGAATCACAGACAAAAATATGGACAATAAGAGATACTGGATCTGGCTTACCATGATTTTCACAACAGGAAGCAGTCGTATCTGGGAATTACTCAATCAGGTATCAGATCCGGAAACGGCATATCAGAACATTATTGATGGTAAGTTCAGACTGACAGATCATGAAGCTGCAAACTTAAGGAAGGTTTCTCCTGAGAGTGCAGATGCAGTTATTGATTTATGCATAAAAAAGAACATTTCAATCTATACTTATGAAAACAGAGAATATCCGGATATACTAAAGACAATATATAATCCTCCTGCTGTCATTTACTGCAGAGGCAGCATCAGCTGCTTTGAAAACAGTGTGTCTCTGACTGTTGTAGGAACAAGACATCCGTCACCGTACGGACTCAGGGCAGCAGGACAGATAAGCCGTGAGCTTGCAGAGTGCGGATTTACGATAGTAAGTGGTTTTGCAGACGGAATTGATTCAGCAGCCCACCGCGGTGCACTTGAAGCAGGCGGAAAAACTGCTGCAGTACTCGGATGCGGTGTGGATGTGGATTATCCGAAGGCAAATTCTGATATAAGAGATGCTGTAATAGAAAATGGTGCACTTATATCTGAGTTTGCGCCGGGAACAACGCCGAACGGCCGTAACTTCCCGATAAGAAACAGAATATTGTCCGGAATATCTCTTGGTGTGTTTGTAGCGGAGGCACCTTCAGGAAGCGGTGCACTGATCACTGCAGACTATGCAGCAGAGCAGGGCCGTGATGTATTCTGCCTGCCTCCTCACGATATATTTGACAAAAAATATAGTGGCGTGGTAAAATATCTAAGAGATGGAGCGATTCCTGTTTTTGGATATACAGATATTATGTATGAATACTATACGACATATTCGCACAAGCTTTCAACGCTTACTCCTGAGGATGAATACAGCCAGGGTGTAACTGAAAGCGCTCTGTACAGTAAACATGCATCAAAGAAAAAACCTTTGTCTCAGGGAAAGCCGGATAAAAAAACAGTAAGCCCCGATATTTCAGGACTGTCAGATATTCAGAGGAAAATTATCAGTGCAATAGGACAAAGACAGATGTCCGTAAATGATATTCAGCTAGAAACAAATATTGAAACTTCACAGCTCCTTTGCGAAATGACAGAGCTTGAACTGCTTGGTGCGGTAAGATCACTGCCCGGAAAAATGTATGAGCTGTGCTGATTTATATACAGCTTTTTATATCTGCGCAGAACCTTTTTTTAAATTCAGTCATAATAAAAACATAAAACTATTATATTATTAACCGGATATACAGTATAAATGATATAAAATTATAGCCGGAAGAAACTAAAAACAGAAAGAGAGGTCGCTACAGTCAAAATATATTACGACAAAACAGCATACCTTTGCTTTGTGAAGTTAATTATCAAAGCCTATCAAGATAGTATTTTGTCCATGTTTTGAGTAGCATAATAAAATGTCAGATCTTGTTATAGTCGAATCTCCAGCTAAAGCTAAGACGATTCAGAAGTACCTGGGTCCTGGATATGATGTTATTGCATCAATGGGACATGTAAGAGATTTGCCCAAATCAAAATTTGCGGTTGATGTAGATAATAATTTTGAGCCTATATACACAGAAATGAAGGGCAAAGAGGATGTTATAAAGGATCTGAAAAAGCATGCCAAGAAAAGCGACAAGATATATCTTGCAACTGACCCTGATAGAGAGGGAGAAGCTATATCATGGCATCTTGCGCACATTTTAAATATGGATCTGAATGAAAATAACAGAATTGCATTCAATGAAATCACAAAAACAGGTGTCAGTACCGGAATGAGCAATCCTCATAAGATTGATATTGATCTTGTTAATGCGCAGCAGGCAAGACGTATTCTAGACCGTATAGTCGGTTATAAACTCAGTCCTTTTTTATGGAAAAAGGTCAAAAGGGGTCTGTCAGCCGGACGAGTACAGTCTGTTGCGGTACGGCTTATCGTTGACCGTGAAAAAGAAATACGCGACTTTGTGACTCAGGAATACTGGACAATTGACGGAAAGTTCACAGCACCGTCAAGCAGAAAGATATTTTCAGCAAAGCTTGCACTTATAGATTCAAAAAAAGCTGAGCTAAAAAATGAGCAGGAAGCTCAGGCCGTTCTGAATAGTCTTGAGAATCAGGACTTTACTATATCGAAGGTAAAGAAAAGAGTAACCAAGAGGCAGCCTGCTCCGCCGTACATCACCTCTACACTTCAGCAGGAAGCATCCAGACGCATGGGTTTTCAGGCCAGAAGAACTATGAAAGCTGCGCAGGAGCTTTATGAAGGAATAGAGATCAATGATATGGGCCTTGTCGGACTTATAACATATATGAGAACAGACAGCCTGCGTGTTTCTGCTGAGGCACAGGCAGCAGCCACCGCGTATATAAATCAAAAGTACGGAAGTGAATATGTTCCTGAAACTCCGCGCGTATACAAGTCCAAGAAAAATGCACAGGATGCGCATGAAGCGATTCGTCCTTCAATGCCGGAACTTGATCCTGAGTCAGTAAAGGACAGTCTTACAACTGATCAGTACAAGATATACAAGCTTATATGGGAACGTTTTATTGCAAGTCAGATGGCTAATGCGCTGCTTGATACAATGTCTGCAGAGATAACGGCCGGCAACTGTCAGTTCAATGCTTCCGGATATACAGTTAAGTTCAAAGGATTTACAGTACTGTATGTTGAGGCCAAGGATACCAAGGATGAAGAAGAAAACAAGGAACTTCCGCCGCTTGAAGAGGGTCAGGTGCTCAAGATAAAGTCTCTCGATCCAAACCAGCACTTCACACAGCCTCCTTCAAGATTCACGGAAGCTACTCTGATCAAGACACTTGAAGAAAATGGTATAGGAAGACCTAGTACTTACGCTCCGACAATTACTACAATAACATCAAGAATGTATGTTGAACGTGACGGCAAACAGCTTAAGCCTACAGCACTCGGTGAGGTCACTACTGAACTTATGAGAGAACATTTCAAAAAAATCGTAGATGCCAAGTTTACAGCTGATATGGAAACACGTCTTGATGATGTTGAAAAGGGTGATACTGACTGGAGAAGCATGCTTAAGGACTTTTATGTTGACTTTAACTCTACTCTTGACAAGGCAGAGGTTGCCATGGAGGGCAAGCGTGTAAAAGTACCTGATGAGCAGACAGATGTTATCTGTGACGTGTGCGGAAAAAACATGGTCATAAAGATCGGAAGATTCGGAAAGTTTCTTGCATGTCCGGGATTCCCTGAGTGTACAAATACCAAGAAGATCGTTCAGGCCACCAAAGGTATATGTCCAATATGCGGAAACAAGGTAATTGCACAGAAGTCCAAAAAAGGCAGAAACTTTTTCGGATGTGAAAAGTATCCGGAGTGTACGTTTATGACCTGGCATACACCTGTTGAGGACAAATGTCCGAAATGCGGATGCTCGCTGTTTAAAAAAGGCGGAAAGTCCGGAAAACTTCTGTGTGAAAAGCCGGGCTGCGGATATGAACGCAATCTTTAAGGAGGATATGTAGATAATGGCTGTGTCTGTAAATGTAATAGGCGCCGGACTTGCCGGATGTGAAGCTGCATGGCAGCTCGCTCAGGCGGGAATCGAAACAAGACTATATGAAATGAAACCTGTAAAATATTCTCCTGCACATCATTACAGCGGATTTGCTGAACTTGTATGTTCAAACTCTCTCAAGGCTTCAAGACTTGACAGTGCGGCAGGTCTTCTGAAAGCAGAGATGAAGGCTATGGGGTCCCTGATAATACCATGTGCAGAGCAGACCCAGGTAGAAGCAGGCGGTGCACTTGCAGTTGACAGAAAAAAATTCTCTGACATGATAACAGAAAAGATAACATCAGATCCGCTGATAACCGTTGTCAGTGAAGAGGTAGAAGAGATACCTGAGGGTTATGTTATTATAGCAACAGGACCGCTTACATCAGGACCGCTTGCGAAGAGTATTTCTGATGCGTGCGGCAGCTATCTCAGTTTCTTTGATGCAGCAGCACCTATCGTATCATATGACAGCCTTGACAAAGAAAAGATATTCTTTGCATCACGTTATGACAAAGGTGATGCGGATTATATAAACTGTCCTATGAATAAGGAAGAGTATGAGAACTTTTACAATGAACTTATAAATGCCCAGACCGCGCAGCTTAAGGAATTTGACAAAGAGGCATTTAAGGTATATGAAGGCTGCATGCCTGTTGAAGTCCTTGCCGGACGCGGGGAGGACACAATGAGATTCGGTCCTCTGAAACCTGTCGGACTTATTGATAAAAGAACAGGAAAAAGACCGTATGCAGTTGTTCAGCTGCGCAAGGAAAATAAAGAAGGCACAATGTACAATCTGGTCGGATTTCAGACAAATCTCAGGTTCGGGGAACAGAAAAGGGTATTTTCTCTTATTCCGGGACTTGAAAATGCCGAATTTCTGAGATATGGCGTTATGCACAGAAATTCCTTTATTAACAGTCCGGCACTTCTTAAGCCTACCTATGAAATGAGAGAGCGTCCGGGAGTATTCTTTGCAGGTCAGATAACAGGTGTAGAGGGCTACATAGAATCTGCTGCAAGCGGAATTATGGCCGGTAAAAATATGGCGCTCAAAATAAAATCACAGCCTGAATTAATCTTACCGTGTGAAACGATGACAGGCGCACTCAGTGCATATATCAGTGACTCATACAACAATGGCAGCTTTCAGCCTATGGGCTGCAATATGGGCATACTGCCTGAGCTCCCGGAGAGAATCCGCGATAAAAAGGTCAAGTATGAGAAGTATGCTGAGAGATCACTTGATAAATTAGCACAAACGCTCGGGGGAGTTAAATTATGATAAATATTATAGTTGATGCATTCGGAGGCGATAATGCTCCGGATGCAGTAATTGCGGCAAGTGTTATGGCAGTAGAAAACCTTGGAGTCAAGATCACGCTTGTCGGAAACGAAAAGCTTATACAGGAGTCTGCAGACAAAGCAAAACTTAGTCTTGCAGGAATAGATATAGTCAATGCACCTGATGTAATAGACATACATGATGATCCGACAGACGTAATAAAAAAGAAGCCTGAATCATCTATGGCAGTCGGACTCAAACTTCTGCATGATTCACAGGGTGATGCATTTGTAAGTGCGGGAAGCACAGGGGCACTTGTAGTAGGCGCAACTTTTATAGCAAAGAGGATCAAGGGAATAAAGAGAGCTGCTCTGGCACCTCTTATTCCGGCAAGTGACGGGTATGTAATGCTGCTTGATGCAGGGGCAAATGCTGACTGCAGACCTGAAATGCTTGTACAGTTTGCTGTTATGGCGACAGCATATATGGAAAGAGTAATGGAGATCGAAAAACCAAGAGTAGGTCTTCTCAACATAGGTGCTGAGGATACAAAGGGCCGTGATCTTGAGGTCGAGGCATATAAGCTGCTGTCAAAGGCACCAATAAACTTCTGCGGAAATATCGAAGCAAGAGAACTTCCTTTCTCAAAGTGTGACATAGTTGTTGCAGACGGTTATACGGGCAACATTGCACTGAAGCTGTACGAGGGAATGGGCCTGTTTTTTGCCAAAACTCTCAAGCATATGCTTACAAACAAACTCAAGAATAAGCTTGCTGCAGTACTTATTATGAATGAGATCAAGGATTTTAAAAAGAAGATGGATTATTCTGAGGTGGGCGGTGCAGTTCTTATGGGAATCTCAAAGCCTGTTATTAAAGCACACGGAAGTTCTGACAGCACTGCATTTTTCAATGCGATTCGTCAGGCTAAGCAGTGTGTTGACGGCGGAGTAATCAATCAGATATCGGATTATATAGGATCTCAGAAGGAGGACTAGGAAATGACTGAGCTGGAAGAAAGTATTCATTATACCTTCAAAAACAAGAAACTGCTTACAGAAGCACTGTCGCATTCATCATATGCAAATGAAAACAAGAGAAACAGAAAGAGCAATGAACGTCTGGAATTTCTCGGTGACAGTGTTTTGTCAATAGTAGTATCGCAGTACCTCTTCGAGCATTTTTCACATTTTCCAGAAGGTGATCTGACAAAAATAAGAGCTTCACTTGTATGCGAAAAATCACTTTATGTATTTGCAAAACAGATTGATCTGGGACATTATCTGCTGCTCGGAAAGGGTGAGGAAAATACCGGCGGCAGGGAACGTACCTCAATTCTTGCAGATGCATTTGAGGCACTCATAGCTGCTGTATATCTTGACGGCGGACTTGAGGCTGCAAAAAATCATATCCTCCGTTTTATCCCTGAGGATCTGGATGCACAGAAGCATGCAGCATTCAACGACTACAAGACGATTCTTCAGGAAGTAATTCAGCAGAATCCTGAAGAGAAGGTTGAATATATCATTGTTGATCAGAGCGGACCTGATCACAACAAGGCATTTACAGTACAGGTCTGCCTTAATTCAAATGTCATAGGAAAAGGAACAGGAAAAAGCAAAAAGGAAGCTGAGCAGATGGCAGCACGTGAGGCTCTGGAGTTAATGGGTTATGAAGCACAGTAACGTTTCAGTATTTATACCTCATATAGGATGTCCCAACATGTGCAGTTTCTGCAACCAGAGGACTATCAGCGGAACACAGTCAGCTCCCGGAACAGATTATGTAACAGCTGTGTGCGCACAGGCAGCACAGCAGATAGAAGACAAGGAAAATGCAGAAATAGCTTTTTTCGGAGGCAGTTTTACTGCAATTGATCCTGAATACATGATATCTCTGCTTGAGTGTGTACAGAAGTATACAGGGCCTCAGGGTTTCAGAGGCATAAGGGTCTCAACAAGACCTGACTGCATCAGTGAAAAAATACTTGATATTCTTGAAAGGTACCATGTAACTGCAATAGAACTGGGCTGTCAGAGCATGGTTGAGGATGTTCTCAGTAAAAATGAACGCGGTCATAATGTTTCATGCATCCGTGAATCATCTGCACTTATAAAAAGCAGGGGATTTGAACTCGGTGCACAGATGATGACGGGACTATACGGCTCGTCACCGCAAAAAGATCTGTATACTTGTGATGAGATAATAAAGCTTGGGCCGGATACTGTAAGAATATATCCGGTAGTGGTGCTTGAGCATACAAGGCTTGCGCAGCTGTACAGGGAAGGAAGCTATGAAATTTATCCGCTTGAGGATATGGTAAAGCTCTGCAGTGAAATATATGACAGGTTTACGAATAGCGGAATAAAAATCATCAAATGCGGTCTTCATGCATCGGAAATGGTTGAATCAGATGCAGTTGCAGGATACTATCATCCTGCTTTCAGAGAACTGGTAGAAAGCTACAGCTTCAGAACAAACCTTGAAAAACATATTACTCAGAAGGGTAATTATGAGGTATATGTTGCAAATCGTTTTATAAGCTGTGCTGTAGGACAGAAGCATTCAAATACAGAATATTTTAGTGCGAAGGGAATAAACATCAGGTTCAGACAGGATGATTCATTGTCTGAAAGAGAATTTATCATAAAAGATTCGCAGAAGGAAGTTGTTGATGTATTTAAAATCACTTGAATTGCAGGGATTTAAGTCTTTTCCTGACAAGGTTAAGCTGACTTTTGATCAGGGACTGACAGGTGTAGTGGGCCCTAACGGCAGCGGAAAAAGTAACATAGGTGATGCAGTAAGATGGGTGCTTGGAGAACAGTCAACAAAAACACTCAGAGGCAGCAAGATGGAGGATGTTATTTTTTCCGGGACTACAGCACGAAAGGCAGTCGGATTTGCGTCTGTTACTCTGGTGATAGACAACAGTTCCGGAGAACTTCAGGATAATGATAAAGAAGTTGCTGTCACAAGAAAACTCTACAGAAGCGGAGAAAGTGAATACAGAATAAACGGCCGCAGTGTACGACTTAAGGATATAAATGAGCTTTTTATGGATACAGGACTCGGAAGAGACGGATATTCAATTATCGGACAGGGCAGAATAGCGGAGATAGTCAGTGCCAAAAGTACGGACCGAAGGGATATTTTCGAAGAAGCAGCCGGTATTTCAAAGTTCAGGTATAAAAAATCAGAGGCTGAACGAAAGCTTGTGCAGGCTCAGGAGAATATCAACAGACTTCAGGATATAGTATCAGAACTTGAGTCAAGAGTCGGTCCGCTCAGGGAACAGTCAGAAAAAGCGCAGAAATTTGTAAGCCTCGCCGGAGAAAGAAAAACACTTGAGGTATCGCTGTGGGTCCATAAGCTCACTGAACTTTCGGGTGTTATAAATAAGTTTGCTGAGGATGCACTGATATTTGCAGCTCAGTATGAGGATACAGAAAACAAGGCAGCACTCCAGGAAGAGAAAATCAGGCAGTGCTATCAGAAAATGCGTGAGAGCACAGTCAGAACAGATGAAGTGCAGTCTCTGATAATTGAAGCAGAAAAGAAATCATCTGAGTACAAAGCCGGTATTGCAGTTTTGTCAAATGAAATAATGCATCACGAGGAACTGATCAGTACAGTTAATGAAAAGCAGTCACAGAATGAAAATTCAAAAAAGACTATTTGTCTTAAAATAGAAGAACTTAAGCTGAAGCTTGCACAGACTAAAAAACTGTACAGTGATATACAGCAGGAACTTGATAAAGCCCAGGACAGCTCCAGGCTTCTTGATGAGCAGAGCCGCAGTATTGAAAAAAGCTTTGATGAAAAGGGCGACACGGTCAATATGCTCTATATGCATCAGAGTGAAGAAAAACTGGCGATCGCCTCAGCTGAAACATCAATAAGCGAATCTCAGCACCAGCTTGACGAAAGTCTTGCAGCTCTTGCAGAGGTAAATGAAAAAATACTGCATAATAAGAGTGAAAAGGATGAGACACTGTCTGCAATAAAAGAAGCAGACAAGATGACGCAGGAAAATGAGAACCGTCTTGCCGGTCTTGATGCTGTGTACAGGAAAAGAAAAGAAAGTTTTGATGAAAATAAAACTCTGATTGAAAAGACAATACTGAGCATAAAAGAAAAAGAACAGAGACAAAAACTTCTGACTGATCTTGAAAACAGCATGGAAGGCTTTAACTACAGTGTTAAAGAAGTGATCAAAGCCTCAAAATCATCACGTATTTCCGGTATACTGGGAACTGTTGCCCAGATAATAAGTGTTGATACCAGATATGCTCTGGCAATAGAAACTGCACTCGGCGGTGCACTCCAGAATATTATCGTTGAAAATGAAGAAACTGCAAAGAGATGTATATCGCTTCTCAAAGAAATGAAAAAGGGAAGAGCAACATTCCTCCCTCTGACATCGGTCAAAGCACAGGAGTTTTACGATAAAAAAGTTATGAATGAGGACGGCTTTGTAGGAACAGCCAATGAGCTTGTATCATGCGATGACAGATACAGAGCGGTAATAAGCAGTCTTCTAGGCAGGATCGCTGTTGTAGAAGATATTGACTATGCAACTGTAACAGCAAAAAAGTACGGATATAAATTCCGTATAGTTACGCTTGACGGACAGGTCATAAATGCCGGCGGTTCATTTACCGGAGGTTCTGCTGTTCATTCAACAGGTGTTCTTACAAGAAAAAATGATATAAACATTATAAAGAAGGAAATATCCTCACTGGAAATAAAAAAAAGTGAGCTTGAGAAACAGTCTGAGACAGTACTTGCCCAGGCACAGAAGCTTAAACTCGAAATTGAGGATGTAAGGCATCATCAGCAGCAGATAAATGAGGACAGAATAAGCTTCAGATCTGAAATAAAAAGTCTTGACATGTTTTTATCTCAGGACACTGATACAAAACAAAAGCTTGATGAGAATATCGCACGTCTGAAGACCAGAATAACAGAAAACAACGCTAAGGCTGCGGCATCCAGAAAAAAACTCGACGAAATAACCCGCAAGCTTCAGGCTGCACAGACAAAGATTGAATCACAGCAGAATATTATCGACTCTATCACTCTCAAACGTTCACAGCTGACTGAAAAAATGTCAGAGCTTAAGATAAAACGTATGGAGGTTCTCAAGGATACACAGTCGATCGAAAAGGAAATTGAAAGCAGTTCGGATTCAGTAACAGATATTTCTCGCAGTGCAAAGCAGCTGAAAATACAGATAGAAGACTGTAAAAAATCTATATCAGAGAAAAAAGCAGCTATAGAAGAAAATCAGAAACTGTATGATAAAAATCAGTCTGATATCTCCGGTTTCCATGAACAGGTAAAGCTTCTTGCTCAGCAGCATGACAAGCAGGAAGCGATGACTACACAGCTGAGAAATGATTCAAAGCAGATAAGTGATGAAAAGGAACGGCTTTCAAGGGAACTGTCGCGAATAGATGAAAGAAAGATGGCTGCACAGCGCGATTTTGATACAATGATTAGTCAGCTGTGGGATAACTATGAGATGACACGTTCAGAAGCTGAAAGTACCGCGTCAAAGCTTGACAATGTACTAACAGCTCAGAAACAGCTCAATGAGATCAAATCAAAAATCAAAGCACTCGGTCATGTAAATGTTGCTGCGATTGAAGAGTATAAAGAGGTCTCTGAGAGGTACAGCTTTCTGTCACAGCAGCTTTCAGATGTAGAAATTTCGAAAAAGGAACTGCTTAAGCTTATCAGTGATCTGACAAGTGATATGCAGACACTGTTTGCTGAGTCATTTAAACAGATAAATGAAAACTTCAAGGAGATATTTGCTGATCTGTTCGGCGGAGGCAAAGCAGATCTTGTACTTACTGATCCTGACAATCTTCTCGAATCAGGTATAGAAATCGTTGTTGCACCGCCGGGTAAGGTGATAAAAAATCTTATTGCCCTGTCAGGCGGAGAGCAGGCCTTTGTAGCAATAGCCATATACTTCGCAATTCTTAAAATAAAGCCGGCGCCGTTTTGTATACTTGATGAGATAGATGCGGCTCTCGATGAAGTTAATGTACGTAAATATGCCATGTACCTCAAAAATTTTGTTAATACAACACAGTTTATACTGGTTACACACAGACGCGGTACGATGGAGCTTGCAAATGTTCTGTACGGCGTTACAATGCAGTTCAATGGCGTATCGAAGCTTTTAAAAATGAATCAGGCAGATATACCTGATGAAATGCAATAATACAACGGAGGTAATTTATCATGGGACTGTTTAGTAAAATTAAAAAGGGACTTCAGAAAACCAAACAGCAGATGGTATCAAAGATAGAGCTTCTGCTCAATTCATTTACCAAGATAGATGAGGATCTGTTTGAACAGCTTGAGGAAACTCTGATCATGAGTGATGTCGGAGTTGAAACATCAGTTGAGATATGCAGTCAGCTCAGAAAAAAGATCAAGGAACAGGGAATTAAGAATCCTAATGAGATCATGCGCCTGATCCATGAAATTGTTGCTGAAATGATGGGCGATGATACTGAGCTTGATCTGTCAGAAAAGCCTGCAGTAATTATGGTTATAGGCGTAAACGGTGCAGGAAAGACTACTACTATAGGAAAGCTGTGCTACAAGCTTAAAAATGAGGGCAAAAATGTTCTGGTTGCCGCTGCTGATACATTCAGAGCAGCTGCAATAGATCAGCTTGAGGTCTGGACAGAGCGTGCCGGAGTAAATATCGTCAAGCATGCAGAGGGTTCAGATGCAGCGGCAGTAGTATATGACGGTCTTAGCGCAGCAAAGGCAAGAGGCTGTGATGTACTTATCGTTGATACTGCTGGAAGACTGCATAATAAGAAAAACCTCATGGATGAGCTTGCAAAGATAAACAGAATAATAAATCAGCAGGCAGAAGGCTGTTCACGTGAAATACTTCTGGTACTTGATGCGACTACAGGTCAGAATGCAGTCAATCAGGCAAAGCTTTTCAAGGAAGCTGCTGATATAACAGGAATAGTACTGACAAAGCTTGACGGAACTGCAAAGGGCGGTATCGTTATTTCAATCAAAAACGAACTGAATATCCCTGTTAAGCTTATCGGTCTCGGTGAGAAAATTGACGACCTTCAGTCATTCAACAGTGCTGACTTTGTAGATGCACTGTTTGGTGATGACGTACTTGAACAGTCTGCACGTGATAAGGAAACTGATGCTGCAAAGACTGATGAAGAACTGACAGACTCGGATACCCGGGTTCAGGAAGATGAAAACACAGATGCTCGGGATGAAGAAGCCGGAGAAGAAGAAACTCAGGATATTTCTTCATCAGATGAAGATGATATTAAGGTTTCTGATCTGCAGTCAGATGAGAATGAATCCGCTGAGGATGAGGACAATAATGCTGAAGAAGAAATTTTAACTGTACAGTCGGTTTCTGATGAAGAGAAAGAGGAAACTGTACAGGAGGAAGCTGTTTCTGAAAATGATTCACTGCATACGGAATCTGAAGATCAGCCTGCTGCTGAGTCCGGTGAGATTTCAATGCAGTCAGATGAAATTCAGGATCAGTCACCGGCTGAAGAAACTGAGAAAAATAACACGGCTGATGAGCAGACATCAGATGATGAAGAACAGTCCGTCAGCGAAGAAAATGAAGAAGAGGATGAACCTAAAAAGAAAAAATCATTCTTCGGAAATCTGTTCAAAAAGAAGAAAAAGAAGTAGGTTAATTTATGAATGTAATTTTAGCATCAAACAATCAGCATAAGATCGCTGAAATAAAAAAGATACTTGAACCTCTCGGATATGATGTGATATCACTCTCGGAAGCCGGAATTACAACAGAAATAGACGAGACAGGCAGGACCTTTGAAGAAAATGCACTGATCAAGGCAAAGGCCATCTATGATATGAAACACTGTGCGGTAATAGCTGATGACAGTGGCCTTGAGGTAGATGCACTTGACGGAGCCCCCGGAGTATATTCACACCGCTATGCCGGGGAGGATGCAGATGATGAGGCAAGATGTGCAAAGCTGCTGAGTGAGTTGTCAGGCATACCTCACGAAAAAAGAACAGCAAGATTTGTTTGTGTTATCTGCTTCATTGATAATGATTCTTCTGCTGTAACAGTAAGAGGAACATGTGAGGGCATTATAGGTACAAAGCCTGCAGGAAACAACGGCTTCGGATATGACCCTGTCTTTATGTACGGTGACAGGTCATTCGCACAGCTCACTTCGCAGGAGAAAAACTCAGTCAGCCATCGTGCTGATGCTTTGAGAAAGTTCGCGCAAATAATTAAGGGAGAGAAAAACTGATATGTTAACAAGTAAACAAAGAGCACAGCTCAAATCGATCGCAGCAGGCTACGACACAATTTTTCAGGTAGGAAAGGGCGGAATTTCCGAAACTCTTATATCACAGCTGAGTGACGCTCTCAGAGCAAGAGAGCTTATAAAAGTCAAGGTTCTTGACAACAGTGCATATTCTGCAAAGGAAGCAGCTTATGAACTTGCTGAAAAAACATCATCAGAAGTAGTCATGGTAATAGGAAGCAAATTTGTTCTTTTCAAGATGAACAAAAAGGACCCGGTTCTGGATATTGACTTCAGATGAAATCAATAGGAATTTTCGGAGGCAGTTTTAATCCTGTCCATAACGGACATCTTAACCTTGCACTCAATGCAAAAAAGGAGCTGGGTCTTGACAAGGTTATATTTGTTCCTGCAAATATTCCTCCTCATAAGTCATCACGTGAACTGGCCGCCAATGACATTCGTCTTGAAATGTGCAGACTTGCAGTGTCGGGTCATGATGATCTTGAGGTCAGTGACTTTGAGATGACACAGACATCAAAGAGCTATTCCATATATACAGTGCTTCATTTCAGGCAGATGTATCCTGATGATACGCTTTATCTGCTGATAGGGAGCGACATGCTGTTTTCTTTTGATACGTGGTACAGGTATCAGGACATTCTTAAGAATGTCAGACTTGCAGTTATGTCACGTGAAAACGGTGAAAATGACAGACTCAGGAAGAAAACACAGGAGCTGCAGCAGTATGGAAAGGTACACATTATCGGGTCACCTCCATATCCTGTTTCATCGACAGAAATACGTTCCAAAATCAAAAATCGCGAAAAATATTCTTGCTATTTAGCAGAAAAAGTAGTACAATATATAACATTAATGAATCTTTATACTGATTAACAGCAGGCTGGTGATTTTTCTTTGTACGATATCGAAAGTATAAAAAAACTATTAAATCAGAGACTCTCCCAAAAACGCTATATTCATTCGCTCAATGTAGCTGATGAATGCCGTAATCTAGCAAAGCAGTACAGTGAAGATGAGGAAAAGGCGTATTTTGCGGGACTGATTCATGACATTTGCAAGGAGCTGGACACTGAGGAACTCCGGCAGATGGCATACCAGAGCGGGCTTATGATGACACGGGCTGAAAAAGAGACAAAAGGTCTGTGGCATGGAGTTGCGGGAGCGGCATATATAAAAGACACTTTAAACATTACAGATGCAGACATAATAAATTCAGTAAGATTTCATACTGTAGCCAGGGCAGGAATGTCAAGGCTCGAAGAGATCGTATATATGGGGGATCTGATATCTGCAGACAGGACATATAAGGATGTAAAAAAAATGCGCAGAACAGCATACATCGATTTGAATCAGGCAATGCTGGATGGACTGGTTTTCTCAATCCAGAGCGTCATAGAGAAAAAAGGACTTATTCCCGAGTACACAATACAGGCGTATAACCAGTATCTTTATATTCAAAGTAAATGCATTTAAGGAAGGAAATATATATGACAAAAGCTAAAAAGATCAGAATCTTCAGAGACGGTTTTATCCTGCTGTTTACAATAGTATTTGCATGCGTGCTGATCAGGACAATGGTAAAACCAATGCTTGATTCACAGCAGCCATTTGTGCTCAAGCAGGGAGCACTTGAGGAGGACACAAGCAATTATCTTCTGAAACCTTCAGAAGTACCCGTTTATGACGGACTTGAGCTTAACCAGTATATTGAAGGACAGTATACAGTTCTGGCACTCGGAATGGATGAAGAAGGACTTAATACGGATGTTATGATGCTGGTTGTATTTGATCTTGCCGGCGGAAAAATGAACATTCTTCAGATACCAAGAGACAGTTATGTCGGATATGAATATACTAATAATGCAACAGGAAAAATAAACAGTGTATATTCTGAGGGAACAGCAGGCGGTACAGGGATCAACAAGGTAGTAAGCTGTGTAAGGGATATGTTCGGTATACCGATAGACAGTTATATTGCCATAAAGTGTACAGATGTTGCACCTGTTGTTGATAAGATGGGAGGAATCCCGATCAATGTTCCGGAAGATATTATATATGAAGCAGACAAGATCATATATGCAGGACAGCAGACTCTTACAGGCGAACAGTCAGAATGGTTTGTAAGATTCAGACATGATTATCTTGAGGGTGATATCGGACGTGTAAAGGCACAGAGATATTTTCTTGCAGCTGCAATGCAGAAAGTAAAGGATCTCGGAACACTCAAAATACTTAAGATATATCCGACACTCAGTGAATATCTTATGTCAGACCTTGAGATCGGCGAAATCGGAAAACTTTCAGATTTTGCCCAGACCATTGATATGTCTAATGTTACAGTCAGAATGGTTCCGGGTGAATCACTTGAACCGGGAGTTATCAACGAATACTACGGATGGTCTATTCATAAGCAGGAGACAGTAGATGTACTTAACGAATACTTCAGACCTTATCAGGCAGAAATGTCTGCTGATGAACTTGATATAGTAGAAGTTAAGAACACAACAAGCTACTATGATGATGACGTTTCCAACTTCCAGCAGATAGTAGACGGTGAAACACCAAGTGTTCCGCGAAATGAAGATTAAATGATTTGATAAATGGAGAAAATATGGAAATAAATAATAAACTTATAAATGTAGTTAAGGCACTAGAGAGCAAAAAGGCTGAAAATATTGAAGTACTTGGTATTAAGGATCTTACTGTTCTTACAGATTACTTTGTAATAGCAAACGGTACCAGCACTACACATACACGAACACTCGCTGACGAGGTCGAATATCAGCTGTCACAGGCAGGGATAGAACCTACACGCAAGGAAGGATACAGCGGTTCAAACTGGATCATTCTTGATTACTCTGATATTGTTGTTCACGTTTTCTATAAGGAAACACGTGAGTTCTATCAGCTTGAACGACTATGGGCTGACGGTGAGCATGTTGACGTTGAAAAACTGCTTGGATAACAGACAATACTGTACTATACAAAGGAGCTTGAATAAATGAACAGATATGATTATACTGCTGTCGAATCAAAGTGGCAGAAGATATGGGACGAAGAAAAATGCTTCAGGGCAAGCAATGACTATACAAAGCCAAAGTTTTATGCTCTGGTTGAATTTCCTTATCCGTCAGGAAAGGGACTTCATATAGGACATCCGCGTCCGTATACTGCAATGGATATAGTATCAAGAAAAAGACGTCTCGAGGGATACAACGTTCTTTTCCCGATGGGTTGGGATGCTTTCGGCCTTCCTACTGAAAACTATGCTATAAAAAACAAGATCCATCCTGCTATAGTAACGCAGAATAATATAGCAAGATTCAAAGGCCAGCTCAAGGCACTCGGACTTTCATTTGACTGGGACCGTGAGATAAATACTACTGATAAGGATTATTTCAAATGGACACAGTGGATATTCCTTCAGATGTTCAAAAAAGGTCTTGCCTACAAAAAGGAAATGGCAGTAAACTGGTGTACATCATGCAAGGTCGTTCTTGCAAATGAAGAAGTTGTCGGCGGTGTATGTGAACGCTGCGGCGGAGAAGTAATCAGAAAAGTAAAATCCCAGTGGATGCTTAAGATCACAGAATATGCACAGAGACTTCTTGATGATCTGGCGGACGTAAACTATCTTGACAGGATCAAGTCAACACAGACAAACTGGATAGGACGTTCAACAGGTGCAGAGGTTGATTTTGAAACTTCAGTCAGTGGCGACAAGCTCACTGTATATACAACACGTCCTGATACACTTTTCGGTGCAACATATATGGTAATTTCACCTGAACATCCATATATCGCAAAGTGGGCAGATATACTTGAAAACAAAGATGAGATAAAGGCATATCAGGAAAAGGCTGCAAAGAAATCAGATTTTGAAAGAACTGAGATCGTAAAGGAAAAAACAGGCGTTAAGCTTCAGGGCGTTAAGGCATATAATCCTGTAAACGGCAGAGAGATTCCGATATTTATTTCTGACTATGTACTTATGTCTTATGGTACAGGCGCTATTATGGCTGTTCCGGCTCATGATACAAGAGACTACGATTTTGCCAAGGTATTTGACCTTCCTATCATTGAAGTTGTAAGCGGCGGAGATGTAACAAAGGAAGCATTTACAGACTGTGCTACAGGCACAATGGTAAACAGTGATTTCCTCAATGGCTTAAGCGTTGAGGAGGCAAAGGAAAAGATCAAGGAATGGCTTAAGGAAACTGGCAAGGGAACTCCTAAGGTAAACTTCAAGCTCAGGGACTGGGTATTCTCAAGACAGAGATACTGGGGTGAACCTATTCCGATAGTTCACTGTGACAAGTGCGGATATGTTCCTCTTGATGAGAGTCAGCTTCCGCTTACACTTCCTGAAGTTGACAGCTATATGCCTACAGACAACGGTGAGAGTCCGCTTTCCACACTTGAAAGCTTTATAAATACAACATGTCCGACATGCGGCGGACCTGCAAAACGTGAAACTGATACTATGCCTCAGTGGGCCGGTTCATCATGGTATTTCCTTCGTTACTGTGATCCTCACAATGACAAGGAACTTGCATCAAAGGAAGCACTTGACTACTGGATGCCGGTTGACTGGTATAACGGCGGTATGGAGCACACAACGCTTCATCTTCTCTATTCACGTTTCTGGCATAAGTTCCTTTATGATATCGGTGTTACAAGTCAGAAGGAACCATATATGAGACGTACCAGTCACGGATTTATTCTTGGTGAAAACGGTGAGAAGATGTCCAAGTCCAGAGGAAATGTAATAAATCCTGATGATGTTATTGCAGAGTACGGTGCTGATACTCTCAGACTCTATGAGATGTTTATCGGTGACTTTGAAAAGACTGCACCATGGAGCAATGCAAGCATAAAGGGCTGTAAGAGATTCCTCGAAAAGATCTGGAGTCTTCAGGAAAATCTCATTGACGGTGATGAATACCGCAAAGAACTTACTGCTTCATTCAATAAGACAATCAAAAAAGTATCAGAGGATATAGAGTCACTTAAGTTCAATACTGCAATTGCAGCTATGATGGCACTCCTCAATGAAATAAATTCTGTAGGAAGCATCAACAGAAAAGAATTCAGAGATCTTCTTCTCATTCTCAATCCGTTTGCTCCTCACATTACTGAAGAGCTTTACAGTGCATGCGGTTATGAAGGATTTATTCACAATCAGAAATGGCCTGCATATGATGAAGCACTCTGTGTTGATGATATGATCGAAATAGTTGTTCAGATAAACGGAAAGATCAAGACAAAGATTACAATTGCTCCTGACAGCGCTAAAGATGACGTGCTGAAAATTGCACTTTCAGACAATAAGATCGCAGAAGCTGTAGAAGGAAAGACAATTTTAAAGCAGATATATGTACCAAATAAGTTAGTGAATTTTGTGGCAAAGTAACAAATTGACGGATAAAGCCAAATTGGTCTTGACAAGCGTTAGAATAGTATGTTAAAATAAGTTCATGTTATTCATTAGGTTGTAGATGTTTTTGTTAAGATGGTTTGACCACTCGGTCTGTCAATCATATGTATTTTGTCTCAACCTGAATCACAGAGGAAATAATTATTGACGACTGACATTTGTTTTAGAAATATTGCAAATGGTTTAGTATATAACCTCTGTCTTAGCGGCAAAGGGAGGGAATAAAATGGCAGAAGTACGTGTTGGTAAAAACGAATCTTTAGACACTGCCCTTAAGCGCTTTAAGAGATCTTGCGCAAAGGATGGCGTTATTGCTGAAGTTCGTAAGAGAGAACACTACGAAAAGCCTTCGGTTAAACGTAAGAAAAAATCCGAGGCAGCTCGTAAACGCAAGTATTAATATGGGGCTTTAATAAAGCGGAAAGTAACAGCAGATGCTAGAAGTATCTGCTGTTACTTTTTTTATTTATGAGTTTTTTATCTCTTAACTCATAAATGTATGAAGAAATACTGACGAATATGTTATTGATTTTTGTATATAAAAATAGTATAATATACAATATGCAATACTTATTTTTGTAAATATCTTAGCTATGGAGGATTTGCTTATGTGGGCTTACGAAAGTGTATTTTACCAGATATATCCGCTTGGATTCTGCGGAGCATCCTATGAGAATGACGGTAAGGTTGTAAATAATATTACTAAGGTCATCTCATGGATACCACATATCAGACAGACAGGATGCAATGCTGTATATTTTTCACCTGTTTTTGAATCTGATACTCACGGATACAATACAAGAGACTACACTAAAATTGATGCAAGACTCGGATCAAACAAAGACTTTCAGAATGTATGTCAGAAGCTTCATGAAAATGATATCAGAGTTGTACTTGACGGAGTATTCAATCACGTGGGAAGAGGGTTCTGGGCGTTCAGAGACGTTCTTGAAAAACGTGAAAACTCAAGATATATAAACTGGTTCAATATAAACTTTGCAGGCAACTCATGCTATAATGACGGCTTATGGTATGAGGGCTGGGAAGGCTGCTATGATCTTGTTAAGCTCAATCTCAGAAATGAAGAGGTAGTAAATCATATCCTTGAGTGTGTCGGAAAGTGGATTGAGGAATTTGATATTGACGGAATCCGTCTTGACGTAGCATATTGTCTTGACAAGGAGTTTATAAAACGTCTGCGCAGATTCTGTGATTCTCAGAAAAAGGATTTCTTCCTTCTCGGAGAACTTCTTCACGGCGATTACAGCATGTTTGTAAATAATGAAATGCTTGACAGCGCAACAAATTATGAATGTTATAAAGGACTTTACTCGAGCTTTAACTGTATGAATATGTTCGAGATCTGCCATTCACTCAAAAATCAGTTCGGACCTGAACAGTGGTGTAGATACCGCGGAATGCATCTGCTGTCTTTCGTTGATAATCATGACGTTTCAAGGATAGCAAGTCAGCTTACTGACCCCGGGCATCTAAAGCTTATTTATGCTCTTATGTTTGCAATGCCGGGAATACCTTGCGTATACTACGGAAGTGAATGGGGAACAAAAGCTATGAAGTCTGACGGTGATCCTGCTCTCAGGGTATGCTTTGACGAACCGCAGCAAAACGATCTGACAAAGTGGATCGGGAGTCTTGCACAGGCACACAAAGACAGCAGGGCACTATGCTACGGAGGATTTAAAATACTTCATCTTACAAACAGACAGTGTATTTTTGAGAGAGAGGCTGACGGTGAAAGAGTCATTGCAGCTGTAAATGCTGACGGTCAGACTTATACAGCACACTTTGATGCAGGTGCCCAAAGAGCAACAGATCTTATTGATGGTACAGAACACGATTTCGGCGGAGGAAGTGAACTGGCACCATACAGTGCTCATTTGTGGAAGGTATATTGATTTTACATAATTATGAAACCAGGTGCGTTTATATAAATGCACCTGGTTTTTATATGTTACAATTATATTCCTGATTATTTGTATAATAAAGATAACATTTACTCACCAATCTTTACTTGAAATTTAAAGTTATTTATAGTATAATGAAAATATATAGTTTTCCATATTATAAATTTGTTAATATGACATGGCGGTGTAATTTTATGGATTTTTCATTTTCAGTTTCTCCGGCCGGTATTTCAAAGATAAATTCCCTGTCAAAGTCAAATATTTCAGGAGTATCAGAAGGCAGCGGCGATAAGATCAGCTTCAGTGATATTCTTGATAGTGTGACACAGACAGTACAGAGCAGTGCCGTTAAGGATATATCACAAATTACTGTTCCGATCGATACTTCTGACTCTGTTCAGATAAAGGAACTTGAGCTGGGTATCAAATCCCAGATAATCAGCCGTGCCGTTGAGGCATATAAAAACATAACTGAAATGCAGATTTAATAATCGGAAATGAGTTAAAAATGAAAGAATCAGAAAATAATATAATTTCAAAGCTCAACAGTACATATCATAAAATGTCATCAAAGCAGAAAACGCTGTTTGCACTGAGTGTTATTGCAATAGCAATGGGCGCAGCATGCATTACGTTTTTCCTTAACAGACAGTCTGCATCCTGGATAGAATTATTTCCGGGCATGACAAAAAGCGAGGCTACAGATGTATTTGTTCAGCTGAAAAATATGAATGCTGATGCCAGGATAAGCTCTGATGGTGAGATCGAGGTACGAAGTGATCAATGGGACGAGATAGTATATGAGCTTGCTGAAATGGGCTATCCGCAGTCAACTCCTTCATACGGTACTTTTTTTGATAATCTCAGTATGACAATGAGCGATTTTGAGAAAAAACAGGCACTCAGATTTGAGCTTCAGGACAGACTCCAGACAACCATTAAAAGAATAGATAACATAAGAAGTGCTGTTGTAACAATAAGCGTGCCTCAGGAGACCGATTACGTGTGGGATGATAATCCGGACAAAGCAACAGCCAGTGTTATGCTGACGCTTAAGGATCCGGATGCTTTTGATGTTAAACAGGCGGATGCTGTGAAAAAACTTGTAGCATTCAGTGCCCAGCAGATGGAGCCCGATGATGTAACAGTAATAAATGCAGCTACCGGAATTGAAATAGGACAGTCAGTTCCTGTATCAGCAGCACAGGACAAAGTACAGGAAACTTTACCGTCTGATGAACAGCCGGCTCAGACACAGCCGGAAAATGATACACAGGACATTCCGTTTACTTCAAGGGAAACTGCAATGTTATGGGTATGCGCTGTTCTGTTTCTTATTACGCTTGCTGCGGTTATCAACAGCATAAGGGCAAACCTGAGAATATCCAGGCTTGAAAGAGAAAACAACGAATATGCAGATATGCTTTCCGGCAAAACACGCTGCGTTTCTAAAGAAAAAATAAAAAAAGAAGATATCAGCAAATTAATAAAAGAAGATCCGAAGGCAGCTGCTGATATCATCAGAAAAATGATAAAGGATGATAAAAAATCTTAACGTCAGGAAAGGATGTATCTAAGTGGGCCGGATAATAAAAAAACAGGAAATATCAAAGTCAGACCAGCCTGTCATAATTCCGGATTACACACAGCATCCGGATTCGGCTAAAACAGCACAGATGTCATGTCAGACAGATACATATATACAGAGTCCTGATGCCGGGCAGCTTCTTGAAGATGCATCAAGACAGTGCGGGCTTATGATTTCTCAGGCAGAGAAAAAAACCGAGGAGATCTATAAAAAAGCATATAACACTGGTTATCAGGAAGGAACTGCTGCCAGAAATGATATACTTTGCAGAGGGCTTAACAGTATAGAAAAGACACTTGCCCAGATAAAAAAAGAGCAGGAAGAGTATTTTGACATATATGCGAAGGAACTAAGAGGACTGGCAGTGGATGTGGCAGAAAAACTCGTCTGCAAAAAGCTTGATGACGATGATAAAATGTTATTTTCACTGGTCCAGAGGGCGATAAGATCAATACGCGATGCCCAGTGGATAAAGGTTGAGGTATCAGATAAACTCAGGGAGTCAGCTGCACAGCTTGAAAAGGAGCTTTCGGATGCAAAAGAGGATCAGCGTGTAGAGGTGGAACTCAGACGCGATGCAGATAAGGGTACATGTGTTATTCATACAGCAGAGGGCGTAATAGTCGCTTCTGTATTGACACAGCTGCAGAATATTCGAAAGTATTTTAACGAATTTACCGATGAGGATGATGAGTATGAGTCAGATACACGGGCTGTCACAGAAAAACCTCAGAAGAAGTATGAGGCTTAACAACTTTTATACTACACTGGGGAAAATTGAACAGATTGTCGGGCTCACTGTTGAAGCATCCGGAATCTCATGTAATATAGGTGATGTTTGCAATATATCTATAGCCGGCACAGATAAAAAAAGCATTATGTCTGAAGTAGTCGGCTTCAGAAATGGAAAAGTACTGCTGATGCCATATGGTGATATAACAGGTATCGGATATGGAAGCTTTGTCAGCAATACAGGTGAAAAACTAAAAATAAAAATGAGTCCTCAGCTTATAGGGAGGACAATAGATGCTGTCGGTAATCCTATAGACGGCAAGGGAGAGATCGAGGGTCAGACATTTTACTCGATAAACGGCAGGCCGTCAAATCCTATGAAACGTCCTCCGATCAGAGAACCGGTTGAATTCGGAATAAAGGCGATAGACGGAATGCTGACTGTAGGCAAAGGACAGAGAATGGGTATATTTGCCGGAAGCGGAGTAGGAAAGAGCATACTCATGGGTATGATAGCAAGAAACATCAATGCAGATGTTAATGTTATCGCAATGGTTGGCGAGCGCGGCAGAGAACTGATGGAATTCATCAACAGAGATCTCGGAGATGAAGGTATAAGCCGCAGTGTCCTTGTAGTAGCAACATCTGACCAGCCCGCGATGATGAGATCAAAATGTGCTCAGACTGCAACAGCAATAGCCGAATACTTCAAGGATCAGGGAAAAGACGTTCTGCTGATGATGGATTCGCTTACACGTTTCTGCATGGCAGAGCGTGAAATAGGTCTGAGTGCCGGTGAGCCTCCTATCGCAAGAGGATATACCCCTTCGATTTATGCGTCACTGCCAAAGCTTCTTGAGAGATGCGGCAACTTTGAAACAGGTTCGATAACAGGTATTTTTACAGTACTTGTCGAGGGCGATGACAGCAACGAACCGATCTCTGATACCGTAAGAGGAATAATAGATGGTCATATAATGATGTCAAGGAACATGGCCATGAGAAATCACTATCCGGCAATCGATATTCTTTCAAGCATCAGCAGACTGATGTCAGAAATAATTTCAGACGATCAGAAAGAAACTGCCGGGAAGATCAGAAAGATCATGTCAGTATATGAAGAGAATCAGGATCTTATTTCAATAGGTGCTTATAAGACCGGAACCAATCCTGAACTTGATTATGCCATAAGCAGGCTTGAAAGTATAAATGAATTTTTAAAACAGGATATTAACGAACGCTTTTCAATGGAAGAAACAATAAGTATCATGCGAAAAATTTTTGAGTAGGCTGGGTTTTAAATGAATGATTTTAAATTTTCACTGGAAAAAATGAAAGAATACAAAAATCAGCAGATTAAAAAAGAAAAGAACACTCTGATGAGGCTTCATGTAAAGCTGAATGCTCTGATACTCACCCAGCAGTCTGTCATGCAGCAGTCAGAGAAGATCTGCTTTGACCTTAATTCCAGAATGATGAGCGGAGTAAGGGTTGTTGACATGCAGCTGCTTGAGATCAAAAAGAGTGCACTCAGAAATGAACTGACTGATATCGCTGCAAAAATTGAAAATGTAAAAAAGTCTATAGAAGTACAGCAGAAGACAGTGATAGAAATATCATATGAATGTACTGAACTTGCAAAGCTTGAGGAAAAGCAGAAGTCTGAGTATCTTCACAGACTTGACAAAGAAAATCAGAATTATATAGAAGAATTTATATCGCATCATATATCTTCCGGCAAAAATCCGGACATAAATGAACCGGCTGCGGAAGAAACATCAGATATATAGTCAGACTGATGTTTATTCAGAAATAAGATTCAGACTGAAAGGAACCGGATGAAATTTTAATGAATAATGAATCAACTCATAACGAAATTCCAGAGGCAGATGACAATTCCAGATATGCTGCGGTCAGGTTTCCTGACTTTGCCGGGGATCAGCCTGCAGCAACAGATAACAAAAAAATCAGTCTGAGTGCACTTTCAGATGTAACAGCAGAAGTACGAGGAGAGATCGGACGTACAAGTATTCTTCTGAGCGATTTGCTCAGACTCAGGGCAGGATGCGTAGTCAAGCTTGACAAGCCTGTCGGCGCAAAATCAGATCTGGTTATCAATTCAAAGATCATAGCTCATGGAGACATAGCAGCTGATCAGAGAGGCGTAAGTATTAAAATTACAGAGCTTGTTTAACAAATATTCATTCTGGAGTGATTTTTTTGGGAGAATCCGCAATAGGAAGTGTTTTCAGCGTTCTTGCTGCTGTTCTGGTTTTTATTATAATTCTTTATCTTGCATATATTTCAACAAAGCTGATAGGAAAACGTTACGGGCGCCCGTCGGCAAACGGAAAAAATCTAAGGATAATTGAGAGTATGCCGGCAGGTCCTGACAAATACCTTATGATAATCAGGGCAGGTCAGAAGTATCTGCTGGTTGGCTCAGGCAAGGAGCATTTAGAGTATATATGTGATCTTGACAGCGATGAGCTGAATCTTGAAAGCAGCAGTGACAAAAGCAGCGGCGGTGATTTCTATGAAATTCTGAAAGAAGCCGCTAAAGAAAGAATAGGAACAATAAAAAACAGAGGTGATAAGTATAAAAACAGCTCAGACTCTAAATAAACGGATCTTTGATCATAAAATGAAACGCAGTATTGTCTGCTTTGTTTTTTCACTTATTACTGTGTTGTTTCTGATATTTATTATGTCATCGACTGTATCGGCGGAATCTTCCGTAAATATCAAGGTCGATTCACAAACGGGCGGTCAGGACAGCGGGATAACAGATCTTTTGTTTCTTCTGTGCGTTGTAGTTCTTATCCCGACTATGCTGCTCATGATGACATGCTTTACAAGGATAGTAATTGCCTTTTCATTTCTGAGAAATGCGATAGGTACATCAGGTTCTCCGCCGAATCAGGTCATAATAGGTCTTTCAGCATTTATTTCCGTATTTATTATGCTTCCTGTATTCACCCAGATAAATACCCAGGCGTACAAGCCGTACAAGGCCGGAGACATAACATTTCAGGAGGCTGTTGACAAAGGATCTGAGCCGCTCAAGGTTTTCATGCTCAAACAGGTATACAAGGATGACCTTGACATGTTCATGTCTGTTGCTGATGACAGAGGGATCATAGACAAGTCGCAGTATGATTCCAGGGAAAAACTGACACAGCTGAGCATATGGGTAGTTACTCCGGCATTTGTAACAAGTGAACTCAAGAGAGCATTTATAATAGGCTTTCTTTTATACATACCGTTTATAATTATAGATCTTGTGGTGTCAAGTACGCTTATGTCAATGGGAATGGTTATGCTTCCGCCTGCGATGATCTCTATGCCGTTCAAACTCATGCTCTTTATTCTTGCAGACGGATGGAATCTTCTTATAAAGTCGCTGATAGTCAGCTTTAACTGAAACGGGGGGCGTAATAATTATGAGCAAGTCACAGATACTCAGTATCTTTACTTCCGCTGTTTACACAGCATTTAAAATTTCAGCACCGGTACTGCTTGTCAGTATTGCTGCAGGGCTTATAGTATCAGTGTTTCAGTCAGTAACACAGATCCATGAACAGTCACTGACATTTGTTCCTAAGATAATTGCTGTGGCTGTGGTATTTCTGACGCTCGGAACATGGATGGTAAGTGTATGTGTAGAATTTTTCAGTGGAATTTTCACTGCAATTGCGTCTTTATAGGAGCTGATAGTTTGGCACAGTTACAGTTTACTGCAGATAATTTTTATTCATACATTTTAGTGCTGGCAAGAATCTCAGCTATAGTATTTTTTAATCCTGTTATTTCCCGAAGCCAGGTAAGCTTCGCTGTAAAAACAGCTGCAGCGGCAGGCATTTCACTGCTTCTTATGCCATTTACAGGAATAACATGTGATATTGTCAATATTCCTGAGCTGCTGTTATGTATAACCAGTGAGCTGGCTGTTGGATTTGTGCTGGCATATGTATTTAATATTTACTTCTATATGCTTTCATTTGCAGGTGATATTATTGATGAGCAGTCAGGTCTTCTCATGGGCAGAGTATTTGATCCTCTTTCAGGGACAGCTCAGTCAGTAACGGGAAAACTGCTGCATATTCTCTTTCTTGTCTATATATTTATAACAAACAGTCATCTTGTGTTTATAAGACTTCTTATATCGTCATATGACACTGTCAGTGCGGGAATGTCCGGGCTGAGCCTTCAGAGTGTGTCACAGTATGGAATAGAACTATTTATCAGCGTTTTTTCACTTGCAGTCAGACTTGCAGTTCCTTTTATAGCTGCAGCGCTTATAGTTGAAACAGGTATGGGGATTCTTATGAGACTTATTCCTGAGTTCAATATGTTTGTTATGAATATGCAGATAAAAATAATAGTTTTTATGATAGTAATGCTTGCAATGGCAAAACCGGTTACTGTATTTCTGGAGAACTATATTATTTCTATGTTTGATTCCATGCAGCGGTCTCTATGCTCGCTTGTATGAACAAGAGGTGGTAAAACTGGACTCAGATGTTTCTCAGAAAACTGAAAAGCCTACCAGAAAAAGAAAAATCAAAGCGCGCAGGGAAGGACTTATACCAGTAAGCCGTGAAGTGATCTCACTTTTTACACTAACAGTTTTTTTTCTGGTATTGAGAGCGGTGTATCCGATGATACGCGATATGCTTGAATCTCTGATAACCTGTTTTTTTACAGAGGCAGGAAGCCGGACATCACTCAGTGCTGAAGATACACGACAGACATATTCATACTGTGCTTCAAGATTTCTGTTTGCTGTAATTCCTGCAGGAGCCGCAGTTGGTGCGGCAGCAGCTGCGGCAACATTTCTTCAGACCAGATTCAGTATAAGGCCGCAGTCAGTTGTGCCTGATACACATAGGATCAGTCCGCGTCTGAGTATAGGAAGGGTATTTTCATTATCCGGGTTATGGTCTCTTACAGCAGCTGCTTTAAAGATAGTTACAGTATTACTGATCATTTTGCTGTGTCTTAATAAAAGAATTACGGTTCTTCAGACGCTTGCTGATATGAGCTTGTCTGAATCTTTTTCATTTATAGCTGCAGCTGTGGCAGAAATAATAACACGTACGCTAGCAGCTCTGACAATTCTTGCTGCTGCAGATTATCTGGCTGAGTACATAAGACATATGAGAAAAATCAGAATGACAAAGCAGGAGATAAAGGATGAAATCAAAGATGATCAGGCGGATCCGTATGTAAGAGATGCAATGCTTTCGCGCCATAATGCAGATTCATCCGTTAATGTATCAGATGAAACAGATACTGAGCTTGTGATCTGTTCAGACGGCGGATATGCAGTTGCACTGGGATATGACAGAGCTGTTCATCAGGCACCTGTTGTGATCTCATCAGGAAAAGATTCATCTGCCCGCATAATCAGGGCCAGAGCCAGAAAACAAAATATTGCAATATTCAACTATCCTGAACTTGCCCGCGCGATATTTTTGAGTACGAAACCCGGTCAGAAAATACCGCAGAAATACTATTATGCAGTTGCGGGGATGCTTGCTGAGGTTTATGATAATAAAGAAAAAGGATTTGAAGTGATTTGAAAAGACTGACCAACATACTGGGAAAAAGTACAGCTGTTTTTGTAGTGATGATCGTACTGCTGTTTATTATATCTGTGCCCTCTGTGTTACTCGATTTTCTGTTTATAGTACAGCTCGGACTGTCAATGATAATACTTCTTATGGCTATGTACATAAAGGAGCCGCTGGAGTTTTCAGCTTTTCCTGCACTGCTGCTGCTTATGACGGTATTCAGGCTGGGACTTAATATTTCATCAACGCGCAGTATACTTATGAATAAGGGCAATGCCGGACAGGTCATAAAGGTTTTCGGAAGCCTTGTTATAAAGGACAATGTTATAGTCGGACTTGTAATATTTCTGATAATAGTACTGGTTCAGTTCCTGGTTATCACCAAAGGTGCTGAACGTATTGCAGAAGTATCAGCAAGATTTACTCTTGATGCGCTGCCAGGAAAACAGATGGCCATTGACTCAGATCTCAACAACGGGGCTATTGATGAACAGGAAGCTGCGGCACTGCGCTTAAAGATCCAGCGTGAGTCGGCATTCTTCGGGGCCATGGACGGTGCCTCCAAGTTCGTCAAGGGTGATGCAGTCATATCTCTGATAGTTACCTTTGTAAACCTTATAGGAGGAATATGCATCGGAAAATTATCAGGAAGCGGCAGTTTTTCACAGATAATAAGCACATACAGCACAGCGACTGTTGGCGATGGTCTTGTTTCACAGATACCGGCTCTTCTTACAAGTGTTTCTGCCGGAATAATCATAACACGCAAAACTGCAAAGGAGGATCTGGGAACAGATCTTGCAGTACAGTTTTCATCTCAGCCGATCTCATTTATTATAGCCGGTTCAGTATTGCTCATCCTTCTTTTTGCAGGATTTCCGCCGGTACAGATACTTATCGTGTCGTCACTGCTGATAGCAGCAGGAATTTATAAATTATCTGTGCACAAAAAAAATGCTGATGATACAGACGAAACTCAGGAAACCCGGCCATCTGTTCAGAATACGGACGACAGCGCAGCTGATCTTTACAGGCTTCTTGATATAGAACATATGAATATAGATTTCGGTTATGGCCTTATTTCAATGATTGAAGATGAGAATGCGCAGAAAATGCTTGAACAGATAGCAGCAGTCAGAAAGCAGTATGCACATGAACTCGGTATAATAATTCCAGCTGTAAAGCTTAATGATTCAAAAGAGATAGGATTTGACCAGTACCGTATCTGTATAAAAGGCGAAGAGATCGTGAGCGGTGAAATTTCGGACGGACGACTGCTCGTTCTTTCTGATAATTTATCTGATATTAATATCCAGGGTACTTATGTAAAGGATCCTGTTTTTGGTGCAGATGCAAAATGGATCGATGAAGAAAAACGTTGTGAGGCTGAGCTGAAGGGTTATACTGTTGTAGACCCATGCTCTCTTATTATAACGCACCTATGTGAGGTTATCAGTAACCATGCATATGAGATACTTACCAGAACTGAAGTGTACAGAATGATCGACAACCTGAGAAAAAATAATGAAGCTCTTGTCGATGATGTGATACCGTCACTGGTGACAGTGGGCGACCTTCACAAGGTATTGTCCGGTCTGCTTAAGGAAAATATTCCTGTACGTGATCTGGAAACGATACTGAGTACACTCTCCGACTGTGCAAAGCAGACAAAAAATATTGACGATATGACAGAGCGTGTCAGGACCTCACTTAAGAGGGTAATATCACACAAGTATGCAAAAAGAAATATGATGGATGTTATCGGACTTGATCCTGACACTGAAAATAAAATACTCAGCTGCGTTGTTAAGAATAATGAAGGTACCTACATAGATTTAAGCCGAAGCGATCTGCACAGTCTTATTTTATCTGCTGGAAATGAGATAAAAAAAGCCGCTGAACAAACCGGCAGTGCAGTCATTCTGACTTCTCCGAAGGTGCGTCTTATGCTTAAACGCCTTCTGGAAAGATACTATCCGGATGCAGTGGTACTTTCATTAAGTGAAATTGATTCTCAGGTTCATGTTAAGTCACTTGGAAATATTACAATTAGTTAGTGAGAGGTGGTTGAGATGACTGACAAAACACCGTTGTCTGAAGAAGAGTTCAATGATCTTCATTCGAAGTATATGGCGACAAAAGACATGGGGATAAGAAACAAACTGATAATGCTGTACAGTTATATACCAAAAACTGTGGCATTTCAGCTGAGGGGTGTTACTGCTGGGTATGCTCAGCTTGAGGATATGGTAAACCAGGGGATACTGGTGCTTATTGACTGTATAGAAAAATTTGACCCTGAGAGAAATATAAAATTTGAGTCTTATGCGTTTATGCGTATAAGGGGTGGTGTTATTGACTTTGTCCGCAAGCAGGACTGGATCCCAAGAAGAGTCCGTGCAATGGCAAAGGAAATATCAGATTCAAGAGCGGAGCTGTGTTCAAGACTTAAAAGAGAGCCTACAGAGGCAGAACTTGCCGCAAAGATGGAGATTCCTGTTGAAAAACTCAGACAGTACAGCTATGAATCAGCAAGTGCTGTGACATTTTCCTTTGAGGAGCTGCTGCAGAATGTATCAAATGCAGGAGAGCTTATGGTGATGTCATCAAATGACAGTGCTATGCCTGAAAACATGCTGATGAAAAATGAACTGCGCAGGATGCTCAAGACAGCCATAGAAAATCTTGAAGAAAGAGAAAGACTTGTACTTACCCTGTATTACTTTGAAAACCTTACTCTCAGTGATATTTCAAAGGTTATAGAAGTAAGTATTCAGAGAGTTTCACAGATTAATGCCAGAGCTGTATCAAAGCTTAGAAAATGTCTTGTTGACTATATTGACGTATAAGACATTTATAATTAATTTGCGTGAACTCCTTTTGACTTGAGTGACAAGGCGCAGTTGACAATGGTATCAGTTATAAGGCTTGTCGGCTGCTGCCCTGCTGCCCTGAGTGCATCAGTGTGAGTTGTGTATATGTAATCTGCAGGTATACGGTTGAGTGCATCAAGAATGACAGTACGCATACATCTGCTGCACCGGCAACATCTGAGTGCAGTCATGATACGCTCAGCTGAAGAGATGATTATCAGTTCATTTATATTTATATACTGGAGATTTTCAGATTCAGGATTTGCAGACCCCTGGGTGCAGGAGCCTTCAGCTGACGCTTTATAAGACGGCATGATCTTGCTGAACATAAGATTTTTGTTTATATCGGACAGTTTCTTTTTTTCTGACATTTTTGTGCCTCCTGTTATATAATTTGTTTTTGCTGCATTTCATGAAAAAGCCGCATATAGTCGTTCATTGCGCGTCTGCAGCGTCTGTACTCAGTGATATCAGTCTGAAGTGTATGTGCTTCTGACAGTGCAGGACATGAACGGATAATGGTATCAAATACTCTTATGCCGCATTTCCCGGCGATCATATCGGCTGTTTTTCTGGCTTCCCGGTGATGACGGCTAAACGGACTGAAGCGGTTGATAAGTACTCCTGCAATCTGGACGTTAGGGTTGCATGACTTTCTGACTCTGTTTATAGTATCGTTGATAAGAACGATACCCTGCAGACTGAAGGAATCAGGAAGCATCGGAACAATAACATAATCAGATGTGCACAGTGCACATGCTGTAAGTATTCCAAGTCCCGGAGGACAGTCGATTATTATGTAATCATAATTTTTCATAATGCTCTTCAGAGCATTCTTGAGAAGATATTCTCTGCTGTCACTGACAAATTCAAGTTCAGCAGAGTTAAGCAGAATGTCACAAGCAATTATATCTCCGACTGCTGTTGAAATTATACATTCGCCTGCCGGTGCGTCCCCTCTGAGTACATTATATATTGTGAGGGAATCAGTTGTATCTGCCCCGAAGCTATAAGACAGATTGGCCTGAGGGTCAAAATCAACTGCAAGAATTTTTTTTCCTGAAGCTCTGATAACTGATGAAAGTGCATTGGCGGCTGTTGTTTTGCCGACGCCGCCCTTTTGTGTAACAACAGAGATGACTAAAGCCATGATAAAACCTCGCAAATCATTAATAATATATAAATTATAGCAAAATTCTCCCTCCTTTTCAATGGTACCGGACATTTAACAAAAATAATCGTTATTATAGTATAGAAAAATATCATAAAGTTTCGATATATAATATGGTGATGGGATGGTTTTTCGGAGGTTTATATTTTAGGCAACTGAAAGGAGTTGTTTTCTATGAATATTGATTTTAATCCGTGCAGCGGATATATGAGAACACAGGCGATAAATAATAAAAATGCAAAGCCGGGTTCAGTAAAATCACCGTTAAACGGCGGAAAAAATGATTCTGTATCAATCAGCCCTGAAGCAGCTGCATTCAATAAGCTTGACTGCGGTGTAAAAGAGATTGCTTCACAGATAAACACAGGTGCATCACAGGAGAGAATCGATGCTCTCAAGGCCCAGATACGCAGCGGAACATATAATGTTTCTGCCCGTGATGTGGCAGATGCAATATTACAGCATATAGGCCTGTAGTATACCAGCCTTAAGCTAAGAATTTACACAAAAAAGGCAGACAACGTCTGCTTTTTTTGTGAGTAAAAGTGTGTAGAAACTTATGAAAAAATAAATAAAAATAGAATTTTTATGTGCTTTTTGTAAAAAATTTTTTTATCTGTTGTATAATTTCTTAAAAAGAAATTTTTCTATATACTGTAATTTTATTGCTAAAAGGAGAATTACGATGGTTGGGGAACGTCTACAGGAGCTGAGAAAAGATGCCGGAATGACGCAGAAAGATCTTGCTGCGAAGCTTTCGATTTCTCATCATACTATTTCATCTTATGAGCGTGACATTAGTGTTCCGGATGATGAAATGAAAATCAGAATAGCGCAGCTGTTTGATGTTTCACTTGATTTTCTGCTGGGACTGACAGATAAAAAGATTTCGTACAGGCACAAAGGATTTGAACTGCCTTCATCACTAAGTGATGATGACATAAAGCTTCTGAAAGAATTTGCAGAATTTTTAAGAAACAGAAATAAAAAATAAACTCAATCAGTCTGTATTTGAGGGGGAAAATATTTTTGAGATGGGCTAATTTATTATCAGAACAGAAGATTTCAGACAGCAATAGTGATGATTCAGAGATTACTTCTGGCTTTGCAAATGATTATAAACAGATAATTATGTCACAGCAGCTAAGAAGTATGCACGAGAAGACGCAGATATTTCCTCTGGGATGCAATGATCTTATCCGAACAAGATACACACATTCAGCGGAGGTAAGCGCGATTTCAAAGCTTATTGCTCAGAGAATGGTCGTACAAGTAATAAAGTCCAGAAAAAATACAGCATTTAATGAGATAATTATGTACCAGATAAGTGAGCTTCTGATGTGTGCTGCAATGCTGCATGATATAGGTCAGCCTGCATTCGGACATTTCGGAGAAGAAGCAATAAAAATGTGGTACCGTACAAATCTTGACAAGGTAATGTACAGGGGAACGCCTGTAACGGAAGTACTGAGCAAGGAAATGACGGGCGATCTGTACAATTTTTCATCACTGGCTCAGTCTCTGCGCTGTGTGATCAAGCTTGATAATGACCATTTTTCATTGAGTTCATCGGTTCTGAGCGTTCTGATAAGATATGCTGCTTCATCAACACAGATAAGAGCTGAAAACGGAATAAAAAAGACGGGTTACTTTTATTCTGAACGTTCACAGGTTGCAAAGATCCAGGAAGCAGCAGGAACAGCAAACTGCCGCCATCCGCTTACATATGTCCTTGATGCGGCTGAAAGGATTGCCTCAATGACAGCAGTAATGGAGGACTCAGTCAAAAAAGGAAGAATAACATGTCTTGATCTTCTGAGTGAACTGAGAAAAGAAGAATATCTTGGTGATGCAGTAACTCCTGAGGAATACAAAAGGTTTGCATATATAGTCAAGAATCTTGGGATCTGTTACGAAAATGCAAGAAAGGACAGCTATCAGGATGCTGAGGTACGTGCTATAAGGATGTGGATATCATCACTTCAGAATCAGCTTGCCGAATTTGCTGCAGTATGCTTTGCAGACAACTATGACAAGATAATGAAGGGTACATATACAGGCGATATTGTAAGTGATTCCTGGTGCAGGATTATCCTGAGGGCTTTTAATGATGTTGAAAAGAGATTTGCATTTTTTGCTCCGTGCATTCTGAACATTGAGATCAGTGCCAAAACAATATTCGGTTTTCTTCTCAACTGTTTTATCAATGCAGCTGTAAACTATGACACTGATAATAAACAGGATGACATGTACGAAAAATATCTTTCAATAATTCCTGACAGATTTAAAAATATATATCACAGATATGCTAAGGATGAAGATGATGCCCAAAAGCTGTATCTGCGTTTTATGATGGTGACTGATTTTATCTGTGAAATGACAGATAATGAAGCCAAGAACCTTTATAAGACACTTAATGGAATAATATAAAAAACGGCGGCATGTGCAGATATATACTGTACATGCCGCAATTTTAATAACAGCACTATTTTTTTATTATTGATTTTTAGCGTCAAAAATGTTAAAATAATAAATGCATTGTATTTTTAATATTTGTAATGCGTTTAAATATATAATAAAATCTGGTATATATAATATGCTTTATAAGTATCAGGTACAATAAAGGATGGAAAAAGTTTGAAAGTAACGTTGATATCACATACACCACAGCCTGAGAAAATTGTTGCTGCAGCGGCAAAAATATGCTATTCCGACAGCTCGGCAGCTCAGCTGATGGACGGACTTGACGATGAAAAAAGTCAGAAATTTGTAGAGATGCTGTCATCACTCGGACATGAAAGCCCTATAGAGCATGTGACATTTACATTTGGCATAGAGGGTGTATCAAGAACTTTTCTTGCACAGATCACAAGACACAGACTGGCATCATATTCGGTGCAGAGTCAGAGATATGTCAAACAGGACAATTTTGTTTTTATAACTCCTCCGGAAATCGAAAACAATGAAGAATGCAAAAAATTATTTAATGATTCTATGAAATCGTCACTTGATGCATATAATAAACTGGCAGATCTTCTTGAACAAAAGCACTATGATGAATTTATTTCATCCGGCATTGACGAAAAAACTGCACGCTCACGAGCTGAGAAAAAAGCAATTGAGGATGCCCGCTTTGTTCTTCCGAACGCATGTGAAACCAAAATGGTTGTTACAATGAATGCCCGAAGTCTGCTTAATTTTTTCAGAATGAGATGTTGCCTCAGAGCACAGTGGGAGATCAAGGCAGCTGCTGATGATATGCTGAAGCTGTGTGTTGCTGTAGCACCTTCATTATTTAAAAAAGCCGGACCGTCATGCGTTATGAGCGGCAGGTGTACCGAAGGAAAAATGACATGCGGAAAAGCAGCTGAGATCACTGCACATTATGCAGAGGTAAAGAGGAATATTGCAAATGCTTGATTTTAAAAAAATAACTTTGGATGACAAGGAGTGGGTCGACAAATTATTAAAACAATCTGATTTTATGGGCAGTGAATATTGTTTTGCAAATATGATGGCATGGAGCAGATATTCAGATTCGAAGATCTGCAGGTACAAGGATTTTGTAATTACTGTATCAGAGAAACACGGTTTGGTTTTCACGTTTCCGGCAGGCAGCGGTGATTACTCTGATGTTCTTTCACAGATGCAGGAATATGCTCTTTGCAAGGGACAAGAACTTGTTATATGGAATGCAGATGACAGGCGCATTAAAGTTATCCGGGAAACTTTCTCAGATGACAATATTCATATTAAACAGGATGAAGGCCAGTATGACTATATTTATCTGGCTGAGGATCTTGCAGAATATAAGGGACGAAAGTATCATTCCAAAAAAAATCATACAAATAATTTCAGAAAATACAACTGGAGTTTTGAGAACATAACATATGACAATATTGATGACTGCATATCATTCTGCACAGACGACTATAATCTGAATCACAGATATGCTTCAGAATCAGGTGTTGCTGAGCAGTTTGCTATTCATACGTATTTTATGAATTACGCTGATCTGGGATTATGCGGAGGTATTCTTCGTGTCGATAAAGATATTGCTGCGATCTCCATAGGAGAAAAGGTAAATTCCGATACACTTGTAGTTCACATTGAAAAGGCATCGCCTGAGTTTACAGGTTCGTATCCGGCTATGTGCACAGAGTTTGTAAGACATTTTTCTGACGGATGCAGGTATATCAACAGAGAAGAGGATATGGGAATAGAGGGACTTCGTAAATCCAAAAGATCCTATAATCCCGTTATGATGCTTAAGAAGGATATAGTCACAATAAACAGCAAGAAATAAATACATTATAAAGGACGGATAAATATGATATATGTTTTTTTAGCTGACGGTTTTGAAGAAACAGAGGCACTAGCAACAGTTGATCTTCTTCGCCGCTGTGAGCTTGATGTAATGACTGTCGGAATAGGAACTGATGCTGTCAGAGGTTCACATGGTATACTTGTCAAGGCGGATATATCAGATGATGACGTAGTACTCGACTCTTCAGTACAGATGATTGTCCTTCCGGGAGGAATGCCAGGAACGCTCAATCTTGAAAGATCAAGCACCGTACAGGATGCTATAAGCTTCTGTGTCCAGAAAAAGATCTATATAGCTGCAATCTGCGCTGCACCGTCAATACTCGGCCGCAGACAACTCCTTGCAGGCCTTGAAGCCACATGTTTTGCAGGTTTTGAGAGTCAGCTTGCAGGAGCAGAGCTTTCAGATAAAAAGGTCTGTGTCAGCGGGAATATAATTACTTCAAAGGGACCGGGAACTGTATTTGAGTTTGCACTCAAGCTTGTTGAGCTGCTGGTCTCAAAGCAGAGAAGTGATGTGCTAGCACAGTCACTTATGCTTGACTGACAACATTATGACAGATGAAAAAAATGAGCTCAGACGAGCTATGAAAAGTCTCAGACATGAACTGTTCAGAAATCCACAGGAAAAAGCTGAAGCAGACAAAAAGATATTTACAGGGATTATTAATTCGCAGCTGTTTATCGAAGCCTCAACAGTTCTGAGTTTTGTATCTTTCGGCGATGAACCGGACACAATGGAGCTAATAAAATATTCTATTGCACATAATAAAAGAACTGCTGTACCGAGATGTGAAAAACATGGTATAATGAACTTTTTTTATATTGATGATCCTGACAAGCTAAAAAAATCATCTTACGGAATACCAGAACCGGACTATGATGAGAGCAGGCTGGCTGCTGATACACAGTATGCAGTCTGCATAGTACCGGCATTATCATTTGACAGCAGAGGTTACAGGATAGGATATGGCGGAGGATTTTATGACAGATATTTAAGCCGGAGTGATATGACAGGCAGGATAGGCATATGTTACAGCAGACTGCTGTGTGATGCAGTTCCGGCGCAGGATCATGATATCAGGGTAAATACAATTATTACAGAGAAAGGAACTATCAATATCAATGGATAATAAGACTATTAACCATGAAAATGATGAGCTCAATGATCAGGTTCAAACTGGTCACTCGTCTGAAAAAACGGAAATTGACAGCGAAGAACTCAGAAAACGTGTGCTGGCAGAAAAAGAAAGAAGAAGAAATCAGGAACAAAGCAGCAGAACAGGAAACAATGGCAAAAAAAGCCCTCAGTGGAAGAATAAGAAAAAACTCAGGTATATTAAACCTGAGAAAACCAACAGGGTCTCACTTGGAATTGTATTTGCAACAATGATCCTTGCAGTATCAGTAGTCTGTGCTATGTGCGTGATTTTTCTTGTACGTGAAATGATAGGCATCAATAAGAGCTCTTCATCTTACATAATAGAAATTCCTCAGGGCGCAACTGTAAGTGATATCATAGACATTATGACTATCGATCAGGAAAAGAAGGGAAGAGAGGAAATAATCAAGGTTCCTGCACTCTTCAAGCTTCTGACAAAGGTAAAAAAAGCAGACGGAAAATTTATTGACGGAACTCATATTCTCAGACCTGATATGGGTTATCTTGCGATAATAAATGAACTGGAAAGTGAAGAAAACCAGCAGCGTGAAACTGTACTGGTTACGATCAGTGAGGGTTGGAATCTGAATGAAGCTGCTAAGGAACTTGAAAAGAATAATGTTTGTGTAGCTGATAAGTTCTTATATTATTTTAATAACGGACTTGATGATTATGAATTTGAAAAACAGATTCCGAAGCTTACCGCACTTGATCTGAGATATTACAGGATGGAAGGTTACCTTTTCCCTGATACATACGAATTTTATGTAGCTGATGATATTGAATCTCTGCCCCAGGAAGAGTATGAGATCATTATAAGAAAGTTCTACGATAACTTTGAAGAAAAATTCGGTGCAGAGCAGATCGCAAAAGCAAAAGAAAAAGGTATGACAATGAATCAGGTAATTACACTTGCATCAATTGTTCAGAAAGAAGCCGCTGACATATCTGATATGTACTACGTTGCATCTGTTTTTGAAAACAGACTGACGCATTCTGATGAGTTCCCGAGACTTGAATCCGATACAACAGAACAATATGCTACTGATGTAATTGCAAAAGGTGATACTCTAAATGATTCTATGATGGAAGCATATGATACATATGTGTCGGGAGGACTTCCTCCTGGACCAATATGCAATCCTGGCCTGGAAGCTATTGATGCAGTACTGAATCCTAAGGAAACAAACTATTATTATTTCTGCGCAAATACATCAACAAAAGAAGTTTACTATGCAGAGACCCTGGAAGAACATGAGGCAAATATCGTAAAATCAGACGAAGGTCAGGAACAATCAGATTAATTATGGAGGAATTATATTGAATCTTGAAGTGCTGTCACCTGTCGGTGATCGTGAAAGACTCATAAGCGCACTGCAGTATGGTGCAGATGCAGTATATCTTGGACGCAAAAGCTTCGGAATGAGGGCATCACCGTCAAACTTTGACCTTGACGGCCTCAGAGAGGCTGTAACTATGGCACATGCCCTTGACAAAAAAGTATATCTTACATGCAATACTCTCCCGAGAAATAATGAGATCCCTCATTTTCAGCAGTTTATTGAAGAGGCTGTTGAATGTAAGGTAGATGCGGTTATTGCAGCTGACATCGGACTTATAAATCTCATAAAAAAATATGCACCTGATATGGAGATACATGCTTCTACACAGACTGGTATAGTCAACTATGTTACAGCGAGAGCACTTTATGATATGGGCTGCTCAAGGGTGGTACTCGCAAGGGAACTGTCTCTTGATGAAATTGCAGAGATACGTGCAAAAACACCATCAGATCTTGAAATTGAAGCTTTTGTACACGGTGCAATGTGCATGTCATTCTCAGGAAGATGCCTCCTGTCAAGCTACCTTACAAACAGAGATCCGAACAGAGGCGAATGTGCACAGCCATGCAGATGGGGCTATCATCTGATGGAGGAGAAGAGAGACGGTCAGTTCTTTCCTGTGTTTGAGGATGAACAGGGCACATATATACTCAATTCCAAGGATCTGTGCATGATAGACCATATAGACAAGCTTCATAAGGCAGGTGTGTACAGCCTTAAGATAGAAGGCCGTGCAAAATCTGCATATTATGTATCTGTTATCACAAATGCCTACAGACTGGCAGTTGATTATTATGATAACTGCGGCGGCAGCTTTGAACTTCCGGGATGGATACACGATGAAGTCTACAAGGTCAGCCACAGAAAATACTGCACAGGATTTTTCTTTGGTCATCCGAATGACAGTCAGTATTATGAAACAGGCGGCTATATCCGCGAATATGATGTTGTCGGAGTAATTGAAAAGTGTGAAAACGGCAGAATATTTGCAGTTCAGAGAAATAAGTTCATGGCAGGAGATACAGTTGAAGTATTTTCACCCGGCGCAAAACCTGTTACATTCAAAGCTGACAAGCTGTTTGATGAAAATAATGCCCCGATAGAAAGTGCAAATCATGCGATGATGAATTTTTCAATTGAGTCTGATCTTGTCTTTCCTGAAGGTGCAATAATAAGAACCCAGAAATAAAGACCACGCAAAATAAGAATGAGCGGCATACAGTAAAATGTATGCCGCTCATTCTTGTCTTTTTATGAAAGCCTGATCCCAAATCTGATCGTAGTGCCGAAGCCTACCTCAGATTCAATTTCGAACTTATCTGTACATTTTTTTATCTTGGTAAAACCCATGCCTTTTCCTATACCCTTTTCAACCATATCGGAATCAGGGGATATAGTTGTGAAACCTTCTGTAGTAGCCTGTTCTATATCTTCAATGCCCGGACCGTTGTCAGCAGCCTCCACCTCGATGCTTCCATCCTTTATCTGTGCACATATCAGTCCGCCGTTTGCATGAATTATCATGTTAAGTTCACACTCATATACAGCCATTGTGACTCTTCTGATTATCTCCGGATTTATCTTCATTTCTATGAGCTTCAGACGTATCTGTTCAGATACATTCCCGGCATCTGTAAAATTGTTCGGATTTACAGGAAAATCTTCTTTATATTCCTCATTCATTTTAAATTTCTCCTTTCATCAGGATTTATTGGTGCGAAGTGATTCAAAAATGCTTTCTATACTCTTTTCACGCGTTTCAATATAGTTTACCGGTTCATTAATATCGGTAAGATAATGGGCATCCGAGTCAGAAATGATCCTGCATTTTCTGAGGTATTCATGCTTCTGCATAAGTGCGTTAATATCATCGCACCTGTTTATCTCGGCTATATTGAACTCAGCTGTCGGAGGAATAACACCAAACACCGAGAGAATACTGTCTGACGGTTTGTTTATATGAGCAGGGATACATATCCCGTTGTATGAAGCTGCGGCTGCAGGAAGATCATCGATGCTTATACTCGCAGCATTTATCAGCAGCTTGTCAATACATCCGGCAGGATTGTCTTCTTCATCTACAATCTGCTGCCGTCCGAAGATACGGTCCTGATTTATTATATTCGGCAGACACTCATATATGTGCCGGCCAAAATCAAGTGCGTCTTCAAGTGTTTCAAAAAGGCAGAGCATGTGAATTTCCTCACTTGTAGTGATCTCGGCACCTGGAATTGCAATTATTCCGTACTTTTGTGCCTGACTTACAATAGCCGGGCAGTTCAGACAGCTGTTGTGATCAGTCAGAGCGATTACATCAAGTCCGTTGATGTGAGCCATACCTGCAATATTTGCAGGTGTCATGTCATCATCACCGCATGGTGAAAGGCATGAATGTATATGCATATCATAAGACAGCTTTATCATTTACAGCCTCGTATATCTCAAGTGATGTTTCAAAAACAGGCTTGTCCGAACAGAGAACTGTTATCTGCTGTTCGCAGGCTTTGCTGACCGCTGCATCATCAAGTACGGCATTTTCAGCAAGCACGATGCATGCGGCATCTGTAAGACTGGCAACTGCAAGAGTATTGATGTTTGCCATGACAGTTACCCAGGCACAGCCTGCAGGCAGACGGCTCATGGCAAGACTTAGAAGGTCACAGCAGAATGGTCCGGCTATCTGTTTTTCATCTGTTTTGTCCATATTGATTATTCTGTATTCCAGTTTATCAGCAAGCTGACTTGGTGTCATTTTATTCTTCCTTTCTGTTGCTCAGTGATATGATCTCTGAAAGATTCTTCATAGACTTTCTGAACAGAGGTACGCAGTCACTTTCTACTGCGGCTCCTCTTGCAATATCTTCAGCAAGTGCACGGCAAGTCGGTGCACCGCAGAATCCGCAGTCAAGACCCGGGAATTTTTTGCACAGTTCATCTATTTTAGCCATCATAGCAATGCTTTCGGATAAATTTGAACCGAGTCTGTAAACGGGTTCATATTCGATTTTCTTGTCCAGAAGTGCACCGCTTAATATTTCTTTTCCGATATGGTTTCTCGATATAGGAAGATATCGGCACAGCTTTTTAAGCTTTGCCTGTGCAACATAGGGGTTTTCCACACACAGGACCCCCCCTACGCATCCGCCGTTGCAGGCATTAAGCTCAATAAAGTCAAGATCCGTGAACTTCTGATCCTCAAGGTCCTCAAGCACCCTAATTACGTTTTCAATGCCGTCAGCTGCAAGGTAACTGTCTGTGAGGAGTCCGGCAGCTTCTCCGCCGCTGCCTCCCCATCCTACACCGATACGGCCGGAGATAGCATTGGTATCAGGATTTTCACATACTGTTTTCATAAGCGGGAGAAGGCGAGGATATACCTCTTTTATTGCAACTACCGCATCAATATTTGATGTTTCACTTCCAAGAGGCTCCTTGCAGGCGGTGACCTTAGCCGGGCATGGTGAAATAAATATGATTCCTATCTGATCAGGATTAAGTCCGGTAAGCTGCACTGCTTTTTTTCTGGCCATAAGAGCTGCCAGATCAATAGGAGCTACAAACGGCAGAAGATGGTCAATAAGATTTGGAAACCTGACACGTATGAGTCTTACAACACTCGGACATGCGGTACTTATAAACGGTTTTGAATCAGGATTCTCTTTTATATGGTTTCTGGACATTTCTGAAATCATTTCTGCTGCTGCACTGACTTCATAGACATCATCGAAGCCAAGAAGCCTCAGTGCGCTCAGAACAATATTTACATCGTCAAGATGATTGAACTGAGCATATAGTGAAGGTGCAGGCAGGGCAACTGTATATTCAAAATCTTTCAGAACATCCAGAGAGTCATATGTTGCAGTCTTGGCGTGATGCGGACAAATTCTGATGCATTCGCCGCAGTCAATGCAGAATTCCTTGATTATTCTTGCCTTGGAATTCTGAACGCGGATCGCCTGTGTCGGACATCTTTTTATACAGTTGATGCATCCCATACACAGATCAACATCCAGATGTACCGAATGATAAAATTCTGAACTCATATTATCACCTGATTTCATAATATTTTCGCGTACAGCAGGTTTATCAGAGCCTTACTTTCATAGTAACGGTGGTTCCTGTACCCGGCTGTGACTGTATATCCATTTCATCAGTATATTTTTTCATATTCGGAAGTCCCATTCCGGCTCCGAATCCAAGTGAGCGGACGTTGTCAGGTGCAGTTGAGTACCCCTCCTGCATAGCAAGCTCTATATCCTTTATACCAGGTCCCTTGTCTGCAAGGACCATTGTTATCTCGTTTTCACTCACTGTGACAGTGATCCTGCCTCCATGAGCATGGATCACCATATTGATCTCACCCTCATATATTGCAATAACAACTTTACGGATCTTCTCAGGTGACAGACCGATTTTTTTGAGTTTGTCCTTTATATCGCTCGAAGCTTCACCGGCCCTTGTAAAATCATCACCAGAAACATGGTATTCGAGTACGATCTCATCTGTCAATTTGTATTACCTCCGCTCAGTCCGTTTGTATACAGAAGTCCGCAGGCAGTGAACATTCTGTATGAGGTTGTAAGCAGCGGGATTCTGCATTCGCCGGCTATCTGTATCATCTGGTTGTCCGGTGTTTTTCCTCTGACAAAAACAATACACTTAATATCCATCATTTCTGCAGTTCTGATGACCTGGGGATTGCACAGACCGGTGATAAGGACAGACTGATCCTTGACAAAGGCAAGGACATCACTCATCATATCAGAGCCGCAGGCTGTATGAACCTGATGTTCAAGGCAGTCTTCGCAGCACAGAACGTCTGCATGAAGAAGATTTTTAATATCATTGACTGTCATAATATATCCTCCGAAATTGTAGTATATGAATAATTGATATTTATGGACGTTATTTATGTAATAATTATATCATGAATCACTAATAAATGTAAAGGGAAAAAAGTGTGCATCAGATTTTTATCTTAAGAAGGCTCCTGTAATAAAAATGTACACATTTACTAAATGTTTAACAAATTGTTAGTAGATATTTTGAATGGATTTTTAGCTTCCAATATGATATAATTTACGAGTATAAGTATGTATTTATTATAAATTATCTTTGTAAAAATTTAGGTAAATACCATTAAAATCAAGGAGGTTCAATTAATGAGTTCACAAACTAAAAAAACAGTTCCTTTTAACGGCACTGAACAGCAAAAAGCAGAACTCTTAAAAGTGATTGCTGCAAAGAAAAATGAAAAAGGTGCATTGATGCCTGTAATGCAGAAAGCACAGGAGATATATGGCTATCTGCCTGTTGAAGTACAGACAATTATTTCTGATGAAATGAACATTCCTCTTGAGGAAGTTTACGGCGTAGCTACATTCTATGCACAGTTTTCTCTTTATCCAAAGGGAAAATATGAGATCTCTGTTTGCCTTGGTACTGCGTGTTATGTTAAAGGTTCTGGTGATATTTTTAACAAACTCCAGGAAAAGCTTGGGATCGAGAGCGGTGGATGCACACCTGACGGAAAGTTTTCTCTTACAGCATGCCGCTGCATAGGCGCATGCGGACTTGCTCCTGTTATGACAGTTAATGATGAAGTTTACGGTCGTCTGACAGTAGATGATGTTGAAGATATCCTGAACAAATACAATGACTGATTAACATGATGACAGAAATTTCTCTCAACATTCTTGATGTTGCACAGAATTCTGTGCGTGCAGGTGCTGAGAACATAAATATATCTGTTACAGCGGATATTTCCGCAGACAAGCTGACAGTGACTGTTGAGGATGACGGCTGTGGAATGAGCAGTGAACAGCTCGCCGGAGTTACCGATCCTTTTTATACTACAAGAACTACCAGAAAGGTCGGATTGGGCGTTTCGTTTTTCAAACAGGCAGCAGAGGATACCGGAGGAAGCTTTGATATCATATCAGAGCAGGGTGCAGGAACAACTGTTACAGCAGTTTTTGTTATTTCCAGTATTGACAGAATGCCGCTTGGCGACATGACCTCGACCATTCATTCACTTATTACACTGAATCAGCAGATAAATTTTGTTTATACATATTGCGTTGACTCAAGGAAATTTGTCCTTGATACAAAAGAGTTAAGCAAAATACTTGGCGATATCCCGTTTGATGCTCCTGAGGTATCTGATTTTATCAGAGATTATCTCGAGGAAAACAAGACCGAAATTGACTGTGGTGTCTTACTCTGAGTAAGCATCTAATTAAGCAAGGAGGAGAATTTATGAAATCTCTTGAAGAGTTAAGAGCGATAAAAGAAAGAATGCAGAATCAGGTTGAAGTGCGTCTTGAAAGTGAATCAGGCACTAGAATAGTTGTCGGCATGGCAACATGCGGTATTGCAGCAGGTGCAAGACCGGTTCTTCAGGCTTTTGCACAGGGCATAGCTGATAAGAAACTTGAGAATGTCATGGTTACACAGACGGGCTGTATCGGTTTGTGCCAGTATGAGCCGATCGTTGAAATATATCAGCCTGGCAAGGAAAAGGTTACTTATGCACATATGACTGCAGAGAAGGCTGCTGAAGTTATCGACCAGCATCTTATCCGCGGACAGATAGTTTCCGAATACCTTATAAAACTCTGATATATTTAAACAGTACGTACTTTATTATAAAAACGCTCCGTTTGGATGAGCTGAAAGGAATTAAATTATGTATCGTTCTCATGTTTTAATTTGTGGTGGTACAGGTTGTACTTCTTCTGGAAGTGCTGAAATAGAAAAAGCACTTGTAAGTGAAATAGAAAAAAACGGACTCTCAAGTGAAGTCCAGGTTGTAAAGACAGGTTGTTTCGGTCTTTGCGCATTAGGTCCTATAATGATCGTATATCCGGAGGGAAGCTTCTACTCAATGGTCAAGGTTGATGATATCCCTGAGATCGTTTCAGAGCATCTCCTTAAAGGCCGTGTTGTTAAGCGCCTTCTTTATAAAGAGACAGTTAAGGAAGATGAGATCAAGTCCCTTAATGAAACTCAGTTCTACAAGAAACAGCACCGTGTTGCTCTCAGAAACTGCGGCGTTATCAATCCTGAATGTATAGATGAATATATCGGAAGAGGCGGTTATGAAGCTCTGGGCAAGGCTCTCACAGAAATGTCTCGTGATGATGTTATCCAGACACTTCTCGACAGTGGTCTTCGCGGAAGAGGCGGCGGCGGATTCCCGACAGGTCTCAAGTGGAAGCTTGCAAAGAACATTGTCAAGGAAGGCCAGAAATATGTATGCTGCAACGCTGATGAAGGTGACCCGGGTGCATTTATGGACCGTTCAGTTCTCGAAGGTGATCCGCATGTAGTTCTTGAAGCTATGGCAATTGCAGGTTATGCAATCGGTGCTAACCAGGGTTACATATATGTTCGTGCTGAGTATCCTATCGCTGTAGGCAGACTTCAGATCGCTATCAGGCAGGCTCGTGAATACGGACTTCTCGGCAAGGATATCTTCGGAACAGGATTTGACTTTGATATAGACTTAAGACTTGGTGCAGGTGCATTTGTTTGCGGCGAAGAAACTGCTCTTATGACATCTATCGAAGGCCACAGAGGTGAACCTCGTCCACGTCCTCCGTTCCCGGCAGAAAAAGGTCTTTTCCAGAAGCCTACAATACTCAATAACGTTGAAACATATGCAAATATTCCTCAGATCATCATCAATGGTGCACAGTGGTTTGCATCAATGGGTACTGAAAAGTCAAAGGGAACAAAGGTATTTGCTCTCGGCGGTAAGATCAAGAACACAGGTCTTGTTGAAGTACCGATGGGTACAACACTTCGTGAAGTTGTAGAGGAAATAGGCGGCGGTATCCCGAACGGCAAGAAGTTCAAGGCAGCCCAGACAGGCGGTCCTTCAGGCGGATGTATTCCTGTTGAACACTTTGATATTCCAATCGACTATGATAACCTTATCAGTATCGGTTCAATGATGGGTTCAGGCGGACTTATCGTAATGGATGAAGACAACTGTATGGTTGATATCGCCAAGTTCTTCCTTGAGTTCACTGTTGATGAATCATGCGGTAAATGTACTCCATGCCGTGTTGGTACAAAGCGTATGTATGAGATCCTCGACAAGATCACAAAGGGTCAGGGAACACTTGAAGATCTTGACAAACTTGAAGAACTCAGTGCATATATCAAGGCAAACGCTCTGTGCGGTCTTGGCCAGACAGCACCTAACCCGGTTCTTTCAACTCTTCGTTACTTCAGAGATGAGTATATCGCTCACATTGTTGACAAGAGATGTCCGGCCGGCGTATGTAAGAGCCTCCTCAGCTACGAGATCCAGGCTGATAAATGTAAGGGTTGTACAGCTTGTTCTAGAGTCTGTCCTGCAGGCGCAATTACAGGAACAGTCAAGAATCCTCACGTTATCGACAAGGATAAGTGCCTGAAGTGCGGTGCTTGTATGGAAAAATGTAAATTCGGCGCAATCATCAAGAAATAATGGAGGAAGCATAGATGGAAAATATTAATCTTAAAATTAATGGTATAGATATTTCTGTACCGGCAGGCACAACGATCCTTGAAGCTGCTCATAAAGCTAATATAGATATCCCTACTCTCTGCTTCTTGAAAGATATAAATGCTATCGGTGCATGCCGTATGTGTATCGTAGAAGTAAAGGGTGCAAGAAGCCTTGCAGCAGCATGTGTATATCCTGTAAGCGAAGGCATGGAGGTATTCACAAATACACCTAAGGTACTTGATTCAAGAAAGAAAACTCTCCAGCTGATCCTTTCTACACATGAAAGAAAATGTCTGTCATGCGTAAGAAGCGGAAACTGTGAACTTCAGAAGCTTGCCAAGGATCTCGGTGTTGAGGACGAAGGCTATTTTGACGGCGAAAACAACGTATATGATATAGATGACAGTGCAGCTCATATGTATCGTGACAATAATAAATGTATCCTCTGCAGACGCTGCTCAGCAGTATGTGCAAAGGTTCAGGGCATCGGTGTAATAGGTGCCAACGAACGTGGATTCAAGACAAACATCAGCAGCGCTTTCGGTATGGGACTCGGCGAAACAAGCTGTGTATCATGCGGTCAGTGTATAGCAGTATGTCCTACAGGCGCTATCAGCGAGAAGGACAACACTAAGGAAGTATTTGTAGCACTTGCAGATCCTTCAAAGCACGTTATCGTTCAGACAGCTCCTGCAGTAAGAGCAGCTCTTGGTGAAGCATTCGGTCTTCCGATCGGAACAAGCGTACAGGGCAAGATGGTAACAGCACTTAAGAAGCTTGGTTTTGCAAAGGTATTTGATACAGACTTTGCTGCTGACCTTACTATCATGGAAGAAGCTCATGAATTCCTTGACAGAGTACAGAACGGCGGAAAGCTTCCTCTTATCACATCATGTTCACCAGGATGGATAAAGTACTGTGAACACTACTTCCCTGATATGACAGAAAACCTCTCAAGCTGCAAATCACCTCAGCAGATGTTCGGTGCTATAGCTAAGACTTACTATGCAGAGAAGATGGGCATTGATCCTAAGGATATCGTAATGGTAAGCGTAATGCCATGTACAGCAAAGAAGTTTGAGATCGGCCGTGATGATCAGAATGCAGCAGGTGTTCCTGATGTTGATATCGCTATCACAACAAGAGAACTTGCAAGAATGATCAACAGAGCAGGCATCAACTTCTTAGGTCTTGAAGACGGTCAGTTTGATGATCCTATGGGTGAATCAACAGGCGCAGCTGTAATCTTCGGTGTTACAGGCGGTGTTATGGAAGCAGCTCTCAGAACTGCTGTTGCAACACTTACAAACAGTGATCCTGCAAGTGTAGAATTTACTGATGTACGTGGAATGGACGGAATCAAGGAAGCAACTTATGAAGTTGCCGGCCTTACAGTTAAGGTTGCAGTAGCAAGCGGTCTTGCAAATGCAAGAGAACTTCTTACAAAGGTTAAGAACGGTGAAGCTGATTACCAGTTCATCGAGATCATGGGATGCCCGGGCGGCTGTGTAAACGGCGGCGGACAGCCACAGCAGCCAGCTAGCGTAAGAAACTTCACAGATATCAGAGCATTAAGAGGTAAAGCTCTTTATGACCTCGACAGTGCAGCTACAGTAAGAATGTCTCACAAAAATGAGTCAATCAAGAAGCTTTACGCTGAATATCTTGGCGAACCAGGCAGCCATAAGGCACACGAGATTCTCCATACAACATATGTAAAGAGAACAATCAACAAGTAATAAAAATTTAAGGGCTGATTATAAAAGCCTTTGAATCAAAATTATATGAAAACTGCGCAGTTTTACTGTGCAGTTTTTTTGTAGCTTTTTCCATTTCGTTAAAGTATTAATGACAGAAACATAAAAAGACAATATATTAATACTTTAAGGGGGAAAATTAATATGAAAAAAGGCAGAAAAACTGCGCTGTTTACCGCAGCTTGTCTGGCATGCATTACTACCGGGTATGCTGCAGGTGACTGCTTTGCTGATATCAGGGTTTTATCAGCAGCGGTCAGTACGATACGCGGTGATGTAAATATGGACGGCAGTGTAAATGTGGTTGATTTTATTACGCTCAAGTCTATTCTTCTGGGCACTGATGATTATACTGAACCTATAAAAGTAACTGACATGTATCCTGTTAATATCGTCTCACTCCCAAAAAGAATACAGATAATCGAAAACAGCAATGATCTGAAAACGTATATTAATGAACTTGGCATAGGTCAGTCTTATGAGGCACAGGAACTATGCAATGATATGGATGACAAGTTTAATGACTATGCTCTGTATCTGTTTACTACGGATAAAGATCATTACTGCAGACTGACCATGGATAATATAAATATTATGGATGATACTATCACAGCATCATTACTGGAAACCTCAGCAGATAATTCAGAAGGTGATTATTGTATTGCAACACTGCTTGTACCAAGGAATGAGTACAACAACCAGAGCCTTCTGATCGAAGGATATAATTATAATGATAATTCTGATTCAACGACTTTCCCGCCAAGTACAAAACCTGTTACAACAGCGACCTACAAGCCGGTTATTTATCTGTATCCTCAGGAAAAGACTGATATAAATGTACGACTGACTCTGAACCGGAAAGGAAAACTGACATATACATATCCGCAGTATCCTGAGGATACAGGATGGAATGTAACTGCTGAGCCGGATTCAACCATGCATGATAAAGACGGACGTGAATACTCATACTTATTCTGGGAATCAGACTGCACACAGGAATGGGATATGTCAAAGGGCTTTGTAGTAAAGGGAACTGACACTGTAGAGTTTCTGCAGGATAAACTCGAATATCTGGGACTCACGCCAAAGGAGTATAACGATTTTATAGTATTCTGGATGCCTAAAATGGAGTCAAATGCCTACAACTTTATCGCATTCCAGACTGATGCATATGAGGATTATGCAAAGCTTGATGTTACTCCCGCACCAGACAGTATGCAGAGAGTGTTTATGGTATTCAAGCCGCTGCATGAATACGAAGAGGTCGAGGAACAGATCCTTGAGCCGTTTGAAAGAAAAGGATATACGGTAATTGAATGGGGCGGGGCTGAAATACCGGCGCATTAAGATAATTTCATCACTCTTTCAATATAAAGCAAAACCCTGGCTGATTTAATAGCAGTCAGGGTTTTGTAGTATTTGCAAAAAAAGCGCGGTAAATTATTGATTGCATTGTATATTCTGTTGTGATAAAATGTATATAGATATAAATACAAACGGAGGAAATTATTATGGAATTCAAAACACTTCAAAAAGAAATGATTGCAGCTATGAAAGCGAAGGATAAGGACCGCAAGGAAGCCATCTCAGGTCTTATAGCAGCAGTTAAAAAAATAGCTATTGATGAGGGCGTCAGAGAAGACATCCCTGATGAAATGGTAGACAAGACAATACTCAAGGAACTCAAGTCTGCTAAGGAACAGGTTGATACATGTCCTGATTCACGTCCGGAACTCAAGGCAGAGTATGAGAAAAAGGCAGCAGTGATCAGTGAGTTTGCACCTGTTCAGATGTCAGAGCAGGAGATAAGAGCTGTAATAGAAGAAAAGTTTTCTGATGTTGTTAAAAGCGGAAATAAGGGACTCATTATGAAAACTATAATGGGTGAGCTCGGATCAAAGGCAGACGGAAAGATAATAAGCCGAATCGTCAGTGAAATATGTGCAAAGTAATATTGTGAATCTTTTTGTTCCTTATGTTTGAAAAATGGCTGTATATAGTGGTACAGCCATTTTTTTTGGATTATCTTTGCACGCAAAAATGAGCTTACCGTATTGATTAAATATTTGTAATATGTTAAAATTAGAGCATATAAATCTGAGGGATAAGTTCATATTCGAAAGGAAACATGACGTGGATAAGAGCAGATGTATGAAGAAAAATTCTCCTTTAGGGAAAACTGCCAATATAACAATTGACAGAAAACAGGGATCAAGAAATATAAGACATAAAAATATTACATATACAGTAAATATCGGATATCTGGCTGCAGAAAAGGACTATGGCCGTAGAAGACATATTGTATATATTCTTGGTGCTGAAAATACATCAAATACTTTTGAGGGCACTATTCTGTGTACAATAAAAAGAAAAAAGGATTCATCCGTTCTTCTTGTTGCATCACCGCTCGGAAAATGCTTTTATGAGCCGCAGATACGTGAATGTCTGAGATTTTTCGAGAGACAGCATGAGAGTGACTATGAGTTTTATATGGAAAAGGTATGCGGTGCTGTGCTTTTATGCCACGACATTAAAGAGCCTCGTTTTCTTTTAGTAGAAAATGCATTGACAGGACATATAGGTTTCCCTAAGGGTCATATAGAATTTGGTGAGACTGAGCAGGAGACTGCAGTACGCGAAATTTATGAGGAAACAGGAATAGCAGCACAGATTTCAGATGGGTTCAGGACGGAGTATCAGTACAGCTCAAGTGAAGACAAAAAGAAAAGAGCTGTATACTTTCTGGCAAGCTGTTCATCAAGTGCTGTCAAACTTCAGCAAACTGAAATTTCAGACAGCTGGCTGCTGACATATGATGAGGCAATGAAAAAGCTTAATTACCCTCAGGATATGATAGTGTTAATGGAGGCACATGATTTTTATGAACAGGAAAGAAAGAGCGAGATTTGCTTGTGACGGACTGAAGGACATGTATCCGACAGCAGTCTGCACGCTCGATTACAGCAAACCGTATGAACTGCTTGTTGCTACGAGACTTGCAGCTCAGTGCACAGATGCGAGAGTAAATATTGTAACAAAGACACTTTTTAAAAAGTTTTCAACACTTGAACAATTTGCGCAGGCGGATATTGAAGAGCTTGAAAACGAAGTAAGACCTTGTGGATTTTATAAAACAAAGGCAAAAAACATTAAGTCCATGGCAGGTCAGCTCATAGAGAAGTTCGATGGTAAGGTCCCTGAGAACATGGAGGATCTTCTGAGCCTTGACGGAGTCGGCAGGAAAACAGCCAATCTAATACTTGGTGATGTGTTCTCAAAACCTGCTGTTGTAACCGATACACACTGTATAAGAATTACAGGCAGGATAGGACTGACTGACAATAAAGAACCTCACAAGGTAGAGCAGGATATACGTGAACTTCTTGAACCGGAGGAAACATCAGATTTTTGTCACAGGATAGTGGAGTTCGGAAGGGAAATCTGTAAGGCACGCAAGCCAATGTGTGATATCTGCAAGATAAATAATATCTGCGAGTACTATGAAAAAGAAAATAAAACCGATAAATAAAAAAAGAAGACAATAGAATAGGTGATAATTATTAACACAGTAGTAAAAAAAATTCTGATAACCGCTGCGGTATCAGCCATGATCATTGGTGCTGTTTCATTGATAGCAGTCTTTGTTATATTTGTATCAGCACAAAAAGCAGCACTGCCCTCAGCAGAATCTGAGGAATACATACCGGAAGTACCTGTTCATACATACAATCTTGATAAAATTATTTCCCAGGGGGATTTCAAGTATTATTATGAGAACGGGGACGTCAGCTCTCAGCTTGGCATAGATGTCTCATATGCACAGAAGGAAATTGACTGGAAGAAGGTAAAAGAGTCCGGAATAGATTTTGCAATGATAAGAGTAGGCTACAGGGGATATACAGAAGGAAAACTAAATCTTGATGAATATTTTGATATAAATGCAAAGAAGGCGGATGAAGCAGGAATAGGCGTTGGAGCTTATTTTTTTTCACAGGCGATAAATGTTGAAGAGGCAAAAGAGGAAGCCAGATTTGTTGCAGATAAAATCAAAGATTACAATATTACATATCCTGTAGCGTTTGACTGGGAGGATATTACCCACACGGATGCCAGAACTGATTTTATAGACGGACAGACTCTGACGGATATTGCAAATACATTTTGTACAGATATTTCCGAGGCTGGTTATACTCCGATAATTTATTCTTCTCTGAATCTGCTCAGGGAACATTTTGACAGATATGACCGTACACAGATGCTTGACAAAATGTTCTGGCTTGCAGAATACAAGGATAAACCGGAATATGAATATCAGTTTTCAATGTGGCAGTACACTGATTCGGGAAAAGTAAAGGGAATTAACAATTTTGTGGATTTAAATATATTATTCCAAAAAAAATAAACAAAAAAGTGCAAAACATATAGACTGATACGTTTTAATGTGATATAATATACGTAACATGATAAACATTATATCGTGGAGGTGGTTAGATGAAGACATATAATTTGATATATACAAATTCACACGATTTAATCAGATATGCTGCTGAAAATTCTCTGGATACACAAGGCAGATATCTTATACGTATACATACATCAATACATACATCAGTACAGGCTCAGGCTTTAGCCACAGACATATTAAAAGTATTTCCGAACTCATCGGTAGCTGGTACGACAGCTTATGGTGTAATATGCAACAGCAGAATATACGAAAGAAAATGTCTCATATCTATTACCAGCTTCAATGATAGTAAATTTGGTGTAGATATGCTCAGACTGAGCAAATATACTCCGGTTGAACTTGCAAAAGCATCAAAAGCATTTATCAATGAAAATACGAAAGCTGCATTTGTATTTTTCACTGATTACTATAAGGATGCGTTTGCTTATGTTGAGGAGTTCAATGTATTATATCCCGGTGTAAAACTTTCCGGAGGACTTGTTGCAGCCCAGAATGAATTATGTAATGATTCATATGTTTTTACAAATGACGGTGTATTCAGAGATGCACTTATGATCGTAACAATAGAAGGCAAAGATCTTATGACCTATGGAAATGTCATTATGGGACATGAAGCAATAGGTGACATATATACTATTACCGGAACAGATGGTGAGTATATCACTGAAATAGACTCGCAGAAAGCGGCTGACTGGTTCAGAAACCTTCTTGGCGTAAAAGAACTTACGGTTATGAATGACGAACTATCAAATGCCAGAGACGATATTCTTGTTAAATTTCCACTGATACTTGAGGAACATAACGGTTCAAGCAGATTTTCACGTTTTATTGCACAGACAGACAGTATAAAATTATATTATTCTGCTCTTCCTGAAAATCTAAGATTCAGGATCGGTTATCTGAGCCCCCTGACAAGCGTTCTTGAATGCAAAAAAATCTGCAAGGAGATAGACAAGGTTCCTGTTGAGTCACTTTTTGTTTATTCATGCTGCCTGAAAAGAACACTCATGTATAATGGATCTGAATGGGAACTGACTCCGTTTTCAAATACAGATATAAGCGGTGCCTTTCTGGGCGGTGAAATAGGACATGTTAATGATACAAATGAGTATTTTAACGGAACATGTTCTATAATTTCATTTGCAGAGAGTCAAAGATTTATTAATATAGACTACTCAGCATTCAGAAAGATGGAGAACATAAAGGATGACAATAAAGACGTGCTCAATTATGTACTCAAGATGCAGAGCAATTCTATGCTTGCAAAAAACGAGCAGCTGAGCAATCAGGTCCTCAAACAGGAAGCTGAAGCAGTTCAGAAGGTTTTTCTTGATGCACAGACAGGTCTTTATGAGGTAACCAAGTTCTCATACGACAATGAAGATAAAAAGTTTAATAAGATATGCATGATATCTATTGAGAAGGGTGATATTCTTAGAGGACATTATGGAAGTGCCGACTTCGAAAAAATCCTCAAGCAGAATATCAGAAATGCAAAAGACTTTTTCGAAGAATATGATTTTAATTTTTACAGTTATAATAACTGCACATTTCTCATAGCAGCAACAGCTGATTTTCCTAAAGAGAAGTTCATGGATATCACGGAGGACTTCTATCAGACCTATGGAACATTTTATATCAAGGAACTACATGTCACATGTCTCAATAATGTATCAGTCGTTCTGGATGAAGATGAAAAACTCATTGAAAAGGCAAGCATCACACTTATAAATGCGTCCAACGAGGGCAAGCGCTATCAGGTGTACAAGTCTGAGATGCAGGATACAGAAAAAATTACTGAGGCTATCAAGTGGGTCGATATTATAAGTGATGCTGTTGCATGCAGCAGAGTAATACCATATTTTCAGCCTATATACAGCAATGTTTCTTCATGCGTGAACAAGTTTGAATCACTTATGAGAATACAGGGCAAAAACGGTGAGATATATCTTCCGGGACAGTTTATGAAGATCGCTAAGGACTATAAACTGTACTGTCAGATCTCAAAACAGATGATAGCAAAGGTTTTTGATCTGTTCTCCAACAGAAATGAAATCGTTTCAATAAATATTTCAGCCTATGATATAAATAGTGATGAGATGAAGGATTTTATTTATAAGAGAATAAAAACACTGTCGCATCCTCAGAATTTTATATTTGAAATAGTAGAATCTGAAGAACTTCAGAATTATGAATCTATGTATGAGTTTGTGAAGCATGTTACGGACAATAAGATAAAAATTGCAATAGATGATTTTGGTTCAGGATACTCAAATCTCGTAGAAATCGCAAAGCTCAGACCTGACTTTATAAAGATAGACGGAGAGATCATTAAAAATATCAACAAGAGTATGATTCACAGAAGTATAGCAGAAACTGTGATCTACATGGCTGATAAGCTGAATGTAGAGCTTATCGCAGAATTTGTTGAATCAGATGATCTTCAGGAGACTATAATGAGCAATAACATAGAATACTCTCAGGGCTATTATTTTTCAAAACCTATTCCGTTTGATCAGATAGACGAGTTTCTGAAAAAGTACAATAAATAAAAGATAAAAGGGGCATGTTTTTCATGTCTCTTTTTTTGACGGTAATTATTATGAGGCTCAGACTGAAAAAAATCATCTATTGTAAAAGCCATAACTGACAGTATTTAATAAAACAATTAATTCTTTACTTTAAAGGCTTTGTATGATATAATCTAGATTAGCCGGACATATTCTGAACAGATAATTTTGCTTTTTCAGAATATAAAAAAATCATAATCACATCAGATGGAGGTTACTTTCTTGGCTAATGATAAAATAAGGAATTTTTGTATAATAGCTCATATAGACCATGGCAAATCAACACTTGCAGACCGTATTCTTGAAAAGACAGAAACAGTTGCAAAGCGTGATATGGAAGAACAGCTTCTTGACAATATGGACATAGAGAGAGAAAGAGGCATTACAATAAAAGCAAGAGCCGTAAGGCTTATATATAAGGCAGAGGATTCACAGGAGTATATCTTTAATCTTATAGATACCCCCGGTCATGTTGATTTTAACTATGAAGTCTCAAGATCGCTTGCTGCATGTGAAGGTGCAATTCTTGTAGTTGACGCATCACAGGGAATAGAGGCTCAGACACTTGCCAACACATATCTTGCAATAGACCATGACCTGGAGGTAGTACCTGTTGTAAATAAAATAGATCTTCCCTCAGCTGATCCTGACAGAGTCTGTGCAGAGGTAGAAAACATAATCGGCATACCGGCAATGGATGCACCGAGAATATCAGCAAAAATGGGCATCAATATAGAAGCCGTTATGGAGAAAGTCGTCAGGGAAGTTCCGCCGCCGAAGGGCGATGAAACGGCACCTCTTCAGGCACTGATATTTGACAGTTACTATGATTCATATAAGGGCGTTATTATATATATCAGAGTCAAGGAAGGCACAGTAAAGATCGGTGACAGAATAAAAATGATGGCAACCGGTGCGAAATTTGATGTAATTGAGACAGGTTATATGGATGCTGTTAATCATATAAATACAGGAATTCTTAAAGCAGGTGAGGTTGGATATATTGCTGCTTCTATTAAGAATATGGGTGATACACAGGTCGGAGATACAGTTACAAATGCTGAAAATCCATGTGAAGAACCGCTTCCTGGCTACAGAAAAGTCAATCCTATGGTATACAGCGGTATTTATCCTGCAGACGGTGCAAGATATTCTGATCTAAGGGATGCACTTGAAAAACTGCAGCTCAATGATGCCTCTCTGTCATTTGAGCCTGAAACATCAATAGCACTCGGCTTCGGATTCAGATGCGGTTTCCTTGGACTTCTTCATATGGAGATCATTCAGGAGAGACTTGAAAGAGAATATAATCTTGATCTTGTAACAACCGCACCTTCAGTTATCTTTAAGATCACACTTACGAGCGGTGAGGTCGTTTATATCGATAATCCTACAAATTATCCGGATGTTGCCCTTATAGCACAGGCAGAGGAGCCTATGGTAAAGGCTGAGATTCTGTCTCCGTCTGAATATGTCGGAAATATTATGGAACTGTGCCAGAACAGGCGAGGAATATTCAAGACCATTGATTATCTTGATGATACACGTGTATGCATAAAATATGAACTGCCGCTCAATGAAATTGTATATGACTTTTTTGATGCATTAAAATCAAGGACAAAGGGTTATGCTTCTTTTGACTATGAGATCATAGGATATGAAAAATCAAATCTTGTTAAGCTTGATATTATGCTCAACGGAGATGTTGTCGATGCCCTGTCATTTATCGTTCACAGGGACAATGCATATGCAAGAGCCAGAAAGATGGTTGAGAAGCTGAAGGAAAATATACCGAGACAGATGTTTGAGATTCCGGTACAGGCAGCGATAGGCGGAAAGATCATTGCCAGAGAAACTATAAAGGCAATGCGCAAGGATGTACTTGCAAAATGCTACGGTGGTGATATTACACGTAAAAAGAAGCTTCTTGAAAAACAGAAGGAAGGTAAGAAGAGAATGCGTCAGCTGGGAAGTGTAGAGGTTCCACAGGAAGCATTTATGAGTGTACTCAAGCTTGACGAATAGAAAGGTGTGCGCAGATTATGAAATACAGATGTCCATATTGCGGTGAAAAAACTTTTTCCCTCTGGGCTAAGATGACAACAGGCGGAATGGCATCAAAAGGAAAATCCTGTCCTAAATGCGGCATGCACGCCGTGCATGGATTAAAGGCTAATCTTTTAAGAACGATTCTGACAACGATCGTTCTTATACTTATCATCGTAGATTATTTTAAGATGTTTGCAGATCCGTGGATAATGGTAGTATTATTTATCGGTGTAAATATTATATGCTGGCTTGCGAACGGGTTTATTTTTGACCTTGACAAAAATAACAGAAAAGACATAACCTGATATGAAAAATACTGGTTTATATATTCATGTTCCGTTTTGCATAAAGAAGTGTCCGTACTGTGATTTTTATTCTGTGACTTCTTTAGACCATGATATTTTTGAAAAGTATTCTGATGCTGTTGTCAGAAATATTGAAAAGTATCTGTATGACAATCCTCAGATATTTTTTGATACAGTGTATTTCGGCGGAGGAACCCCGTCACTTCTTCCTGTGGATAATTACAGGAAGATATTCAGCGTCATACTTAAGGCATGTGATCCTGACAAAGCAGAGATCACAGCAGAAATAAATCCTAAGACAGCAGATGCGGCAAAACTGGCCCAGCTGCGCTGCCTTGGCATGAACAGGCTGTCATTCGGAATTCAGTCGGCGTGTGACTCAGAACTTAAAGATCTCGGACGCATTCATACATTCGATGAGGCTGCACATGCAGTTGAATATGCCTGTACAGCCGGATTTGAAAATATTTCAGCTGATATTATGATCGGGTTAAAAGGTCAGACCATGCAGTCACTGGAGCATACAATAGATGCGGTAACTGCTCTTGATGTAAAACATATATCAGCTTATATGCTCAAAATAGAAAACGGGACTGCATATGACTGTGAAGAGATGAGAAATGAAGTTGCAGATGAAGATACCAGTGCAGATATGTATCTTTTAACATGCAGAGATCTTGAGAAAAAAAATATTATGCAGTATGAAATATCAAACTTTGCTTATAAGGGTTATGAGAGCAGACATAATCTGAAGTACTGGCGCTGTGAGGATTATATTGGAATAGGTCCGGCGGCGCATTCATATTTTAACGGACTGAGATACAACACGCCTGAAAGTCTGGAATCATTTATTGATGAAGAGTATCAGAACAGAATAATAAGTGAAGAGGATCCTGGTGGGTATGTTGAAAATGTAATGCTGAGACTCAGGCTTACTGAAGGATACAGGGTTGATCTTTTTCCGCAGATGGCGCAGACGCTTATCGACAGATCAAAGCGTTATATAAAGGCAGGCCTTATGAAGTATGAGAACAGAACACTTCGCCTGACCTGCGAAGGATTTCTTGTTTCAAATTCAATAATATCAGATCTTATATAAAAACAGACAGTGCAGTGTACTTAATGAGTATACTGCACTGTCTGCTGTTTACGGGAATCTTTTTTTATAATTTTTTATTTCTTTTTGCGCTTTAAAACTGTAGCAAGAACTGCGGCACCTGCAAAACTTGCGACAGCAAGAGATGCGCTGATGCCTGTATCAGATGTCTTAGGGGCACTTGTAACTTTTGTTGTTGTTTTAGTTGTAGTTTTAGGAGCAGGTGTTGTTGTTGTCTTGGCAGTAGTTGTTGCAGCAGCTGTTGTTGTAACTGCGGCAGCAGTGGTTGTTGTTGCTGCTGTTGTAGTAGTAGTTGCATCAGTAGTTGTTGTTACAGCAGGTGTAATAACTTCAATGCCGTCAGTAAGTGCTGCAGGGAGCTTTGCTACATCAGCAGGATCCATTTTTCCTAAAATAGTACCAAGGATAGTTTTATAATCGCCGTCTGTCATTTTTTCGAGAGCCAGTGCTGCAATTTTGATCTGTCCTGCGTCTGTCGGGTGAGGATCTGTATTTTTTACATTAGTGAAGACTCCGTTGTTGCCTTTAAAACCTTCATATACCGGAACAATATCGACATTTTCGATAAGCTGAAGTTTTGCATTATAAGTACTGATTACTGAATCAGAAAGACTGTACAGTGCATTTACTGTAGTATCAGTTGTATCAAGTGCATCAAGAGGACTGTAAAGATCAAGGATCTTGATATCTGCATCAGGATTAAGGATTCTGATTGCGTCTACAGTTTTCTGCACATTTTCTACTGCAGGATCTGTAGCACCTGTTATCATGGGAAGTTTAGCTGCTACATTAGAATAATCTGCTTTAAGCTTCTCCATCAGAGTTGCGGCAGTATCTCCTTCAGTATAATATGGACTGATGATCTCTCTGAAAATAGAAAGATAATCATTTCCACCGATAGAGATGGCGATATTGTCTGTTGCCGTTACAGCAGCCTTGGTTGCATTATCGTTCTGTATCTGCGATAATAACCCGCTTGTTGTAAGACCATTTACTGCGAGATTAGTGTAATCACCGTTCATGTAACCTGCAGCTATCTGACCGAAACTTGTTGTTGCGTTATATCCGGTTGCAATGCTGTCACCAAGAATAAGTAAGTTATCCTGGTCTGCTGCAGATGCGCTGAATGCAGGAAGTGCTGAAAGACTCATGAGTGCTGCAGCTGAGGCAGCAATAATTTTCTTAAGTTTCATATGTTCTCCTTCTATTCTGCATGATTTTGTTACGGAAAATACGCAGTAATATTTCCCGTCGGCTTAAAAACAACAAAGGACCGGCAAGCCAGTCCTTTGATAAGTCGCATAGTGAATTTAATACAGTGATTATTGATTAGCCAAGTTCAGCAAAATACTTGATTGTTCTTACCATCTGGCTTGTATATGAGTTCTCGTTATCGTACCATGAAACAACCTGTACTTCGTAAAGATCGTCAGCGATATGAGAAACCATTGTCTGTGTTGAATCAAAGAGTGAACCGTATCTGATGCCGATAACATCTGAAGATACGATGAGGTCTGTGTTGTAACCGAATGATTCAGAAGCAGCAGCCTTCATAGCAGCGTTGATTCCGTCAACAGTTACATCATTGCCCTTAACTACAGCTGTAAGGATTGTTGTTGAACCTGTTGGAACAGGAACTCTCTGAGCTGAACCGATGAGCTTGCCGTTGAGCTCTGGGATAACAAGACCGATAGCCTTGGCAGCACCAGTTGAGTTTGGTACGATATTAACAGCACCAGCTCTTGCTCTTCTTAAATCGCCCTTTCTGTGTGGTCCGTCAAGAATCATCTGATCGCCTGTGTAAGCGTGGATTGTTGACATGATACCGCTCTGGATCTTAGCATAGTTGTTAAGAGCGTTAGCCATAGGAGCGAGGCAGTTTGTTGTGCATGAAGCAGCTGAAATGATTGTATCTTCCTTTGTAAGAGTGTTTTCATTTACGCTGAAAACGATAGTCTTAAGATCATTTCCTGCAGGAGCTGAGATAACAACCTTCTTGGCACCAGCTGTGATATGAGCCTGTGACTTTTCTTTTGAGCAGTAGAAACCTGTACATTCAAGAACAACGTCTACACCGATTTCTCCCCAAGGAAGTTCAGCAGCGTTAGCCTTAGAATAGATCTTGATTTCCTTACCGTCAACTATAATAGAATCATCTGTAGATGAAACCTTATCTGCGAGAGCATATCTGCCCTGAGCTGAGTCATACTTAAGAAGATGAGCGAGCATTGCAGGATTTGTAAGATCGTTGATAGCAACTACTTCATATCCTTCAGCACCAAACATCTGTCTGAATGCGAGACGTCCAATACGTCCAAAACCGTTAATTGCAACTTTAACTGACATAGTTAAAATACCTCCATAAAAAATTATAAAAAAATTTATATATATATTCTATACTAAATCATCGATAAATTCAAGTGATTTTTAAAAAAAGTTACGGATAATAAAGTTTTTTGTTAGATTAATATCAAAATGATATACTTCTTATGTATGATATGGTGTAATAATACTTGACTTTACAAAATTAAGCTTGTGAATATAACAGATTTATTAGATTTAAATGGGGTATTTTTTTACCCGGCAGAATAGCACAAGTTTTTAAAAAACATTGATTTTTTCTTCGAAAAATAGTAAAATAATAATATTGTGTTCTAAATATATATTAATCGGGAGGAAAATTATGCCTATCAAGTACGTTTTTGTAACAGGTGGTGTCGTGTCAGGGTTAGGTAAAGGTATTACTGCGGCTTCTCTTGGAAGATTACTTAAAGCAAGAGGATACAAAGTTACTATCCAGAAGTTTGACCCATATATAAATGTTGACCCGGGTACCATGAGTCCATATCAGCACGGAGAAGTTTTTGTAACAGATGACGGTGCGGAAACTGATTTGGATCTGGGACATTACGAACGCTTTATTGACGAGAATCTGTCAGTTAACTCCAACGTAACTACAGGTAAGATCTACTGGAATGTTCTCAATAAGGAGAGAAGAGGAGATTATCTGGGTGGTACGGTTCAGGTCATTCCTCATATTACAAATGAAATCAAGGACAGAATTTACAGAGTAGGCAAGCAGAGTTCTACTGATGTAGTTATTACAGAAATAGGCGGAACAGTCGGAGATATCGAGAGTACACCATTTCTGGAAGCAATAAGACAGGTCGTAACAGAGGTCGGAAGAAACAATGCAATGTATATACATGTTACACTTGTTCCGTTCATTGCAGGATCGAACGAACTTAAATCAAAACCGACACAGCATTCTGTAAAAGAACTGCTGTCACTTGGAATTCAGCCAAATGTCGTAGTATGCAGAAGTGAAATGGAGATCCCAAGCGAAATGGCAGAAAAAATAAGCCTTTTCTGTAATGTCCGCAAAGAAGACGTAATCCAGAATCTTACAGCACCTTCACTTTATGAGGTACCGATGATGCTCGAAAACGAAGGCCTCGCTGACAGTGTATGCTACCATCTCGGACTTGAGAACAGAAAACCTGATCTTTCTGACTGGATTGATATGGTTAATAAGCAGAAATCCGCGACAAAATCAGTAACTATAGGTCTCGTAGGAAAATATGTCGCTTTGCCTGATGCTTATCTTTCAGTAGCTGAGGCACTCAGACACGGCGGAATTCCTAATTCAGCAAATGTAGACATACTCTGGATCAACTCAGAAGAAATCAACAAGGATACAGCACATGAAATACTAAAGGACTGCGACGGAATAATCGTTCCGGGCGGCTTCGGCGACAGAGGTATCGAGGGAATGATCGAAGCTATTCACTATGCAAGAGTAAATAAGGTTCCTCTCTTCGGAATCTGTCTCGGAATGCAGATGGCAGTTGTAGAATTTGCAAGAAATGTTGCAGGCATCAAAGAAGCTAACTCTTCAGAATTTGTAGAAAATGATTACAGCGTTATTGATATTATGGCAGATCAGAAGGATGTAACTGAAAAGGGCGGCACAATGAGACTTGGTCTTTATCCATGCAAGCTCAAAAAGGGTTCACTCAGTTCTGAAATATATGGCGAAGATCTTATTTATGAGCGTCATCGTCACCGTTGGGAATTCAATAATGCATTCAGAAAGCAGCTGAGCAATGCCGGTCTTCAGATCGTAGGTATTTCCCCTGATGAAAAGCTTGTAGAAATGGTTGAGATCAAGGATCATCCGTGGTTCGTCGGAGTTCAGTTCCATCCTGAATTCAAATCCAGACCTAACAAGCCTCAGAAGCTGTTCGAAAGCTTTATCAAGGCTTCACTTGACAATAAAGAAAGTAAATAATATCCGTACAGAGCATAAAAATGCTTCGTAAAAAGCGGGTAAAAGTGGTTAAACTAAATAACATTTAAAGCGGCTAAGCGAATGTGATATGTACCCGGAATTCCGGGTACATATCAATGCTTGGCCGCTTTTTTTAGTGCATCCCGGCGTATTCTTATCCATTTTTACAGATTTATACGTGATGGCAGATTTTATGCTTTATCTTGCAAAACAAAAAATAATTATTGAAAAACAATAAAAAACTATTGACATTTAATATATGGTATGCTATTATACAGATATTGAAAAGTAAGCGCTGCTTTTAAAACGATTTATTTTTGTGGAGGTTATAGTATGAAAAAAACTAAATGGACAGATTCAATGTCACTTCTTCTTTCATCGGTTATAGTAAAAGTACTTGCAGTTATTTTCCTTGCATCGTCAGTTTATGCTCCTTTCGGACTTAAGGCACATACCATACAGGTACCTGAGTGTAACCCTGCTGCATTATTGATAACATTTTATTTCTGTGCGGTTCTGGCATTTACTGCTCTTTATTTTCTCGATAGGTTATTGAAAAACATAAGAAAAAATAAAGCTTTTATTGATGAAAATGTAAGGATTCTCCGTATTCTTTCATGGTGCTGCTATTTTGTCGGAATTGCAACTGCAATTTATAGTATATGGGAATATTACTTTATGGTAATAGCTGCAGCAGCTGCATTCTTTGGTCTTATTCTGAGGGTACTTAAAAATGTATTCCGTAAGGCAGTAGAAATCCGTGAAGAAAATGATGGTACAATATGAACCCCAGTACAAAAAAATGCGTATCAGTTGCTTTAATAAGTGCTGTTGCAACAGGTATAGCAGGATATGGATGGTGTCTTTTTGTAATTGAGTTGCTGGCTGACTATATAATTGAAATATATTATGAAGCAACGGGTAATTACATTGATGATTTTATATTACTTATATGCGGTATAATCACCCTTGCACTTGTAGATTTGATTTATTTTACTGCCGAGTATTTGGCAATAAAGTTTGCGGGTTTTCAAAGAAAGTCCTTTTTCAAATGGTTTGTTAGTGTCCCCTTTGTTTTTATGATGTTATTGAATTTCATCTCTAAAATGTCTTTATTATTTGATTTAGGGTTCATTCTAGATGGTTATTTCTTCTGGCCGACATTATGTACATTGATTGCTTATGCAATGATTGGCTTGTCTTATTTTAGTAGGTTTTTATTTAAAAAAATATTTATTGATATAAAAGAAAAAACAGATATCCCGAATTAATTTATTATGTATCTGTCCTCATTAACTTAAATATCCGTATAAAATACATCAAAGGAGAATTGAAATGGCTATTATAGTAAATCTTGATGTGGTTATGGCACAAAGAAAGATTTCTTCAGGAGAACTTGCCGAAAAGCTTGAAATAACACCAGCAAATTTATCAATACTTAAAACCGGAAAAGCAAAGGCAATACGCTTTTCCACACTAAATAAAATTTGTGACATACTTGATTGCCAGCCTGGCGAAATACTTGCTTATGAAAAGAGGAATGATGACAATGACTGATAGTTCAATTTGTGTAAATCCAGAAAAGCCCAAGGAAATTAATTATTCACTTTCAGAAAGTATTTTTGCAATTCTGTTCAGTTTTTCAGGCTTTTTCTTTGTAAAAACTATACTTTTTGCACGTGTCGGAATAGCTTCAGCTTTTTTTATGCTTATTCTAGCAGTTGTTTCTATGACTATGGTAAAAATGAATAAGGCAATACAGACAAAAAAAAGTTTGATTTTATTTGGAACAGCTTTAGTTTTTGCATTAAATATCGCGGTTACTTCAAATGGACTTATACAGTTTCTTGATCTTCTGTTTGCATTTATTCTTTTTGGAATGTGGGCATTCTCTGTAAATAATCAAGGTTTCAACGGAGCTGATGATTATTTGATATACAGTGTGTCAAGTGCAGTATTCAGAGAATCTTTCGGAAAC
>JAUNSK010000016.1 GCA_030539275.1 Oscillospiraceae bacterium | reverse complement strand
GACCTGCTCATTACGAATGAGCTGCACTACCAACTGTGCTACACAAGCATTTATACATTTTTTATGAATAATTATGAGCTGTTTATGTATCATGTCTGCTCAAAAACTGTTTTAATTTTATCATTTTCTGTATTAAAAGTCAATACTGGCACTGAAAAAAATAAATTTTTAAAATATTTATATTTGAAATTGTAATTTATATTAATATGTGCTATAATATTAAATATACATCTTTACAAGCCATTTTATTAATAAAATGGACAGGAAGTCGGTTAATTATTATAAGGAGAGATTTTTTATGGCGAAAAACAAACGAAGTGCGGGCCAGGCGATGATGGCTTTTTTAAAGGGGTTTGTCAGTGTAATATTAATTCTGATACTTATAGTTTCAGTTGGTATAAATGTTTTATTCTATAATGATAATTCTGCTGTTAAGATAAACATGTTCGGAAAAAACAACAGCTATTTTATGATGAACAACACCGAGATCACAAAAGTACCTAAGGGTTCATTCGTAAAAATACATAACACAACAGATGGTATAAAAACAGGGCTGTATGTATTCTGTACTGTCGGCGTAGGCTATAAGACTATATTATGTGTAACTGATGAAATAGATAACGGAAACGGTACAAAATCATATGTAGTATCAGGCGATACACAGAACCCTACACTCAGCTACACTATTCCGGTAACAAGGATCATGGGTATAGCACAGACCAGATACACAATGGTAGGAGATGTGATAAACTTTACAAAATCTCTTATGGGTATAGTACTTCTTATGGCAGTACCTAGTTTCCTTCTTATAATAATTAGTATAGCTTCTATAAATAAAAATAAACTTGATTATGAGGATGCTCTGCTCGAAGCAGATATAATGGCAGAGGAACTGAGAAAAGCGAAAAAAGAAAAACAGGCTAAGAAAAAGGATCTCCGTGCAGCGGCTTCAAAGGAAGCAGAGCCGGTCCAGACACCAAAACCTGTTGCAAAGAAAAAAACTGCTGCACCTCCTGTTCCGGAAGCTGAGATACAAAACGAAGATATTGCACCGGTTATTACTGAATCCGGAGAAGAAGAAATATCACCTGTTGATGCTGAGATAAGCAGAAAAGCAATGGAAATAAAAAATGCACTTCATAATCAGACCATAAGCGAAGCTGAACCACAGAAGCCGAAGGCAGCACCTAAGCCGGCTGTGAAACCGCAGGAACGTGAAGAGATTAATCTCTCAGCAACAGATATACTTAATCAGATATCTCCTGAAATGAGAACAACAATAGATCCTGAAGAATCAGCTTACAGGGAAGTAAGGACAGCTGCACCGAAAAAACCGCAGCAGACTGCCAGACCTGCTCAGAAACAGATGTCAGCAAGACCTGTATCAGCAAGACCTTCAGCTGCAAAACCTGCAGTGAAACCTGCTGCCAGAGAAGAAGCTGCTTCAAGACCACACAGATCATCACCTAAGAAATCAATTCAGGCTCAGTCTATTGATGATCTTATTAAGGTTTTAGAGGACGAAAAGAAAAAACTTGATTAATTAAATGAAAACTTATTTGCTGTATGATATTTTAATATATCATACAGCATTTTAATTTTTATATTGTTTTTTTTACTAGAATTATATATAATATAAATAGTCACTGCAATGAAAGGAAAATTACTAAATATGGAACTTAATGACCTGCGCGATCAGATTGACCAGATCGATGAAGAAATACTCAACAGATTTCAGAAAAGAATGAAGCTATGTCAGCAGGTGGCTGAATATAAAAGAAAAAACAGTTTGTCTGTATACCAGGGCGGACGTGAACAGGAAGTAATTGAAAAAGTAAAACAGAAGTCAGAAGAACAGTATAAAACCTGTACATCTGTTCTCTTTAAAAATATTATGGATATCAGCAAAAGTCTGCAGCAGTATGAGCTTAACAAGACAAGTACAATAGCGTTTGATAAACTTGGTTTCAGTAATGAATGCCGTATAGGATGTCAGGGAATGAAGGGCTCAAACTCAGAAGAAGCAGCACATAAGATCTTCGGATCACATTCAAATATCACCTTTTACCGTGAGTTTGAGGATGTTTTCAGGGCAGTCGAGGAAGGCAAAGCAGACTTTGGTGTTATTCCTGTACAGAATTCCAGTACGGGGTCAATTTCTCAGACATACGACCTTATGAAACGCTATAATGTATACATAAATAAAATGGTGAGAATAAGTATAAGGCACTGTCTTGCGGCCAATACAGATAATATTAATGATATAAATGAGGTGTATTCACATCCTCAGGCATTATCACAGTGTACTGAATATTTAAAACAAAACAGGCTTACCCCTGTAAATTATGCAAATACAGCAACCGCAGCAAAGTTTGCTGCAAACAGTGAGAAAAAGATCGGAGTTATCTGTTCTGAAAAATGTGCACAGCTTTATAAGCTTCATATTTTAGGCACTGATATCTCTGATGAAGAAATGAACTTTACAAGATTTATCTGTATCTCAAAACAATGTATGATTGCCGATGATGCGGATACCATTTCTGTTCTTATGAATCTGTCAAACCAGGAAGGAAGCCTTTACAGAATGCTCACAAAGTTCCGTGTTGCAGGTCTCAATCTTTCAAAGATCGAAAGCAGACCGCTTCACAAAGGAAATTTTGATGTAACATTCTACCTGGACTTCAATGGTAATATAAAAGATGACAGAGTATCTGCGCTGATAACCTCACTGAGTAATGAACTGGATGATTTTAAGTTTCTGGGGAATTACTCTGAGCTAGTCTGAAAATAAAATCTGCAGAATTTTTGCTGCAAAGCACCGGAGACTGTTAAGGAGTATTATTATGTTTTATTGCTGTGGTATAACTGAAAAAGGTTTAAAAGAAAAAAATGAAGATGCTATACTTATCCACAACACAGTTATGACAGAAGGAAAGATGGAGTTAAGAGTCGATCACCCTTTTATGATGGCAGTATGTGACGGCGTATCCGGAGAAAAATCCGGCGATGTCGCTGCGAGAATGTGTCTTGGAGAACTTGCCAAATCACAATTTGACAGTGAACTGAATCTGCAGCAGAAGATCAGCAGGATACACAAGCAGCTTAAGCATTATGGCTTGTTTCATAAGAGTTCTGAAAATATGCAGACAACAATATGTGGGTTTGCTGTAGATGAAAATGAGGCAATGTACTGTATAAATGTCGGCGATTCGAGACTTTACAGGTTCAGGGATACAATACTTAAACAGATATCACGTGACCAGTCGCTTGTCCAGATGCTCTATGATCAGGGTAAAATAGCATACGAAGAAAAAAGAAAGCATGTTCACCGCAATATCATTATGCCTGTTCTTGGCAATAATGATTCGAAGCCGGTTATAGATATAAATCTCATAGAGGAGAAGGCTGAAAACGGTGATGTTTATCTTGTTTGTTCTGACGGTCTGTCTGACTATACAATAAATTCTGAAATCGAAGAGATACTATCTATGCCTATGAGTATGTCAAAACGGCTTGAACTGCTTGTTGAAAATTCACTTAATAAAGGCTGCAAGGACAACATTTCGATCGTTGCAGCAACATATATTGCAAATACTTAAATATTCTTACTCTCTGCTGCTGCAAAATGCTCAGAGAGTTTTTTTGTTTTTAAGTTATCCTTTACGCGCCTGTATGTGCAGTGCATAACATATTTAATTATAATAAAATGTCTCAATTCATGATTGAATATATTAAAAAAATATGATATAATGAATTGTCTATACAAAAATGACAAAGACCGATGCAAAAAAATAATATAATTATAAAGCAGAGGAAAGATATTGAGAATACTAGGAATAGATCCGGGCTATGCAATAGTCGGATTCGGAGTGCTTGATTACGATAAAAACAAATTTATCCCTGTTGAATACGGAGCAATATTTACTCAGGCTCATACCGATTTCAATGCACGTTTATGCAGCATATTTGACGATATGGAATTTATAATAGAAAAATATAAACCGGATGCAATGTCGATAGAACGTCTTTATTTTACTACTAATCAGAAAACGGCTATAGATGTTGCACAGGCGAGAGGCGTAATAAATCTTGCAGCAGCAAAAAAGAACATTCCTATATGGGAATACACTCCTCTTCAGGTAAAACAGGCAGTAGTAGGGTACGGTAAGGCAACAAAGAAACAGGTTATGGATATGACAAAAAGAATACTTAATCTTCATGATGTACCAAAGCCTGATGATACAGCAGATGCGCTGGCCATTGCTATCTGTCACGGACATTGCTGCACAGCCCGCAGATAGGAGAATAAATAGTGATATACAGTTTAAGAGGAAAACTTATTTTAAAGGAAACGGAACTTGCAGTAATAGAATGTGCAGGCGTAGGTTATGCATGCCGGACAACATACTCCACTCTGGCAGACCTTGGTGAGAGCGGCAGTGAGGCTTTTTTATACACATATCTTCACGTCAGGGAAGATAATGTAGAACTGTTTGGTTTTTCAACGAAACAGGAACTCAACTGCTTTAAAATGCTGCTGTCAGTTTCAGGTGTAGGACCAAAGGCTGCGCTCAGTGTACTTTCTGAAGTAACGTCAGAAAAGTTTGCACTGCTTGTTGCAGGTGATGACAGCAAAGCGCTGACAAAGGTAAAGGGAATCGGCGCAAAGACAGCGCAAAGGATAGTGCTTGAGCTCAAGGATAAGATCGTCAAGGAAAACGGTGGTATTGTTGCTGCAGCACCGCGCGGTACTTCAAATGATAAAAATTCTGATGTTTCAGAGGCTTTCTCGGCGCTTCTGGTGCTTGGATATACACAGAGTGAGATAGCACCGGTGCTTGCAAAGCTGGATGAGACCCTGCCTGCATCTGAACTTATACGTCAGGCACTGAGAGCTCTGGCAAAAAAACTGAGCTGATAATATTCGGCTGTTTTATTATTAATACGGGGGAGCATAAATACAATGATTGAAACAAGTGATATGGACTTTGGTGACAGAGTTGTTGATCCCGGATATACAGGCGATGATAATGATATAGAGTATTCCCTCAGACCGAAAACACTGAATGAATATATCGGTCAGGATAAGGTCAAGGAGAATCTTGCAATATATATAGAGGCAGCCAGAAGAAGAAATGAACCGCTTGATCATGTACTTCTCTATGGCCCTCCGGGACTCGGAAAAACAACACTTTCAAATATAATTGCCCATGAAATGGGGTCAAACCTGAGAATAACATCAGGTCCGGCAATCGAAAAGCCGGGAGATCTTGCGGCACTTCTGACAAATCTTTCTGAAAATGATGTTCTTTTTATCGATGAGATACACAGACTTTCAAGAGCTGTTGAAGAAATACTTTATCCTGCACTTGAGGACAACGCACTTGATATTGTAATAGGAAAAGGACCTTCTGCAAGATCAATACGTATAGATCTTCCAAAGTTTACGATGGTAGGTGCAACGACAAGAGCAGGTCAGCTTACATCACCTCTGAGAGACAGATTTGGTGTAATTATGAGGCTTGAGCTGTATACAAGAGAACAGCTCTGTGACATTATACGAAGAAGCAGCATGATACTGGGCATACCATGTGATGCTGACGGTGCTTTTGAGATAGCAGGAAGGGCAAGAGGAACTCCGCGTATTGCTAACAGACTTCTTAAGAGAGTCAGGGATTTTGCAGATGTAATAGGAGACGGAAAGATCACAAAAGATCTTGCCCAAATAGCACTTGACAGACTTGAGATCGATATGCTCGGCCTTGACAGCCTTGATAAACGAATGCTCAATATGATAATCAAAGGATATAACGGCGGACCGGTAGGACTTGAAACACTTGCATCTGCTCTGGGTGAAGAAGCTGTTACCCTTGAGGATGTATGTGAGCCGTTTCTTATGCAGCTTGGGTTTATAGCAAGAACACCAAGAGGAAGATGTGCAACAAAGCTTGCATATGAGCATCTTGGGTATGAACCAGGTAATCAGTCAGATACGGGACAGTTGTCGTTTTAACTAGTTGCAGGAGGTAATACAGTAGTGGACAGGTTGTTTGGAACAGAAGGCGTTACAGGTACTGCTGTAACTGAGCTGACATGTGAACTCGTAATGAGCCTTGGCAGGGCTCTTGTTAATACTCTTACAAAAAAACTTAAACATAAAATAACAGTTTTCATAGGCAGGGATACAAGAAAGTCATCAGATCTTCTGGAGTCTGCGCTGACTGCAGGTATATGCTCTGCAGGAGCAGATGTATGCAGGCTTGGTGTTGTTCCGGCAGCGGCAGTAGCATATCTGGTAAAGATAAATGACGACGCTGATGCAGGAATTATGATATCATCGCCGGGAAACGGTTTTGAAATAAACGGACTCAAGTTTTATTCATCCACAGGATACAGAATATCCGATGATATGGAGGATGAAATACAGAAGACAGTCTCTATGAACGGGGCAAACTCTGTTGTATCCGGGAATAAAATAGGAACTGCGACAGATTATAATGATGCACAGTGGGATTACCTGAGATATATGCTCAAAACAGCACGGGCAATTGTCAGTGATTTTACAGGTGTTAGGGTGGTAATAGATACTGCTAACGGAAGCGGATGTACTGCAGCAGAAAACCTGTTCTCCGCTCTCGGTGCAAGATGCTTCATGATCAACAATCAGCCTGACGGAGTTAATATAAATGACAAGTGCGGGATCTCATACATTGGTTCGTTGTCAAAAACCGTAAGGTCAAAGCGTGCAGATGTAGGTCTTTCATTTGACTCTGACACCGGAAGATGTATTGTTATAGATGAAAACGGCGATATACTCGACGGTGATAAGATAATGGCAGTAATAGCACTTGATGCAAAGAACAACGGTACTCTGAAAAAAGATGCGGTCGTTGTAACATCAGCTGCAAATATAGGATTTAATCATTTTGCGGCAGCAAACAGGATATGTGTCAGAAGTTCAAAATCAGGTGAGAAGTATATCATGGAGAAGCTCCTTGACGGCGGGTATGTTCTTGGCGGTGAACCTAACGGACGCTTACTGTATCCGGAAGAGTCAACAACCAGTGACGGACTGCTGACCGGCATCAGGATACTCAGCATCATTAAAAAAACCGGAATCAAAATATCAAAACTTGCATCAGTTATGGAACAGTATCCACAGGTTATGATGAATGTCTGTATCCCCCCTCATCTTAAGGAAATATGGAAAAACAACTCAGAAATCACTGACCTTATAGAGCGAAGACAGAAGAATCTTGGTTCAAACGGCCGGATTATTGTCAGAGAAAATCCTTCTGAATCTGTTATCAGCGTAATCGCTGAGGGAAAGAATTTTGAAGAGATAAATGGATATGTTATAGAAATAACCGATGTTATCAAAAAAAATACGAAAATAAACAGCTTGGAGTAAAAAATGAGAATATCAGATAAATGGAAGCAATACAGTATCATAGATACATCCTGCGGTGAAAAACTGGAAAACTGGAATGGTGTAAGGCTTATAAGACCGGATCCGCAGATCATCTGGAAGACACCTGTTGATGCTGAAAAATGGGACAGGGCAGATGCACATTACCACAGATCAGCAACAGGCGGAGGAAGCTGGGAATATATTAATCCTAAAGCTTCTCAGTCGTGGGATATCTCATACGGAGATCTTAAGTTCAAGATAAAGCCTACGGGATTCAAACATACAGGACTTTTCCCTGAGCAGGCTGTGAACTGGGACTTTATGAGAGACATGATCACACAAAGCGACAAAAAACCTGATGTGCTTAATCTTTTTGCCTATACAGGAGGCGCTACACTTGCATGTGCGCAGGCAGGAGCTAATGTATGCCATGTTGATGCATCAAAGGGAATGGTGACATGGGCCAGAGAAAATGCTGCTCTTTCAGGACTAAGTGACAAGCCTGTCAGATGGATCGTTGACGACTGTGAAAAGTTTGTTGCACGCGAAATTAGAAGAGGTCATCAGTATGATGCTATAGTAATGGATCCGCCGTCATACGGCAGGGGCTCAAACGGTGAGATCTGGAAGCTTGAAGACAGTATATATGATCTTGTTAAGCTCTGCAGCGAAGTAATGACAAAAAAACCACTGTTTTTTGTACTCAACAGTTACACAACAGGCCTGTCTCCTGCAGTCATGGGTTATATTCTTGACAGTGTGCTGGTAAACAAGTTTGGCGGAACTGTGACATCAGATGAAATAGGACTGCCTGTAGAGAGCAGCAATATGGCTCTCCCCTGCGGTTCGACAGCTATCTGGCACAACTGAGTTCCTTAAAGCATCTATGGAGTGATAATAAATGTCTGAAGAAAATATAGTTACTGCTGAAAATGTAAGATTTTCATATCCCGATATACGTAATGAGCTAAAAAAAACACCTGAGGTGCTCAAGGGTGTCAGTATAGATATTCACAGCGGCGAATTTACGGCTGTTCTCGGACATAACGGCTCCGGAAAATCCACTTTTGCAAGACTGATAAATGCCATACTGGTTCCTTCATCGGGCACGGTTTATGTATCAGGAATGGATACAAAAGATGATGAAAATCTCTTTGCAATAAGGCAGAAGGCAGGAATGGTATTTCAGAATCCTGATAATCAGCTTGTTGCCACAATAGTAGAGGAAGATGTGGCATTCGGGCTTGAAAATCTCGGCGTGGAATATACTGAAATGAGAAAACGGGTGGATGATGCACTTAAGTCTGTAAATATGTATGAATACCGCAATCATTCACCGCATCAGTTGTCAGGAGGACAAAAGCAGAGAGTGGCAATTGCAGGAGTAATTGCAATGCGTCCGCAGTGTATCATTCTCGATGAACCTACTGCCATGCTTGATCCGTCCGGACGGCGTGAGGTTATAAATACTATAAAAAAACTTAATCGTGAATATGGGATCACTGTTATACTGATAACTCACTATATGGAAGAGGCAGCACAGGCTGACAGGGTGGTTGTTATGGATAACGGAAGTGTTGTTCTTGATGACACTCCTGAGATTGTATTTTCAAATGTGGAACTGCTGAAAAAGCTGGGGCTGGATGTTCCCCAGGTCACTGAGCTTGTATATGAGCTTAACAAAGCCGGCCTGAATCTTGATAAACATATAATAACAGAGCAGCAGTGTATCGATGCACTGACTATTTTATTAAAAGGAAGATAAAATTGGCTATACTTAAAACTGAAGGACTGACATATATATACGGTACAGGCACTCCATTTGAAAAGAAAGCACTTGATAACGTAAACGTTGAGATCCAGAGCGGTGAAATTGCCGGAATAATCGGTCATACCGGTTCAGGCAAGTCAACTCTGGTCCAGCATTTTAACGGACTGCTCAGGCCTTCGTCAGGTAAGGTTTATTTTAACGGAGAAGATATATGGAAAGATAAAAAAGTCCCGCATGATCTGCGTTTTGAGATAGGGCTGGTTTTTCAGTATCCTGAATATCAGATATTTGAAGAGACAGTTTTCAAAGATATCGCATATGGGCCAAAAAATATGAAGCTTGATGAGAAAAGTGTCGATGAAAGAGTCAGACAGACGGCACAGATGCTTCAGATACCGGATTCTATGCTCTCCCGATCTCCGTTTGAACTTTCGGGCGGACAGAAGAGAAGGGTAGCGATCGCCGGTGTCATGGCAATGAGGCCAAAGGTACTGATACTTGATGAGCCTACAGCAGGACTTGATCCGAGAGGCAGAGATACGATTCTCGGACTGATAAAAAATTATAACAGGGAAACGGGATGCACGGTACTTATTGTATCACACAGCATGGAGGATATGGCACGATTTGCAGATAAGCTTCTTGTTATGAACAAGTCAAGGCTGTTCTGCTATGACGAAGTATCCGCAGTCTTTTCAAAAGCAGATGAGATTTCAGATATGGGACTCAGCGTTCCGCAGATAACGCGTGTTTTCAATTCACTTAAAAAATCAGGGTATGATCTCGGTGAAGAGATATACACAGTAAAGTATGCAGCAAAAAAGGTACTTGAATATCTTAATAAAGAAGGAGACCTGTCATAATGCTAAAGGATATTACTATCGGTCAGTATTTTCCCGGACAAAGCATAATTCACAGGCTGGATCCAAGGTTTAAGATAATAATGACCATATTACTCATAATAATGCTATTTGCTGCGGATTCGTTTCTGTCAATGGCTCTGTGTGTGATATTTGTAGCCGCAGCATATATTCTTACAAAACTTCCGGCAAAACTTATGTGGAAGAGTCTTAAGCCGGTTGTTCCGATTCTTGTTTTTACTGCTGTTATAAACATATTTTTCTATGACGGTGATGTTATATTCAGACTCGGATTTCTTAAGATAACTGATGACGGCTTAAAAAATGCAATGTTTATGCTTTTAAGAATAATACTTCTTATAATAGGAACTTCTGTTCTGACATATACAACATCCCCGATCGCACTAACTGATGCAATTGAGAGACTTATGTCGCCGCTTAAAAAACTAAAGGTTCCTGTTCATGAACTGGCTATGATGATGACTATTGCACTCAGATTTATTCCGACGCTTATTGAGGAAACAGACAAGATAATAGCAGCCCAGAAGGCAAGAGGAGCGGACTTTGAAAGTGGTAATCTGATTGCAAGAGTCAAGGCAATGATACCTATTCTCATTCCTCTTTTTATATCAGCTTTCAAAAGAGCTGAGGAACTTGCACTTGCTATGGAGTGCAGATGTTATAACGGAGGAGAGGGCAGGACAAGGCTAAGACAGCTGAAGATCCGGCCGGGTGACTTTTCAGCTTTGTTTATATGCTGTCTGAGTCTTGCCGCAGTCATTGTGCTGAATATAATCTGATTAAGAAAGAAGCGGTCGATATGCAGGGAGTACTTAATTTTTGTGTTGCGTTATGCATTATTGTACCTGCCATTGCTGTTATTGTACTCATAAAGAGGATCAGTGCTTTTCCAAAAAAGTCGGAGCACAACGGTGAAGATCAAAGACTTGAGTGCATGAAGATTGCGCAGCAAAGCGAAAATAAGAAAAGCCAGGACAGCGTGACAGACAAAACAGACAGTATTGATAAAATGTAATTGAACAGGCAGGTATTAATATTGAGGAATTTAAAAGTATACATGGCCTACAGAGGCACAAAATATCATGGATTTCAGCGCCAGAATAACGCACTGACAATTCAGGAGGTAGTGGAGAAAGCACTTTCACGTGTGCTCGATACTCCGACTGACATCTATGGCTGTTCACGTACTGATGCCGGTGTTCATGCAAATAAATTTTGTTTTTCATTTACAACGCAGCGTGATATCAGATGTCTTAATCTCATAAGAGGCGTCAACGGACACCTTCCTGATGATATTTCAATCCTTTCATGTGAAGAGGCCCAGGAAGATTTTCATGCGCGTTTCTCGTGCAAGGCAAAGGAATATGCATATCTCATACATAACAGTGAATGCAAAAATCCTTTTGCCGCTGACCTCCAGTATCAGTATAGGAGAAATATGGACATTGATCTGATGAAAAAGGCAGCATCACATTTTGTGGGCACACATGATTTTAAAAGTTTTTGCAGTGCACACAATGAAAAACAGGATACAGTAAGAACAATATATAATCTTGACATTGAAAAACGTGATGATTTCGTTAAAGTACTTGTAAAAGGTGATGGTTTTCTGTATAATATGGTTAGGATAATTGTCGGTACACTTTTATCGGTAAATGAAGGAAAAATTGACCAGGCTCAGATACCTGAAATAATGAATGCTTCAGACAGACAGTTTGCAGGCAAAACAGCACAGGCTCATGGGCTGTATCTCAATCGTGTTTTTTACTAGTGTGGAGGCATCATAATGGAATCAGGGAAAGTAAAGGATTTTGCGGAGATCCGCAAAAACAAAAAGAAAAAAAGAAATATGCAGAAGTTTGTTGCTGCAATGATATTTCTGCTGCTGGCCCTTGGACTTTATGTTTCCAGAAGCCGGTGGCTTCCGTCATCAGGGTACAGAAATAATGTATTCAGCAACAAAGAGATCTCAGATGGAAATTTTCCATTGAGCATTACAAACGGAATAAATTATCAGGCGTGTAAACTGGGCGATAATTTTGTCCTGCTGAGTGATACTCAGTTTTATATTTACTCTGTTTCAGGTTCTCTTATAGAAAGCAGACAGCTTACATATTCAAACGCTGTACTTAAAAGTGCAAACAACAAAGCTCTTGTATATGAGAGCGGCGGAAATAACTTTAAGGTCGAGGGTAAGCGAAAAACTATTTATGAGAAGAAAACAGATGACACAATAATCAGTGCCTATATCAGTGATAAAGGATATGTAGCGGTTATTACAACTTCAACCCAGTATGTCTGTACACTTAGTGTATATGACACTGTAGGAAACCAGATGTACTTCAGGGGCTGTGTGGAAAAGGTAATAAGTGTTGCTTTCAACAAGGCAAGTACAGGATGCGTTCTGGTTACCATAGATGCTGCAGAAGGACAGATAGTATCAAAAGCTGTTTCGATCAACTTTGATTCATCTGAGGATAACTGGACAACAGAGAATATGGATTCACTTTGTATATCTTCCTATATGACTGATGACGGGGGGATTTTTCTCTTCGGAGATACCCAGTGTGCTTATTATGACAGTGAAGGAAACGCTGAACCGGGTTATTCGTATGAGAGTACCCTCATAGACGCAACATTTACTGATGGTCATGCTGCAATGATCTTTGAAAATGAAGAACGACGAAAAACAAGTCTTGTTCTCATCGACAATCATGAATCAACGCCGCAGGAAACAGTAATAGATAATAATGTAAAATGTATATTTGCTGAGGGAGATATAGTATATATTATGACCAGCGAATCAATACAGGCCTATAACTATAAAGGTGAATTGCTTAAGTCAGAAGCAATCAGCGAATCGTACAGGGAATTTTATAAAATAGACGATTATATTCTTCTTCTTGGCTATAATAAAATAGACAGAATAGAGTTTTCAATTAAAAAATAGAGGTGTTTTTATGAATCCTAGTATACTTGACGGTGCAGCAGCAGTTATTCTTATTTTGTTTGTTGTTTCTGGTTACCGCAAAGGGATTTCTAAGATTTTTTCAAAGGTGCTCTGTTATGTGATATCCGCCGTTCTTTCATTGCTTGTGTCAAATATGATGGCAGATTATCTGTATGAGGTTTATGTTCAGGACAGTGTCGTACTGAATCTGTCAAATACTATTGAAAGTTTTAATATCAGAAATGAGATACAGAATTGTTATAAAGAACTTTCATTGGGAAATGATATTTCTGACAAAGATATTGAAGTTATTATGTCATCTGACAAAGATGATATAGACATAAAAATGACGCAGATCATTAAGGACAGAACCGGAGTTTCCTGTGACAAGGAAGAAGTATATAAGAGAATGTCTGAGATAGTTAATGTATCATTCCAGAACAAAATAGGAAAGGTTATTCCTTCCTGTGCGGGAAAATACTTTAATGATTCCGCTTCCAAAAATAAAACTGAGATATTTGATGTTATGAGATCATTATATTCATATCCTGACTCTCATACAGCAGCGAAGTTTATAGAACAGACGTACATAAGAAATCTTATGATCAAGTTTATGAAGATCGTAATATTTTCAGTATGTTTTGTTGCATTAATGGTAATTATACAGATCATAATAAAGATTATGCCGAAAAGTGATGCGATAGTAAATTTAAATACAACAAATCGTGTTATAGGAGGAGGCGCAGGTCTTTTTATCGGAATTGTGTTTCTGCTGTTTGCTGCAACGTTCCTGAAACTTCTGATCTATTCCGGGGTTTCAGGTGAGAATCTAAATGACGAAGTAATAAATCAAACCAAGTTTTTCACATACTTCTATAACTTTGATTACTTGCTTTTAAAATAAAAATATTCAATGTACATAACAGTTGAGTAAATGCAAAGACGAAATAAAAACGGAGGTTATAACATATGATTTTATGTAGTAGATGCAAAAAGAGACCGGCTGTGGTTTTTATTACAGCACTTCAGGGAGATACCAAAAAAAATGAAGGATTGTGTATGCTTTGCGCCAGAGAAATGAAAATACCTCAGGTTGCCGATTACATGGAACAGCTTGGTATATCAGATGATGACATAGAACAGATATCAGATCAGATGATGGAGCTTGTAGATGGTGATTCATTTGAACCGGGCGGTTCAAGTACACTTCCGCCGTTTATTCAGGATATGATCAATTCAAATGCCCAGAATAGTGATGACAATCAGAATGAGACAAAGGGCTCCAAGGGATTCGGATCCATATTCGGATCAAATGCTGAAAAGAAAAAGTCTTCAGAAAACAAGAAAAAAGATAAAAAACTCAAGTTCCTTGAGACTTACTGTACAAATCTGAGTCAGAAGGCAAAAGACGGAGAGATCGATACAATAATCGGCAGGGACAAGGAAATTGCAAGAGTTGTTCAGATTCTCTCCAGAAGAACAAAAAACAATCCGTGTCTCATCGGTGAACCAGGCGTTGGTAAGACAGCTATTGCGGAAGGTATTGCACAAAGGATAGAAAATGCAGATGTACCGTACAATCTGCTTGATAAAAAGGTATATCTTCTTGATCTTACCGCACTTGTTGCCGGAACTCAGTTCAGAGGTCAGTTTGAGAGCAGGGTGAAGGGTCTTGTTGATGAGGTAAAAGCTGAAAAGAATATCATACTGTTTATAGATGAGGTACACAATCTTGTCGGTACAGGTGATTCCGAAGGATCCATGAATGCTGCAAACATTCTTAAACCGGCTCTGTCAAGAGGTGAGGTTCAGGTAGTAGGTGCTACGACATTTACCGAGTACAGAAAGTATATTGAAAAAGACAGCGCGCTTGAAAGAAGATTCCAACCTGTAACAGTAAATGAGCCTACGATTGAAGAGACATTTGAGATATTAAAGGGAATAAAGCATTATTATGAGGAATTCCACAGAGTAAAAATAACAGATGATCTGCTCAGAAAATGTGCAGTTCTGTCTGAACGTTATATAAATGACAGATTCCTGCCTGATAAGGCAATTGACCTTCTTGATGAGAGCTGTGCAGGTACCTGCATTGCAAGCAAGACACTTCAGGAATATGATAACTGTACCAGAGAACTCGATGAAATGATGGACGAGGAAAAGGAAACTGAAGAAGCTTCAGAACCTGATTTTGAAAAGCTTGCTGAAATAAAAAGCAATATCATAAGGAAAAAAGCTGAACTCGAAGAAATTGAAAAGAAAAAAGAAAATGTATATGTTACTGATGACAATATTGCAAAGGTAATAGAGTTATGGACAGGAATACCTGCAAATAAAGTAGCACAGACCGAATTCAAGAAGATCTCAGGACTTGAAGAACAGCTAAACAAGCGGATCATCGGACAGACAAGTGCTGTTTCATTGCTTTCAAAGGCAATAAAGAGAACAAGGGTCCAGCTTTCCAAGCGCCGCAGACCGGCATCATTTATCTTTGTAGGACCTACAGGTGTCGGAAAAACTGAACTTGTTAAGGTACTTGCAGAAGAACTGTTTGATTCTACTGAGCCGCTTATCAGACTCGATATGACAGAGTTTATGGAGAAGCATGCTGTATCAAGACTTATAGGTTCACCTCCGGGATATGTAGGATATGATGAGGCAGGACAGCTTACCGAAAAGGTAAGAAGAAAACCATATTCAGTTATTTTATTTGATGAAATAGAAAAGGCTCATCCTGATGTTATGAACATTCTTCTTCAGATCCTTGATGAAGGAAGAATCGATGATGCACAGGGACGCAGTGTCAATTTTGAAAACACTATTATTGCAATGACATCAAATGCCGGATCAGTTGACAAGTCTACGGGCGTAGGCTTCAATAAGACTGAAGGTGAAATAACTAAGGACAAAGCTATAAAAGGACTTCGTGAATTCCTTAGACCTGAATTTATCAGCCGTATCGATGAGATAGTAGTATTTGACCCGCTGTCAAAGGAGTCATATGCAAAGATCGCAGGACTTATGCTTGATGAGATGAAGACACCGCTTGCGGAACGCGGTATAACAATAAGCTATAATGATGATGTTCTAAGTGCAATAGCAGAAAAATCATATGATAAAAAGTATGGTGCTCGTGATATCAGAAAGGTAATACGTACTGATGTTGAGGATAAGGTGGCTGCACAGATCATCGATAATCCTGATTCATTGATCAAAAATCTTGATATATCCGTTGACGGTGAAGAGATAAAGGTAAGTATAGAGAAAAAGATCGAACTCGAAAAATAAAATAAAAATAAATATCCTGGTAGCATAATAGCTATCAGGATATTTTGTTTATTGTTAATAAAAACAATAGACAGAAACCGCTATTATGTGATATAATGGACATGTAGATATAAATGTGTTTGTCAATTATGGCATTTTCTTCTGGAAAGGAGGTGTTATAATGGATATACGAGAAGTTAAATATTTAAATGCATGCCGCAAGGATATCGATTCAAATACAGAGATAAAAGAATTGATTATCAAGTCTCTCGATAAACTCAGTAACAGAATTTTGCAATATGCCAGTCAGGGCATTACATTCGACAAAATACTCAATGATGAAACAGTTAAATATGACAAACACGGTGATACCTACACTTTTAAATCACATGGAAGGGACAATGCACAGCTTCGGTTGCTTTACTCATGTGTGGTAACAGATGACATAATGTATCTGACAGTTATTGATTACCACATCAAGCGAAGAAATGAAAAAAAGTCGTACATAGTTGATTTTGAGTATGGAAAGGAAATAGATGTAATGGCACTTATTAAGTCAGCGAAAGAGATTGAAATATGATGTCTGATTGGTGTATTTAGCCGCAGCCGGTGTTATGGGCTGCGGCTTTTTAATTGTATTTGATAAATCATTTCAAAGTCTTGACATATATTTCGTTGTATGTCATAATTTTTATATGTTATTGTTAATACCTAACAATAAAGAGAGATACAAAAATACAAAAAAGAGGTACATAATATGAAGCATTCGGAGGCAGCAGGATCAATAAAAAAGAAATTAAAAAGAATATCACTTCTCATTGCAGTTATTATGAGTATATCAGTTTTTTCGGGATGCATGAAAACGGAACTGATCAATGATTCAGGCAAAACCCGGGAATCAACGAAAACGCCGGCAGTGTCGTCACCGCATATGCTTTCAGAATACTATATACCGTCAGATTATGACATGCCTGGTGATTACATGTATATACAGGATGTGATATGCAAAGACGATACAACGTTTATTACAGGTACAAAGAATTTTGCACAGGATAAGGACTGTATACTTGTATCACTTACAGATCATAGTGAAGTAGCTGTAAACATTGACTTTTCATATGATTGTATTATAGCTGCATGTATACGCAGCGATAAATTATTTGTTTTATATGATAAAGAAGGCGGAAGTTATCTGTGCTGTGTAGATCTGAAAAGTAATAAGATCCTTAATACTATACGTCCTCAGTATTATGTGAGCCAAATGACCGTGTCTGAAGATACAATATACTTTTTGGGAAGACAGGCATCTGTATATTGTTATGACTTTGAGCTTAACTATAAATCAAGAATTAATCTGAGTGAAATAACAGGGGAATCCGATGAAATAGAATACAGGTACTTTGTTGCTGATAATGATAATCTTTACCTGTGGGGTGATAATTATACTGATGCTGCCAAGGTGCTGGTTGCAGTTAATTCATCATCAGACGTTATATATAAAAAAGAATTTACTGACATGGAAGGATTTGCTTATCCTGTTTACCTGGATAATGATAAATTAATACTGACCGCTTCATCCACAGATGAGGAAAATCTTACATATATAGATGCTGTAGATATAACAAACGGGGAACCGGAGGAATGGTATGAAGTACCTGACGCTCAGTTTATTTATTGGGGATATGATGATGATACAGTAATAGGCAGTTCGATAAGCGAGGTGTTTTCTTATAATCTTCAGACTAATGAAAAACAATCATTGCAAAGTAAGAAGTGGTCAAATAATAACACACCGTACTTATATAAATCAGGAGATTATCTGATATCATTTCCGGATACACAGGGTGAGATATATACCGTCTGTACAAAAACACACCCGGACGGCAGTTCAAGTGAATTGTTAATGTCAAGTAATCAGAGGTCATGTTTGGTTACAGATGAATCTCAGGTTTATGGACTGAGCAGAAATGGAGACAACACATTGAGTCTTAACTTTTACGGTGATGACAACAGTATTACACGTTGTATAAATCTTAGCTATGATGGAAACAGCCTGTCTCAGAATGTGCTCTTTTATGAGGGGAAAATATATGCAGAGGACATGGATAAAGGCAGTCTGCTGGTTTTTGACGATGAAGGAAATATTGAGGACACGAAGCCGCTTGATAAGGGAAAAGCTATAAAAAAAATAACAGGGTCACACGGCTGTATATACATATTTTTATCATCAGACTCCGTTTCAAATGCCACTGTTATGACGTATAAGGACCAGGTACTTAAGCCAATGCAAAATATTGCAGATACTCAGATCTCTCAGATATTCGCAGGAGATGAGATATATAATCTGTATTACATATCCGGCAATATCATATACGGTTACAAAGAATCAAAAGCTTTAAGCGAAAGAATTATGAACCTTACGGATTCCGGTGTAATTTACGCAGTTGAATCATTTTCACGAATTGCATCTGATACATTTTTCTGTTCATACTCAGACGGTATTTGTTTAAAATATATTACACTGAAAAAAGCGGATGAGCAGACACTTAAAAGACTTAACAGCAGACAGATTATACAGCTTGCCGGCAACAATATGACAGATAATACTGCACTTCTGTCACAGATAGCAAAATTTAATCTTGAAAATCAGGATTACTTCATAGAGACAAAGGATTACACGTCAGGAAAACTTTCATCACATGGCGGATTCTTCAGCTCAATGTATAACGATATAGTAACAGGAGACATTCCTGATATATTTGTTCTGGGCAGCGACTTCAATGCAGATCTGTTTGCAAGACTTGGTTTGTTTGAAGATCTGTCAGGCTTTATAGATAACGATACTGAGATACACAAAGAAGATTATTTTGAAAATATCCTTGAATTGTATCAGTACGATGATAAGCTGTATGGCATAACAGCTGGATTTTCGCTTAACAGTATTATCAGGTCGCACCCTTCAGCAGCCGGGTCAGGTATGAACCTGACGCAGTTCCTTGATATGGCAGAGACAGAGAATCTGAAATTTAGTAATGTTACACGCGAGGAGCTTTATGATTATCTGATACTTGCACATGCAGATGAGTTCGTAGATTATAAAGAAGCAACTGCAAGCTTCAACAGCGAACAATTTATCAGGCTTCTCGGGTACGTTGAAAAGGCTTGTGATATGAATGGAACTCTCAACATCTGTAATGTATATGATTTTAAACAATTCAACTGTTTTACGGCATTATATGGTGAAGACTACAGTATGTTCGACATATCCCAAACAGGAGAAAGCCTTGCCTGTGCTGATATTACTATGAGCTATGGACTGGCTGTCTGCGCATCATCATCAGTCAAGGATGGTGCGTGGCAGTTCATAAGGAGTTTTTTGTCCGAGGACTTTCAGTCCGGTATTGACTGCTGTTTTCCTGTATCAGTAAAAGCATTTGACAAGCTGTTTGATGCTGCTGCAGAGTATAACGGGTGCACAATATCCTGTCAATCAGATGAGAGACAAGAGGATATAGAATATAAGATAGATCTGAGTGAAGATGAAAGAATGAAGATAAAGGACATAATTAAAAGTGTTACATCAGCTAACACACAGTCAGATGCTGCAATATCAGCTATAGTAAAGGAAAACATAGATCTGTACCTGAACGGCGGGCAGACAGCGCAGGAGACCGCTGAGGTTATACAGCAGAAGGTCTCGCTTTATCTGCAGGAGATATGCTAGACATTATCAGAAAAATACTTCTTATCAGTCGGGCAAACAGCTTAAATCAGTACAATAATTTATACACAGTTATGCCGCAGTCGTCTTAACCAGGCTGCGGCATTTTAGTGTAAATTGAAGAAAAATAAAAAAATAAAAAATATTTAAAAAAAGTATTGACAAATAAATATGAATGTGATAGAATAATAAAGCCGAAAGGGAAACAACAAAATCTTCGGTAACATAAAAAATGCGGGTGTAGTTCAATGGTAGAATTCCAGCCTTCCAAGCTGGTTACGTGGGTTCGATTCCCATCACCCGCTTACAACTTAATAATAAGTTGGGTTGCAAGCTCCTGCTGAAAGACAATTATACAGGAGTTAATTTTTTTGACATGCGCTTTTAACTCAGCTGGATAGAGTAACTGCCTTCTAAGCAGTAAGCCGCTGGTTCGAGTCCAGCAAGGCGCATTATATGGTGGGTATAGCGTAGTTGGTTAACGCGTCAGTTTGTGGCACTGAAGACCAAGGGTTCGAATCCCTTTATCCACCTTAAATGTTTTAAGTTTTGCATTTTGTGCAAAGCTTTTTTTTATTATCAATAAAAAATATGACGTCCGAAGATTTTTCCGGGCGTCTTTTTTGTCTGAAAATAAAATGTCAGCAAAATAAATATAACCGAAACAGAAAAGAATACATCTTTGGCATTTATCTGTCGCTGCTTCTTTCGAGATCCTTTTCTTTTATAAGTCTGCCTTCCTTAAGAAGTTCACAGAGAGTTTTTTTGTCTGAGTGTCTGATGGCATTTCTGTATTCGGAAAGACTGCCTATAAGTGTATCAAGTTCACGAAGAAGGTATTTCTGATTTTCCATGAACAGGTCTGTCCACATATTTTCATTTACAGTCGCTATACGTGTCATGTCCTGAAAGCTTCCTGCTGTAAAGCCTGATTCATTTTCTATCGTAGGACTTTTTACATAAGCACTTGATACTACGTGGGCAAGCTGTGAGGTGTATGCGATAGTAGCGTCATGCTGCTTTGGGGAAGTGGATACTATTCGGGTAAAACCGATCTCCTTTGCAAGTGAGATAACAGTGCTGACAGCATCCTCATCTGAATCTTCAGTTGGAGTAACAATAAAGCTCCTGTTTTCAAACAGAGTTCCGAGTGAGTAATCAAAACCACCGAATTCACGTCCTGCCATCGGATGAGCTCCGACATATCTGACTTTATGTTCATGAGCCGGTACTGTAAATGCACTTACAATGTCTGCCTTTACTCCGCACACATCAAACATTACAGAATCCTGTGCAAAATATTTCATATTTTCCTCTGCAAACCTCATTGCTGCCTGAGGCGGGAGGCAGATAACTGACATATCAGCAGTGCCAAACTGCGAAGGGTCCAGAGCCATTTCTATGCAGCCTGCTTTCAGGGCTTTGTCAAGAACACTTTTATCAAGATCATATCCGTATACAGTATGATTTGTTTTTGATGTTATAGCTTTGCAGAACGATCCTCCTATGAGACCGAGACCTATAATAAGTATTTTCATGATATATTGTCCTTTCTTTTTACACGGAATATTACTGGTTATTTTATAGTATATCACTTTAAAGCCTAAAAGTCAACACTATATAAATTTCCAAAAATGCCTATTTCAGAAAAGTTCACAAAAAATTAATAAGCTGGGTATTGAAAATATGATATAATAATAACTATATAATAAAGAAATAAAATAAGGAAGTGTTTAGAATGTCACATTATAATTTTTCGAAGGTTACACCGGAAATGGAAAAGTTGTCACAGCTATGCATTAACAGCCACAATATTGATCCGGAGCTGTATGTAAAGTATGATGTGAAAAGGGGACTGCGAGATTTAAACGGAAAAGGGGTACTTGCCGGACTTACTGATATCAGTGAGGTCTGCTCAGCAAAGATCGTAGACGGCGTGTCTGTTCCATGTGACGGAAAGCTTTACTACAGAGGTATAGATATAGAAAAGATCGTAGAAGGCTTTATCAGTGAAAACAGATTTGGATTTGAAGAGACTGTATATCTTCTTTTATTCGGTAAATTGCCGAAAAAAGAGGAGCTTGCAGGACTTAGTACAATATTAGGCGAATTCCGTACGCTGCCGACTAACTTTGTAAGAGACATAATAATGAAATCTCCCAGCAATGATATGATGAACATACTTGCAAGAAGTGTACTTACATTATACGCATATGATGATAGTGCAGATGATACATCTATTCCCAATGTACTAAGACAGTGCATGGAACTGATTTCACTTCTGCCGGTCATTGCTGTATATGCATATCATTCATATAATTATTATAAAAACGGAGGAAGCCTTGTAATCCACAAACCTCAGACTCAACTTTCCACAGCAGAAAATATTCTCTTTATGCTAAGACCTGATTCAAAGTACTCCGCACTCGAGGCAAAGATACTCGACCTTGCACTCGTACTTCATGCAGAACACGGAGGCGGAAACAACTCTACATTTACAACACATGTAGTATCATCATCAGGAACAGACACATACTCATCAATTGCTGCGTCTCTCGGTTCACTAAAGGGACCTAAGCACGGCGGTGCAAACATCAAGGTCGTTCAGATGTTTGACGACATGATGAAAAATGTTAGCGATCTGACAGATGAGGAACAGATCAAGGATTATCTCGTAAGCCTGCTTGAAAAGCGCGGATTTGATAATTCAGGACTTATATATGGTATGGGGCATGCAGTTTATTCGATCTCTGATCCGAGAGCATCAATACTTAAGAAGTTTGTCAGAGATCTAAGTATCGAAAAGGGAATGGAAAAGGAATATGAACTCTATACAAAGGTAGAGAGACTGGCACCTGTTGTAATAGGTGAAAAGAGAAAGATCTACAAGGGCGTAAGTGCGAACATAGACTTCTACAGCGGACTTATCTACAGAATGCTTGGACTTCCTTCAGAACTGTACACACCGATCTTTGCTATTGCAAGAGTTGCCGGATGGTCAGCTCACCGCATCGAAGAGCTTCTTAATAAAAATAAGATAATCAGACCTGCATATATGGCGGTTGCAGACAGAAAAGAATATACAGATATTGCTGACAGGTAACATGGAGATTATCTGATATATTTTTTACTGAATAAATAATTAAAACAGAGAAGAACTGAGTATTGTTCTTCTCTGTTTTTTTATATATTTTATCATCACCTCAGGCTTGCTTTTATGAATACATGCTACTGATAAAAATGAACCAAATCGTCATTTTTTATTAACTTATGTATATAATTTCAGTGATATTTTTATGTCCATAATGTGACAAACTATTGAAAATAAATTTTCCAGGTAGTATAATATAAGTATATAAGTGGTTTATAAATTATTAGTTAATCAACTTCTTTTTCCCGACATGGTTTGTGCGGGAATCAATTTTGAAAGGATGTGTATTATGATCAAAAAAGGACATTTCAAGAGAGCTTTATCGCTTATCTTGTGTCTTGGTATGACCGTAAGCAGTACTGTTGTGAGTGTAAGTGCAGATGCAGGGGAGAAGCCGCCGGAAGTACTGGATTCTGAAAGGGTATTTCCGGATCCTTCAACATTCAGCTATGATGATGTAGATATTAACTTTGCCAAGGCATTGCAGTATACACTTTACTTTTATGATGCCAATAAGTGCGGATATGATACTGATCAGGAAACAGGAGAAAAGCTAAAGCAGCTTGAATGGCGCGGAGACTGTCATACAGAGGACTATAAGATCCCTCTTAAGCCTATGTCGAAGGAAGGCGCAGATGCAAAATTCGGTACAAACCTTTCGCAGGAATTCATAGATGAGTATAAAGACATACTTGATCCGGATGGTGACGGATATATGGACTGCGGAGGCGGAATGCATGACGCCGGAGACCATGTCAAGTTTGGCCTGCCTGGATCATATGCTGCTTCAACTGTAGGCTGGGGCTATTACGAATTCAGGGATGCATATAAAAAAGCAGGCCAGCAGGAACACGTAGAAGATATACTTCACTGGTTCAATGACTTTTACATGAAGGGAACATATCTTGATGAGGACGGAAATGTAATTGCATTCAACTATCAGGTCGGTGAAGGAAACAACGACCATAACTACTGGAATCCGCCTGAACTCCAGTCATCAGAAATGCTGCTTGACTTTGCAAGACCTGCATATTTTGCAACTGTTGATACACCTGCTTCTGATATGTGTGCAGGAACAGCAGCGGCACTTGCAATCAACTATCTTAACTTCAAGGATACAGAACCTGAATATGCGCAGGAAAGTCTTACAAAGGCTAAGGCGCTGTATAAGTTTGCAGTTGAGACTCATTCAGAGGATGAAGGCCTGAGTGTATTAAGCCTTGGATATGACGGCGGCTTCTATACTTCAAGCTATGATTATGATGAACTTGCATGGGCTGCAGTATGGCTTTATGAGTGTACTGAGGATTATTCATATATTGATGATATTATAAGTGTTGATGAGACTCAGAAAGATGATATGGGCCATGTTACATATACCGGTTATCTTAAGAGAATAATCAAAACCACAGGAAGTACGTGGCAGAACATATGGGTTCAATGCTGGGATACAGTATGGGCAGGCGTATTTGCAAAGCTTGCTCCTATAACAAATACAGCACGTGACTGGTATATCTTCAGATGGAATCTCGAATTCTGGTCAGGCATTCCTCATACATATGCCGGAGGAATGGCAGATGAAATATGGAATATGCCATATGAGAAGACTGATCAGATTGACGAAAAGGATATAACATTCCTAAAACAGACTCCTGCAGGATTTTCTATGCTTAACGAATATGGTTCAGCACGATATAACAGTGCAGCAGGACTGTGTGCTATGGTGTACAGAAAAGAGACAGCTGCAAGAGGCGAAGAAGATGCACGTTTTGCTGACTGGGCTGAAGGACAGATGGAGTATATGCTCGGTAAAAACCCAATGAACAGACCATATATTGTAGGATATTCTCCGACAGCAGCCTCACATCCGCATCACAGAGCAGCTCATGGATCTACAACGCTCAATATGGATGATCCTATAGATCAGACACATGTTCTCTGGGGCGCTCTTGTAGGCGGCCCGGATGCTACTGACTGGCACAGAGATATAACAAAGGATTATATCTATAATGAAGTTGCAGTTGACTATAATGCCGGTATTACAGGTGACCTCGCAGGATTGTATGAGTACTACGGTACTGATGAAATGGTACCCGAGGAGAACTTCCCGCCGAAGGAAGCTCCGAAGCAGCAGTACTGGCTCAAGGCTCTTGTCAATCAGGAAAACAAGGAAAGAACTCAGTATACTATAAAGATTGCAAATGATACATCACAGCCTCCTAAATATGTTGACGGACTCAAAGCAAGATATTACTTTGACATAAGTGAACTCGTTGCAGCGGGTCAGACAATTAAAGATGTCAGAATTGAAGTTTACTACGATGCAGTTGCTGCAAGCACAAATATGGAGAAGTCAGTTAAGATCAGTGATCCTATTCTTGTAAAAGACAATGTTTACTATATCGAAATGGACTGGACCGGAATCATGTGGCATGGCACAAAAGAACTTCAGCTCGGAATCATAGTCAGCCAGGATGCGAACTATAACAGCAACTGGGATCCTACAAATGACTACAGCCGTGAAGGACTTGAGGTAAGTGATGATTATCAGGATACTCTCAATATACCTCTTTACGTTGGCGATAAGCTTGTATACGGAACACCTTATGGCGGTGTAGAAGAAACTGAACCGCCTGTTACAACAACTGCAAGCAAGACAACTCTTCCTCCTGTTACATCATCGACAGATTCCGAAGTAATTTATGGTGATATAAACCTGGATGGAGTAGTTGAGATGACAGATCTTACTGCATTGAGCATGTATATAATCGGTGACAGCAAGCTTACTGAAGAACAGCTTATAAGAGCCGATGTAAACGGAGATTCAAAGAAGGGAGATCTTTCAGATCTTTCACATCTCAAACAATATATTATGAAGGAACCAGTTACTCTCGGTCCACAGAAGTAAATAGAAGATTTTGAATGGGTTATCCTCAGCTCATGGGGATAGCTCATTTTTGAAAATAACAAGAAAGGAATATATATATGAGTAAAAAAATCAATCTCAGAAAAATATTAGCTGTTTCACTGAGTCTGCTCATGGCACAAAGTGCGCTTGTTCTTAATGCATCCGCAGATGCCGGAGAAGCTCCTCCTCCCATTAAGGATGGAGAGCAGCAGTTCCCTGATCCTTCATCCTTCAGCTATGATGATGTTGAGGTCGACTTTGCAAAGGCACTTCAGTATTCACTGTATTTTTATGATGCAAATAAATGCGGATCAGGCATTTCAGGCGGAAATCTCGAATGGCGCGGTGACTGCCATGTTGAGGATTATAAAATTCCGCTTCAGCCTATGGAAATAGTAAATCCACAGAAATGTATGCATATCGGTACAAATCTTTCACAGGAGTTTATTGATAAGTACAAGGATATAATCGATCCTGACGGTGACGGTTACGTTGACTGCGGAGGCGGTATGCACGATGCAGGTGACCACGTCAAGTTCGGACTTCCTGGTTCATATGCAGCATCTACAGTAGGCTGGGGGTATTATGAATTCAGAGATGCTTATAAGGAAACAGGCAACCAGGAGCATGTAGAGGATATACTTCACTGGTTCAATGATTTTTATATGAAGAGCACATATCTTGATGAAGACGGTAAAGTGGTAGCTTTCTGTTATCAGGTAGGCGAGGGCGACAATGATCACTGCTACTGGAATCCTCCTGAACTTCAGGATGCAGAGCATCTCGATGACTTTGCAAGACCTGCATATTTTGCAACCGTTGATACACCTGCAACGGATATGTGTGCAGGAACAGCAGCATCCCTTGCAATAAACTATCTTAACTTTAAGGATACTGAGCCTGAGTATGCAAAAGAAAGTCTTGAAAAGGCAATAGCACTTTATGACTTTGCAGTTGAAACACATATAGCCGACGGAATAGACGACACAGCGTCACTTGGTTATGACGGCGGCTTCTACAAGTCAAGCTATGCATGGGATGAACTTTCATGGGCAGCGGTATGGCTGTATGAATGTACGCAAAACCATGACTATATAGATGATATTATCTCAGTATCAGATACTCCTAACGAAAACGGTTCTTATGATTATACAGGATATATGAAGAGAATCATTGTTGATACCGGAAATATATGGCAAAACATTTGGGTGCACTGCTGGGATACGGTATGGGGCGGAGTATTTGCTAAGCTTGCACCTATCACAAATACAGCACGTGACTGGTATATATACAGATGGAACCTTGAATTCTGGAGTGGACTTCAGCATACATATGCAGGTGCACCGGCAGAATTTTTATGGAACAAGGAATATGAATATACAAGCGAGCCTGACTCATGCACAGATCATCTTGCGCAGAGTCCATCCGGATATTCAATGCTCAATAACTACGGTTCAGCCCGTTATAATACAGCAGCACAGCTGTGTGCAATGGTCTACAGAAAAGAAACTGCTGCAAGGGGCGAAGAAGATCCTCAGTTTACTGACTGGTCAAAAGAGCAGATGGAATACCTGATGGGCAAAAACCCTATGGACAGATGCTATATAGTAGGATATGCTGATAACTCTGCATCACATCCTCATCACCGTGCAGCACATGCTTCAAGAACATTAAGCATGGATGACCCTGTTGATGATACCCATGTATTATGGGGTGCTCTTGTAGGTGGTCCGGATATTGCTGACTGGCACAGAGATCTGACAGCTGACTACATTTACAATGAAGTGTCAGTAGACTACAATGCAGGATTTGTAGGTGCTTGTGCAGGTCTGTATTATTACTACGGTGATGATACGATGAAGAATGAAGAAAACTTCCCGCCAAAGGAAGAAAACACAGGAGAGTTCAAGGTTGAGGCACTTATTAACCAGGAGAACAAGGAGAGAACTCAGTATACTGTCAAGATAAGCAATGCTCAGACAACTCCTCCGGCTTATATATGTGGTTTCAAATCGAGATACTACTTTAATATTTCAGAACTTCTGGCAAAGGGACAGACAATTGACGATGTAACAGTTGAAGTTTATTATGATCAGATAGATATGGATACGAAGGGTGAATACAGTGTTACAGTATCAGATCCGATAAAAGTCGATGAAGAAAACTATTACGTTGAAATGGACTGGGGCAACTACAAATTTTATGGAACCAGAGAACTTCAGCTTGGAATAATTGCAGCACAGGATTCAGATTACAAGAGCAACTGGGATCCTACAAATGACTACAGCAGAGAAGGTCTTGAAAAGAGTGATACGTTCCAGTATACACAAAACATACCGCTTTATAAAGACGGCAAACTTATATATGGAGTGCCTTACGGCGGAGTACCGGATGAACCTGAGGTAACGACAGTGACAACAACTGCAGCAACGACACCAGCAACAACATCTAAAACCACAGCTAAAACTACAACACAGCCGCCATCAACGACACCGGATTCACTACAGACAACCCCGGCACAGTCTGGATCAGTTATGTACGGTGATATCGACGGCAACAAGAAAGTTGAACTTAATGATCTTACGCTTCTGAGTCAGCACCTGATAGGAGATATCGAACTCACTGCTCAGCAGCTCAAAGCAGCAGAAGTAACAGGTGACGGAAATGTTGACCTTTGCGATATCGGACATCTGAAACAGTATCTGCTTAAGGAAAAGGTAATTCTCGGACCTCAGAAATAAAATAATAAAAGGCGTGAATCCTGTTTCACGCCTTTTTGAGTACAGATATGACCAGAGCAATAATATCAGCTCTTACATATCTCTGCAAAATGAATCCCCGGATCATAATGGTCCGGGGATTTTATTATCAGGCTTTTCTGATCTGTACAAACAGGTCATCATTCTGGTCGGTGACGTCAACAATAAGTTCTGTTGATGGTTGAAGATCGTTTGCAATAATTGTTTTAGCAAGAAGTGTTTCAACTGTACGCTGGATATATCTCTTAAGCGGACGTGCACCGAAGTTCGGGTCAAATCCGTTCTCAACAATAAATGCCTTTGCTTTTTCAGTAACAGTTATAATAAGCTGTTTATCAGAAAGTCTCTTCTGAAGATCAGCCAGCATAAGATTGACAATACTGATGATCTGTTCCTTCATGAGCGGTTTGTAGTAGACGATCTCATCAAGTCTGTTGAGAAATTCAGGTCTGAAACTCTGTTTGAGCAGTGCATCAACTTCTTTTCTTGCTTCAGGTGTAATATCACCGTCTTTGATTCCGTCAAGAATATATCCTGAGCCAAGATTTGAAGTAAGAATAATAATTGTATTTTTAAAATCAACTGTTCTGCCCTGAGAATCTGTAATACGTCCGTCATCAAGTACCTGAAGAAGAGTATTGAACACATCAGGATGTGCTTTCTCAACCTCATCGAACAATACAACAGAGTATGGTCTTCTTCTTACAGCTTCTGTGAGCTGACCGCCTTCTTCATATCCTACATATCCGGGAGGAGCTCCTATGAGTCTGCTTACAGCATGTTTCTCCATATATTCACTCATATCGATACGGATCATATTTTTATCATCATCGAACAGACACTGTGCAAGAGCTTTTGCAAGTTCTGTCTTGCCTACACCAGTCGGACCAAGGAACAGGAATGAACCAAGAGGCTGATTCGGGTTCTGGATACCGGCACGTGAACGCAGTATTGCTTCGCTGACTTTTTTAACGGCCTCATCCTGTCCGATAACACGTTTATGAAGCTCATCTTCCATATGCAGAAGTTTTTCACGTTCGCTTTCCATTAACTTTGAAACAGGTATGCCTGTCCATCTGCCTATGATCTTTGCTATTTCTTCTTCAGTGACTTTATTTCTCAACAGGGAGTTTTCACTCTTGGCTTCCTCTGCAATACGTTCTTCTTCTTCGATCTTCTTCTTGAGATTAGGAAGCTTGCCGTACTTGAGTTCAGCAGCTTTGCTCAGATCGTATTCACGTTCAGCCTTTTCAATTTCGCCGTTTATCTGTTCAAGTTCTTCACGCAGCTTCTTGACACGGGTGATTGCAAACTTTTCATTTTCCCACTGAGCCTTCATTGCATTGAATTTTTCACGCAGGTCAGAGAGCTCTTTCTGTATCTCTTTAAGATGTTCAAGACTCAGCTTGTCATCTTCTTTTTTCAGTGCAGTTTCTTCTATTTCAAGACGCATGATCTGTCTTGAGATCTCATCAAGCTCTGTAGGCATTGAATCGATTTCTGTTCTTATCATTGCGCAGGCTTCATCGACCAGGTCAATAGCTTTATCAGGAAGAAATCTGTCTGTAATATAACGGTTTGAAAGTACAGCCGCAGAAATAATAGCCTGATCCTGTATTTTTACTCCGTGGAATACTTCATAGCGTTCTTTTAGTCCTCTCAGTATGGAAATAGTATCCTCAACTGTAGGCTCAGCTACAAATACAGGCTGGAAACGTCTTTCGAGTGCCTTGTCCTTTTCGATGTACTGACGGTATTCGTTGAGTGTTGTTGCACCGATACAGTCTATTTCGCCTCTCGCGAGCATAGGCTTCAGAAGATTTCCGGCATCCATTGCACCGTCTGATTTTCCGGCACCTACTATTGTATGAATTTCATCTATAAATAAAATAATCCTGCCTTCAGATGCTTTGATCTCAGAAAGCACAGCCTTGAAACGTTCTTCAAATTCACCTCTGTACTTTGCACCGGCTACAAGGGAGCCCATATCAAGTGAAAAAATATGTCTGTCCTTAAGGCTGGTCGGTACATCTCCCCGTACTATACGCAGTGCCAGACCTTCAGCAATAGCTGTTTTTCCGACACCAGGTTCACCGATTACAACAGGGTTGTTCTTGGTTTTACGTGAAAGAATGCGGATAATATTTCGTATCTCATTATCACGGCCTATTACCGGATCAAGCTTGTTGTTGCGTGCAAGATCGGTAAGGTCCTGACCGTATTTTACAAGTACATCATATGTTTCTTCAGGGTTCTGACTTGTTACCTTGGTATTCCCTCTGACTGAAGCAAGAGTAGTCATAAACTTCAGTTTTTCCAGTCCGTACTGGCTGAACAGCTTTGCAAGAGCCGAATTAGGCATTTCGAGAAGTGCGATAAGAATATGTTCAATTGAAACATATTCATCAGCCATCTGTTTAGCCTGATTTTCAGCTTCAACCAGGGTCATGTCTACGTTTTGTGTAAGGTATACAGTATCAGGTTTTCTGCCTGAGCCTGAGACCTGAGGAAGATTTCTGACAAGTGATTCGACACTTGCTGTCATAGCAGCAGGATCAATAGACATTTTTTTCAGCAGCTGTGTTGTCAATCCGTTCTCCTGTTTAAGGAGTGCCAGGAGGAGATGTTCCTGCTCAATATTCATGTTCTGATTGGCAACTGCAATGCTCTGAGCATCCTGAATGGCTTCCAGTGATTTTTGTGTAAACTTTTGTGCATTCATTATAATCGTTCTCCTTTTGTTCAATATATTTTTATATAAATACCATTATAACATGAAAATATTAAAAGTCAACCTTATATAAATGATAAACTATACGATAATTTTTGACTCTTTTGATGAAAATATAGCTAAACTTTTAAAATAATTATTTTAATTGCTGTTTGTTTATGGTATAATAATATTATCATTATATCCCGAGAAATAAGTTCGTATTTTTGTTATTTTCAAGGAGGACTTATGAATAAGGTTATTTTAAAAAAGGCAGCAGGAATATCATGTGCGCTGATGATTATGTGCTGTGCTGCTGCAAATGCAGGTTATGCAGGTTTTACTGATATTACATCAGAGCGCAGTGTATATGCACTCGATAATATCAGCTTCTCAGATAATGCAGATATTATTGCAGACTGTACATTCAGCGGTGCAGACGGTCAGAATGTAAACGGAGTGCCTGTTTACAGGACAGTTCAGGCAGCCATAAATGCAGCTCATGAAAATGACACTGTTTTTGTTAAAAAAGGTAACTATAATGAGAGGGTTACAGTAAGCAAAGCAAACATAACAGTAGTCGGTGAGGACAGTCAGAATACCCGTATTTATTACAGTGTTGCGAGCAAGGATGTAAGCTCCATGTATGACAGGAACTGTATGAAGATCGAATCATCCGCAACCGGCTTTACACTTGCAAATATTACAGTTGAAAATACATATCCATATACTAACGGTTCAGATGAACAGGCTGATGCTGTTTGCGTAAGGGCTGACTGTGCAGTATTTGCGTGCGTAAGATTTGTTGGTTTTCAGGACACTCTGCTTGCAGATTCAGGCTCATCATCAGCTATCGCAAGACAGTATTACTACAAATGCTATATAACAGGCAATGTTGACTTTATCTATGGAAGAGCAAGAGCATTTTTTGATGAGTGTGATATAGTCGGAAGATATACACAGTATAAAAAAGACGGATGTTTCTGTGCACCTAGAACAAGTCTGGAAAATCAGTACGGTTTTGTCTTTAATAAGTGTAATTTCAAAGGTGAAAACGGCGTTGCCCAGAAGAGCTACAGACTTGGCAGACCATGGGGAGCTGATGCATCAATGACATTTCTGAAATGCTATATGGATGCCTCTGTCAAAGATGAATGCTACAGCGATATGGGTGATAATCTGTATGTAAATGCAAGATTCAGTGAGTATAATTCATATGGGTCAGGCGCTGCGGTAAACAGCACAAGACCTCAGTTAAATGATTCTCAGGCGGCAATGTATACCATTGATAACGTTTTCAAGGCAGGCGTAAGTACATCTTTTGACTATAAATCAAAACTTGACGCCCTTACTCAACAGCCCCAGGCTACAACAGTATCTCAGACCACAACACAATCACAGACTCAGACACAGCCTCAGGCAGTACAGACAATTATATGTTCACCGGATGCAAACTCATCAGGAAGCGGTACATATTCAGACCCGATGCCTCTTAAAAATGCAGTTGAATCACTCAAACCAGGCGGTGTGATATGGCTAAAAGGCGGAGTTTACAAATTTAACGAAACAATAAATATACCCGAATCAAACAGCGGAACTGAAAGTGCATACAAGACTATAAGTGCAATAAAAGGCGAGGACGTTGTATTTGATTTTTCTGCTATGCCTGTATCGGGTTCAAACAGGGGTGTTGTTCTTCAGGGCAGCTGGTGGCACTGGTATGGTATCTGTATTCAGAAGTGCGGTGACAACGGCATGCTTCTGTCAGGAAATCACAACATAATAGAAATGTGTGTTTTTCAGAACAATCAGGATACGGGTCTTCAGATAAGCAGGTACAATTCATCATACGCGTCAGTTGACAAATGGCCTTCTTATAACTATATCAAAAACTGTACAGCCAGAAACAACTGTGATGATGCAACAATGGAAAATGCTGACGGATTTGCTGCAAAGCTTACATGCGGACAGGGTAATCTATTTGACGGATGTTTGTCTTATAATAACAGTGATGACGGCTGGGATCTGTATGCAAAAACGGAGACAGGACCGATCGGCATAGTTACATTTAAAAACTGCATATCCTTCAGAAACGGTTTCACAGAGGATGGAAGGGGATACGGTGACTGTGACGGCAACGGATTTAAACTTGGCGGTGCAGGAGTAGGAACTGCTCATGTTCTTGAAAACTGTTTATCCTTTGAAAACCTTCATCACGGTTTTACTGATAATAACAACCCGCTCTTCGGTTCTCTCACCTCATGTACTTCATATGCAAACTCCCAGGGCGGATCAAAGGCAAACTTCCAGATGGACAGATGCAGTGCAGGAAAGTTCAGTAAACTTCTCAGTGTTGCAGGAAACGGCAAACTTAATAACGATAAGCTCAATGGTACTGCTGCAAATTCTGTAATTTACAACGGCGGCAAGTACTGGAGTATTACATCGCAGGTAACTATAGCATCAACCTCGGCAGGAACACAGATAACCGGTCCGTCTTCCGGCGATTTCATCAATGCATCTGCACCTCCTATGGGGACGGATTTCCATAAAATATGGAGAAATTCTGACGGAACAATAAATACAAACGGATTTCTTGTTCTTAAGTCTTCCGGAAGCTTCTCCGGTACAGGTGCAGATCAGTCATTGTTCTCAGTACAGACATCAACACCTCTTCCGGTATATGATATCACGCCGCCACAAACAACGCCGGCTGTGACAACTGTACCGGTGACTGAGACAACGACTGTTGTAACAACTACCTCTGAGCAGGTAACCACAACAAGCATGCCTGAAATTATGTACGGGGATATTGATAAAAACAAAGTAGTTGAGATGACAGATCTTACAATGCTCAGTCAGTATCTGTTAGGTGATATTTATCTTGATGAGACGCAGCTTCAGGCTGCCGATGTAAACGGAGATACACGTGTACAGCTTGCAGATCTCTCGCATCTCAAGCAGTATATTATGATGGAGGAAGTAACGCTGGGCCCTGTAAAATAATCAGCTAAACAAACAAATAAATGCCATTTATAAACCGGTTATCCCCGATTTACAAATGGCATTTTAATATAATTAACTCTTATAGATCATACTCGGATTTCATTCTGAGAAGTCCTTTTATTGCCTCTTTGCAGCCTTCTGTTCCCAGAGTGCCGCTGTCAAGTACAATATCATAGTTTTCAGGACTGTTCCACCGTCTGGTAGTATTAGCATAATAGAAATCTGATCTTTTTTTATCCTGTTTTTTTATCAGTGCTTCTATATTATCCGGCGGGAGACCGTATTCATTGATACAGCGTTCAATTTTTTTACTCATATCACAACGAATAAATACTCTCAGGACATCGTTTCTGTCTCTGAGTGCACATGCTGCACAGCGTCCGACAAAAACTGCAGGGCCTTTGTATGCAAGCTTCTTTATAATGTTCTGTTGGGCGATGTATATGCGGTCCTCACTGGAAATCAGCTCAGGATTTGCTGTAAGTGCATTGCTTATAAGAAAAATAGAGTATAAAAAGCTGTTTGTCGCCTTTTCTTCAATTTCCTCGATCTGCTTAACAGGAATACTGAGTTCATCGGATACAAGTTCGGGGATCTCGCGGCTGAAGCATGACATGGAACACTCTTTTGCTGTAAGTTCGCCGATTATTCTTCCGCCGCTGCCATATTCACGTTCTATCGCTACATAGTTGTACAGCATTATGATGTCCTTTCCTCACTCGTTCAGCTGACCTGTTCAAACTGACTGTTATAGAGATTTGCATAGAATCCCTGGCGCTGCATCAGCTCTTCATGGTTTCCGCTTTCTATTACATCACCGTCTTTCATAACAAGGATGAGGTCTGCGTTTCTGATTGTGGACAGACGATGTGCTATAACAAATGATGTTCGGCCGTTCATAAGAGTATCCATTGCTTTCTGAATGAGTATTTCTGTTCTTGTATCAACAGAACTTGTTGCTTCATCAAGAATGAGCATAGGTGCATTTTCAATCATTGCACGTGCTATCGTAATAAGTTGTTTCTGACCTGCTGACAGATTTGCTTTATCATTAAGAACGGTATTGTAGCCATCAGGAAGAGTTTTGATGAAGCTGTGAATTCCGACTGATCTGCATGCGGCTTCAACCTGTTCATCAGTTACATTCTGTTTGCTGTAAACGATGTTTTCTCTAACGGTTCCTTCAAAAAGCCATGTGTCCTGAAGTACCATTCCGAAAAGATCGTGGATATTTTCACGGGTGAGGGTGCTTACAGGTGTACCGTCTATCAGAATTTCACCGGAATTTATTTCATAAAATCGCATAAGCAGATTTACGATAGTAGTTTTTCCGGCACCTGTCGGACCAACTATTGCAATTTTCTGTCCGGCCTTAGCCTTGGCTGAAAAGTCATTAATAATTGTTTTTCCTTCAGTATATCCGAAACGGACATTTCTGAATTCTATATCACCCTTTGCACCTGACAATGAACCGGTTTTTTTCCTTTCATCAGAGAGCTCTTCTTCACCAAGAAATTCAAAAACTCGTTCACTTGCTGCAGCTGTTGACTGGAGACTGGTTGCAGCCTGTGCCATCTGTGACAGAGGCTGAGTAAACAGACGGATATAAAGCATAAAAGCAACGATCGTACCAAACTCAATTTTCCCGTTTATTGCAAGTGCTGCACCTACGATACAAACAACCACATAGCCGAAGTTGCCTATGAAACCCATAAGAGGCTGCATTATACCGGACATATACTGGCTTTTCCATGCACAGTTATACAGTGAGTTATTGATTTCCTTGAACTCTTCAATAGCTGCCTTTTCACCGTTATAAGCCTTTACAACATTATGACCTGAATATGTTTCTTCGATATGACCGTTGAGGCGGCCTAATTCTCTCTGCTGTTTAGTAAAGTATTTCTGTGAACGTGAAATTATAAACATCATCATCATAAAGCCTATAAATGTTGCGGCAATACCTGAGAGTGCCATGATCCAGTTTGTGTACAGCATCATGAACAGTGTTCCGACAAACATTGTTACACTGGTTACAAGCATTCCGATGCTCTGGTTGAGTGTCTGGCCTATAGTATCAACATCGTTTGTGATTCTTGAGAGAACATCACCGGTCGTTGTCTGGTCAAAATATCTCAGGGGGAGTCTGTTGATCTTTTCGGATATATCTGTTCGCATTTTTTTTGTGATTTTCTGTGTAACAGTTGCCATCACGATTCCCTGAATGAAGTTAAACAGAAATCCTCCGCCGTAGAGTACAGCAAGCAGTACTGCGATCTTTACAAATGCGTCAAGATCAATAGATGTCATAAGTCCGTCAGTTATTATGTTTGTCATATCGGAGAGTTTGTCAGGTCCTATTATATTGAGAACTGAACCTGCAACTGCAAGTATAACAGCGATAATGATTATAGCGAAGTATTTTTTGCAATAAGTTATAAGCTGACTGATGGATTTCTTGAAATTTTTAGGTTTTTCCGCTACCGCCATTCCATGACCGCCGCGTCCCGGACCGTTTCTTCGTGCTGGATATTTAGTATCAGACATTGTCTATCTCCTCCTTTGTAAGCTGTGATTCAGCAATTTCACGGTAAACGCTACAGTTCTTCAGAAGTTCCTTATGCGTTCCCATACCTACAACATTACCGTCATCGAGGACGAGTATTTTATCCGCATCTATGATCGTTCCTATACGCTGTGCAACGATAAGAGTGGTGGTTTTAGCTGTTTTATGCTTAAGTGCACCGCGCAGTATGCGGTCTGTCTTATAGTCAAGAGCAGAGAATGAATCATCAAAGATAAATATTTCTGGTTTGCGGCATATCGCCCTTGCTATAGCTATTCGCTGTTTCTGACCGCCTGAGACATTTGTTCCGCCCTGTGCAATTGCAGAGTCATATGATTTATCCATTTTAGTGATAAATTCATCAGCCTGGGCGATCTCAGCTGACTGTGATACTGCATCAGCCTGCGGCTTTGCTCTGCCGTTTGAACCATAGGAAATATTTGATGCAACTGTTCCGCTGAACATTACTGCACGCTGCGGAACATAGCCGAGCTTGTTTCTGAGAGTCTCCTGAGTATAATCTTTGACATTGATCCCGTCAACGAGTATTTCACCGTCTGTTGCATCATAAAAACGAGGTATAAGATTTACGAGCGTACTTTTTCCGCTTCCTGTCGATCCTATAAAGGCAATAGTTTCACCTTTTTTTGCGCTGAAGCTGACGTTGTGAAGCACATAGTCAGCCGCATCAGGATATTTGAAGCTGACGTTTCTGAACTCCAGTTCACCATGCTTATACTGGTCAGTTTCAGTAATGCTGCCGTCTGTGATCTTAGATGTTGTAGAGAGAACCTGATTTATACGGGAAGCTGATACTGATGCTCTTGGCAATATGATAAATACCATAGTAAGCATCATAAATGCCATAATGATCTGCACGGCGTATGAGGAGAATACTACCATGTCAGAGAATAGGTTTATTTTTTCAGGCATCGCTGCCGCATCGATCATATATACACCGACCCAGTAGATCGCAAGTGTAAGACCTGACAAAAGAAGACTCATACTTGGCATCATCATTGCCATGATGCGGGAAATAAAAAGATGTGTTCTGGTGAGTTCGTCATTTGCCTTTTCAAACTTTGCTTCCTGATATTTTTGTGCGTTATAAGCTCGGACAACTCGTATTCCTGTAAGATTTTCTCTTGATACGCGGTTGAGGTTATCCGTCAGACGCTGAACGATCCTGAATCTTGGCATTGTAAAGATTATTATTACTGACAGTATAAGGATAAGAACGCCTACAGCAACTCCTGTAACGGCAGTCCAGCGCAGATTCTTTCCGGCTATTTTAATAATAGCCCATACTGCAAGTATAGGTGCTTTTATAAGTACCTGCATACCTATTGCAACAAACATCTGAATCTGTGTGATATCATTTGTTGAACGTGTGATCAGGCTTGAGGTAGAAAATCCGTTGATTTCTTCCATGGAAAACGACATTGTCTTTGTATATATTTTTTCCCTGAGTCTCATAGAAAGACCTGCAGCGATCTTTGCTGCAAAGAATCCAACGATAAAAGCAGAAATAAGACTTCCGAAAGCACACAAAAGCATGTTCCCGCCTGCTGACACCACATCTTTCATTTCACTTCCGGGTGTCTTGACAAGCTTTGTTATCTCTGCCATATAGTCAGGAAGCTTAAGATCAAGCCATACCTGTGCTACGATGAGGATAATACTGATTACTGCGAACAAGCAGTCTTTTTTTTGTAGGTTTTTAAGTAGTTTAAACATTTTACCTGCCTCCTTTGTTTTAATCCTAACAATTGTTTCTCAACTCAACCTCAACAATGCACGATTTAAAAAATAAAAAGATCCTGCGCAAAGGCAGGATCTTTTTATTATTTTTGTGAAAGATATATTTTGTTTTTCAGTATTTCGGTATTTGCCGCAAAGTCAACTCCTAGTATTGACTGACCATCATCGGTTTCACCATACCACCATGTATCATCACCCGGAATTCTCATCTGCTCAATATCATAGCCGATCAGCAGTGAGGGGAGTCTGAGGGAAAGAACATACATGTCCATCGTTGACATATCAGAACCGATAAAAGGCAGAGCCTTTTTCATGTTTTTGTTGAGGGCCAGAGGATTTATCTTTTTCATGTTTTTCATCAGCTGATTGATAACTGTACGCTGGCGCTGTGTTCTTTCAAAGTCTGCATCACCTACATAACGGATACGGCTGTATGAAAGTGCCTGCTTTCCGTTAAGTTTATAGGTTCCTCCTGACTTAAGAAAATCGGAGTTCGGGTCATCACCCATGATCTGATTTACTTCACTGCACAGAATAGTATTTATAGCCTCGGCTTCAGAGTCTGATACTGTTATTTCAACACCGCCAAAAGCATTTACTACATATGCAACAGCTGAAAAGTTGACTGTAACACAGCCGTCTATCCTTATTTTAAAATTATCCTCTATTGTATCAACAAGAAGCTCAGAACCGCCGTATGAATATGCCGCGTTCATTTTATCAGAGCCATGACCTTCGATCTCAGTATACATATCTCTCATAAATGAGGTCATAAATATTTTTTTGTCCTTTTTATCAACAGACATAAGGATCATGGAGTCTGACAATCCTCTGGTGGATGCGTCACGGGCATCAGTTCCGATAACAAGAATATTTTTAACTGAAGAAGAATACATAAGCTGGCTGTCATCGTTTTTGAACTGACCGGTGTTTTCTATAGGTGAAACCTTTGAAATATAGTAGAGTGCAAGGGATGAATACAGTACAAATACTATTACTGCTATCCATATGATTACTGCAATGAATGACAAAAATGGATTTTTTCTTTTTCTGGCTTTAGCCGTCTGCACCTGCTGTCGTCTCTGTGGCTGATTCTGAGACGGCTGAGAGCTCCTGGGACGCTGTACATTCTGACTGTCAGCCGACTGTGAAGCATTTTCAGGTCTGCGGCGTACTGCATCCGGATTTCTGGAACCATATGATTCCGGGCGCCTCTGTGGTCTTGAAGGCATTTTTTCAATGCTTCCGAGTTCTGATTCACTGCGGTGTCCCGTACCGGGCTTTAAGTTTCCTGTGCGCTGCTGGGACTGGCCTGAGTATCTCGTGCCGTCACGATTAACACGCGCATTAGCATGCTGAGCCTGAGACGACCCGGTGTTTTTGCGTGAGGGTTCTGAGGACCTGCGCGCAGGGTATATTTTTGTTTCATCAGATACATTCCTGTTTGGCGCAACAGCTTTGAACCTGAGAGTATCCTGTGATTCATTATCTTTTTTGTTAGGCATCTTTTTATGTCTCCCTTTCAACTTGCCTTATCTTTTTCTTATTTTTAGTTTTCCGGCTTAATCAGCTGTATAAATATTATACTACTTTTGATTTGCTGATTCAAGATAAAAAGTATTTGTGTTTTATATCATAAAGGAAGGAAATATGTAAAATGTGATAGTTTTATATAAAAATACTCATGAGACACATAAATATGTCTCATGAGTATTAATCAGTTTTCACCATAGTATACGATCTCATGGAGAAGTGCTTTAGTCTTTTCTGCCATTGTTTCATTATTGAACTGGCATGTTCCCACAGCTCTGTGACCGCCGCCGCCGTACTTAAGCATCAGACTTCCGACATCAACAGGGGAGGTTCTGTTGATAATACTGTGGCCTACAGCACATGAACAGCCCTGACCCCCTTTTCCGTCAACTATCCATACAGATATGTTCTGTCTGGGATACATGCTGTATATAAGAAATCTGTTTCCCGTGTATATAGTTTTTTCGCCCCGCAAATCAGTAATAATAACGTCTTTGCTGACTTTTGTATGTGCTTTTATCATTTTCTTAAAGAGCTCAGTCTGTTCTTTGTAGACCTTGATACGTTCCTGGACATCTGAAAGATTAAGTATATCACTGGTTGACATTGTTCTGCAGCAGTCAAGCAGCTTTTCCATCAGCTGATAATTGCTTATAGTAAAGTTTCTGAATCTGCCAAGACCGGTGCGCGGATCCATAATAAATCCAATAAGCACCCATCCCTTCGGATGCAGAACATCATTCATCGTAAGATGACCTGAGTCGACCTTGTCTACAGCTTCCATCATTTCATCGTAGTGCGAAAACTTTTCTTTGCCTCCGTAATAATCATAGATGATTCTTGCGCAGGACGGAGTGAGCCTGCTTTCACCCTTGTATTTTCCCTGGAGTTTATTCCTTTCCTGTTCACTTGAGTGATGATCAAACCACAGACCGCACCCCTCAACAAAAGGAACATTTGCAAGAACATCATTTTCGTTGACTTCGATCAGACCATCCTGAAGATCTTTGGGATGAACAAATTTGAATGAATCTATTATGCCGGCTTCTTTAAGAAGCGCACCGCAGGCAAGTCCGTCAAAGTCAGACCTGGTTACAAGTCTCATGCTGCAACCCTCCTTATGTAGTAAATTATATTTGTTGATATAAAAAGTATGATATACTAGCTGTCTTTTTCTGATTTGGAACATTTCTTTTTATTCATGACAGATATTAAAGATTTATTAGCTTATCTTATAATTTACATATATCAACATTTTATTTATAACCTTATTTACATTATACATTATATGATCGACAAAAACAATATATTTTTATTGTTTTTGTATAAATAAATAAATAAAAAATGCAGGAAACCAAAATAAAGTTTCCCGCATAAGTTTTTATTCTTCAATAATTTTAATTCCGAGTATATCAAGGTTTTCCTTGTCGACAGGAGCCGGAGCATCAGACATAAGCTCACTTGCGTTCTGTACCTTAGGAAATGCTGTTACATCTCTGAGGCTGTCAGTGCCGCACATAAGCATTGAAAGTCTGTCAAGACCAATGCCAAGACCGCCGTGCGGTGGTGCACCGTACTTATATGCTTCAACGAGGAAGCCGAACTTAGCCTGGATCTCAACGTCTGTCAGACCAAGTGCACTGAACATCTTCTGCTGAAGTTCATAATCAGTAATACGCATTGATCCTGATGAAAGCTCAATACCATTAAGCACAAGATCATAAGCCTTGGCAAATACCTTTTCAGGTGCGCTGTCCAGATACTGCAGGCATTCATCCATAGGCATTGTGAACGGATGATGCATTGCAAGCCATGTCTGGGAATCCTCATCCCATTCAAAGAACGGGAACTCAGTGATCCAGAGGAAGTTGAACTTGTCCGGAATAATGTCAAGCTTCTTTGCGACGTGAAGTCTGAGTGCGCCGAGAACAGGGAGAGTAACCTTGTTTTTATCTGCAATGATAAGGGCAACGTCACCCTTTTCACATCCGGAAGTCTTAAGTATTGCTTCTATCTCATCTTCTGTCATAAACTTTGCAAATGAACAGTTCGGTTTTTCATCATTCCATCTGATATATGCAAGACCGCTTGCACCGATACCCTTTGCCATTTCAGCAAGCTTGTCTATTTCTTTTCTTGTAAGTACACCTGCTGCATTTTTTGCAACGATCGTACGTACACTGCCGCCGTTTTCAATTGCCTTTGTAAATACACTGAAGCCGCATGATTTTACGATATCGCTTAAGTCCGTGATCTCCATGCCGAAACGTGTATCAGGCTTGTCTGAACCGTATTTGTTCATTGCGTCAACATATCTGAGTCTCGGCAGAGGTGTAGGAATATCAACGCCAAGAACTTTTTTGAAAAGATAAGAGATAAATCCTTCTGTTGATTTCAGGATATCATCTACATCTACAAATGACATCTCGATATCTATCTGAGTGAACTCAGGCTGACGGTCAGCTCTGAGGTCCTCATCTCTGAAGCATCTTGCAAGCTGGATATACTTGTCCATACCTGCAACCATAAGAAGCTGCTTGTACATCTGAGGAGACTGAGGAAGTGCATAGAAGTTGCCGTTATGAACTCTGGAAGGGATAAGATAGTCTCTTGCGCCTTCGGGTGTGGATTTAATCATCATAGGAGTTTCGATTTCGATAAATCCGTTTTCATAATAATATTCACGTGCAGCCTTAGCTATTTCGTGTCTCATCATGAGATTTTTCTGAAGCGGTTGTCTGCGAAGGTCAAGATATCTGTACTTGAGTCGGAGTTCTTCGTTTACCTTTGTTTCATTCTGTATTTCAAAAGGCGGTGTTTTTGCCTTTGCAAGAATTCTTAAGTCGCTTACGATTATTTCTATTTCACCTGTTTTAATATCCTTGTTGATGCTTGCTCTCTTTGCAACGATACCCTTTGCCATAAGAACAAATTCTGATCTGCAGGATGCAGCTTTTTCAAATAATGCCCTGTCAGTATTATCGTTAAATGCAAGCTGTACGATACCTGTTCTGTCTCTGAGATCTATAAAGATCAGATTTCCGAGATCGCGGATTTTCTGTACAAAACCGCCGACAGTAACTTCATTTCCGATCCCTTCTACATCACCGCAGTAATGGGTCCTTTTCAGACCATTCATATTGTCTGCCATTGTTAGTATGTTCCTTTCGTATAAAAAAGTATAATTTTCAAAAATTAAGGGAATCCCTTATCGGGATATCCCTGTTTTTTTATAATTAAATTATAACAGCTTTAATCATCAAGTTCAAGGATAACTGAAAGTATTTCATTTGAAAAGTTATCAGTAAACTTGTCATCAAGAGCAATTTCTGTTTCATTTGATGACTGCATATTTTTAAGCTTTGCTTTTTTAGCTTCAAGTTCATTGTCACCTATAACCATAGTATACAGTGCACCGAGCTTATTTGCATACTTCATCTGTGCCTTGATGCCGCGGCCCATAAGATCATATTCTACACGATAGCCTTCCTCACGGAGTTTTCCGGCTATATTAAGTGTGTAATCAAATGCAGCATCACCCATAGGAATAATAAACAGCTCACACTTTTTATCTTCCATAAAGTCGCAGCCCTGTTTTTCCATTGTCATGATCAGACGTTCAAGTCCTGCTGCAAATCCGAGGGCAGGAGTCTGGGGTCCGCCGAGTTCACTTACTAGTCCGTCATATCTTCCGCCTGCACATACTGTTCCCTGGGCACCGATATCAGTAGTAATAAACTCAAATACTGTTTTTGTATAGTAATCAAGACCGCGTACGATCTTAGGATTTATTTTATATGAAATACCAAGTGTTTTAAGGTGTGCCTGAAGTTTTTCAAAATGCTCGCTGCAGTCATCACAAAGATAATCAAGTATAAGCGGTGCATCCTTGGCAATTTCAGAACATACAGGACTCTTGCAGTCAAGGATCCTCATGGGATTCTTTTCAAGACGGCTCTGGCATGTTTCACAAAGCTCAGCTTTTCTGGCTTCAAAGAAAGCTTTTAATTCCTTGTGATATTTTGCTCTGCATGTCGGACAGCCGATAGAGTTTATGTTAAGTTCGATATTTTTAAGACCTAATCTTTTTAGAAATGAATCTGCAAGAGAGATCATTTCTGCATCGGCAGCAGGGGACTGGCTGCCTGCCATTTCACAGCCGAACTGATGAAATTCACGGAGTCTTCCTGCCTGCGGGCGTTCATGTCTGAAGCATGAGGTAATATAAAAGACCTTCTGCGGCAGTGCATCATTGAGCATACCGTTTTGTATCACTGCACGAATAGTACCTGCAGTACCTTCAGGTCTCAGAGTAAACCTGCTTTCTTTGGCAATAACTGAATACATTTCTTTCTGAACAACATCAGTAGTTTCGCCGACACTGCGAAGAAAAAGATCTGTATTTTCAAATGTAGGGAATCTGATCTCTTTAAAACCAAAGACACCAGCTGTATCCTTTGCAATTTTTTCAACTGTCTGCCACTTGTAGATCTGTGATGGAGTAATATCCTCAGTTCCAAGAGGTCTTTGAACGATTAAAGCCATATTTCATTGATATCCTTCCGTTTATTAAATGTCATATTAAAACTCAGGTGTACCGTACGCACGCCAGTCAAGATCACCGCGCTCAAGTGCAAGTATAAGAGCTTCAGCTGTAGCAATATTTGTTGCAACAGGTACATTATGAACATCACATAATCTGAGAAGTTCAATATCATTCGGCTCGTTTGCCTTAGGTGTTATCGGATCCCTGAAAAATAATAATATATCAACTTCACCGCATGATATTCTGGATGAAAGCTGCTGGTCACCGCCCTGCGAACCGCTTAAATATCTGTGAATATTAAGGCCGGTTGCTTCACTTACCAGTTTTCCTGTGGTGCCGGTTGCACACAGGTTGTTTCTAGAAAGAATTCCGCAGTATGCTATGCAGAACTGAACCATTAATTCTTTTTTTGCGTCATGTGCTATCAATGCTATAGTCATAATAAATTTCCTTTCTTTTTTATGGCTGCCTGTTTTATTGAAATAAAGCAGTACAAAGCTGTTTGTTTGAATGTCATATATGATTTATCAGAATTTTATTGTCAGTGGAATATTTTCATTTTTTATTCTTTTTGCAATTGCGTCAAATGCCAGAAGGCTCGGAGAACCATAAGGAATAGGCTGACCGGTTCCGGTAGCAGCAACGAGCTGGTAGTCCTCAGGAATTACCCCGATAAGCTGAACGCCTATAGTGTCAATGGTTTCATCAAGGTCGTGTATCAGCATGCTGTCCATAGCCATTCGTGTGACCTTGTTGATAATAAGTCTTTGTCTCTGATTGCCTTTAGTATAAAATGCATCGGATATCATTCTGGCATCACGTATGCATATAGGATCAGGTGTTGTAACAACTAATATAAGATCTGACTGCTGGACGATATCAAAAACATGTGAATTAATACCGGCTCCTGTATCAATTATTATATAATCATAGTACTTTTTTATCTGTGTGCATATTGAGACTATCTGGTCTGCAGTAACGATTGTGAACGGGTTTTCCGGTGCGCATACAACACTAAGGTTGCTTGCCATCGGAGTCTGTGTGACTGCATCCAGGATATCACATCTTCCTGAAAGCACATGCCCGAGATCAAACTTGATTTTTCCCTGAAGGTTGAAAATAATATCCAGACATCTGAGACCAAAATCGAGTTCGATGATAAGAGTTCTGTTGCCTTGCTTCGCAAGTGAATAACCTATTCCGGAACATATCGATGTCTTACCAGTACCTCCTTTACCGGAAGTAACTGCAATTACTTTAGACATAGAATACTCCTTTCTGAAAATAATAGATTCATAATTATATTGTACCATAAATATTGAATTTGTCAAAGTCATTTTTAATTCAAATATTAATATTGTAATATTGTACTATTAATTAATTCTACGTTGTTAAAATTGCATAATTAGAAATGAAAAAGTGGTTATATTATCAGCTTATTGCATTGTTATAATATTTATTGTATGAATCGATTATTTTTCTTACCATACACTTTGAATCCTTACCGTTTTCAATAATAGCGGCAAAAGCGATCACTGGATTTTCAGCAGGTGCAAACCCGATAACGGTCGTGTTTGTGGATTCGCTTGAGGTAGTCTGGGGAGTACCGGTTTTTATAGCTACATCATAGCCAAGATTATTAAGTGAATATTCACCGTCAGGAGTATTATGAGATGCGCCTATCATACCTGAGATAATGGTCGGATATACATAATCATTCTTGACATCGATCTTCTCGGCAACAACAGGAGCAATGTCCTCAACTAAATTTCCTTTGTAATCGTAGATACTGTCTACGATATGAGGCTGATATCTTACCCCGCGGTTTGCGATGGTTGAAGCGAGAACAGCCATCTGCAGAGGTGATATTTTTGTTTCGGACTGGCCGATAGCTGCCTGAAGAAGATCACCGGGGTACCATGTACCGCCAAGGTCTTCTACGGTTTCAGGTGATGCGATGTATCCTTTTGCACAGCCGCTTTCTAGACCGAGGTCAACACCCAGGCCATAGGAATGTGCATAATTAACTATGTTGTCTATGCCGGTCTGCTGTGCAAGGTTATAGAAAAATATGTTGCAGGAAACCCTGATTGCTTCAGATGCAGTGATATATGAATGATATCCCGTACAGTTTACGGTTATATCAAGAAACTGATATGAATGACCACAGTAAAATGAAGTTTCAGGCGTAATAAAACCTTCGTTGAGTCCTGCTGTAGCTGTAACTGTCTTAAAGGCTGAGCCGGGTCGGTAAAGTCCGTCAGTTGCTCTGTTAAGAAGAGGCGTATTCTCTGCACCCAGTATTGACGAGTAATTTTCTATATAATCATTCATGTCGTATGTCGGTGCTGTGGCAAGCGCAAGAACATCATTGTTTTTTGCATCAAGGACAACTATAGCACCCGATGTAACACCGCTCACATCTTCAACATCATCATTGAGATGTTTGATATAGTTTTCAAGAACCGACTGGATCTCACGCTGATATCCTATATCCGCTGTCAGACGGATAGTATTTCCGGGAACAGCGGGCTTGCTTATTTCACTTGATACGACCTTATTGTTCGCAACTGTTATATCACGCGTTCCGTTTTCACCGCGCAGGTATTTTTCAAGGTTCTTTTCAAGACCGGCTTTGCCGACACTGTCATTGAGAAGATATCCCTGGTTTCTCAGATCTTCATACTCTTCAGCATATATCGGTCCGACTGTTCCTATTTCATGCGGCAGTACATCTGTTGCAGCATTTGTTCTTATAGCCTGTTCTGAGATCTCTACTCCCGGAAGGTCTATACTTAGTTCCTTTATCTTTGAAACGGTTCCCATTGAGATATCTTCTGCAAGAGTAAAGACATTTTCAAGAGAAAAGTCCCTCTGCTGCATTTCATATCTTATTCCGGCAATAATCCGCTTCTGTTCAAGTGTATAACTGTCGTTAATAGAGTAATCATCAATCAGCTTATCTATGCAGTTTTCTGCAGTAGCATAGACATTTACGCCAATTGATGACTTGAGTGAAGATATATCCTGTTCTCCGTTGTCAATAAAATCAAACGGCTGGGTTTTGGTTATAGGCAGTGAATCATTGTACGAATATCCTTCTCCTGTAAGGAAAGAAGCAATTTTGAGAATTACCTCATTTGCCTGACGGTCGTCACCGGGGAAGGATGCTTTTTCAATAGTAATGCTGAAGCCAAGTTTGTTTTTGACGATCGGGTCGCCGTTTACGTCTTTTATTTCGCCTCTTGTGGCTTTGATTATCTGTGATGCTGTATAGTGATATGGATTGTTTTTCTCTGAATATGTTCCCTGATCAACAATCTGTATTTTCATAAGTTTGATCCCGCCGAGAGTGGCTGTGGCTATAACACCCAGTACAACTACTGCAGTACGGAATCTGTCAATGTATATGTTCATATTGATACCTCACGCTTTTTAATCTTTTATCAGCGCATTGTTTTCATACAGTACGTGCATTTTGCGCAGGGTAAGATTTTTTCTTATCAGTTTAACTACAGGATAGATAATTATCAGTGAAAGTGATGTCAGAACAAAGGAGATGATCGTATAGTCAGTAAAAATTATTTCGTGATTGCTGTAATTCCATATATAGTAACAGAAGAAAAAATCAATCAGATAATAAAAGGCCGTAAAAATTGCGGTTACAAGAAAAACATTAATAAAGTTTTTCTGCAGATAGTGTGTAAAAAGCAGTGATGCACATACACAGCCGATAAGCAGCAGTATTGCAGAGCTTCCGGTAAGCTTGTCAAATGCACAGTCACTGAGCAGTCCGCAGCCGATGGCTACAGCTGCACTTGCAAGTTCTCCTTCACCCATGGAAATACACAGAGCCAGGGGAATAAGCAGATTCGGTTTCATAAATGTGCCGGATGTGAGAAATATAAATGCTGCCCATATAAGCAGACAAAAAACACACCATCTTATGATGGCGTATTTTCTTTTTTTACGTATAGAAGAAACAAGCTTAATATTCATTTATTTCACCTTTGCCGTCAAATGATGTTATAACCATAACACTGGAAATCTTGGTTACATCTACAAAAGGCTTTACAATTGCATAACTTGACAGTGCGCTTCCTGCATTGCCGGTCTCGGTTACAGTACCGACAATGTAATCAGCAGGGAACAGGCCGCTGCTTCCGTTTGTTACAATCAGGTCACCTTGTTTTATTGTATTGTCCTTATCTATATAGATCATCTGAGTAAGTCCGCTCTGTGAGTATTTTATATCTCCTTCAAGGACACCGTTGAATACTGTACCCTTTGCAATGACACCGACTGAGAGGCTTGGTGAGAGTATGCTGGTAACTGTGCAGTACTTTTCAGATATCTCTGTCACAGCACCGACAAGACCTTCTGCTGTGACAACGGGGTCATACAGAGCAATTCCGTCATTGCTTCCTTTGTCGATCATGAATGATCCGAACGGGTCATTTGCTGTATAGGATATAATTTTACACGGCGGCGACAGTGCATAATCACTGTGTTCTTCCTTTATGCCGATAAATTTCTGAAGTTCAGAAAGTTCAGCTTTTGTGTTTTCGTAGTCCACCAGTTCGTTATATACCTGGCTCAGCTCCTCTTTGAGTTTTTCATTTTCAGAGTAATAGCGTTCACCATGTATGACATGTTCAAGTTTTGAGCTGACCTTCTCAGAAACAGCAGATGAGATTTTCTTAAACGGCTCTGCAGCAGTATTTATAATCTTTGATGCACCTGTCGAATAACCGCTTTTATTTACAGTATAGAGCATAACTCCGATAAGCATGGCAATCAGGCAGAGAAGCAGTTTAAATTTAAGACTTTTGAGAAACTCACGCATTTTTATCTCCGTTCAGATATCAGAAGTATTTAGGTTCATGTTCACTTATAGCGTCTTCATATTTTGCATAGTTTTCAATTACCTTTCCGGTTCCTTCAACTACACAGTCAAGAGGATATTCTGCAATATATACAGGCATTCCTGTTTCATGATTTATCAGAGTATCCAGTCCCTTCAGCAGTGCACCGCCGCCGCAGAGTGTTATACCCTGTTCGATAATGTCAGCTGAAAGCTCAGGCGGGGTCTTTTCGAGTGTAACTTTTATTGCTTCAATAATTTTTGAAATAGGTTCTATCAGTGCGTCTCTTATCTCAGTTGAAGTAACGGTTATGTTTTCAGGAAGTCCGTTAAGAAGGTTTCTTCCCTTGATCTCCATTTTTTCAACTGCATCGCCCGGATATGCAGATCCGATTTTAATTTTGATATCCTCTGCAGTTCTTTCACCTATCAGCATGTTATATTTTTTCTTCACATAATTGATTACAGAGTTGTCCAGCTCGTCGCCTGCAATACGGATCGAACGTGCTGTAACTATACCGCCCATAGATATAACAGCAACCTCACTGGTACCTCCGCCGATATCAACTATCATATTTGCAACAGGTTCGGTGACGGGCAGACCGGCACCTATTGCCGCTGCCATCGGTTCCTCGATAATATATACTTTTTTTGCACCGGCAAGTTCAGCTGAGTCCTTTACTGCACGACGTTCAACCGGAGTAACACCTGATGGTATACAAATAGTAACACGTGCCTTTGAAAAAATACTTCCCTTAAGGGATTTTTTTATAAATTCAGACAACATGGTAGTAGTTATATTAAAATCAGCTATTACACCGCCTTTGAGCGGACGGACTGCAATTATTGAGCCAGGAGTTTTGCCTATGACTTCTTTGGCCTCACGGCCTACATAGCTTGCCCTTTCGTCACGGGTATTAACTGCAACAACGGATGGTTCCCGTATAATAATGCCTTTGCCCTTCATATAGACTAAAGTGTTTGCCGTACCAAGATCTATTCCTATATCCTTTGTGAACATCCGTATTCTCCTTTGTTTTTTCAGAAAGTAAAAATTAATTTTTATTAGTATATGTATTTTTTGTGTTTATATCTAAGAAAACACTAATCAATAAACCTTGAGAATATTACATACAGGACAATTGCTGAGAATAGAGTTATGATCTGCGCGATGCTTACATTAAGAGTAAGGCCAAGAGAAAGCTTGATAAAGATAAGATCAAGCATCAGCGGCGCTTCGTGATCAAACCCCATTGAAATTGTGTAAGACAGCAGTGAACTTGATGTATGCTGTCCTATGTAGCCGCCTATAATCAGAGATCCGATTATAAGCACGCCGAATATAAACCCTTTTCTGGTCATTTTCATAATACACCTAACCTTATATAATTATTTGCTTTATCTACACAACACCACGGAAGTAAAGACCGCGTGTTATGCCTGACGGAGCACTGGCAGAGCCTGAAACGTAATCATCAATGATCCTTTTTATTACCCCGCGGGATTCATCCGTGAAATACAGGGTAAGAAAATCCGGATAAATAAGCTCGTCCGGCTTGTCAGCAAGATATAGTGTATCGGGGTTAAAGATCTCGGTACAGCCGTAAGAGCATTTTACCGGAAACTTACGTCCGGTCCGGTCGGTTATCTGGGATCTGCATGAAGAGCAACCGACAGAATTTTTAACCGGGCAGTTTCTTGTAAGCATTAATGGAAGGTGACCATAGGCCATGATCCCGGCAGGTACAGAGTGCTTTAACTTTCTGAAAAAACTAAGTTTCAGTTCAAATGATGCAGTTATGTCTTTCAGTCCCAGGTCAGATAAAACGTCTGCCGATATACTGTTTGAAATGTTCAGTCCAAAATCACCGTGCAGTTCAAATCCGATCTCACGGCACATTCTGATGTAGCACACGTTTGTACACATTATGTGTCTGATCCCGTTGTCAAACAAGTATCTGAGTGCTTTCTTTATCTCTTTTTCATTTATCAGAAATCTCGGAGGTTCGGCAATAATCATATCCTTGTCAACGCTTAGTTTATCAATACTGCTGCAGAGATATGACACAGGAACTATATAGTGTTGGATTTTGTCATCAATTTCGCCGGGAAGCCTGTTCAGGTCATCAATGCGTATTCTCAGATGTCTTTTTTTACTTTCTGTCGGAGTTGTTTGTGGATGTTCAGGAATACTGAAGTCATGTATTAATACTTCAGGACGCGCCTTTCGGCTGTTGTACATAATATCTATAAGTTCTCGTCTCATAGCATTGAATGCTGATACAGGAACACTGAGATTTTCCTCAAGTGAAATGTCAGTTTTGCCAGCACAGTAAATGGTATCACCAAGCTTTGACAGCTGCCTTGTGACAGTTTCACAGGTAACAGGCTTATTAAGTGCATTCTGTGGCACAGGACCCGAAACAGATGCCTTGTACCCGTCTGAATCAGAGGCATTTATTTTTATCTGCGTGCCTGATCTGATGCTGACTTCCATGTCAAGTGAAGCAATTTTGCGCTCATTTCTGTAAAGCTGTGTTATCTGAGGCAAAACATTTTTAGATGACAAAACATCATCTTTTGTCCGCATACCGAACATGTTTTTTAATTTTCCTGTATAGTAGCCATCTGTAAATCCGCTTCTTGAAAAAACACTGTTGAGTGTTTCCATATCAGGAACACGTCCGTCAATTATATCTCTGTATGCACTCACTGTACAGGCAACGTACTCCGGACGTTTCATACGGCCTTCTATCTTAAGTGATGTGACATTGCTGTCCATGAGCTGCGCTACATGGTCTGTAAGAGAAAGGTCCTTCAGTGAAAGGCAGTGCTCATCAGGATTTGATGCGGCTGTAAACGGAAGTCTGCAGCTCTGTGCACACAGGCCGCGGTTTGCACTTCTTGAGCCTATGGCTGCTGACATATAGCACTGACCGGATACAGACATACACAGCGCACCATGTACAAAAACTTCTGTTTCAATTCCGCATGCAGCTATTTCGGCAATAACACTGCTGTCAGTTTCACGTGCAAGCACTACTCTGGTAAATCCAAGCTCCTTTGCAAGAAGTGCTCCTGACAATGTGTGTATTGTCATCTGAGTTGATGCGTGAACAGGAATATCAGGTGTAATGCTTTTGATAATTCTTGCTGCACCGAGGTCCTGAACTATATATGCATCAGGGCTGAATGCCGCATATTCTTTTACATCTGACTTAAGTGTCTCTATCTGGTTGTCGGTAATTATTGTGTTGATAGCAATATATAGTTTAGCGTTGTAGAGATGGCATAGTTCTGCTGCCTCTTTCATCTGCTGCATATCAAAGTTTGCGGCATTTTGTCTGGCTGAGAAATTTTTCCCGCCGACATAAACGGCATTTGCTCCGCATCTGAGTGCAGCTGAGAGTGATTCAGGACTTCCTGCCGGGGCAAGCAACTCAATCATTTATTATCTCATACCTTCTTTTTATTATCTTTATCATTAATACTGTTTTTCAGCTGTTTAAATTTAAGACTGTCCTCAAGTTCTGTTATCCTGGTTCTCAGAGCGTCGGCTTCTCTGACGGCACTGTCACGTTCAAGACGTGCTTTGCCTGCTTCATCGACATAATCTTTTATCTGAACGCGCAGGTTATCCATTGCCTCGTTTGCTTTATTCAGGTTGTCAAGTGATGAAAGTGCGATCATAACCGATGCAGAATAAACTGATATATTTGTGTTGTTTCCAACAATTTCGGCAATGCTTTTCTCCAGTTTTCTGGCAAGAGCATATACATATGTCGGCTCTTCTTCCGTATGCAGAGAATACTCTTTTCCGCATATCACTACCTTTACTTTGTTCATCAAAATATTCCTTTCTTTTTGGAAATACAAAAAAATAAAAGCAAAAAAACTTTACTTAATTATTATAATATATTTTTTTATTGTTGCATAGTCCTAATATTAAAAAAAAAATAAAAATATTGTATTGTGTGTAATTTTTTATTAGGATATAAAATATCAGATAATAAACACTAAAAAAGATATATCGGCCCTGATAACCGGTTAAAAAATCAGTTAAAAGAGCCGGTGAAAATTTACCTGAGTTTTTTCGCAAGGGCTTTGGCAACCTTGTAAACATCGCCGCAGCCAAGCGTAATTATAAGATCTCCCGGCTGTGCGTTTTCACACAGATAATCAACAACTTTATCAAAGTCAGCCTGTTTGCATTCATTTGTCTGAACAGCTTCTTTATTTTTATCAAAGTAGATGCATCCGTCAATTTTATCGGCAAGGTCTTTTGTAAATATATTGAAGGTATTCTTCTCTCTGGACCCCATGATATTTGTAAGAACTGCTGTATCAGGAATGCTCAGTGCCTTTGCAAAGTCATCAAGGAGCATTGACGTTCTTGAAAATGTAAACGGCTGGAATACTGCCCATACACGCTTGTATCCGAGACCTGCTGCAGCACTTAGCGTGGCTGTAAGCTCTGTAGGATGGTGAGCATAGTCATCGGCTATTGTGATGCCATTGAAATGACCGATTATCTCGAATCTTCTGCCTGCACCTCTGAATTCATCAAGTCCTTTTGCAATATATGAAGGCTCAGCCCCGGCGTTATGTGCTGCTGCAGCTGCTGCAACTGAATTTAATATGTTGTGCTTTCCCGGAATGTTCAGTGTTATTTCGGTAAGCGGTTCTTTATTGTGCATAAGTGTGTATGATATCTGAGCCGGTGCAGTCTTTCTGATATCTGCAGGGTAGTATTCACATGAATCCTCAAGACCGAATGTAATTATTTTTTTATCTGTTATGCCTTCTATTGCTTTCATAGTATTTGCATCATCTGCATTTACTATGAGAGTATTTGTAGTCTTTTCGGCAAATTTTCTGAAGGATTTTATTATATTTTCTACTGTTTTGAAATAATCAAGATGATCAGCATCAATATTGAGGATAACAGATGTATCAGGATAAAGCTTAAGAAATGTATCAACAAATTCGCAGGCTTCACAAACCAGTATATCACTGCTTCCGGCGCGTCCGCTTCCGCCTATGCACGGCAGTTTGCCTCCTATAAATGCTGAAATATCAATATTCTGTGATCTGAGTATCTGTGTGATCATGGAAGTAGTGGTTGTTTTGCCGTGAGTTCCTGATACACATATCGCATTTGAATACCAGCTTGTTACGATACCGAGAAGTTCACTTCGTTCAAGGACCGGTGCATCGCTTTGCTTTGCTGCGATGAGTTCCGGATTGTCAGCCATTATAGCTGCTGTATGCACGATAAGGTCAGCTCCTGTAATGTTTTCAGCCCGCTGACCCAGAAATACTTCGATCCCCATCTTTCTGACAGCGTCAAGGGTTTCGGTTTCATTGTTGTCAGAACCGGTAATGTGATATCCTTTCGCATGCAGGATCTGAACGAGCGGATACATACCGGAACCTCCGATACCTATGAAATGAATGTGTTTTTTTGAGTCCAGTATACTTTCTTTCATATAAATCAGTCCAATCTGTAAATAATATTTTACCGCACAGGCAGCAGATTTTAACTTTATTAATACATTATAGTTTTTACCATAAATTACTTTAAAATACCTTGTATAAATTAACCATGAAAACTCATAATAGTTATATAAAACATTAGGAGGTCAATATGGAAATAACAGATATTAAAATACGTAAGATAATAACCGAAGGCAGACTGAGAGCAGTAGTATCAATTACTATCAACAATCAGCTAGCCATCCATGACATCAAGGTGGTTCAGGGCGACGAAAGATTATTCGTTGCTATGCCAAGCCGCAAGGATGAAGGGGGTATATTCAGAGATATTGTACATCCTATTTCACCCCAGGCAAGAAAGTTCATGGAGGATGAAATACTTGATGCATATGAAAAACATCTGGTTCTTATGGAGACAGAGGATGCTGCAGAGTATTAATAATTAAAAGCGGGCTTATAAACCCGCTTATTTTTTTGACAGAACAAGCCATGCTTTCATTATTGCAATCTGGGTTTTTGCATCTTTTATCTCATTTTTCATTACCATTTCAAGTGCCTCTTCAAATGGTACCTTTATAACATCAAGAAATTCGTCCTCGTCGAGATTCTGTTTTTCAAATTTCAGACCACTGGCGATATACATATGAATTTTCTCTGTAAGATATGCAGGTGTGGGATAAATAATGCCCATATCCGTAAATGTATCAGCGCATGCGCCTGTTTCCTCGAGAAGTTCGCGTTTTCCGCATTCAAGATGATCTTCGCCTTTGTTGAGCTTACCGGCAGGAACTTCTGTAAGCACTTCCCTGAAGGGGTATCTGAACTGGCGTACGAGTAGCAGCTGATTGTCATCAGTAACAGGTACGACACAAACGCCGCCGTTATGAAGTACTACCTCTCTTTTTGCCTGTGTGTCGTTTTCAAGTGTTACGGTGTCACATATAACGTCAAATATTTTTCCGTTATATACAGGCTGTGATGAATTTGTTTCTTCAAATAGATGCATTATTCTTCTTCCTCCGTGTCCGGTTCATCGGTTCCATCGAAAGCCTGCGAAAGCGGCTCATCGATGTCAAAATCTATTATTTCATTCTGTGCTGACATGATGGAAGCAATCGGGGCTTCACCCTCAAACTGCTGTGTGAGGTCATTATCATACAAAAAGTATTTTTTATTTCTTACCCTGGTTAATTTTATGATAACCATATATGTTATAAGCATAAGCAATGATACTGCAGAGATCTGAAAACCTGTCTGTAGTCCATATGGAATATATGAAAATTTTATAGTGCTTTCGCCTGCAGGAACGTAAACAGCCATAAAGCCGTTGCTTACTTTTTCGATTTTTGTGCGTTGTCCGTTTACATACGCACTGAAGCCCTTGTCAAACGGAACGCTGAAAAATACAAGATTGTCTTTGTCAGTGCTTATCCTTGCGCTGAAGCCTTTTGATGATTTTGAGAACTGTGAACATGAGCTGTTTATGCGTTCCTCGCAGTCATTCAGATATCGGTCTGTTGTATAGCTGGGACTGTCTTTGATTTTATATTTTTCAAGCAGCGACGAATACTGTGAAATCTGACGGTCACTTAGCACAACTGCTTCCATGAGGACATTTGTCTTCACACTGTCAGAGAGCTTTTCAAAGTCTTCCTGACTGATATAATTGTCATAGGTAAATCCCATAGGGACATAGTAATCATTTTTATATACCCTGAATCCGTTCTGGTCGCTGAACTGAGTAAACCCGGGCATATTTAATTTCTTTTCCTCTTCATTGTTTTCATCAAGCTTACTGAAGTAATATTTGACGGAGAAGAGTCCTCTCAGACTGTAGGCTGTAGTCTCTGCTCTTGAAGCTACATCTCTCTGAATATTTACGCTGTCATAAAACTCCATAATAGATGAGCTTACCACACTCTGAAAACATCTCATTGATGAAAAGCCCCAGAGCATAGGAAAATTATCGTAGTTTTCTGATACGTCAATTCTGTAAAATTCGTCATCGCTGCTTTCAAGGCTTATTTTTTCCCTGCCGTCAATTGAAGCACTTATATATTTATCCGGATACGGACCGATGCTTATTCCATAATAGAATACTGCTGAAGTTGCAGCAAAACTTGCAGCTGCAGTGAGCGCAAAGCATTTTCTGAGATACGGTCTGCCGTTTTTGCGCAGATAAAAGATACGGATCGCAAAAATAAAAAACAGGACAGTGACACCAAGAATAATATAGAAGTACCAGAGATTAGCGGCCATACCGAACCACTTGACTTCGTCTTTCTTTTTTACCGGAAGTACAGAGATAATGATAAATGCAATATAGAACCACATACATGTTCTTATTCCTGGCTTTGCACTGATATCTTTATTTTCTAAGGTCTGTGCGGTAACAAGTGCCATTATAAGTATGGGCATATAGAACCATCTTGCGTAATAAGATGCATTAAGCATGTAAAATGCTGAGTTGAGTACCGGAATAAATGAACATACAATGCATATTTTAATGAGTCTTGATGACCATTTGTCAGGCTTTGCGCGAAGATATGCGCATACACCGATCATTGAGAACAGCGGGAGATATCCGCCTATTGATGCCCATCTTGCGTTGTCAGAGTCAAACAGGTTGGGACGTGACGGAACATCAGGAATCATAAAGAAGCTCTGAATGATCCTCCAGATCCTTGTCGGCTCAGAATAAGCAATAAGGTCTGTTCCGTAAAGTCTTTCTGATACTCTGTAATTTCCGAGTACAGTCAGAGCTGACGGCAGAAGGATAACCATTGCTGTACAGACTCCGAGCAGGGATTCACCAGCAATGATAAGAAACTTTCTGAATGTAAGTGCGAAATCCCTGCTGCGGGCACGAACGATCAGGTATAAGATGACAAACACTGCCTGACCTGTAAAAAAGAAGTAATTTACGCTGGCCATCAGGGCAACGGTAACAGCAAAGAAACCACGCCTGTCATTGTTTACAGTTTCCTCAAGTGCAATGAGCATCAGAGGGAAAAGAGCAGTTACATCATGAAAATGATTGAAAAATATATTGTATGCCTGAAATCCTGAAAAAGCATAAAGGAGTGCACCGATCTCAGCGGAAGTGGTTTTTACAGTAAATCTTTTTATATATGCATATGCTGTCAGCGAAGCTATTGAATACTTAAGGCAGAGCAGCCATGGTATAAGATAAAGGACAATTTTGTCTGAAAAGAGTGTTGTGATCCAGAAGAAAGGACTGCCCAGAAGATAAAAGCTGTATGAACCCAGAAAATCAGATCCGAGATCAGTACCCCAGTCCCAGAAAATGTTTCCGCTTCTGACTGCTTCGTGTGCATGGTAATAGAAAGGAATCTGCTGGGAATTGAAATCACCGTAGTATGTCAGATAGCCCTTGTTGTAAATTACAACCGGGATAATTGTAACTGCAAATGTTATAAAGGCAATGAGAAAGATACGCAGATATGATGCTGCGGTGCAGTTTTGGTTTTCGCTTGTTTTTTTATTTATCATTATAAAAATCTCCTGAGAAATACGAACGGTAATGGAATGTTGAACATATAATATTTATTAGGCGGAAGTATTTGTTCAACTGATTGAAACAATATTTGTCATTACTCCGCTGTCTGTTACATCAACAATTCCGTATGATGGCTTATTTCCGTCACGCGGGATCATACAGCTTCCCGGATTCATGATCCAGGTTTCATCTTCATACCCGCAGTACCTGAAATGAGAGTGACCGAAAAGTATTATATCAGCCCCGGCACATTTCGCCTCTTTTCTAATGGCTGAAAGACCGTACTTAACATTATATGTGTGTCCGTGAGCTGCAAATATTGTATGGTCATTATTCACTTTGATCACCTGTGAGAGCGGCAGTTCACTTGATGTATCACAGTTGCCTCTGATAAAACAGAAGTTTTTATCAGGGTACAGCTGTCGTAGGAGGTCACACTCTTTCTGACCGTCACCCAGGTGTATATATAAGTCTGCTTCCGGATGTGCTGATACTATTTTATCGAGTACGCAGTATATGCCGTGTGAGTCAGACATAACAACAATTCGCATTTTATTCCTTCCTTTCCGGAATATCTGTAGTTTGTATGTTACACATCAACAATTATAGCATAATTAATATTAAAATACAATAAAAATTGAGAGGAGAGTTATATATTTATGCAGAGAAACATGAACATGTCAAACGACCGGAATAACGCGGCTTCAGCTGCAAAAAATGAAAACAGCAACACAAAAAAAGTGGTGTCTAACCCCAATATTGACGGGCTTCTGAAAATTGTAGCTGCAAAGCTTAATATGAAGCCGGATGTTCTCAGACAACAGCTTGAAGAAGGTCAGTTTGAGGATGCCATAAAAAATATGAACAAAAATGATTCAGCAAAGTTCCAGCAGATTCTGAAGAATCCAAATATCGCCGAAAAGATCATGTCAGCACCACAGGCTAAGTCACTTTACAACAAACTGATGAACGACGAAAAGAAATAAAGGATTCGTGGAGGTGATGATGCTGTGGATAATATGATGGAAAAGATCCAGGGTATACTTTCAGATGAGGAAAGTATGAAGCAGGTACAGGAACTGTACGATATGCTTATGGGTGAAACAGCATCAGCCTCCGGTAATGATGGCTGTCAGAATCCTCAGGCAGAGGCACAGGTTGAAGGAGAGCAGTGTGAACAGGAGCAGTGCAGTGATAATGAGCAGACCTGCAGTGATGAGAGTGATGGCGGAGGTTTTGATTTCAGTCTGCTGTTTAAATTACAGGATCTTCTTAACAATGGTGCCGGTGACAAAAATTCTGAGCTGCTCATCGCACTAAAACCACACCTGAGTGAGAAAAAACAGGATAAGGTAGACAAAGCAGTAAAAGTCATGAAGCTTATCTCTGTATTTAATATACTGAAAGAAAGCGGCCTTCTTAAGGATCTTGACAAAATGCTGTAATTCTGGTTTAAGGAGGGTAGCTTATGAATACTGTTACTCAAGATAACTTTGCGGATATGCGAAGCGAAGCAATTAACAGGACACGTGAAATGCAGATGAGATCAAGGCAGAACAGACAAAATCCGGGTAATTACATGATGAACAGGTCATATAATAATTTCAGACAGCATGATGTATACCGGAATACTGCGGGAATGCAAACCAATACAGCAAGGCAGACAGCTGAATTTCCTGAATCACAGAACATGAGGAATGAAAACAGAAATAACAGTTTCAACAGCTTCACTGACAACCGGAGACAGTATGTGAATAATATGATACCAGCTGCCGGAAGGACGGCAATGGGTTCTCAGCGTAATGAACATTTAAGGCACGGTTATAATCAGGAGATAAAGACACAGCAGATAAGAGAAGAAAATATCAGAAATGAACAGCCATATGAGAAGTGTGCGGATGAAGAGCAGTCAGCCAGGGAAAACTTCAGGAACCAGCAGTGCACTGATATGGGAGGCAATGGTCCGACTCCGTTTAATCCTGCAGGAGCCGTAAATGATATGATGGGAAAGATATTCTCACTGGTCTCGGGGGAGAAATCAAAAATAGACAAGGACTTTCTGATAATACTTTTATTTATAATCATACTGGCTAAGGAGGGTGCGGATCTGAAGCTGCTTATAGCACTCGGATACATTTTACTATAAGTACAATGAAAGGAATCGGTATGGAAAATACAATAATAGTATGCCTGTGGATCTTTATCACACTGATAATGATCCTATACTACAGAAAAAAGAAAAAACCCTTAAAAAACTTTCTGTTCGGAGTATTGACCGGACTGATTGCACTGGCAGCAGCAAACCAGTTCGGCGGCTGCCTGGGCTGCAAAGTCAACATAAATCTTTTTAATGCGGCAACAGCCGCCATTTTAGGCATACCCGGAGTGCTTATGATAATGATTGCTCAGTTGCTTCACTTTTAAACATAATACATAAAAAATAAAAGTACCATATTACTGTGTCCGCACAGCAATATGGTACTTTTATTTTCCCCAAAGCAGCTGCAATGTAACTGAGTGACAATTATATGCTGCAGAAAAATGAGTTATAAAATATGTATAAAAAATATTATAATGTTATAATAAAATAATTAAAAATATATTAGAATATCATTAATACACAGAATATTAAAATGTTGTACATAAATAATTAATAAAATTCTCAGCAATTCATTATATAATAAAATATATAGAAAATGTAAATACAGCAGCAGGAAAGGAACGAAAGTGATGGATAACAACCGATCAGAACGCAGAAGCATTAATCTGTCCAAAGATACATCACGTACAGGATCGTCTTCAGGAATGAGAGAAGCATATCCGGTATATAACAGTGATGACAATGCACAGGATCTTCAGAGAAAAGAATACAGAAATACAGCAAGCAGCCAGTATTCAGCACCGGCATACAAATCAATGCCTGCTAACAGCAGCTACAATATTCCGCCGGTAGCAAAACAGAATGTCAGTCAGCCGCTGGCAGGATATCAGAATCCTGACAATCTGAACCGTTATTATGATAATTACGGTACACAGAGCGGTTATGCACAGCCGCAGCAGCCACAGGTTCAGCCGCATGTGCAGCCACAGGTCCAGCCGGCAACACAGACAGCAACAAAATTCTGCAAATACTGCGGAGAACGTATTCCAAGTGATGCAGTTGTATGCACACACTGCGGAAGACAGGTAGAAAATCTTAACGGCGGTATGTACGCTGCACCGGTAAACAATATGATCAACATCGGTCAGCAGCCGGCACAGCAGTATCAGATGGGACTTGTAAGTGACAAGAGCAAGTCAACATCTCTTATACTTGCAGCGCTGGGATTTTTCGGACTCGCAGGAATTCACAGACTTTACTGCGGAAAAATATTATCAGGACTCCTGTATCTTTGTACAGGTGGTTTGTGTATGGTAGGTACACTGGTTGATATACTGAAACTTGCAAGCAATACATTCACGGATGGTACAGGGGCTATAATAAAAAAATAGAGAAAAAGGGTTATCCTTATTGACAACAAAATGAATCACGAAAACCGTGCACACAGACATCTGCTTTGTGTGCACGGTTTTTAGTTTAAACTAAAAAAACACGCACTCATAAAGAATGCGTGTTTTCTGATTACTAAAGTAATTAAAATTACTTGATTTCGATAACTGCACCAGCAGTTTCAAGCTTTGTCTTGATTTCTTCAGCGTCAGCCTTAGAAGCGCCTTCTTTAACTGCCTTAGGAAGTCCTTCAACAAATTCCTTTGATTCCTTAAGACCAAGACCAAGGATTTCCTTGATAGCCTTGATAACGTTCATCTTAGCATCACCGAATGATGTCATAACAACGTCAAATTCTGTCTTTTCAGCTTCGGCAGCAGCACCGCCTGCAGCAGGAGCAGCAGCTACAGCAGCTGTTACACCGAATTCTTCCTGAATAGCGTCAACTAATTCAGCAAGTTCAAGTACTGAAAGAGCTTTGATATCTTCAATAAATTTTAAAGTCTTTTCTGAAGCCATGATAATAATCTCCTTAATATTTTTTAATTTAATAAATGGAACAAACCGCGTTTTGCAGCTTAAGCAGCTTCTGAATTCTTGTCAGCAACAGCCTTAAGCAATGCAGCGAGTTTCTGGATAGGTCCCTGAAGAGAACCAACGAGCTGTGCAAGAAGTACATCTCTTGATGGAATCTTTGAGAGAGCCATAACGCCGGCAGCGTCATAAATTTCTTCACCGATAAATCCGGCCTTGAGTTCAAACTTGTTTTCTGTTGCAGAAGCAAATTTGCCAAGTACACGGGCAGGAGCTGTCTGATCTTCAGCTGTAACTGCGATAGCGCTTGCGCCTTCGAGTACATTTTCAAGACCATTGATACCTGCGTTTTCAAGTGCACGACGGATAATAGTGTTCTTTTCTACGAAGTAAGTAACATTAGCTTCACGTAATTCCTTACGAAGCTTTGTATCCTCTTCAACTGTGATACCCTTGTAATCAACGATAACACCTGCACATGAATTTTTGAAAAGTTCTGTGAGTTCATCAACTCTAGCTTTCTTAACAGCTAAAATCTTTTCACTTGCCATGAATTTCACCTCCGAAATAATAATTCCGTATCTAAAAGATGGCACAAAAAAACCTTTCTCATACATAAACGAGAAAGGAACAAAATCATAATGTTGTAATCTATTGCAGATTAAGTATAATGATCAGCCACATTCCTCGGCTGGATTTACGGATCATCTCCACCAGCTGTCTTTAGAATACGATGTTATGAACAAATCAGCTCACAACGTTGTTTATTATATCACTAAAAATTTATTATGTCAATAGTAAAACAAAAATATTTAATGAGATTTTTTTACATAACATCATAGAAGCAAAAAAGCACTGGTATTATGATTTGCAGGAACAATAAAGATGTATATACTATTATAAACTGATAATATTATATTAGATTGAATGATCACAAAGCACGCAGTGAAATAGCGTAAATCATTGATAAATACGAGCTGTTGAGCAGTTAATAAATCCAAATCCAATATAACGTAAATAAAACGACAAAAAACAAGAGAAATATACATATGTTAATAAGTATTTACACATTTGCGCTATCAAATTAATAAAACTACTTGACACTGCGTAATAATCATGTTAAAATTAAATTACCTCTTTGTGAGGTATATTTTTTTGCTCAAAAAAAGATATACACTCAGTATATAGAGGGAGGCCGACAAACCGGACGTCGTCCGGATTTTGTATCGAAGAAGTATAAATTCATTCAGGAGGTGCCGAAGTGAGAGTTAAGGTAACATTGGCGTGCACAGAGTGCAAGCAGCGCAATTACAGCACAAAGAAGAATAAGAAAAATGACCCTGACAGAATCGAAATGATGAAGCATTGCAAGTTCTGTAGAAAACATACTCTGCACAGGGAAACAAAGTAACCGGAGGTCTGTGTTATGTCTAAAGACGAATTAAAAACAAAGAAGACCATTAAGAAAGATGATAATTCTCCGGCAAAGTCAGAAAAAAAATCTGACAAAAAAGCTGATTCAAAGTCAGTATCAAAAGATAAGAAAAAACAGCCTGGAAAGGTTAAAAAGTATTTTAAAGATCTTAAGAGCGAATTCAAGAAGGTTGTATGGCCCAGTAAAAAACAGGTTATCAATAATTCTTCAGTAGTTCTTGCTACTGTTATATTAATAGGTGTTTTTGTAGGATTGTTCGATACAGGTCTTGGATTCCTGTTAAAACTTATCTTGAACAAGTAGCAGTAACATACTTTAAGACAAGGAGGAAATGTAATGTCAGAAGCAGCAAAGTGGTATGTAATTCACACTTATTCTGGCTATGAAAATAAGGTAGCACAGAATATTGAAAAAGTTGTGGAAAACAGAAAGCTTCACGACTTGATCCTTGAAGTAAGGGTGCCTACAGAAAAGGTAACTGAGATTACTGACGGCAAAACTAAGGAAGTGGAGAGAAAAACATTTCCAGGTTATGTTCTGCTGAAAATGGTCTATACCGATGATTCCTGGTATGTAGTCAAGAATACAAGAGGTGTGACCGGCTTTGTAGGACCTGCGTCGGAACCTACGCCTTTGTCTGAAAAAGAAGTTGAGGCTCTTGGAGTTAATCTCAATTTGTCTTCAGTCGAGGTAAACATAAACGAAGGCGACAGTGTGCGTGTATCCGGTACTGCAATGGACGGATTTGTCGGTGTGGTACAGAAGGTAGATGTTGATGCGGGTACTGTTGATGTTCTTGTTTCAATGTTTGGACGTGAGACACCAGCTACACTTGGACTTACCCAGGTTATAAAGCTGGATGACATGTAGTTTAAAAAAAGTTTTTATAATTGACTGTTAAAAAAACAGTCAGGTGGGAGAGATAAAATCAATTATTATCTCGTCGTTACCACATTATGGAGGTGCAAAATAACCATGGCACAGAAGGTTACTGGCTATATTAAGTTACAGATTGCTGCAGGTAAAGCAACACCTGCACCACCGGTTGGTCCTGCTTTAGGTCAGCATGGTGTAAATATCATGGCATTTACTAAGGAATTCAATGAAAGAACAAAGAATGACATTGGTCTTATCATCCCTGTTGTTATCACAGTTTATGCAGACCGTACATTCACATTTGTTACAAAGACTCCGCCGGCTGCTGTTCTTATCAAGAAGGCATGCGGTATTGAGAGTGGTTCAGGCGTTCCTAACAAGACTAAGGTTGCCAGCATAACTAAGGAACAGATCCAGAAGATTGCTGAGCAGAAGATGCCTGATCTTAATGCTGCAAGTCTTGAAACTGCTATGAGCATGATCGCTGGAACAGCTCGTTCAATGGGCGTAACAGTAGTTGATTAAGAGTATCACAGTCATTATTTACCGATTGTGTATTATCTAATGGTGGGAGGAAACTTTCCGCTAACTGAACCGCGCGTTAAGCGATTCAGTATTACCACTTTATAGGAGGATAAATATGAAACACGGCAAAAAATATATAGATAGTAAAAAAACTGTTGAAGCAAATAAGTTATACGATTCTGTTGAAGCTTTGGACTTAGTAGCTAAGAACTCTAAGGCTAAGTTTGATGAAACAATCGAGGCTCATATCCGTCTTGGCGTTGACTCAAGACATGCTGATCAGCAGGTTCGTGGCGCAGTTGTACTGCCAAACGGAACAGGTAAAAAGGTAAGAGTATGTGTTTTCTGTAAGGAAGACAAGTACGAAGCTGCTAAGGCTGCTGGTGCAGAATTTGTTGGCGGCCAGGATCTTGTTGACAAGATCACAAAGGAAAACTGGATGGATTTCGATGTAGTAATCGCTTCACCTGATATGATGGGTCTTGTTGGACGTCTTGGTAAGGTTCTCGGTCCTAGAGGACTTATGCCAAACCCGAAGGCAGGAACAGTTACTCCTGACGTAGCTAAGGCTGTTACTGAAGCTAAGGCTGGTAAGATCGAATATCGTCTTGATAAGACAAATATCATTCACTGCCCGATCGGTAAAGCATCATTCGGCGGCGAAAAGCTTGAACAGAACTTTAAAACTCTTATGGATGCTGTTGTTAAGGCTAAGCCAGCTGCAGCAAAGGGTGCATATATCAAGTCATGTGTAGTAGCATCTACAATGGGCGTTGGTATCCCGGTTTCAACAACAAAATACGGAGTATAATTTATTATACTTATTTTAAATCTCAGTCAGCTTTTAGCTGACTGAGATTTTTTTATTTTTTTTTGAATAATTTTCATAAATTATGTAGCATTTAAGAAACTTGTATAGTATTAATATATAATAAATCTGAAAGGGGAAATCCATTATGAATTTTAAGCAGGTCGCAGCAGCAGCAACTTCAGTTGTTCTTTGTGCAGGAATTGTTTTTTGCAGCAGCAGATTTTTCAACGTCAGCGCGTCAGAACAAAGCCCGGTAACAACAATATATGGGGGAAATGAAGAACAACCTATTATTGTAACAGACACATACGAAAGTCTGGGTCTGGGTTATCTTGAAAAGAAAGAACCTGAAACAAAAGGCTGTATAAGTTTTGGACTGACAAATGCAACAGCAGCACCCGGAGATTTAACGTATCTTGATATTGTAATCGGCGAAAATACCGGTTGTTGTGCTATGCTTTTGTTTTTTGAGTATGACAGCAGTATAATGAGTATTGAAAGCATGTCAGCAGAACACGATTTTGTTGATAATTATTATTTCGTCGTAAGTGATAATAAGAACGGTGTAATTTTAATGGCAAATGATACAAATAACATCTGCAGCACTGATAAGGAAGTAATCAGAGTAGCAATAAGAATTAATGCAGATGCACCGGAAGGAAATTATCCGATCAATCTGGTTTCTGATAGATGTGAGGCATCTGCTGCATGCTATGATGATGAGGGCAATAAGTTCATTAAGCCGGCTGATGTGAAAACAAGTGGTTCAATTATTACAGTAAGCAAGGACAAGGATCCTGAGACTAATGTAAAAGCAATGTCACTTGGAAGAGTATATGCTGTTATGGAGGGATATGAAGACGAAATAGTCAACAAAACAGGAGATACTACACATGATGGCAAGATTGAAACAGACGATGCTTCTAAGCTCAGCGAATACTTTATAGGCAAGGATAATGATGTAGAAAATGGTGATATCAATGAGGATGGTAAAGTTGATGCAGCAGACTATGTACTTATGAAAAATTATTTCGTTGAAGCGCAGGAAGACTGATTATTTAATTTATTGAAGACCTAAAAAAATCGGAGTGTACCATAACTTATTAGTCATGGTACACTCCTGTTTTACTGCCGCTTGACCGTAATTGCTGTTAAAGCATCTGCTTCGTCACATTTACGTTACCTGCGCAGCTATAAATACTGTTTTATATTACTGCATCTTGTATGCATCAATCATTTTCTTTACCATCTGTCCGCCGATTGATCCGGCTTCTCTTGATGTCAGATCGCCATTGTATCCCTGTTTAAGCTGTACTCCGACTTCACTGGCTGATTCCATCTTGAAACGTTCCATAGCTTCTTTGCCTTTTTGAGTAAATTCGCCTTTCATAATCATGACTCCTCTTAAAATTATTTTTATTTGGTGCCGTACTAATATTATTGTTTAAATCACAAATATTATTAGTGGTAATTTTATGACTAAAAGCTTGACCGGATGTTTTATATCCTATATCTGATTTAAAACATAAGTTTTATATGATCAGTAACTCACAAAAACAAATCCGGCTGTTTATTTACTGTAATACATGGCTGTTAAAGAAAAACTGTTTTATTATTACTGCATCTTGTATGCATCAATCATTTTCTTTACCATCTGTCCGCCGATAGAACCAGCCTGTCTTGATGTGAGGTCACCATTATATCCTTCTTTAAGCGGTACTCCTACTTCATTAGCAGATTCCATCTTGAAACGTTCCATAGCTTCTTTGCCTTTTTGAGTAAATTCGCCTTTCATAATCATGACTCCTCTTAAAATTTATTTTAATTTGGTGCCGTGATATTAGTATGAGAAGTTAAAAATAATTTATGAGAGGTAATTTTTTGATTTGATTTTTTTATATGTAAAATGACAAATCAGTTTTTATAAAGACAGCCCTGTCATGTATTTATATGTGTAAGACATTTTTCATCAAATACTATAATAAGATATTTAAGAATAAAAAGCTGAAAAAGAGTATTTACAAAAAAACTTTTTAGATGTAAAATATAATCATAATAATACATAAAAAGGAATAAGAGAATGCAGATGAACAAAGCAATTTATTTTATAGCAGCTGGTCTTGCTGCAATTATAATGTCAGTTATAATAATAAAAGCTGATACACCGGATACAACTCCTGTCGTGATCTCAGGCAGCCAGGCTCTCATGCGGGAAAGAACATCAGGCACCGTCACATCCGAATCACAGACTGATAATACAGGTAAAACAACCAGGCAGCAGGGAATGACGCAGGTTTCTGTTACAGAAAATATCAATTCATGTGCCGGTACACAACAGTCGGTGAGTGCAAACAGCGTCAGTGATACCTCAGGCATGATAAATATCAATAAGGCTGATGTCAGCATGCTTGTAAATCTTAAGGGGATCGGAGAAAAGAAAGCTGCAGCAATAATTGAGTACCGGGAAGCGAACGGAGGATTTTCATCAATAGATGAAATAAAAAATGTTAAGGGAATCGGGGAGAAGACATTTGAGAATATCAAAGAATTTATTACGGTCTGATAAAAACGAGGTTCAGTTATATGTTAAAGCATCATAAATATTTAAAAAATTAATCAGGATAAATAATTTCTGAACAATAGTGGAATTAAAAAGAATATAATTACATTTTTCGCAAATCAGAATGGCTTGAGAACTAAATAACAATTAATATTATATTAATCGCCGATTAATCACTCGTTTTGTATATTTTTTTGATATATTAAGATAATTGACAAATAATTATTTGTAGTGTTATACTTAAATATAGTGATGGTTTGTTATTAGTATTTTCTGCGGTTAAGTTATTTTTATTATTTATTTTCTTGAAAGGATTTGGTTAAATGACAGGAAGTGCTGCAAATGAGGTATTATTCAATCCTCAGACGCGCGTTGCTCCGCTCGGAGTTATTGCATTGGAAGGGGCTACAGAGCTTGGCAGCAAGATAGACAAGTATCTTGTTGACTGGTCAAAGGAAGGCGGATATGATACTGATACATTTCTTATTGAAAATCAGTGCCCGCGTTTTTCTTCAGGTGATGGCAAAGGTCTTATAAAATCTACTGTAAGAGGAAATGACTTATTCATTATAGTAGATGTAGGCAACTACAACTGCAAATATAAGATGTTTGGAAATGAAAACTCAATGTCACCTGATGATCACTATCAGGATCTGAAAAGAGTAATACAGGCTGCAGGCGGCAAAGCACACAGAATAAATGTCATAATGCCTATTTTATACGGCGGACGTCAGCACAGAAGAAACTACCGTGAGTCACTGGACTGTGCATGTGCACTGCAGGAACTGCAGAGTATGGGCGTATCGAACATAGTAACATTTGATGCACATGATCCCCGTGTTCATAATGCTGTTCCGCTTATGGGATTTGATAATGTTATGCCGACATATCAGGTTCTCAAAACAATGTACAGAAATATCGAAGGCCTTCATATTACAAAGGATAACTTTATGATAGTCAGCCCTGATGAAGGTGCTCTCAACAGAAATATGTACTATGCTTCTGTTCTCGGAGTAGATCTCGGAATGTTTTATAAGAGACGTGATTATTCAAAGATCATTAACGGAAGAAATCCTATCGTAGCTCATGAATATCTTGGTAATTCAGTAGAAGGCATGGATATTTTTATTGCTGATGACATCATTTCATCAGGTGAATCAATGCTTGATATAGCATATGCTCTCAAGGAAAAGAAAGCCAGAAAAATTTATGGCTGTGCAACATACGGTCTGTTTACAGACGGATTTGATAAGTTTGACAAGGCTTATAAGGATGGATACATTGACGGTATCCTCGGTACTAACCTCACATACAGACCTAAGGAACTTCTTGAAAAGGAATGGTTCATGGAAGTTGATGTATCTAAGTATATTGCATACTTCATCGCAGCTATCAATCATGATGTATCAATAAGCACTGTTATTGATCCTCATGAAAAAATCAATCTTCTTCTTAAAAAATATAATCAGAAGTAAAAACAAAAATCCCGGTGAAACAGTATTTCACCGGGATTTTTTTGATTTGGAAATGAAAAATTATGTATCAGCTTGCATATACCTTGTCATCGTATTTATAAAGAACAAGAACAACATTCAGGTTTCCGTTAAGTGTTCTGATCTCATCAATAAATGCTTTCTGGTTAGCAGTATTATTGATCTCTATGCTGTATATCAGTTCAAACAGAGTGCCGAACTCTGTTGTTTTTACTCTCTTGAGAAGCCAGTTTGATGTGTATTTGTCAAGTGTTTTGTCAAAAAGACCGATATAATTAAGATTTTCAGGAATAGTGATCTTAAGAGTCATACTGCTCGTTGCCGGTGATGCATATTTTGTCTTATATAAGACAAGCAGTACAGCTGCGATAATAACCAGGAATATAAAAGCATATGTAATGTATCCGAGTCCGCAGATAAGACCTGTAGCAGTTGCATAAAAAACATATGCTATCTGTTTCGGGTCTCCGGGGGCACTTCTGAAACGAACAAGAGTAAATGCACCGGCAAGACTCAGAGAACTTGCAACGTTATTTCCTATGGCTGCAATAACTATGGCAACAACAGGAGGCAGCATGATGATAGTCCATACATAACTTTGGGAATATCCTTCTTTTTTGTTTGTTACAAGATATAACAGACTTATAAGAAAGCCAACTGCGACAGAACTCAGTATAGCAATAAAAAATGCTTCCACAGATAGTCCGTCAGTAAAAATAGAATTAAACAATAGAATTCATCCTTTCAATGGTTTTAATGAGTTTCCGTTATGTAGGACCTGAAGGCGCGTCCGTATTTGGAAAAGCTTGTTTTGTATACGCCGAGTTCCGCCAGCTTCTGTGACAGCCACATCGGCATAGAAGAAGATATTTTAACTTCCATCAGATGCTGTGAAGGCAGAAGAAGCTGTGAACCGTAATTTGGTTCAGACAGCGATACATCGAATCGTCTTTGAGTAATAGACCTGTCAAATGTAAGTCTGAAGCTGTCATCTTCCTTGCCGAAATAAGCACTTCGCTGATAGCTTATATATTGTTTCGGCGTAATAGGATATGTTTTAAGAAAAACTATAAGTTCACGAAGCACCTGGTTCTGAATATAGTTTTTTTTGTCATTGCTGAAGTCGGGAAGCTCACCTTCAAAAATAAATGCATTGGCCTGTGCAAGAGTGAGCGATATTCGTCTTTTTGTTACTATTCCGCCGATCTTCTTTTTGATTTCCAGATAGACATTATCAGTATCTTTGGCAGGAGAAAAATAACTTCTTAATCGTATTTTTTCCTTGTAATATGGTTTTTCAAGCGATTCGCGGATCAGATAGTTATCAGCTGTATCATAATAAATATTGTAAATACCATACTCTTTTCCGTCTACACAGAATGCATCAGGATTCATGTACTCACCTATTATACTGTTTAATGACTGGTACTGATCTTCATCAAGTATAAATTTGATCTCTTTACGCTTGAAAGTGCTTATTGCCATTTTTAATTTTTCCTCCTTCTTTTTCATTTTTCGAACCTTACATCATATAAACAATATACTATACTTATCTTAAAATAATCTTAAATAATAAATTGATTGATTTTTGTGAAAATTACGTGAAAATTAGACAAAACAAATAATGTTTATACGACTTAACATTGACTACATACAACGGACTTCTTTATTATATACTTAAATATTGAAAAAATCCAGTTAAAAATTGATTATTTTTCATTTATGCGCTATAAAAAAGACACATTAATTAAATATAATGAAATTAAAAGTAAGTAAGTGAGGACGCAGAAAAATCTAAAAAATACGCAATACATGACAAAAATCTGAAAAGAGGTATATGTTTATGAAAAAGTTCAGAAAACTTAGCATAGCAGTTTGCTGCGCAGTACTAGCCGCAACAGGAGCATCTGATCTTTCTGTGTCAGGTTTTATTAATAAGAAATCTGACCGAACAATTGTTGTAAAAGCGCAGACAGGAATAAAAGGTGATATAAATGCCGATGGTTCACTGACTGCTGCAGATATTCTGATGTTCAGAAATTATATGATCAATGGTGCTGAGCTTAATGATGACCAGCTGACGTATGCTGACATCAATGGTGACGGCAAAGTCAACATACTTGACTGTGTACTTGCAATATCAGAACTCCTTGGTGAAGGCACATCAGGTGAGACAACAACAACAACACCGCCTGTAACTACCAAGGAGCCTGAACAGACTACAACTACCCCTGTTACGGAAGAGAAAACTATAACACTTAATGGTACTTCCATAACAACTACCGGCTCAGGGACAGTAGTAAGTGCAGGAAAGGTTACAATAAATGAACCTGGTACATATACAGTAAGCGGTACACTGACAGACGGACAGATCATTGTTGACGTTGACAAGACAGCATATCCTGAAGGTGCTGTTGAGCTGGCACTGACAGGTGCTGATATAACCTGTACTAACAATTCACCTTTGTACATTGCAAGCGTAGCCGATGAGTGCGTTGTATCCGTTAAGAAAGGCACCACAAATACAATAACAGACGGTACAAACTATACAAATGATGACTCAGACAGTGGTGCTATATATTCAAAGGATGATCTTAAGATAAAGGGAAAGGGAATTCTTAATGTAAACGGCAACTGTGCTGACGGTATAGTAGGCAAGGACAGCATAAAGATATTTAACGGAAATATTACTGTCAAGGCTCAGGATGATGGTATCAGAGGAAAGGACAGTGTTAAAATCGGTGATTCTGATGATACTGATTTTTCATCTCTTATCTTAAATGTAACCACAACTGCCGGAGACGGCATCAAAGCTACAAATTCGACTGATGAGGATAAGGGCAAGGTTATCATCAACGGCGGAACAGTAAAGATAAACTCACATGGTGATGCAGTAAGCGCCGAGCAGATGCTGTATGTAAACGGCGGAGACGTGGATCTGTATACATATACCGGCAGCGGAAACGGTTCACAGAGTACGGGTTCGACGGGATGGTTCGGTCAGGAAGGAAATTCCGTAACAACTGATGTAAGCGCAAAAGGGCTCAAGGGAGTTAAGGGAATAGAGTTAAACGGCGGTACTATTGTTATTGATTCTACTGATGATGCAGTGCACAGCAATGGTGATTTGACTGTAAATGCAGCAAATATCACAGTAAAAGCAGGTGATGATGGTGTACATGCAGATAATATTCTGACAGTCAATGACGGTGCTGTTATAAATATCACCCAGTCATATGAAGGCCTCGAAGCATACGATATTGAGGTCAAAGGCGGAAATATAAGCGTTGTATCCTCAGATGACGGTTTCAATGCTGCAGGCGGAGACGGTTCAGGTACAGCTAACCCGGGTGGCTGGAATCCGGGAGGAATGTCAACGTCTACAGGAATACTTAACATAAGCGGCGGATATATGTATGTTCAGGCAGGCGGAGACGGTGTTGATTCAAACGGAAATCTGACTGTTTCAGGCGGTACAGTTATTGTCTGCGGACCTGTAAGAGGCGGAAACGGTATTTTTGATATAGGAGACGGAGGCAATTACTCATTTAATGTTACAGGCGGCACAATATTCGGAATCGGAACATCTGATATGTTTGTATCACCAACTGTATCAAACGGATTCCTGAAGGGCGCTTCAGTATCACTCAAAGCAGGTGACGTTCTCGCTGTTGCTGACTCTCAGGGAAATGTTCTGTCAGCACTCAAGGTACCTGCTTCTATCAACATGACAGGTGCTGCTGTATACTGCAGCCCGTCACTTGACACAAGCAAGTACAGCGTATACTCAGGAGGTCAGTACAGCGGCACGCTTGATGAGAAGGGTTACGGCGAAGGCGGAACTTATGCAGGCGGAACCGTAGTCGGAACACAGGGAACAGCAGGCGGAAGTACAGGATTCCCGACAAGACCGTGGTAAATTAATTTCACTAAATGTAAATAGCAGGAAGATGCAAGGATGCATCTTCCTGTTTTTGTTTTTCAAAATGTTCAATCGAATAAAAGAGGACATTTTTTTTGGATAAGTGGTACATTGACAATTAAATCTATAACATTGTATAATATATATAATAATAAATAGTTAAATTAGGTATGTTTGAGATACTTATTATTTTTTAGGAGGAAGAAGTATGAAAGTGTTAAAAAAGGTGACAGCAATAGTATGTCTGGCTGCTGTTGCAGGAACGCTGGGTCTAAGCAACCTTGCAGCTCCTGAGGTTACATATGCAGCAGATACCAACCACGATGACTGGCTTCATACAGACAAGGATAAGATCCTTGATATGAACGGTAATGAGGTATGGCTGACCGGTGCTAACTGGTTCGGTTTTAACTGTACTGAAAATGTATTTCATGGTGCATGGTATGATGTCAAGGGTATTGTTAAGCAGATCGCAGACCGAGGAATAAATATCATAAGAGTTCCTATCTCATCAGAGCTCATGGTAAGCTGGATGAACGGTACACCGCTTCCTGTCTCAAGTGTTACAGCAAGCAACAATCCGCCTTATCATGTATGCAACCCTGACTTTGCTGATCCTGAAACAGGTGATACAAAGAACAGCTGGGAGATATTCCAGTATGTTGTTCAGTACTGTAAAGAATATGGCGTAAAGATTCTTATGGATGCACACAGCCCTCATTCGGACAACTCAGGCCACAGCTGGGAACTCTGGTACGGCAAGGGCGGGGTAGATACAAAAGACTGGATAGATTCATGGGTATGGCTCGCAGAACAGTTCAAGGATGATGATACAATTCTTGCTTTTGACCTTGAAAACGAACCTCACGGCAAACGTGGATATGATGCGGGTTGTCCTGATAGTATCGCAAGATGGGATGATACAAAGCTTGAAAATAACTGGAAGTATGCTGCTGAGACCTGCGGCAAGGCAATTCTTGATGTAAATCCGAATCTCCTTATTCTTGTTGAAGGTATAGAACAGTATCCTAAGACAGAAAAGGGATATACATTTGATACTCCGGATGTCTGGGGTGCATCAGGTGATGCATCTCCGTGGTATGGTGCATGGTGGGGCGGAAACTTAAGAGGTGTCAGAGATTATCCTATTAACTTCGGCAGTGATGATTACAATGATCAGCTGGTATACTCTCCACATGATTACGGTCCGAGTGTTTATAACCAGACATGGTTCGACAAGGACTTTACAACACAGACACTTCTTGATGATTACTGGTACGATACGTGGGCATATATAGATGCTGAGGGTATTGCACCGCTTCTTATCGGTGAGTGGGGCGGTCATATGGACGGCGGAAAGAATCAGAGCTGGATGGAACTTCTCAGAGACTATATGATCGAAAATCGTATTAACCATACATTCTGGTGTATTAATCCTAACTCAGGTGATACAGGCGGACTTATAGGAAACGACTGGTCAACATGGGATGACGAAAAATACGGACTGTTTGAAAAATCATTATGGCAGGATAAGGGCGGTGTTTATATCGGCCTTGATCATATGACTGCACTGGGTGAAAACGGTCAGAGTCTTAATCAGTACTATGGCGGTTCTCCTTCTGAAACAGTCACAACACCAAAGGTAACAACAACTACGACAACTACAACAACACCAAAGGTTACTACAACTACAGTAGTTCCTCCTGAAGAACTTATATACGGAGATGTAAATGGTGACGGAGTTGTAGAAATGACTGATCTTACAATGGTAAGTCAGAATCTTATAGGTGATATAGAATTTACCGAGAAGCAGATACTATTAGCTGATGTAAACGGCGATGGCGGATACAATCTTGCAGATCTTGGCCATCTCAAACAGTATGTTATGAAGGAAAAGGTTGTTTTAGGACCTCAGCCAAAATAAAAAATAAATTACAACTAATAATGCCCGTCCGGATATCCGGACGGGCATTAACTATAAAAAAGGAGAATAGAAAATAAAGAAAAATTTAAAAGTTATTTGAGGATATATTAAGTGTAACATATATACATAGTAAAAGCAAGCTTTTTAGATAAAATGAATATTAAATTTGAAATAAATTTGTGCTTAATTTAAGTGTTACTTGCTTGTACTTCCAAATCCTCCGTTTCGGATCTCTGTGGCATCATCGTCTACGGTTATGCCATATTCACAGAATATTCCCTGTGAAAAAGCGCTGCCGGCTGACAGTTCTACTGTCGCCTGGGTGTGTGTGTCATTTGTTATTTTTATCATTATATGGCCTTCATTGTCTGAGAAATAATAGTCTGAATCTATTATGCCAACAGTGTTGTCAAGCTGCAGTCTGTACTTGAATCCAAGACCGCTTCTCGGGTAACACTTAAGAACCCAGCCTTCATCAATTTTTACACGTATTCCTGTAGGGATCTTTATTGTTTCACCGGGTTTAAGAACAAAAGATGCAGGTGCATAAAAGTCATATCCCGCGCTGCCTGTAGTTGCTCTTTTCGGGAGCTTTATCTGCGAATAGATCAAATCTGATTTTTCATGGTCAGAATTGCCGAATACACTGCCAAAATCCTTAATAAACTGTTCTTTGCTTACCTTTTCAAACTGTGCTATTCTTTTCATTGTATTTATCCTTTCAAAATGTGAACTATATTATAGTATACAAAAAATAAAATGATATTACAAGTGCTAACTACAAAACGGACTTACAATTAAATGATATTATTTTGCTTATATTTTTTTAAAAAAAGGCTTGACTAAACTATACTAATATGGTATACTTAGAACAGTTCAAGAGAGCTAATAAAAATATCAGATTTGTATATAAATATTAATATGGAGGATAATTAAAATGAAAAGATTTATTTGTTCAGTTTGCGGTTACGTACATGAAGGAGATTCAGCACCTGAGGTCTGTCCACAGTGCAAGGCTCCTGCTTCAAAGTTCAAGGAAGAATCAACACAGGGACTTGCATGGGCTGATCAGCACGTTGTAGGTGTTGCTAAGGGCGTAGATGCTGAAATTATAGAAGGCTTAAATCAGAACTTTACAGGTGAATGTACTGAAGTTGGTATGTATCTTGCAATGGCAAGAGCAGCTTACAGAGAAGGCTATCCTGAAGTAGGAAGCTACTATGAAAAGGCTGCCTGGGAAGAAGCTGAGCATGCTGCTAAGTTTGCTGAACTTCTCGGCGATGTTGTATCAGATTCTACAAAGAGAAATCTTGAACTTCGTGTAATGGCTGAAAACGGTGCATGCGACGGTAAGAAGAAGCTTGCAGCTCTTGCAAAGGCACAGAATCTTGATGCTATCCATGATACAGTTCATGAAATGGCTAAGGATGAAGCTCGTCACGGAAGAGCTTTTGAAGGACTTCTCAAGAGATACTTCGGATAATCTTAAACATAAAATAAATTTCCCTAATTAAAACGAACCTCACACTGTCAGATGACAGAGTGAGGTTCGTTTTGCATTACATGGGTATAAAAAATTCCGGTTTTATTTTTATTAAAACCGGAAATATTTATACTATCTTAAAAGCATTCTTTCATCACAATACTCACATTCAATAATATCACCTGAAGTAATAAAACTTTTAGGAAGATATTTTTCGGTATTAGTGATACATTTAGGGTTGCTGCAGCAGATATTTTTATGTGTAGTTCCGCTGAGGAGCTGGAAAGGTGTCTTATTTTCTATCATTGTGAGGATAAGTGCCATACGTATAAACACCCCGTACTTTGCCTGTTTGAAATAAAGTGCACGGGGATCATCGTCTACCTCAACAGCAATTTCGTCTACTCTCGGAAGAGGATGCAAAACAATGAGATCACTTTTAGCGAGTTTCATTTTAGCCTTATCAAGTACATAAATGTTCTTCTGTGCTTCATAATCTTCGGTGCTTGCAAAGCGTTCACGCTGTATTCTTGTCATATAGAGAACATCAAGCTCCGGGATAGCCTCTTCAAGAGAGAAAACCTCTTTGTAGCTGCATCCGTTTGCACTCAGAATGTCCTTCACATAGGACGGAAGCTTGAGTTCCTTGGATGATATCAGTACAAAACGATTATTTTTATAGGATGACAAAGCCTTGCAAAGGGAATGAACAGTGCGTCCGTTCATAAGATCACCGCAAAGGCCTATTACAAGGTTGTCTAGTCTTCCTTTTTCTTCAGTAAGTGTAAGCATATCAGTAAGTGTCTGGGTAGGATGCAGATGACCGCCGTCTCCTGCATTGATCACAGGACAATCAGCACTCAGTGCAGCAGCCTTTGCAGTGCCTTCCTGAGGATGGCGTATTACGAGTACATCTGCGTATCCGCTTACGATCTTTGTTGTATCTTTAAGATTTTCACCCTTTGATACACTTGATGTTGCCGGATTGTCAAAGCCTATTATTGTGCCTCCGAGTCTGAGCATTGCTGTCTGAAATGACATCTGTGTTCTTGTTGAAGGTTCATAAAAAAGTGTGGCCAGGATTTTGTCGGTGCAGGCACCGTGGTATCTGCCGGGATTTCTGCATATGTCCTGACCGAGGCAAAGCAGCTTATTCCACCATGAGACAGGATAGTCGTTTAAGTCTATAAGATGCTGATATTTGGACGTCATTGTATTTATTCCTTCCGTATATTATTTACATAACAGTTGAATCATTTATTATCATTTCAAACTTAAGTCCAAAAAACTGTGAGGCTTTCTTGCAAAGCAGCATGCGCTGCAGGAAAATTTCAAAGTATTCCATAACGGATGAAATGTTGGTATTTATCTTAAGCTCAAGAATAATGGATGTCTTGTTGTCGTTGAGTCGTACTGCAGATTTTTCAACTGCATAATTTACACGGTCATGTATATCAAATGTTATAAGATCGTTGTTTCGTACTCTTGAACGGCGGACATCTGTTTTATCACCGATAATCAGTGCTGCAGAAATAGGGTCGATAGGCATTGCTGTTGATTCGTCATGATTTCCTATGGCAGAAATAATAGAACATATCTCTTCTGCCGGCATGCTGAGATTATCAAGAAGACGGAAGGCCATTACAGCCCCGCTCTGTGCATGGTCAACACGGTTTATTACGTTGCCTATATCATGCATTATCCCTGCGATCTTAACCAGCTCGACCTGCCGCTCAGGATACCCGAGTCCCTCAAGGATCATGCTCGCGGTCTGTGCAACCTTTTCGACATGAGCAAAAGAATGTTCGGTATAACCGATCGCTTCAAGTGCTTTGTCTGCACGTCTTATATATGTCATGATATCAGGATTTTGTTTAATATACTTGTATGTTACCAGACTAGCCATTTTTTAAACCTCTTTGCCGCAGAAATAAACATCATACCAAACAAGGAATGTAAATACAGTCCAGATTTTACGGCTGTTGTCCTTCTGCTGATTTTTATGTTCATCAAGTAATTTTACCAGTATGTCAGTGTCAAAGAATTTCTTTGACGTATCGGATGTAAACTTATTTTTAACTGTTGTATAGTATTTGTCTTCTCTGAGCCATACTCTTATCGGAACAGGGAAACCAAGCTTTTTCTTTGCTGCTGTCTTTGCCGTCTGAGGAGGAGTATCCTTTTTGGCTGCCATTCTCATTGCATATTTGGTAATGTACTTTGTATGTGAATCGGTGATCTCTTTGCGTGTTACACGGTATCTGAGAGGGATCATTTCAGCTAAAGCCATAACCTCCTTGTCGAGGAACGGAACACGCAGCTCAAGGGAATTTGCCATGCTCATCTTATCAGCCTTGAGAAGAATGTCTCCGGCCATCCACATATGAAGATCAAGATACTGCATCTTGGTTACATCATCGGCATTTTTTACATCCTTATAGAAAGGTGCTGTAAGTACTGTCGGATCAGGAGCATCTGTTTTTATTTTAAGAAGGGATTTTCTTTCGGCAGGCGTAAACATATAAGCGTTGCCGATAAATCTCTCCTCAACTGTTTTACCCTTGCGTACAAAGAAGTTAAGACCGCGTTTAGCAGGCAGCCTGCTGCACATATTGCCTATGCCGCGTCTTAAGCCCATAGGGAAGTTATCATAAAATGTGCTTCCTGGTTCACTGTAGACGTTGTATCCGCCGAATATTTCATCAGCGCCTTCTCCTGAAAGTACAACCTTGAGTTTCTGGGAAGCCAGATGGCATACAAAGTAGAGTGCAACAGCTGCAGGATCTGCAAGCGGTTCATCCATGTGGTACTGTATTTTTGCAAAGTTGCCCCAGTATTCTTCCGGAGAGATAACCTTGCTTGTGTTTTCCTTGTTTATAGCCTTTGAGAATTCCTTTGCCCAGCCGATCTCATTGTACTTTTCATCCTTGCCGAAGCCTACTGTAAATGTCTTGTCAACATTTGCAATGGCAGCTACATAGCTTGAGTCAACGCCGCTTGAAAGAAAGCTTCCGACTTCAACATCACTTATTTTATGCGCTTCTACGCTGTCATGCATTTTATCAGAGATTTTGTTTACCCAGTCATCAAAAGAAGGCTTTTCATCGGCATTGAAGTGGATATCCCAGTATTTTTCACAGACAAAGCTGTCAGCTGTTTTAATAAAGTAGTGAGCTGGCGGCAGCTTGAAGACATTTTTGAAAAATGTCTCATTTGAAGGGGAGTACTGAAATGTCAGATAGTTTTCAAGCTGTGATGTATTGAGTTCCTTCTGGAAATCAGGATGTTCGAGAAAGCTTTTGATTTCTGAACCGAACATAAACGTATTACCCATCTGAGCATAGTAAAGTGGCTTGATGCCGAAGAAGTCTCTTGCACCGAACAGTTCCTTTTTGTTTTTATCCCATATAACAAACGAAAACATTCCGCGAAGCTTGTTAAGAAGGTCCGTGCCATATTCTTCATAGCCGTGCAAAAGAACCTCGGTATCAGAATGAGTTGTGAATATATGACCGCACTTTACAAGTTCTTCTCTTATAAATTTATAATTATATATCTCACCGTTAAATACAAGAACCAGTGACTTATCCTCGTTATAAATAGGCTGAGCTCCCTGTGAAATATCTATGATACTCAGTCTTCTGTGCCCGAGAGCTATATCACCGTCCACATACTGTCCTTCGCCGTCAGGACCGCGGTGTTTTATTTTATCCATCATTTTTTTTATTACTATATTTGCATTATCGATGCAATTCGTGAAGCCTACATAACCACACATAATACAGCCTCCATTGTTAAATGAGATTTATCAGAATTATTGTTCATAATCTGTATACACACTATTCATTATACTATATGCAGGTCATTTATGCAATAAAGATATAAAATAAAAGTTTTTTGTATCTATCAGGACTGCAGGTAATATTTTGTATTGATTTATACATAAAAAAATAAAAGGTCCTGAGGCGACAGAAAAAATACACTAAAAAAGTTAAAAATATTAATTACAATTATTTACTTTTAAGATATATATTGACATTGTATAATGCGCATGGTAACATTATAACATTATTTACCTAATGATGATTAAATTATATACAGATACAAATTTTATTTATATATAATATTTGTTGTAAATTTTAAACTGATGGGGATGATGGAAAATGATTGTGAAAGCATGTTAAGCAGTATGGGAAAAAATAAGAAAGTGAAGGAAAGTGAAATATGAAAAAGTTAATATCTATTATTTTGTCTTGTGCATTGTTATCCTCGTTTTCATTAACATGCTCAGTTAATGCAATCGGTGTAACAGATAATGATGATCAAAGTGAATTTAATCTTTTAAGCAGTGAAATTCCTGAAGCTCTTAAAGAGTTGATTGAAGAGGACAGCGGTAGCAGGTTACAGAATGTACGTGATGACGATGATCTTTATTCAATAACATATGAGAATGAAGACGGTTCAAAATATTCAAAACTTTTCAATACGCAGATCAAATATGAAAATGAAAACGGAGAAGTAGAGTTTATAGACACTTCGATCGAAGAAAATATTGATTCAACCGGGGAATATCAGTATAAAAATGCTGCCAACGATTTTCTGGCTGAGTTCTCTACAGACGCTCAAACAGGAGTGCGGCTTACTGACGATGGGAATACTGTGGGATTTTCAGTACCTCAGAAACAGGCTGCCGATACGAAGAAAAATATAAAGACTAAGTCAAAAAAACAAAAAAAGCATATTGATACCAGGAGATATAAAATATATACTCCAGATGAAAATGCGGATACTGACAGAATTACAGTTCCTGAAGCTCAGGTCACTGAAGAAATAATTACAAATAATGCACAAGAGACCAGTGCGTTTTCCGAAGTTGAGTCATATACAGAAAACGATCAGGACACAGCAGCTCAGACAAGTAAATATTCAGATACTGAGTTATCAGATGAAAATATTGATGAGTCAAGCATTGAATCAGCAATTGTCGAAGATACTGGCATTATTGATACTTCTGACAGTGAAAATACAGTTACTGCAACAGCAGATGACGGAAGTGTCTGGGGAGATGACAGTGAGAAATTTGTTTATCCTGATGCATTCGGAGAACAAACAAAACTATTATACACTAATACACTCCATGGAATAAAAGAAGATATTATACTTGATGCAAATCCGGGCATCAATACATTTACTCTTGATCTTACAACAAACGGGCTTGTTCCTGTACTGATAGAAGATGGAAAGGCGCTTATTTTAACTGAGCCAAGAGGAGACAATAATTATGAAAATGTCGATCCTTCAGATGTAAAATATTATATTCCATCTATTTATGTGTATGATTCATATGTTATGCCTGATGATGAGAATTTAATTGATACAGCTTATCAGCATTACACAGAAGAATGCAATTATGAACTTGAAAAAGTAGATGACGGAAAATATAAACTGACATTGGTTGTATCAGAAAGTTTTCTGAATGATTCACGCACAGTTTATCCTGTAACTATTGACCCTACGCTTAATGTTGCGAATACTGCATCAAATATTGATGACACCTACATTACAAGCGCAAAACCTTCAACAAACTATTATCTTGCAGATTGCCTGCGTATTGGTAATAATAACGTAGCATCAAGCGGAAACGGGGCAGGAAACTACTATACTTATATCAAGTACAAGAGTCTTCCGGCACTTCCGGCAGGAGCGCAGATAGAATCAGCATATCTAAGGCTGAACTTTACACCGGGACAGACTACAGCGAAAAATGCCAGGATATTTCATCTTGACTCTTCCTGGACAGGAAGTCAGCTGACATGGAATTCCACTAAGCCGGTTGTAGGCAGTACTGTTGATTCAAATGTCAGTCATAACGGTTGTTCATATTATAATTTTAATGTTACACCGTCAATTAACAGCTGGTACAATCATGTAAATGCAAATAATGGATGGAGAATAGATTATTCCAATGCTTCAGACAGAGATCTGAACAGATTGTACTCATCAGACTGCGGAATAAGCGCTCAGATTCCTCATCTGACCATTAATTACAGATCACCTCAGAATCCTACAACTTCACCAAGAAGTATAGCAGATGGATATTATTATATAAGAAACGTGTTAAGCGGAAAATATATTGATGTATATAATGGCAATACGGGTAATAGAACCTCAGTAATACAGTACACTTATAATGGTGCACGCAACCAGCAGTGGAAAATTACATATGAAAGTGACGGATATTACAGCTTAAAACCAATGCATGTAAACAACGGTAATGGCTCATCTCTGGATTTACGTAGTTCGACAGAAGCAAATACCAATGGAACTGATGCACAGATATTTTCTTGCGGCGGTTATCAGGAACAGAAGTTTAAAATTCAGGCTGCTCCGGGCGCCGGCGGTGGTTATGAAATCGGAACAAAATCAAGTGATGGAAGAAAAGTGCTGGAAGTAACAGATTCATCACTTAATAATAATGCCGTAATTCAGATATGGGATTCAAGCAGCGACAGAACAAATGATAACTGGGTATTTGAAAAAGCATTCGGATGTGCATGGGCTTTTAACAGTAAAGGAAACGGTGGAGAAACATCGAGCTATTATATAAATTGTTATCTGTATGCTCTTGGCATAACATCAAAGCCTGTTCCGCAAAGCGACGGGTTATATATGAATTATGGTGACAGCGTAGATACTATAGCAAACAGGGTAATTTCAAATGTTCAGAGCAGAGGCAGATCTATCAGAAAAATCAGCGGACCATCAGCTAAGATCAATAATAATGAATATAGATTTTGCTTAAGAGTAGGAAGTCACAAAATAAATAATGAACAATATAAGGATTATCACTTCTGGCTTCAGACAAGTACAGGTGAGTGGTGTGATAAAGCAGGATGGTATAATGCTGCACAATTAAGAGGCTATGTTAATCCTGCAGATATAGACTGGAAGTTAGGCGGTATATCAGGCTTCTATGATAGTTCAATTATTTACTTTGCAGCTACCGTCTAACAGACATTTTGTGGTATAATTAAAACATAGATGAAAGGAGTGATTATTAGAATGAAAAAAGTAATATATTTGTTGTTGATATGTGCTGTGGCATTTTCATCTTGTGGAGTAAATGAAACCAGCGGCCTTTCAGAATCAAAAGAATCTTTATCTGCAGATAGTTTATCGGATGACTCAGCAAAGGCTGATGAGTCAGTAACAGATATTCAGTTAAAAGAAAGTGAGAATAGTGTAGTGGATAACAGCTTATCTGATAAAGAAAAAGAGTATGATAAACAAGTAAAGCAGAATTACGATAATATAATGAAAAATATCACAGATAAACCGTTGAAAGAAGTAATATCGCAATGCATGCCAGACACACTGCCAAAGAACTATCTTAGATATAGATTCGAGTCTGAATTTTCATGCCAGACAGAATTCATAAGTTTCAATGAGCAATATAACATTGAACTGATCCGAAAACTGGATGATAACAGAATGTATACTGTTCATAAGCTTGATTCCGGAGGCTTGTTCTATTCATTTTTCAATAATGATTTATTGTACAATACTGCATATGCATGTAAAAAACTCTCTTACAGTGACTTTAGCGACATCAAAGCCGGTGATTCTATAAGCCGGGTCGAGCAGATCGATCCGTGTACTTCTATGTGGAGAGATATCAACAAAGACAATGGAACTATTAATCAGAATGTACTTCTTACAGATGGACTGTTGTTTATTAATTACAAATTACAACAGGGTGAGTATTACATAGCCGGGATGATACTGTTTGATGACTTTAAGATGTCAGTACCATCTATTGATAACGGCGATATAGTCTTCGATTACAGCATTCTTCCTGAGGACTACCCGGAGTAATATTTCTTTTATAAATAATCAGGAGATCCTGTCTGAATAAAACATAACTGAGCCTGCTGCAATAGGTATAAAAATATACTTATTACAGCAGGCATTTTGTTATAGATCATAAAATAATTCAATGAAGGAGATAACAAAGACAACTTTTATAGCACAAATTTTAGTAAGTAACTGTTCCTTTTTAAGTAATTTGTACGGCTTTTGATTCATTTAAGGAGGTAAGACTATAAAGCTCATTTATCATGCTATAAAAAAATAGTATAATTATCTATTTTCCTCGGCCGGTTTTCTGCGCCATAGGGCTGTCACCGTCCATATACTGTCCTTTGCCGTCAGGACAGCGCTTTTTTGTTTGTATCAGGACTGCAGGTAATATTTGTATTGATTTAATGCATCCGATGAACAGTCAATCTGGAGTTTGCTGAATAAAATTACATCAGAAGTATAAAACAAGAAAATAATATTTTTGTTTGCTTTAACGGTATATATTGACAGTATGCCTTTTATATGGTAAAATATTAATACTATTTGTCTGCAGACGAATTTTCGATATGGTTATATATAACAGATTAATTTACTTACTGGTAATTATTGTTTGTTAGTAAAAATAATATTCAGAAATATAGCTTATATTTTTAAATATTATCTGTTGTAAACTTTATCTGATAGGGAAGATAAACATTGATTGTAAAACTATAATAGTCAGGCATCTCAGCTTAAAAATAAAACAAAAAAGTGAAGGAAAGTGAAATATGAAAAAGTTAATATCTATATTATTGTCTTGTGCATTGATATCTTCATTTTCAACAACGTACCCTATTAATGCAATAAGCGGTACAGATGAAAATGATCAGAGTGAATTTAATATCTTAAGCAGTGAACTTCCGGAATCCCTTGTTGAGTTAATTGAAGAGGAGAGCGGGAGTAAGTTACAGAATGTTCGTGATGATGATGATCTTTATTCAATAACATACGAGAATGAAGATGGTTCAAAATCCTCAAAGCTTTTCAATACACAGATCAAATATGAAAATGAAGACGGAGAAGTAGAGTTTATTGACACTTCGATCGAAGAATATAAAGATTCAACCGGTGAGTATCAGTATAAAAATGCTGCCAACGATTTTCTGGCTGAGTTCTCTACAGATGCACAAACAGGAGTCCGGCTGACTGATGAAGGATATTCTGTTGGATTTTCAGTACCTCAGAAGAAGGCAGACGATCAAAAGAAAAATATTAAAACAAAGTCAAAAAAACATAAAAAGCATATTGATTCAAGGAGATACAAAATTTCTGATACAGATGAAAATGCAAATAGCAGCATTATTACTGCTCCTGAAGTATCTGAAGCTGGGGACACTGAAGAAATAATTATAAATAATACGCAAGAGACCAGTGTGTTTACCGAAGTTGAATCATCCATAGAAAAGAATCAGGAAACAGCAGAGCAGACTGGTACATATTCAGATACTGAGTTATCAGACAAAAGTATTGCTGAGACAAGCATAGAGTCAGAAATTGTCGAAGATACTGACGATATTGTAACTGCCGACTATGAAAATACCGTTGTTGTAACAGCAGATGACGGAAGTGTTTCGGGAGATGACAGCCAGGAATTTGTTTACCCTGATGCTTTCGGAGAACAAACAAAACTTTTATACACTAATACACTCCGTGGTATAAAAGAAGATATTATACTTGATGCAAATCCGGGAATCAATACATTTACTCTTGATCTTACAACAAACGGGCTTGTGCCTGTACTGATAGAAGATGGAAAGGCTCTTATTTTAACTGAGCCAAGAGAAGACAATAATTATGAAAATGTCGATCCTTCAGATGTTAAATATTATATTCCATCCATATATGTGTATGATTCATATGTTATGCCTGATGATGAAAATTTAATTGATACAGCTTATCAGCATTACACAGAAGAGTGCAATTATGAACTTGAAAAAGTAAATGACGGGCAATACAAACTGACACTGGTGGTATCAGAAAGTTTTCTGAATGATTCACGTACAGTTTACCCTGTAACTATTGACCCAACGCTTAATGTTTCAAATACCTCATCAAATATTGATGATACCTACATTACAAGCGCAACACCTTCAACAAACTATTACCTTGCGGATTGTCTGCGTGTTGGTAATAATAACGTTTCATCAAGCGGAAACGGGGCAGGAAATTACTATACATATATCAAGTACAAAAGTCTTCCGGCACTTCCGGGAGGTTCCGTAATTCAGTCAGCATATCTGAGACTGAACTTTACACCAGGACAGACTACAGCTAAAAATGCTAAGATATTTCACCTTGACTCTTCCTGGACAGGAAGTCAGCTTACATGGAATTCTTCTAAGCCTGTAGTAGGCAGTGTTGTAGATTCAAATGTAAGTAGTAACGGCTGTTCTTACTATAATTTTAATGTTATACAGTCAATTAACAGTTGGTATAACCACGTAAATGCTAATAATGGATGGAGAATAGATTACTCTAATGCATCAGACAGAGATCTGAATAGATTATACTCATCAGACTGCGGTATAAGTTCTCAGATCCCTCATCTGACTATTAATTATAAATCAGCAGAGGAACAGATATCACCAAGAATTATATCAAATGGATATTACTTTATAAGAAATGTCAATAGCGGAAAATATATTGATGTTTACAATGGCAATACGGGTAACGGCACTTCGGTAATACAGTGCGTTTATAATGGAAATCAGAATCAACAGTGGAAAGTTACATATGAAAGTGATGGATATTACAGCTTAAAACCAATGCATGTAAACAACGGTAATGGATCATCTCTGGATTTACAAAGTTCGTCAGGCGCAAATACTAATGGAACTGATGCAAAGATATATTCTTACAGCAGCGGTTACCAGGAACAGAAGTTTACAATTAAGGCTGCTCCGGGAAACGGCGGCGGTTATGAAATCGGAACTAAAACAAGTAATGGAAATAAAGTACTGGAAGTAACTGATTCATCACTTAATGATAATGCGATAATTCAGATATGGGAATCAAGCAGTGACAGGACAAATGACAACTGGGTATTTGAAAAAGCATTTGGATGTGCATGGACTTATAACAGCAGGGCAAATGCTAATAAAACAACGCAATATTATATAAATTGTTATCTGTATGCTCTTGGTATAGGAACAAGGCCTGTTCCACAATACGACGGTTTAAGTATGAATTATGGTGACAGCGTAGATACTGTAGCAAACAGGGTAATTGCAAATGTTCTGAGCAGAGGCAGGTATATCAGAAAGATCAGCGGACCTACAGCTAAAATCAATAGTAATGAATACAGATTTTGCTTAAGAGTGGGAAGCCATGTAGTAAATGGTGAACAAATAAAGGATTATCATTTCTGGCTTCAGACATATACAGGTGAGTGGTGTGATAAGGCGGGATGGTTTAATGCCCCACAATTAAGAGGCTATGTCAATCCGGCAGATGTAGACTGGAAGTTAGGCACTATATCACGATTTTATGATAGTTCTATTATTTATTTTGCTGCTACTCTTTAACAGACATTTTGTGGTATAATTAATACATAGAGGAAAGGAGTGATTATTAGAATGAAAAAAGTTATATATCTGTTGTTGATATGTGCTGTGGTATTCACATCTTGTGGTGTAAATGAAACCAGCGGTCTTTCAGAATCCCAAAAATCTTTATCTGCTGATAGTCTATCAGATGATTCATCAAAAACTGATGAGTCAGAAACAGATGAAGAGATAAAAGAAAGTGAGAATATTGAAGTGAATAACAGCTTATCTGATAATGAAAAAGAGTATGAGAATAAAGTAAAGCAGGATTATGATAATATTTTAAAAAATATTACAGATAAACCTTTGGATGATGTAATATCGCAAAGCATGCCAGACACGTTACCAAAGAACTATCTTACATATAAATTTGATCCTGCCTTATCATGTCTGACAGAATTTATTAGTTTTAATAAACAATATAACATTGAACTGATTCGAAAACTGGATGATAACAGAATGTATACTGTTCATAAGCTTGATTCCGGAGGCTTGTTCTATTCATTTTTCAATAATGATTTATTGTACAATACTGCATATGCATGTAAAAAACTCTCTTACAGTGACTTTAGCGACATCAAAGCCGGTGATTCTATAAGCCGGGTCGAGCAGATCGATCCGTGTACTTCTATGTGGAGAGATATCAACAAAGACAATGGAACTATTAATCAGAATGTACTTCTTACAGATGGACTGTTGTTTATTAATTACAAATTACAACAGGGTGAGTATTACATAGCCGGGATGATACTGTTTGATGACTTTAAGATGTCAGTACCATCTATTGATAACGGCGATATAGTCTTCGATTACAGCATTCTTCCTGAGGACTACCCGGAGTAATATTTCTTTTATAAATAATCAGGAGATCCTGTCTGAATAAAACATAACTGAGCCTGCTGCAATAGGTATAAAAATATACTTATTGCAGCAGGCCTTTTGTTATAGATCATAAAATAATTCAATGCTGCTTTTAATAGTTATATCTGCCTTTTTGACGGCACTCTTGTAAATGTTTAAGAATTATGGTATAATTATATGGCTAATGCAAGAATATCATTATAACGAAATGTTATCTGATATTATACGATAATTTTGCACACAAAAATAACTTTTTAGACACAAAAACGAGAGTATGCTGTGGAGGAAACAGGATGAGGGCGGATATATTAGTATTATTTTTGATTTTAGCTGGAGTTTTGTATTTTACAGTTTTCAGCTTTATTGCAACAGGCTCAAAAGAAGTAAGGTGCCGGAAAAAGCTTAATATCATTACGTACATTGATCTGGTATTTATCGGAGTGGTATGGATACTGGAGATGACAGGGGTTCTGAAGCTGTCTAATATTACAGGACTTATGAAGTATACTTTCCCGTATACAATAGTAGTCTATGCAATATTCAGGATCCGAGAAATTTTCCCGTTGTTTATCAAAGGAGAGCATCTTGAGACGGCACTTAAATATTCACGGTTTATAATCAGGACGCTCAGTGTTCTTGTTGCCGCTGAGCTGTTCATTTTTAACTTTAATTCATATCATCTTATTTTCGGAAACTATCCGGTCAAAGAGCTTGATCTGTCAACGGTCACAGCCTGGTCGAAAACTAAGGTGACTCCGGACGGGCTTAAACTGCGCTGCCCTAAGGGTGCGCTTGAGGAAGATATTTATGAGGATAAGGCGCTTTTTGAAATTGAAGGCGTTGATGTGCCGGTCGGAACTATTCAGTTTGATCTCAAACAGTTTAACCAGACGGTTGAAACACGAATAGAAGTTGACTTTTCAGATGATTCACATTCTGCTACTTTCAGGACTGAGTGCGGAGATGTTTATGTAGACCGTTTTGATGAGAAAAGCAGCATCATGATATGCAATTATTCGGGAAATGTACATAAGCTCAGATTCTGGGTTACAATGGAGGAAGGTGAGCGTCTTACATTAAGTGCTCTCAGGGTTAATGTACCCGTGCCGCTGGTATTCAGTCTTAAGCGTGTACTGTTCCTGTTTGCTGTTTGTATGTTTATATTTTACTTTAAAAACAGTAAGGTTCTTGCAAAAGAATATGATGATACAAGATCATACTGCAGAACAGCTGCAATGATAATAACCGCAGTTATGATATGGATATGTACAAGTGCAATAAGCAACACAGCCCTGAGTGCTGATCTTATAGAATCATTTAAATGTGAGGAAGGAAACCAGCTGACTCAGGAACTTGTAGATGCTTTTGAACACGGGCAGTTCAGTCTTCTTGAAAAACCTGGTGATGATCTTATGGCTCTTGAAAATCCGTATGACTACAGTCAGCGCGGAGATGAGGGTATTGACATTGTTGATTATAAGTGGGACCATCTGCTTTATAACGGAAAGTACTACTCATATTACGGGGTTGCACCTGTAATTCTGTTTTTCCTTCCGTATCATCTTATTACGGGATATTATTTTCCAACGAACTATGCTGTTCTTATTTTCTCTGTCATAGGGCTGTGTGCTCTGGGTGCACTGTATATGACATTCATTTCTAAGTGGTTTAAAAAGCTTCCGGCAGGGGCAGTTCTGGCGGGACTTCTGATAATTGAGTACTGTTCAGGCATATTTACATGTAATCTGAGACCACAGTTCTATGAGGCATCTGTCGCATGCGGATTTATGTTCACAACGCTCGGCGCATATATGATGCTGAAGTCAAACGTCATAGGAGACGGTAAGATATCGATCGTACGGCTGCTGTGTTCAGCAACATTCCTGGCTCTTGCAGTTCTGTCGAGACCTACACTAGCGCTTTATTCAGTTGCAGCAATGTTCTTTATAGCCGGCGGTGTTGTTAAGATGTACAGGTCCCGCAAAAACGGTGAGGACACATATAAAAGCAAAAGTTATCCGGTTAAATATTTTGCCGCTGCACTGATCCCGTTTGTAATATGCGGCAGCTTCCAGATGTTTTACAACTATTCAAGATTCGGAAGTATTCTGGATTTTGGAATTCAGTATTCACTGACTATAAATGACTTCACACGCTCACAGTATCATACACATTTTGTTATGGTAGGAATATACAACTATCTGTTCAACTGTCCGGCACTTGTTCCATATTTTCCATTTGTAAAGTCGGAATTCCAGCTGCTTGATATCAATGGCTATTATTTTGTTGATTTTCTGCATATAGAATCAGTTGCCATAGGACTTATCTACAAGGCTCTGCCGCTGTTTGCATATGCGTTCCTTCCGGTGAAGGCATTCAGAAAATCAGCAAATAAGGACAAGAAGTACAACATGCTGCTTCTGATAATCACATGTATAGCAGCACCGCTGGTTATCCTCATTTCAATATGGGAGAGCGGATATGCGATAAGATATCTGCCTGACTTTGCTTGGCAGATGATAATAGGTTCACTGGTTCTGGTGTTCCTGATGTATAACGTTAAGAGAAACGATGAACAGGTACTTACTCAGAAGCAGGAGTATCAGAACATAATAATAATGAGATTTATGCTCGTTTCCGTTCTGGTCTGTGTACTGTTGTGCAGCGCACAGTATTATCAGTATTTTGACATTGCTTACAAATCACCAAATCTGCAGATCAGAGCAAATATTATTAAAAGACTGTTTGAATTCTGGAGATAATTATCAGTATTTACGAAAGTGAGACATCTGAATTATGAGTATTATCTATATCGTTGTTCCATGTTATAATGAAGAACAGGTTTTGCCTGAGACATCGAGTGTACTGAAAAAGAAGTTAAGGACACTTATTGCTGACAATAAAATTTCTGACAAAAGCCGTATAGTATTTGTGAATGATGGTTCCGGGGACAGTACATGGAGTTTAATAGAGCAGCTGGCCTCAGAGGATAATATTTTTCAGGGTATAAAACTCTCAAGAAACAAAGGTCATCAGAATGCACTTCTTGCAGGACTGATGACAGTGAAGGATCACTGTGATGCAGCTATTTCAATGGATGCTGATCTTCAGGATGATATTAATGCCATAGATGAGATGATAGAGAAGTTTGAGGGCGGCTGTGATATTGTGTATGGTGTCAGAAGTGAACGCAAAACTGATACTTTTTTTAAAAAGTCTACAGCACAGGCATATTATAAGCTGCTTGCCCTGATGGGTGTGGATATAGTTTATAATCACGCTGATTACAGACTTATGAGCAGGAGAGCGCTCGGAGATCTGGAGCAGTTCAGGGAAGTAAATCTCTTTTTGCGCGGTATAGTGCCTATGATAGGCTACAAGACGGATACTGTTTACTATGAACGCCATGAGCGCTTTGCCGGCGAGTCAAAGTATCCGCTTAAAAAGATGCTTGCATTTGCAATGGAGGGCATAACATCATTTTCAGTAAAGCCTATAAGGTTTATAACATCGGCAGGATTCATTCTGTTTGTTCTGAGCATACTGATGCTTATATATTTTCTGGTACGGCATTTTACAGGACACACAGTTGCCGGATGGACATCGCTTGCATTTTCTGTCTGGGCAATAGGAGGTCTTCAGCTTCTTGCTATCGGAATAGTCGGGGAGTATATAGGTAAAATTTATATGGAAACCAAAGCAAGACCCAAGTATATTATAGAAAAATATCTTCATAATGATGATAAGTAATAAAAAAAACGGATACATCTTGTATCCGTTTTTTAATGTAGATATTTAAGCTTCAGCCGTAATAAGCAGCTTCTTTGTCTGTGGAACCTTGAATAAGACAAATGCACCAATACCGGTAAAAATCATCTCAGGGAGCATATAGCATCCGTTGTAGAGCAGGCTGTACAGATAAATGTTTTCTGTTGAGAATCCGCTCCATAACTCACCGAATGAATGGAATATGAATACGCCGCTTATAAAATGACAGATAAATCTGAAAAATACTGCGATTACAGTACCGGTGATCCAGCCGGCCATTCCCTTATTTCTGAACATTCCTGAAAAGCCTAAAAGAGTGTATGCCGATATGTAATCAAGAAGTATGCACGCTATGAGAGCCTTTACTGTAAGACCCCATCCGAACAGACCGTCAAAAGTTGCACCCAGAACAAACTGTATTATCGAAAAAACAAAAGAAACAGATAAGCCTTTGCGTACGCCGTACTTTATACTGAACAGAGCTATCGGAAGCATTGAAAGCAGAGTAACAGTACCACCCCACGGAAGCTTGAAAACCTGGATCATGCTAAGAATAGTAGCAAGTGCAACCATTGCTGCACCTTCAACAAGAATTTTGGTATGCTGGTTTCTCATAAAAAAAGATCCTTTCATTATAAAAAATAATAACGCCGCAGATATTTTTTACCTGCGGCGAGTATTTGTAAAATATTCTCCTACGTCGGCATTATCCGAATCAGGTTATGGGTCGAAACAGTACGTTTCCTCTCAGCAGTTAAGCTCCCCGTTGTTAAGTTGTTAAGTGAGGCAGTAAAATACCTAATAAAATAATAAGCTTTCCACACTCATAGAACAATTATAGCACAATATATTATGTTAGTCAATAAAAAAAGGCATAAAAATACCGGCTGCATTTAGTACAGCCGGTATAAATATTTAACTTAGAAATTGAATCCGATCTCAATTGCCTTCATGTTAGAGTCAATAAGATTTGCCTTTTTAGGCGGGATGCATTTTTCAAGACCTTTTCTGATAAGTTCAAGATCAAAAAGTCCTGTTTCCTTGATAAGCTTACCAAGGAGAATGATGTTAGCCATACCTGAGAGATTGTTGTCTGACGCTAGCTGTGTTGCAGGTACGTAGAAAGCTTCAATATCAGTTCTGTCAGTCTTTTCGTCGATAAGTGTAGAGTCGATGAATGCTTTTCCTCCAGGCTGTACAGCACCGATAAACTTAGCATATGAAGGAAGATTCATAGCTATAAGGAGATTAGGGTTAAGTACAAGAGGTGAACCGATCGGCTTGTCAGAAATACATACTGAACAGTTAGCTGTACCGCCTCTCATCTCAGGACCGTATGAAGGAAGCCATGATAATTCCTTTTCTGCAGCAAGTGCACAATAAGCAAGTACCTTACCTGCAAAAAGTATTCCCTGTCCGCCGAATCCGGCTAAAATGATTTCACTTGTCATTATTTGGACACCTCCCAATCAACTGCTTTATCCTTGTAAACGCCGAGAGGATAATAAGGGATGCAGTCATCCTGAAGTCTCTTGAGAGCTTCGATAGGTGTAAGACCCCAGTTTGTAGGACAAGTTGAAAGAACTTCAATGATAGAGAATCCTCTCTTGTTCTTCTGGTTATCAAAAGCCTTCTTAATAGCAGCCTTAGCTTCTCTGATATGAGGTACAGAATCAACTGCAACTCTCTGTGCAAGAGCAACACCGTCAAGCTGTGAGAGCATCTCACAAACCTTAACAGGGAAGCCTGCAAGCTGAGTGTCACGTCCGAAAGGTGTTGTCTGAGTAACCTGACCAGGAAGTGTAGTAGGAGCCATCTGTCCGCCTGTCATACCATAAGTTGTATTGTTTACAAATATAACAACGATATTTTCACCTCTTGTAGCACTGTGTACTGTTTCAGCAGTACCGATAGCAGCAAGGTCGCCGTCTCCCTGATATGTAAATACATACTTATCAGGATTGGATCTCTTTACCCCTGTAGCTACAGCCGGAGCACGTCCGTGAGGAGCTTCTATCATATCAAAATCAAAATAATCATATGCCATTACTGAGCAGCCAACAGGACATACACCGATAGTATCTCCGCCGACACCCATTTCGTCTATAACTTCACAGAGAATCCTGTGGATTATACCATGAGTACAACCAGGACAGTAGTGAGTTGAAATATCTATGAGAGACTTTGGTCTTTCAAATACAACTGCCATTATAAAGCACCTCCGATTTTCTGTATCTCGGCCTGGATCTCATTTGGTGTAGGAATTACACCGCCTGTCCTTCCGAAGAAATGTACAGGAATTGAACAGTTAAGAGCAAGCTTTACGTCATCGATCATCTGGCCCATGCTCATTTCAACACAAAGAACAGCTTTTGCATTTTTGCAGCCTTCGTTGAGTTCTTTTACAGGGAATGGCCAGAGAGTCTTAGGACGAACCATACCAACCTTGATTCCTGCTTCTCTTGCAGCATTAACAGCTGATTTTGCAACTCTGGCTGTAGCGCCGTAAGCTGTAACAATAATATCAGCGTCTTCTGTCATATATAATTCAGCGTCTGTACAGTTAGCTTTAACCTTTTCATATCTTGCAAAACGTTCCTGAACTGTTCTCTGAAGATCAGGAGCCTGAAGATAGAGTGAGTTTACTATATTGTGCTTACGCTTATTCTGGTGACCGTTAGTAGCCCATGGCTTATCAACATGCTTTGCTGTGATTTCAGGGAAGGAAACCGGTTCCATCATCTGACCGAGAAGTCCGTCAGCAAGGATCATTGCAGGCATTCTGTACTCATCAGCAGTATCAAAAGCCTTGATAACCATATCAACCATTTCCTGAACGCTTGAAGGTGCAAATACGAGGATCTGGAAATCTCCGTGACCCATAGCACGTGTTGCCTGCCAGTAGTCTGCCTGTGAAGGCTGAATGCCGCCAAGTCCCGGGCCGCCTCTCTGTACGTTTATGATAACACCAGGAAGATCGCTTCCTGCCATATATGAGATACCTTCAGCTTTAAGGCTTACTCCAGGTGATGAAGATGATGTCATGGCTCTTACACCGGTTGATGCAGCGCCTAGAACCATGTTGATAGCAGCAATTTCTGATTCAGCCTGAAGGAATACACCGCCGGCTTTGTTCATGCGCTTTGCCATATATGCAGCAAGTTCTGTCTGAGGCGTAATAGGGTAACCAAAGAAACATTTACAGCCTGCTCTGATAGCAGCTTCTGCGAGTGCTTCATTGCCCTTCATTAGATTTCTTTCCAAAGTACAAACACTCCTTTATAACTTTATAGTCATTACTTTTCTACTTTAATTGCGCAGTCAGGACACATAATAGCACACATTGCACAACCTATGCATGCCTGCTGGTCAATACACTGTGCAGTAAAGTAACCCTTCTTATTGCGCTTCTCTTTCTGGATAGCAACAATTTTCTTAGGGCATGCCGTTGTACAAAGAGCACAACCTTTGCACTTATCAAAGTCTACTGTCATTGCAGCCATATAACGAACCCCTTTCCTGAAAAAAGATTGTCTGATAAATAACCAGACTTTATGAAGCTATGCCTCCCAGATAGGTTTAACATAGATATCAACATTTTTAAACTTGTTATCGCTGTTTTCTTTCCTCGGACAAGCTGTAAAAATCAGCGGAAGCTGTGCCTTTTCGGAAATAGCTGCGGCAAATTTTTCTGATGCAGCAACATCCTTAGCGGTCGTTTCATAACCGAGGTTTGAATTGTTTATAATGCCTGTATGTCTGAGTCTGGCAGCAGCTTCTATTTCATACATAAGCTCCAGTGCTTCCTCAGGCTTTCTTGTAAGGTATCTGTAGCAATTGACAACATAGAACATATCCATGTCATCTCTGAACTTTTCAAGTGCCTGCGCATATCTACCCAGTGCAATTGCGCCTGCGTCATCGCCGCCGACATCAACGATAAGATATCCGTCACCAAGTGCAAGTTCTTCAAGATCAAAGTTTACAGCCGGAATATCAAGATTTGAATTTGCGTACATAGGCTTGATAAGCGATACACCTTTTGATGCAAAAAGATCATCAAAGTCTGCAGTTCTGAAATAAGGATTGACGATGTCAAGATCAACAACTGTCACTTTATTGTTCTGAGATGCAAGCTCAAGGGCAAGATTTACGGAAATATTGGTTTTACCTGTTCCGTAATGGCCCGTAATTATTGTTATTTTCTTCATTTATACCTCCAAAACAAGCAGATACTTATATTTTATCATACTGAATTTGAAAAATCAATACTAAAAAAATTAAAATGAGTTAAAACGTGTGGACTATTGTTTCCATATAAATGTGATATGCATATACATTTTAAATATGTAAAAATCTGCTTCAAGTTGTGTATTTAATGACAGAAAAACAAGCAGTACTGTTTTAATAAAGAAAGTACTGCTTGTTTACAGATATTATCAGTGGAAAGAAAGCTGTTTTTCAACAGAATATAGTTTTTGTGTTAATTACTTTTCTAATAAAACTTCTTTTATTTTTCATCCTGCGTTTTTTTGTTTTTTCCTTTATAGAAAAGGAGAAGAGCAAATGCAGCAGCGGCACTGACTGTGGTTGTAAGGTAAACATTTTTAAAACCGCTGTTCATTGTAGATGCAAATGTATTTTCTATCTCACCACTCAGAGAGTCAATATCTGATAAATACGAATCTGATGCCTGTTTAAATGCATCAGGGATGGCATCTTTAAGTACTGACATTTTTGAGGAAAGGGAATCCATACTGTCAATTGCAGTACTCATTGCTTCGACTGCATTTTTCATATCTGAAGTATCTCCGCTCATGTAAGGCATCTGGCCGTCACCCATAGCAGGCATCTGG
>JAUNSK010000015.1:76153-101704 GCA_030539275.1 Oscillospiraceae bacterium | reverse complement strand
TATTGTCGTTGTTGTTATTGTTGTTTCCGTCATTGCCGCCGTTTAAAAACATCTGCATCTGATCTATCATTTTCTCACTCCTGTTTATTATTAAAATACAGGAGTATTATGTGTAACTGCAGCTGATTATATTAATTTTTTTATTGATATGCAATAAGTAACAGCGCAAACCGGAACAGGAACAAGACCTGCACCCAGAAGCAGTGCAGTCTGCAGCCCTGTTACAGAGGCGGCTGAATGTGTCATGTCCCTTGTGATCAGTATAAAATAACCGTTCAGAAGCCTGTACGGCAGCATAAAGTCTTTTATCAGACCATATTTTGAGATGATCAGGACCGCCAGAAGTACAAGAGGAATAAGAGATGAAAACAATCCAAGCAGAACTGACTTCAGAAAATACGGTTTATTAATTTTCCTTATGCGTGATGCATCACGCTTTGCAGTGTTTAATGCGTGATTTACTGCAAGTCCGTAATACAAAAATGCACTGCACAATCCTATGATCAGCGAGAAAAATCCATTATTTAAAAATGCTGCGCAAAGAAGGACAAAGAGCAGCGACATTATCTGCGCAGCAGCGGTATAAATGACTCCTTTAAACAAATCCTTTGCCACGATAAGCCTCCGCATAAAATTAATCACACATTTATTTTTGATACATATAAAAGGCCATACTACTTATAATATTAATAGTCTTCAATAGTATGAAGGCATTTATAAGAAAGGTGTGAAAGTCAATGAATGATTTAACATATTGTGATTGCGACAAAGTCAAAATATATCAGCCTCATGTCAATCCGCCGTCATTCTCCTTTGGCTGTGTGCTTCACAACCTGGATGAGACGGATGATGCTGATATGAAAATTTTTAATCCTGGTAAAAACTGTATATTATAGTGATATTCAAAAGATACGGCCGATCGTATCGGCCGCAGTCTTAATATATTATAACATAAAACTCTGAGTTTAATCAATATTAAAGAGACCGAAATATTTTAGTTATGAAAATTAACACTCATTTTTGTCTTTTTTTCTAGTTTTAGCGACAAACAAGTATAATTTTCTTTTTAACCCGAGGCAGATTTTCTACAATCCCCTTTTTCTCAGATCATCAGCTATCTTCAGGTAAAAATCTGTAATATCTGATACCTCGAGATCGCCGGAAGGAGGCTTTGAAGAAAATTTCTTCCTTCTCATATCCACCTGATCAACATGAGAGATTCCGCGTCTTTCAGGTGAGGTATACATTCCGTGAAAATTTGTCCAGCGTACAGATCTTTCACTGAGTAGTCCGTCATTATCACCGTCGAAATGGTGCACGACAAGATACGGAAAACTCATCACTAAATCACTGCTGATGCTCTTCATTTTAAAGCCGAAGCTCTGATAAAACACGTCACTGCAGTCCGGATTATTAACATTGAACTGTTTTGCATATGCTGTTGATAACTGATGCAGAGCCTTATAGGTATCGCAGTGCCGGTCACCGGTTATTCGCATCCAGAGATCAGTGCAGATGCTTATAAATCTGATTATTACCCGCGGAAGTCTGAGGATCCGGTCTATAGTGTATGATCCGTTGTGAGGGGTGTTTACTGTTGTGACTGAAGCAATATGATCTTTCATTCCAAGTGTGGAAACAAGGTATCTTGCCTCAAGTCCTCCTTTGGAATGGGCGATGATATTGACCTTTGGTACACCTGTCATGGAAGTCAGTTTTCGTATTCTCTCAGCGATCATCTGACTGTTTTTTTCAATATCTGCATTTGCATCCTGATGACCGAAATAGACCTCTGCTCCGTGTTTTCTGAGAACACCGGGTATTCGTCCCCAGTAACTGAATACTTTTGAGTCCCTGTATCCCATGCCGTGAAGCAGCAGTATGGGATATTTAAGTGTACAGTCATATTTAATCTGCGTTTCCACTGTATGTCTCCCTTATCAATAATAATTTATTTCTCATTAAAATTATTTCATTATAATTAATGTTTTATTTGTCCTTCAGTATGTAATCCCACCTTCTGTACTCAGGACAGATCGCTGTCAGGTCTCTGTAAAAATCTTCTGAATGATTATGATGTACCATATGCATAAGTTCATGATAAAAAACTGCATATATGCAGCCTTCCGGATATTCTATAAGCTTTGAATTTATCGAGAGGTTTGCGTTTTTTACATTACAGCTTCCCCATCTTGTTTTCATGTTTTTTATCGATATCTGTGACATTGGCAGATGATATCCATGAACACTGAAAGACTGATACACATCCAGATAAATCCTGCTGAAATATTCTCTGCACCTGCACAATTTCCACTCTTCGATCAGAGATCTGATGTGTTTCTCACCTTCAGGAAGCTGTGCAGGAGTTTTAACTGTAAACCTGCCATTCATAAACAAAACAGTTTCACCCGGTAAGTTCTTTATCTCAACCGGATATTTCTGACCGAGATAACGGATCTCAGACAGGCTGTCAGAGTTCTGATGCTGAGATTCAAACTTCCTGAGAGCTTTCAGGATAAATTCCTTATTCTTAAGCAGCAGCTCCTGAATATATCTTTCACTTACACTGCTGTTGGCTGATATATATACTACAGAGTCGGGTTTTACTCTGATATTAATATTCTTAACATTTTTTCTGGTAATTTCATATTTTATTTCTTTATCATCAAGTAAAAATTTTTTCATGAACTCATTCCCAGCTATAATTTATTTTCAGTGTATATAATACCATGTTTTCCACAAAAATAAAAGCCATCCTCGCATATTTGTCCGGATGACTTTTATAATTATTTAATTGAGTTTACAGATCATTCAGGTCTGCATCAGGAATATCATTCTGAAGATTATCCCTTGCAAGATCGTTGTCGATTGCAGGATAAGCATTTGATATCGGTTCGTCAATGTCTCCGTAGATCAGTGCATCTGCACTTGCTGAGTACACTTCACTCACCGCATTTGGTGAACCGTACGGGTATAATGCTCCCAATGAATTCATTGCGTCCGTCGGATACAGTGAACTCATTGCGTATGGCTCAGTATGGTATACCTTCTGAGACGGCGGCCTTGTTCCGGCGATGATAGGATTTGCACGCACATGACCGTGCTTTGCCTTTCCCTGTATCATACCTACATCAGCTGCCTGATTGTGATGATGTTCATGAGTTACTTCAGGTCTTTTCATTCCCTGTTTAGCCATTGATTATCACCTCATTAACAGTATTCCCGCATGAGCTGAATATAACCCAGGGCAATTTTCACTGCGTTTTTTTACACACAACGGTTAGTAATTCACCAGCTGCATATCATCATTTACTGCAGTATTCTGCTATCGCAGCACTCATAAACTCTGCTGTTCCGGTTGAATGACTGTCAATATTTTTCATAAAACGCTCATCAGATGTATACATCTGACCAAGACCTGCGAGTACTTCCTTTGTACAGCTGTAATAGTTATCTGTAATGAAAGCCTGCCATCTTGATACAAGCTCCTGCGCTTCGTTATCCTGCGGCTTGACACCGTTATTCATACACTGTGCAAACTCAGCCATCAGAGCATCCATTCCTGCATTCACTTCATTCCATTTATCTTTGGAATAACCTGCAGTTTTTTTGCTGCTCTCCTTGTATGCATCAGTGTCTCCCCACTTTTCCTTTGCCTCTTTTTCATATTTTGTTCTTTGTTTTTCATATTCACTGTTGTCAAACGCTTTAAAGTTCATAATATTTTCTCCCTTCACTGCACTGTCAAGAGCATCTATAAGTCTCTGGATACGCTGTTTTTTAAGCTCCAGCAGCTTCTTCTGCTCATTTAGTGCCCTGGTTTTGTCGTAATCAGGGGAGGATATGATCTCTGCAATAGTCTTAAGCGGAAAATCAAGCTCACGGTAAAACAGGATCTCCTGCATACGCTCCAGTGATTTTTCATCATAAAATCTGTAGCCGTTATGCTCGTCTACATAACCAGGTTCAAGAAGTCCTATCTCATCATAGTAGTGAAGTGTGCGCACACTCACACCTGTAAGCTTTGCTATTTCATTGATCTGCATTTTCATACTCTCATCTCCCTTGATTATCAGTATATACTATGACGCAGCGTCAGAGTCAAGAGTTTATTAAAATATTTTTAAAGAAATTTTTCAAAAGAGTCCATGTCCTTCTGCAGAGCTTCGAGAAATCTGCTCACATGATAACCGTCTGTAGCTGCATGATGACATGTTATAGAAAGCGGCATCATAAGCTTTCCGTTTTCCTCATAGTATCTGCCTGCCTCAACTGACGGGAAATAATAAGGCTTGTTTTCGTAGCTGTGTACAGCAAAGTGTTCAAAGCTTACCCACGGCAGACATGAAACCGTGTACGCATTCGCAGGCGGCGGTGTCTGCGGCTGTGACAGAACTCCATGGTTGTCAGCATACTGTCTGCTGTTTTCTATGTAAGCATTATAGAAAATGTTGAAATCCGGATCAAACTGCGTCCACATCAGTGAAAATGTCTTGTCATCCTCATGAAATGATGCATAAAGAGGTGTCAGCGTATCAAAATATCCAAGCTGTCCCTCATATTCGGCTACCTTGAATTCGACCTGATCATTCAGATTTTTAGTCACAAGCCAGAGATAAGCGGGGAAAAATTTCATATTTTTTTGCTTCAGCGTATTTCTCAGATGTGTAACATCAACCTTGACAGTTAAAGAATACCCTGTCGGAGCCATTTTAGAAAAATAATAATACATCTGACCTCTCGGCCATGTTTTAAGATCAATAGGTGTAAATTTCATAGATTATTCCATCTCCTTCGCCTATAATTATAATACACAGCAAACAAAATTACAATCTACTATCCGTAGAGTGAAGACAACACTGAGGCTGCCAAGCCTGCGAAGGTGCAGGGCGACCGCAAAGCCCTGCATTCAAACCGCAGCAACAAATCAAAACCTTTTCTCATTTACCCGCGCACCGAATATCCCGCGAAGGCTGCAGGGCGACCGCAAAGCCCTGCGTCAAAGCCTCCACCACAAAGTCTCCCCGCTCCTATTCAGACTAAATCCGCATCTCTTAAGAATATTCTGCGACCCTGTACCGTCAGCCTCAGTTTCCGCAGTAACATGCTTCACGTTCTCCTGACTGAGTGCCCAGTCACACATAGTCCTGACGGCTTCAGTCATATACCCTTTATGCTCATGTTCCTTTCCAAGTCCGTAACCTATCTCAACCTCGCAGTTATCGTCCGGAATATCCTTAAAGTCTGCAGCTCCTACAACCACCCTGTCGCTTTTTCTTACCAGGAACCAGAAGGTGTGCCAGAGATAATTATCCTGGTCATTATCCGTTATATCAGCCTGACCCTTCACTATCTCAAGAAATATCCCTTCCATCGGCTCCGCCTCATATGTACAGCACAGCTCCTGTTCAAGTGCTGTAAGATCACTGCACCAGAGTCTTAGCTGTGACGGTGTAAGCGGGATGAGTTCAAGTCGCTCAGTATTTAGTTTCATAGAAATATTCCTTCCCTTTTGTTTTTGATTTTGATAAATATAAAATATCAGGTATTCACCGGCATCTTAATATCCAGACCAATTAATTAATTTATCAGCGCTTATCAGGCAATAAGATCACAAATTTCGCTCCGCCGTATTTACTGTCACAGACTGATATCTTACCCTGATGCATGTTGATAATTTCTTTAGCGATCGCAAGTCCCAGGCCGAAATGTGAACGGTTTTCACGAGCACGGTCAGCACGGTAGAAGCGTTCAAAAATATGCTGCTTATCCTCATCCGATATTCCGGGACCATTGTCCGCTATTGTAATGATATGATCTGAGTCTTTTACATAATATGATATATCTATAACTCCGGACATATCAGTATAGCTGACAGCATTGCTCAGAAGTATAGATATTACCTGCTTTATCTTTTCAGCGTCAACGCTTAACTTCGGAAAGTCTTCCTCAGTCAGTTCAATGTTTATTCTGATCCCCTTTTCGGCAGCAGGTGCAATAAAAGCTTCATAGCAGTCAACGATAAGTGTATCCAGCTCTGCCGGTGCACAGTTTACACACAGTTTACCATTTTCGCAGCGGGCGAGTGTAAGCAGATCTTCTGTAAGATACACAAGTCTTTTCCCCTCTTTGTTTGCAATATTTTTAAATTCATATTTTTGCTCATCATTACACTTATCCATAGCATCAAGAGCAGCCATGATAGTATTTACAGGATTTCTTATTTCATGTGAAGCGGCCGCTATGAAGTGCTGCTGCTGCTCATGTGCATTTCTTACAGGCTGCAGTATCCTGTATGTAAAGAAGTATGAAAATACAAAAATTAAAGATGTCGCAAGAAGAATAATAATTGCTGATTTTAAACACAGCTCTCTTATCTGGAGCATCTCATTTTCCAGATAGTCTATAACAAAAATATCAGTGTTCGAGTTTTCACCCGGAACCGATACAATACCGATATATTTTTTACTGCCATTTTTATTATATCTGATCGATCTGCAGCCCACAAGTGCAGAATAGTGCATATTCTCAACAATTTCGCTGTTGTCATATCTTATTTCTTCGATCAGCATGAGTTCTTCTTCACTTTTTGTTTTTGAAGTAAAAAGGAAAGGCTCTCCATTATCATAGATAAACATCGAGTAATCATAGCTGTTCTGAATATTATTGATGAAATCATGGGATATAACCTTTTCAGATGAAAAAGAGCTGCTGAAAGACTGTATATCGCTGCTGAATTTTATAAATGAGTTATTGTAAATGCTGTAATAGTTGTTATACAGATAAAATACCGACGTTATAATAAGTATTAATGAGCATACGGATGTGAATAATACTGAAATTCTTATATGAGCTTTCTGAAAAACCTTATTTTTGTGAGACAAGGCCATAACCTACTCCCCTGAAAGTTTTTATGCACAGTGAACTTCCGATCTTCCTTAATCGCCTGCGTATAAAATAAATGTAGTTATCAAGATTTCCGTCCTCAATGTCACAGTCTGTACCCCATATCCTCGCAAGAATAGTCCGGCGTGGTATAACATGTTCAGGATTGTGAAGAAACAGATCCAGCAGCTGTCCTTCTTTAATTGAAAGAGTATATGTATCTGCCGGACCGGTAATTGTATTTTCATCAGATTTATATGTAATATCAAGATATGATACCTGATCTAAACTTTCTATATTTACCGGTCTTCTCAGTCTGCATCTGATATGTGCCATAAGTTCCTTAAATTCATACGGCTTTACTATATAATCATCAGCTCCGCTGTCGAGTCCGGTGATCCTGTCATCCGTTTCTCCGAGAGCAGTAAGCAATATAACCGGTGTCATGTTGCCTTTCCTTCTCATATCACCAAGGATCTCAATACCATCCTTATTCGGCAGCATTCTGTCAAGCAGTACTATCTCATAAGCATTTGAGTCAAGGAAAATTTCTGCATCCTTACCATCATAACACAGATCAGTCGCTATGCCTTCCTTCTCAAGCTGAAACTGAAGTATTCTGCTCTGTTCACGGTCATCCTCTATAATCAGAATTCTCATTTAATCCCTCCTGTCATTATTTTATTATATCAGATAACTCTCTTTTTTTCTACACTATATTTATCTGTCTAATATGCCCGACGTACTGTCTGACCATCATTTAAGTCCTTTGTGGATGAGATGATTATTTTTGTTTCTTTATCTAATCCAAGCTCAGAAAGACCATAGTATGTATCGTTTTTATCTGCTATATTAACACTTACCTTTCGGACTGTGTATTCAGGTCCGAGAAATCCTTCAGTTTCTTCCAGTACATATAAATATCCGCTTTTCTCATTTTCCTCAGTTACCGCTGAAACAGGCACGCAGTCGTATTGTTCCTCAGATATCACGCCCGATGACATTTCTCCTGTCTCACCTATACTCAGCTGCTTGTTATCTATCGGTATCCTGACATGATATGTACCATCAGTATCATTTCTCAGAAGAACCTTAACCTCACACTCATCCATATTTACCTTTCCGTTGCGAAAGCTGAGACTAACTGTGTCCCCGACAGCAATATACTTTGTATCCTCTTCTTTAATTGTCGTACAAAACAGCATTCCTGATGATACATCAGATACAATAAAAACAGCAGTTTCAGTGGTAATATCCCCTGCACTCAGAGATACCTCTGAAATGACACCGCTGTAATCGCTTGTTATTTTTCCGCCGGACTCTGCAACAGCTCTGAGATTATTAAGTTTATCCTGAAGCTCAGCGGCACTGCTGACAAGCTGTGCATCATCACTTATGCATGCAACGGCACTGTCATCAGTAACTGCACCTGCCTGAATAAAAAGATCAGTCACTATCCCTGCCCTGCTGCTGTATATTTCACCGCTGCAGGATGAAACGTTATAATATCTTTGCAGTGTTCTTTCCTTTTGTTCAATAGTATTTGAAATTGCATCTGCTGAGCGTGTATCTTCCTGATCATAGTAGCCGTCCCTTGCTGCATAGTCAGCATTCAGATCATTGACAAGATCTGATATGCAGTTGTTAAGAAAATCAATATCAAGACGTGCAAGAAGCTGTCCGTTGTCAACATGATCGCCCTGCTTTACCGCCACTTCAGCCACACGAAGCCCGGGCTGCGTAAAAACAGGGGTTTTTGTCTGAGCTTCATATGAACCCGGTGAATTTCTGATCTCATTATCAAGTTCCTTTTCAAGAGTATTTATCTTGTCAGAAAGATACTGCTCATCGAGCTGCATGAGAATGTCGTCCTTCGTAACTGTATCACCATCATTCACAAAGATACCTGCAATTCTCAGACCTTCCTGTACAAACACCGGAGTTTTCTTAACTGAATCAAGAATTCCTCTGCTTTCTACCGTATGCTTCAGTCCTTTGGTACTGAAGCTTACCGTCGTCACTCTGGGCAGCTTACCTGTATAATACATTCTTGAAACAAATGTCATTATTAACATCAATGTCAGAAAACACAGAAATAATTTTAATGTCTTAACCTTGAATCTTTCCTTCATATTTTACTCCTTCAGCGCTGAAGCTATTATTCCCTTTTCAAGATAGTCCTGTCCGATAATAAATATAAATGCCGCCGGAATAAGTGTTATTACTGACGCTGCCAGCATTTTTTCAGAGTTTACGGCATCCAGCATCGGAAGATAAAGTGACAGCGGAAAAAGCTTTTTGTCCTTTATAAAAGCCAGCGGCTGTTCTACCATATTCCACAGATCAAGAAAGCTCAGGACTATACACGAAAGTATCCCGGACCTTCCCAGAGGAATACCGATGTTCCAGAGAACCTGTAATTCTCCGGCACCGTCTATTCTTGCTGAATCCGCAACATCGTCAGGTATATCAGAAAATCCTCTGTATATCAGGAACACCGGAAAGGTTGAGAAAACAGCAGGCAGTATAACTGCTGCTCTTGTATTGATAAGATCCATTTTGTTCAGCACCAGATACTGAGACAGCATCGTTATCTGAAAAGGCATAAGCATAATTATTACATAAATATTGAACAGAACAGTCTTCCACTTAAATCTTAGTTTGGCAAAAGCCCATGCAGACGGAACCGCAATCAGCAGCTGAAAGAGCAGAATTGTACCTGTCATATACAGCGAGTTCCAGAACACTCTGTAAAATTCCGGAGTATAGACCAGAAGCTGTTTGAAATGATTGAGCGTTGGATATTGTGCTATGTAGTCTATCTGAACATATTTGCCTGTAAATTCATTAAGCGGAGACAAGGTCCTTACAAGCTCATCAGCATCCTGAAACGGCAGTATTACAACAAGCATAACCGGATAAAGTACTATCGCACATATTACGAACAATGAAAAATAAATAATAAGAAGTCTGATTTTTTTCATTATCTTTTCTCCTTATCCCATGCTCTCTGTAACAGAACTATAGCTATAAATATTACAATAAACACCATGGCAGCAGCTGCTGCCATTTTATCAAGATCCATATTTACAAACCAGTTGTTAAAAACATGCTGCAGAAGATATATATGATCATCAGGATATGCCCCGGCAACCAGATACGCTTCCCTGAATACCTTGAATGAATTGAGAAATGAAACTATTGTGATAGTGTATAATGTCGGCTTGAGATCAGGAAGGATTATCCTGGTAAGCAGCTGCCATTCATTTGCCCCGTCAACTCTCGCGGCCTCTTCAACTGACGATGATATTCCCGCAAGTCCGGTTAGCCACAGCAATATCGTATAACCTGCATTTTTCCATACATAACTCGCGACAAGAACCCAGAAAACCGGATCAGAGTGAAGAAACCTTACGCTTTCATGACCGCTGTTTACAAGTATATTATTAATATATCCTGCATCATTGAAAAGCATTTTCCACACAAGTACCAGCACAGCTGTCGGAACTGCAAGAGGAAAAAGCAGCATTGATTTAATTACACGGATGTGTCTGAGTTTATTCATAGCATACGCCACAAAAAACGATATTGTGATCAGCAGCGGAATACAGCAAAGCGTAAATGCAGTCGTATTTTTAACAGCAAGAGTAAATGCATCGTTATCCGTTATAACTTTATAATTCTTTATTCCGACAAACTTTCCGGAACCCATTGAACAAAATGATCTGCGTATGGAATCCAGAAATGGTATAAGTACGAAAATCAGAACGCCCGTAAGGCTTGGAAGCAGGAACAGAAAAAATTCTTTATTCCTGCCATGAATAATTTTCTTTTTCATGATCTGTTATTCTTTCATTTTAAGTTCAAGCTGTGAAAAAGCGTCATCAGCCGCCTGACCGGCAGTTATACTTCCCTCAGCACACATTAAACCTTCATTTACAATGATATCCCTGGTAACTTTGTCAAAATATAAGGGATCATTCAGACTGCGGATATAGCTGTCAAACTCTTTGACTTCATCAGCTGACATCCACTGAACATTCATCATATCATCTTTCTGCGTTGCAAAGTGGTAAATATTGATCGAGTCATTATTCTGAGAATCTTCATTCTTCCTGTAGTAAAAATCAAGCGTATCAGTATTTACAGGCAGTCCATCATAGTGATCTGTTTTCTGGGTTTCGCTGCCCAGTGCCTGAGCAATGAACTTAACTGCCTCATCCACATTCTTCGCGTTCTCAATTATTCCAAGGTTACACTCAGGGATAAACACTTTACTGTCAGTGTTAAGGCCATAACGCATTTTTACACCCGGATTTTTTCTATAGTCGTCAATTGAAGTCGCATAATTAATATCATATTCGAAAGAATTGAGTGTACCAAGGGCCATTACACCAGTATCTCCGATTGCCTGAAGGACATTGTATCCAAATGAATATTCATCGGGTGATATCGTTTTTGAACCACTCGTGTACATTCCACCCCAATACTGACATTCATCAGATCTATAGTTTTCATATACTTTAGTACAGTTACCATAAAATTCCTTAAGCTTCTCTTTATCAATATCTCCCCCTGTAATAAGGTCCTTTCCCTCATAGATAAGTGCATTTTTTATAATACTGTCCGCTTCACGCACAGATAATATAGGATAATCCTGATTGAAGTCCTTCCGTATCTTTTCAACGAGATCTGCAATATCTGAATAATCCTGTATCTTATCGAGATCCTCACCATTTGCTGCAACTGCAGGAACACGGAATTTGCAGGCTACACTGTAGATCTTCCCGTCACGGTTATTCCACTTTGAGATATTGTCAAGCAGCTTACCGTCCTTATTCCATTGGTTTTCTGAACCTGACAGATCAAGCAGCAGATTTTTGTCAATGTAATTATCAATATTGATCCCGTCAAGTAAGATGACATCAGGTGCGCTGCCGGAAAGAATCTGGGTCGTAAGGTTCTTCATAGCATCCTCATAAGTCATCCCGCTTCTCATGCCAACCATATAATCAATTTCAGTATTGTTATTGTTCATTGAGAAGTCTCTTACTGCCTGCTTGAGCGTATCATTATCTTCAAGACTGTAAATTTTAAGAAGAGATGTTTTTTCATTTACAAGTTCAGGATCATAACGATATTTAATCAATGATCCATTTTTAAAACTTACATAAAATGAACCATCATCAATGTATGTAAGACTGTTTACTCCATTATCCTCATTACCGATCTGATACTTTGATCCATCCAGGATCTTTTCTATCTCATTTCCGTTCATAACATATCTGAAAACTCCGTCGGACGAAAGGATATACATATTTTCTTTGTCATCACAGCATATATCAAAGAGCTGGCTTCCGGTATAATTTATATCAGTATAGTTTTTGAAAAAATTATTCAGTGTCTCAGGTGTCTCAGCCTCTTTATCATTTTTATAGTCATAGATCTTTACGCCGTTTTCATCTACAATGATAAGATTATCTCCGATAATATCAAATGCCCTGACCTCATATCCTGTGTCACAGACAGTCTTTAATGAATAATTAGCTGTGCTTACCTCAAAGACACGTCCGTATGTTATAATAAATAATCTGTTGTCAGTTGTAAATTCTGCTGATAAAATCATTTCATCAGTTTCAATTTTATTCTGACTGCCGTCTGATGAAACATAGATGTTGGAAAATCCGCCTGAATTAGTATCAACACGAGAGAAAAAATAATCACCAACCGGAGAAACAGCAGCACAAACCGAATGATCAGTCGGAATCTTATCTTTTATAATTGAAGCGATCTCACCTTTAAAATCCTGATCACCTTTTGCAAGAGTAAACAGTGTACGTTTACTTACATCATAATACTCTACTCCATCAGGCTTTTGCATGAACTCAGTAATAAGCATGGAATCCCCGCCCGTATCAACAGGTTCCTCAACATATCCTCCCCTGCGCTCACTTTTACTATCCGTCTCTTTACCCATAAACGTACATCCTGCGGACGCAGCTGTCATCAGCAGCGCAGCTGCACCGGCAATAATCCTTGCAATGTTTTTCATAAATATTCCTCCATACCAACAGTCTTTCTGTTTTTTCATACAGCAGTTCCTGTATGATCTGTAACACTTCTGAATATATTTATCAGCGCACAGTCAAAGCTTCCGGTCAGACACCAGGTTGTTATGATAAACCATGGCTCCTGATTTATTAACTTTATTTTATCATATCAACCTCTATTGTACATCTACGCAAAATCTAATTTATCTCTAAGCACATGACCCGGCTTTTAACAGGTCAAAATTTTGAAGCAGTCTCTGATATCACTTCAGAGACTGCTTCTATACTAAAATATTTTATTTCTTTTTGATATTTAACATGGCTCAGCATATATTACTGATATATTTTTCATTAAAGCTTCTGAAAACATTTTTAAGCTGTCCATCCAGGAAATTCAACCCCTTTGAACGTATCTCCGGCGGGATCTTAAAACCGAAAGCCTCTGCGATTCCGCCTGCAATACAAGCCATGGTATCGGCATCTCCGCCGAGTGAAACAGCTTTTCTCACTGCATCTTCATACGATTCACTTTCAAGAAAACAGACGATCGACGGCGGAACGCTGTAACAGGCTGCACTGTCAAATACATACCCGTCCTTAATATCCTCAGTTGAAAACCCCAGCCGGCACAAATGCTTTGACATAAGATAATCTTTTATTTCTTTCCTGCTGTATCCGTTATGAGCCATAAATACCGCTGCTGCGACAGCCTGTGCTCCCCTGACAGCATCCTTGTCATTATGAGTACATACAGCACTAAGCTTTGCCTGCATCAGCACTTCTTCCATTGTCTTATAGGCATATCCCACCGGCAGAACCCTCATTGCCGCTCCGTTTGCAAAGCTTCGAAGCTTATAAAATCTTCTGCTCTGAGCCCACTCCATAAACATCTTTCCGTAGCCTGCATGAGGATATCTGCTGTAAAACTGCCTGTACCTTGCGGCGTACTCAAGTATTCTCCTGTTTCTTAACTTAAAACTGTGAGTATCAGCCGACGGATCAAAAAGGATAGCATCACATGTAGCCGCGAGAAGAACAGTGTCATCGGTAAACGAGCTCTCCCTCGTGAATAATTCAAAATCATAATTTTTTGTACAATGACACTCATAATATGAACCTATGATATCACCTATAACAGCACCGAGCATAGTTTCCCCCTTAGATCAATTCCACGGCCTTTCTTTACCGAGCCAGCCTTTATCCTCCCAGTACTTCTGCTCAGTCTTCGAAGAATCCCATCCCGATTTATGCATCTTCTGCAGCATACCGAACAAAAACCTGGTCTTAAGGCCGACATGCGGTACACCCATATTTTTAATCTTACGGGCAATTGCTGTCATGTCTTTTGTTATCTTTTCTTTTTTCTCACCATTAACTCCTGCCCAGTTCATAGCCTGAACACTGATCCCGTATGATTTTATGTACGGCACGCCCCAGTAAAAGAGTGAATCCTTCACAGTTTTGATAGCCTTTGAAGTTCCGGCACCGGCAGTAGTTGAAATAACCACAGCCTTCTTCTTAAACATCCATTCAGCCGGTCTGTGCACCATCCAGTAATCAAACATCACATCCAGAAATGCCTTCATCTGACCGGATGGACCCAGGCAGTAATTCGGCGTTGTAAATATGAAAAGTTCCGCTTCCTTCATAGCATCAATAATAATGCTCTTCTCCTTATAGAACGGACACTTTGTCCTGTCATCAATGCACTGATAGCATCCGACACAGAAATGATTCATATCCTTCGGAAGGAAAAACTCTGTGATCTCATTATCCTCCCCAAGCATTCCGGCAAGCATCCTGCCGATATTGTACGTACTTCCTTTATGATTCTGTCCGTTTACCATTACTATTTTCACTGTAAAATTCTCTTCTTTCTACGTCTGTTTTTAATGTCTATAGTTAAATATTTTTTTAGTATAAGTAATCACTGATCACCAAGGCTTACCTTGTCGTCAAATGTCCTGGTTCCGACACTGTAGCTCAGTTCATAATAATCCTCCGGATCACTCAGTCCCGACAAATACATGATATCATTATAGCACAGATAATCTGCATAGTAAACCATCAGACCTTCATGCTTGTTTTTATCAGCTGAGACTGTCTTTGCCGTAACATTGCTTACTGTATCTGCTGCTGTTATGCATACGGGCGAAGATATTTCGCCATAGCTGTTTGAATACTTTGAAATGTCAATATCTTTTACATATGAAATACTGCAGCTGCTCTCATCAGTGGATATATTTTTCGGAAAATATTCAGGCTTTACTATTTCAGAAAGATCCGTATACTGTACACAAATGTCTACAAACCCTGCCGCATAGCATGCGATCTCATACGGTGAAAATACCAGATGAAGTCCGTCCGGTGCAAAGTAGAAGTGCTTTGTGTCAGTACCGGCATTTACAAGATCCTTTATCGCCGCTTCCGGATCCGTAAGGAATCCATCTTCAAGTTCTTCCGGAATGTTTTTTATAAATAACTCACTGAGCGACGGCAGCACATTCTCACCTGTACAAATGTCACCGAGAGTCAGAAGCTCACCAGTAGTAATGTCAAATGTGCAGGTTACTCCGGACTCAGTCCCATGCACTCCGCCCATATAAAATGCGTAATTTTTGTTCATTAAACTAAATGCATTGTTTGCTGTAAACATCTTCTCACAGCTGCTGCTGAACTGAGAAATTTCCAGTTCAACCGGCACTTGTCCGAAGTTCTCCAGACTTTCCATCCGCAGCGATTCACTTTCAACATAATTACTCTCATACTGTTCATCCAGTTTTGACTGAATAGCATTCTGAACGTCAGGTGAAGACGGGATCAGGATCTGGGGTTTGTAGATAGAGCCTTTGAAATACAGTAAACCGGATGAATTTTCGGAGTCTAAGGATTCCGGGGTCTGGGTCAGGATCACTTGGGGGTAGAGGGTGGAGGAAAGCTGATCCTCAGATGATATGGAGGTGATTGTTGTTATTTCATGGAGTGAGGCGGTTTCAGATGTCGTTGTTGCTGGTGTTTCGGATGTGGGAGTGGTGGATTGGGGGGATGAGGATATAGGGAGTTGGGTGCAGGATGTGAGGGTGAAGGTGATGAGGAGTGTTGTGGCGAGGATATATTTTGGTGTGAACATGGTGGAAAACCTCCTTTGATATAGGAAAAAATATTAAGCAGCAATATATTTATGCGGTAAGTCTCGGAATACTTTTTATTAACTATATTTTTAATAACGTCTAAAATAATCATATTCTATATTTTGACAGCTTTCTTCATTTCCTTAGAATTAATGTATATGCTATTGTTTTAGAAAAAATAAAAAATAAATTTAATGCAACCAACATTGTCAAATTACCATCAGTTCTCCTTTTACTTACATGTAACAAACGGTAAATAAAATAATTAAGTAGCCAACTCTATAACACAAGTATATATATGTCAGACACATTAGATATATCTTCCAGACTGCAAATATATCCTCTGAAGAAATTACACCACAGTGTCATTATTATTCCTCGCTTTTTTCTTACTTCTAAGAAATTTTATATTATACATTGCTTTTATTAATACCAAACCACTTGCTTTTACTAGTTCAATTGGAACAGCATTTCCAATTTGTAGTGCAGCCGCCGTAAGAGAGTCGCTGAAAATAAAGTCATCTGGGAATGTCTGCAATCTTGCTGCTTCTCGTATAGAAATAGCTCTATCTTGTTCGTAATGACCATATCTACCTTTAGAATAGCATAGACAACCACCAGTTATTGTTGGTGACGGTTTGTTAGCATCCATAATTCCATAAACATCTTTATGCCCTGAAAAAACATTTCCAGCAGCATCTTTTTTCTTGTGACACTTAAGCACCAGATTAGTTGGAAGACCATCTCGCGAACCACCATTGGCTCGAATTGCACGAATACGCCGTATATTTACTTCATCAAGTCCTGCACACTTGTGATTGTGAATAATTCCATTATCTGGGTATGATTCTCCTGCTGATATTGATGGAAGATCACCTATAGTTTCTTTAACTGTCTTCCATGGAAGTAGTTTATTGCCGGGCTTGCAGGAGTGCGTTGGTTTTGGTAGGCCAAACTCAAATCCGTGTGCCTTTAATTCAGCATTAAGATCTTTACGTATTGCATGAAGAACGAACCTCTTTCTTATCTGTGGAACACCGTAGTCTGCAGCATTTAATATATCTTCAACAACGACATATTGCTTATTAAGTCTAGAAAGAAAGTCATCAAGTATTACCTTGTTTGCACTAGTTTTGATGCCTGGAACGTTCTCCATTAAAATGAATGGCGGTGCAATCTCCTCAATAATCCGCAAAAACTCAAAAAGCAATTTCTTGCGTTCTTCAATTGGTTTTTTAATATTATTGGGATTTTGTCTTGAGAAATTTTGACACGGAGGACAACCAGCTAATAAATAGATATCATCACGATGTATGCCAGCTGCTTTTAGTATATCCGCACCATTTAATTTGCATATATCCCCATTTTCTTTTCCTTGCAAAACATTAACATTGGATAGAGGAGGATATCCGTGGTATATATCAGCAGCTTTATTCTCAATTTCGACAGCAGCTTTAACTTTAAATCCAGCTAAGGAGAGTCCACATGACACACCGCCACAACCCGAGAAAATGTCTATAGCTTCATACTTAAATCTCATATACTAGTGCCTCTGCCATCATTCTCAAAAGCCGCAATATCCATTAGTCCAGCTGGAGTATTTATCTTCGGTGGCTTGCTTTTGGTTTTAAAATCCTGTCTTTTGTGAGCACACATTGCGTTAAAATCACATTTTGAGCAGTTACTCTTACAAGCACGCATTGGAAAATCTCCAATAAGTATACCACTGACTGCCCACTCAATTGCCTCGATAGCTCTAGCTACAGAATCATTATCCACAGGAATAATTGTTCTACGATTATCTTTTAAAGTATGTATATATCCTGTTTTTACATTTTCACCGATAACTTCCTTTGCAGCCTGTGAATATAGCTGCACCTGAATAGACATATCTCTCCAATCATAATCATTGACATTATCTGGTGTTTCCATAGATTTAAAATCTATAACATCTGCAGTTAGAATACCTTTTTTTTGATCTTCCTTTAGTAGTAGATCTATTGCACCAGTTATCAAAGCATCCTTCACAGAGATTTCAAAACGCGCCTCATCTTGCCGAAGACGTCCAAAATCGGAGGCATACTTGCGTGAGTATTCTATCAGAATTCTCTGCACGAGAGCCTTAGCACGCTCGTATGAACCAGGACGATTAACTGGATCCTTACTTGGAAATACATGTTTTAACATAAAGGTAGTTTCGACAACATCCATTACTTCCTGCTCTGAAGGAGCCCTGTCTTTGTAGCGTTGATGCAAACATTCCAGTATCGTATGACTTGTTTTACCGAAGCCAAAAAGTTCAGGAACGCTTGCATTATATCCATAAATTGTAGCTAGTTTATATGAGTATGGGCAAGTCAAATAGCTCTTGACAGACGAGTAGTCAGTTGGGAATTCACTTTCATCAAATCTAGGTTGAGGATTTATTTTTTCTGCAAGTTCATCCAAATTCTTATCTTCACGCAAACTTGCACTGGAAAAGTCAGCTATAAACGGAGATTGCTTGCATGCTCGTTTTAGGTCAGGATGATGTGTACTTCCTGAAAGATATAAACAACGTTCTGCACGTGTAATCGCAGTGTAAAAAAGACGTGCCTCGTCCTCAAGGCGTGTTCCATACGCTCCGCGATCAATAGCTGACACCATAAGTTCCTTTGGGAGGATGCCATTATATGTTGCTTTTTTATGTGGAAATCTGCTTGCAATTAAATCTACAACAAATACTACTGGATATTCAAGCCCTTTGACTTTATGTATAGTAGATATATCTACTGCATTTTCTTTGACGAGGTAGTCAATCGATTCTAACTCATAGTTGTTAATTGCAATGTTGCCAATAAAATTCAACATTTCCGAAAATCTGTATGATGAATCTATGCTGGTATAGGTCTTTTCAACGTCCAGAATAATTTTACTGAATAAACCAAGATCTCTTAAAGCTGTTTCATCTGTAAAATCTCGTACATTAAATGCATCAATTAAATCGTGAAGAAATTCCTGTGGATATACCTTTCGTCTCGCTGAAGATGTAGACGAATGAATATTTTGATGCCACTTATTTAATACAGAGATAAATTTAGTTTCATCTGCATTAGGAAATACTTCCAAAACATGTGATGAGAAAAATTCCAACGCTTTTTCTCGTGGTATACCAGCATCACGAAGTAACTCCATTGATTCACGAATGCATACTGCATAAGGACGATCAAAAATACCTCCTTCGCCAGAAGTTTTAAATGGTATGCCATTTCTAGTAAGAGCATTAGTAAACTGTTTGTCCCTATTATCGCCGTTACTATTATGTATTGATCTAAGTAAAATTGCAAAATCAGAATAAGTAAGCCCTCTACACTTTTCCGTTCCATCGTTATTTTTGCCCTCAACATATTTTGTTCCGATAAGACTTTGTATACGCTGAGCTACCCATTCGGCTTCATCTTCTCGATCATTAAACCAGAGTTTACGTACGTCTTGTATATTGCCATCAGAATATGAGCTGATTTCTTTGTTTAAACGAACAAGGCTAATTGTTTGCTGAACAAAATGGTTTGCCCCATCAACGATAGAATTAGTACTACGAAAATTTACAAGTAATTTATGTATAGAAACATTTTTATATCGTTTATTAAAAGTTAATATATTCTGAACATTAGCGCCACGCCATCCATATATTGACTGATCATCATCACCAACAACTAGTAGCATGTCCATGTTATACGATAATGACTTAATGAATTCCTCTTGTACTGGATTTATATCTTGGTACTCATCTACAAAAAGATACCTAAATTTAGAAATAAAAGAATTATTCTTGTCGGTTATTTTCGTAATTTCCTTAACACCCAGTCGAATTGCAAATGAAAAGTCCATGTATCCGTTGCTGTCCAGTACTTCGCCCAACTTTGTTAGACGATTAAATAAAGTTTTATCATATTTCTCAATATCCTCCAAGTTAATGTTTTCATTATTCATAGTTTGCCATGCATCAGCTAGAGGTAATATATTCTCTTTAAAATAACGCCCCTCATTATGTTTTAAGCCTATTTGATTAAATCTTGACATGAGGAATAAAATTAGACCATTATAATCAAGAATGTCATACTGCCTATATTTAGCATCAATATCTCCAAGTAATTTTTGACAAAAAGAATCCAAAGTTCCTATAAACATTGCACCAATGTAGTTTTCTGGCAAGTCAAATTTATGCAATGCTTCAGCTACACGACGTTTGATAGACTCCGCTGCTTTTTCTGTAAAAGTAAAAGCAACGATACTCTCTGGCGCTTCTCCCTTTGAGATAAGATATGCAATTTTAAAAGCAAGTGTTCGTGATTTACCTGAACCAGCACATGCTAAGCATAAAATATACTTTGACTCGTCTACTACAGCATCATACTGATCTTTCGTTAAGTTCTCTTTAAGTATTTCTTCAGTAGTCATTTAATCAACTCCATTTTCTTTTTAATAATTTTATTTTATACTATAAAGTATCTGTATTTTATATCGATCATTTTAAACAAAGTTATTGTATCACACTTTCTAATAAATATCAACAAAAGGTAAAAAGCGTAAGCTAACTAGACTATATTATCTTCTCCCATAATACCCCTCAATCTTCTCCTCACAAACCCTCAATATCTCCTCTTTCATCCCCTCATCAATCCTCTTCCATACAGTCTGATCCACTTCAATAATCCCGATCGTCTTCGCATGTCTCATCATCTGCATATCCTCAAATCTCTTAAACGGATTAGCAAGAATATTTCTCATAGCCTCTGCATCCGTATACCCGCCCTTTGCAAATATGCTGTTAGCCTTTTCAACCTTAAGTCCTGCCGCTCTTCTTTCCTCATAAAACTTCCTGAAATAAGCTGCGATATCATCGAGCTTCACTCTGCCCTTTTCATCTGCATTTTCAAATACAGCCTTTATCAGCACCAGCTTATACGAATAACTCATATCCATCTTGCGTATCATTTCCATGAACAGCTCAGCCCTGTTTGAATCGGTTATAATTCTCCAACCGTATTTATGAGCTGCTGCATTTACAGTTTCTTCTTTGAAATACCTGAATACCTTATGTTCGCTCATAGGTACTATAAGGTCAGGGATGATAAGTCCCTCACGTACATACCTCTCTATCGTTTCACTCTGTACATCTACCCTGCGGACAAATTCCATCATTGAGATCATTCCTGCAGCTTCATCCTGCCAGTTGAATATGTCTACTGCCTGAAAATCAGTGACATTTACCGGATAATCTATTATCGCCTCCGGTTTTTCTCCTTTGGCATAGAGCGATTCATCGTAAGCAATATCCGGTTTTTTGCCGAGTACCATTCCGCCTGGCCTGTAATTTTTCAGCTGCAGATAGCGGTGAAGTGAGAACGGGGCATTGAACTTATTTGCATTATCAACGAAGTCAAAAACAATAAGGCTTTCTTTTTCGGGCGCAAGTCTCATTCCGCGTCCGAGCTGCTGTATGTACAGAACCTTTGACATAGTAGGACGAGCCATGAACAGAACTTCTGTTTCCGGACAGTCCCAGCCTTCATTGAGAAGATCACATGCACATATGACCTTTAGTGTTCCTTTTTTAAATGCTGCGAGGTACTCACTGCGCAGTGAGGCTTTCATACTTCCGGATACGGCATATGCCTTTACGCCTCTGTCTGTAATAAGCTGTGCAATTTCTTCAGCATGTTTAACGCTTGCGCAGAAAATTACTGTCCGTTTGTCTTTGACATACTTAATGAATGTATCAGCAATGAGCGTATTTCTCTCTGGTACAAATATTTTGCTTTCCAGATCTCTGATGTTATATCTGACACTGTTGAAACGGACATTTGAAAGGTCTATATTTGTATGGATCCGTATACAGCGGACAGGGACTAGTTCGCCTATCTCAACAGCTGTTTTTATATCAAGCTTATGGGCTGTATTCTTAAAAATATCTATAATACTCCTGTCATCGCAGCGTTCCGGAGTTGCAGTAAGACCAAGAGTAAATTCCGGCTTGAAAAATGAGATTACTTTCTGATATGTATCTGCGTTTGCGTGGTGTGCTTCGTCTATAATTATGTAGCCGAAATCATATTCCCTGAACCGGTCAAGGTTTACTGCTATGCTCTGGATCCCGGCACATACGACAAATGAATCCGGTTCCTTTACAGTATCAATGTACTTTCCGATGCTGACACCGGGCCAGAGATTTTTAAAGGTTTCATATGCCTGCTCTACCAGTTCATGTGTATGTGCAATAAACAACGTACGTTTTCCGAACCGTTTTGCATCTGAAACAGCTGTTACTGTTTTTCCTGTTCCGGTAGCATGATAAAGCAGTGCTATAGTCTCATTTGTTTCCCGCATCTTCATGAGTGAGTCAAGAGCCTCTTTCTGATGCTCCTTAAGCTCAAGACTTTTTGCTTCAAATGCCCTTGCACGCTGCTTAGGAAGATAATCATCTATCTGTGAAAATGCAGGATCTGAGCCAAGAAACAGTCTGAGTTCATCCTTTACCCTTTCCGGATCGTCACGCATCTGGCATACCGTCCACCTGTAAATATCCCATCCAAGATGAATCATGCTGTTCTGCTTGAGCAGATCATCCTGAAACTTATCCCTGGAAATGAATTTCGGATTATGTGTCGCCTCGTCATCTATCTCTATTGCGATCTTCTGCATTCCTCTCTCTATCATGAAATCAGCATACCGGTCATTGAGATAAATGTCCGGAAAATAATACTGAGTATACAAAAATCCTGCCTTGTGAGCTCCGAATGTATCCGCAAAAATCTCAATAAACAGATCCTCTGCAGGACTTCCGGAAGCTGATCTGTACTGTGTCCCCATATCTTTTTTACTGATCCTCCACACTCTCAAGCAGTATCTTCTGAGTAAATGCTCCGTTTTTCTGTGCCTTTTCTATACGTATCTTTTCGAGTTCAGAAACACTTATTCCCTTTGCCTGCGCTATCGCATAAATAACCTCAAGAATATCAGCAAGCTCCTCTATGTCCTTGTCCTTACGATATTCAAGACATTCTTCCTGAAGCTTTGAGTTTAGTGCCTCCAGATATTCATTATCATCAAGCCTGCTGCAAACAGCCTTTTTCCCGCTCTCCTTAATAATCCGAGGAATATTGTCACGAACCAGCTTATTATATATCTTCATATTCACTGCCTCCGTCTATATCACAATTTTTTGCTTATTTACATTATTTGTATTTTGTAAAAATATTTATCTTCATAATTATACCACATTATATCCAATTTTACAATAAATAATAAGTAATTAATGTGCATTTATTTAAAATTTTCTCACTCCTTCACTAATATTCCCCCTTCCCTCTGCACACACTAACTTAAAACCATAAATTGAGAGGACTAAAAAAATGTTATTTACTTACTTCAAAGGCTGGTACTTCAAGTGCTCGTCGCGTGACACAACTGTCGCATTTATCCCGGCTGTCCACAGTGACGGACTGAGAAAGACCGCTTCGCTTCAGATCATTACACCGGAAAATACACTGAATATCCCGTTTGAGGATATTGACATCGATGAGAAAAAGTTCAGGATAAGTCTCGGCGGATGCAGGTTTTCAAAGAAGGGGATTTTCCTGAATATCAAGGAAAAGAATATGCGTGTCATAGGTAAAATCAGGTTTGGCGCATTTCATCCGGTAAAATACGATGTAATGGGTCCGTTCAGATATGTCCCTTTTCTTGAGTGCCGGCACAGTGTACAGAGTATGCAGCACACGATAAAGGGCGATGTTATAATCAACGGGAAGAAATACTGCTTTGACAGCGGGCGCGGATATATTGAGGGTGACAGGGGTTACTCGTTTCCCGGAAGATATATGTGGACCCAGTGCGGATTTAAAGATGGCTCACTTATGCTGTGTACAGCGGATATCAGAATAGGAGGCGCGTGTTTTACAGGAGTGATCTGCGTTATAGTCTATGGATCACACGAATACAGACTGGCAACATACCTGGGTGCACAGGTTGAATTTATCGGGCATGGCAGAGTAGTTATAAGCCAGGGGGGATTAAGATTTTCAGCGCAGCTAGCTGAGCCTCACGCACAGGAGCTGGCAGCGCCGGAAAACGGTGTCATGTGCAGACGGATAAGGGAGAACATCAGATGCACGGCATGCTACAGACTTGAGGATAACGGAAAGTGCGTTTTCAATTTCAAAAGCACTGCTGCAAGCTTTGAGTATGAATACAAAAGGTAAAAAAAAATCAGCCGCTGTGAAATAATATCACAGCGGCTGATGTTATGTATAAGAGTATGGAGATATTGATGTGTATATATTATGCGGCAATAAGTCTGTATACTGCCTCGTATATCTTCTGTGCAACATACGGATTGTTCATTGTGTAGAGGTGGATCCCGTCAACACCGTTTGCGATCAGATCTACTATCTGATCTACTGCATATGCTATTCCGGCGTCACGCATAGCCTCAGAGTTGTTTTCGTATCGTGCCATCATTTTTACGAACTTCTCCGGAAGCTGGACTCCGCAGAGTGTTGTCATTCTCTCAATCTGCTTTTTGTTGATGACCGGCATGATGCCTGCTTCAACAGGTACGTTTATACCGGCTATTGCTGCTCTCTCTTTAAAATCGTAGAAATATCTGTTGTCAAAGAAAAGCTGGGTAATAAGGCTGCTGCAGCCTGCATCTACCTTGCGTCTTAAGTTTATTATGTCCTTTACCATGCTCTCGCTCTCAATGTGTCCTTCAGGATAGCATGCTGCCATTACGTTGAAGTCACCGTGTTCCCTGATAAATGCTATAAGCTCGTCGGCATGTTTAAAGTCGCCCCATGGTGTTGTTCCCTCCGGAACGTCGCCCCTCAGTGCAAGAATGTTTTCAATTGAGTTTTCCCTGTAGCTGTCAAGTGCACTCAGAACATCTTCCTTTGTGAGATTTATACATGGCAGATGTGCCGCACTCTCAATGCCGTACCTGTTCTTAACCGCTGATGCGATCTCAAGTGTCTTGATATTGTTGTCGCTTCCTGCTGCACCGTATGTAACACTGATAAAATCAGGATTTAAGTTTCTGAGCTGATCTATTGTTGAATAAATGGTATCCGTTGATGACTGACGCTTCGGCGGAAATACCTCAAAAGAAAAAACTAACTTTTTGCCGTAAAGATCTGAAATTTTCATACAACACTTCCTCTTGAATCATCGTTTTTTATAGTATAGCATAATAACCAGGACATAGGTAACACTTTTTAATTATCGCATGTCATAGCTTAAAACTATGACATGCGATAATTAATTCCTTATAACCTCCCCTGAAAGGGGAGGGGGACCGCGCAGCGGTGGAGGGGTTTGAATGGAGTGGTGTAATAAAGGAGGTATTTGAAACCGGGAAGACAGAGTGGTTGAATGCACCACATAGACCGGACCCCTCAGTCGTCTCCGACGACAGCTTCCCTTTCAGGGGCGCCAAAGATGAAAGA
>JAUNSK010000015.1:0-76053 GCA_030539275.1 Oscillospiraceae bacterium | reverse complement strand
CCCCTCAGTCGTCTCCGACGACAGCTTCCCTTTCAGGGGCGCCAAAGATGAAAGAGGGCTCTGAATGCACCACATATACCGGACCCCTCAGTCGTCTCCGACGACAGCTCCCCTTTCAGGGGCGCTAAAGATGAAAGAGGGCTCTGAATGCACCACGCAGACCGGACCCCTCAGTCGTCTCCGACGACAGCTCCCCTTTCAGGGGCGCTAAAGATGAAAGATCGCTCTGAATGCACCACGCAGACCGGACCCCTCAGTCGTCTCCGACGACAGCGCTCCTTTCAGGGGCGCTAAAGATGAAAGAGGGCTCTGAATGCACCACGCAGACCGGACCACTCAGTCGTCTCCGACGACAGCTCCCTTTTCAGGGGCGCCAAAGATGAAAGATCGCTCTGAATGCACCACGCAGACCGAACCCCTCAGTCGTCTTCGACGACAGCTCCCCTTTCAGGGGCGCCAAAGATGAAAGATCGCTCTGAATGCACCACGTAGACCGAACCCCTCAGTCGTCTTCGACGACAGCTCCCCTTTCAGGGGCGCTAAAGATGAAAGATGGCTCTGAATGCACCCCGTAGACCGGACCCCTCAGTCGTCTCCGACGACAGCTTCCCTTTCAGGGGCGCTAAAGATGAAAAAGGAAAGATTGCTGAAAGCCATATCTTACCTGTATACTATTATTGAACATGCACGTGCTTTATGATATAATTAAACCTGATAAGAAAAATATGATTATTTAAACATATGAAAGCAGGACGAATAATTATGAAAAAAAGGCCTATTATAGGAGTCATATTTTTTAATCTGCTGCAGGACAGTTATACATCTCTTATAAGCGGTATTTCTTCTCAGGCTGAACATCTGGGATGTGATGTGATATACTACTGCTTGTTTCACACTGATGACAAACAGGCCTGTGAGGCAGGAGCAGATAATTTTTACAATCAGATAGAGTTTGACTGTCTTGATGCGGTTATTTTTGTGGATTCATTTTTCTGGGCAAGGAGCCTGCGTTCTCAGGTAACTCAGCTGCTTCATGACAAGTGCAGAAAGCCTGTTCTCTGCCTTGACAGCAGTGAGAACTCAGGCTTTTACAATATAGGAATGCGAAACAAGGAAGCATTTGAAACAATAACGGACCACCTTATAAATGTTCACGGCTGCAGAAAAATATACTGTCTTACCGGACAAAAGGAAAACAGGGCTGCATGCGAGCGTCTGAGCGGATATCTGTCATCGATGGAGAAAAACAATATTCCTGTGTTCAGTGATTACATATATTACGGCGGCTTTACTGAAAGATTTGCTGACATGTTCGCGAAGGAGCTGCTCGAATCGGGAAAAGAACTTCCGGAAGCGATAATCTGTGCAAATGATACACTTGCCATCCGTCTTATAAAGATCCTCACTGATCATAATATTCAGGTTCCCGGGGATATCGCAGTTACAGGTTTTGACGGTACCGACAGCTGCTGCCTGAATGTCCCCGGTGTTTCGACCTATAAAAATATGCACGCAACTCTCGGAAGTGATGCGGTTGTAAAGCTTTACAATATTATCACACAAAGCAATGTAAGCTGCAGCCCTGAAACACACGGTGAGTTTGTCCCGCTTGAAAGCTGCGGCTGCGGAAAGCTTGACAGAAAAAGTGCAAAAGAAATATATGAAAATGAAAGACAGGATAATCTGTCCATGTACATATTTGCAACAGGCGGAATGCTTGAGAAGCTGACAGGAGCGCCCACATTTTCAGATGCACTAGAAGTTACAGACAGATATCTGTTTATGATGGGGCATTTTAAAAAATTTGTACTGTGCATTCATCCGTCATTTTTTGAACCGGCGTATGAAACACACGAGATAAGGACAGGCATGTTTGAAAGTGTATATGCAGTAAGCTTTAAAGAGGGACCGCGGGTCGCATTTCCTGTAGGTACACATACAACAGCCAGATACAGGACCCGCGACCTTTACAATGAGATAATAAGCAGCTGTGATGAACCTGGCTCATATTTCGTCACACCTCTCATCTTCTGCAACAGATACTACGGGATGAGCATAATCCGATACGAGACCCACGCTCAGAAACCTGACAGTCTTTACTGTCTGTGGAATATGAATATTACAGGGATGCTTGACAGATTTTTCAGGGGCCCTGATTTCCCGGGAAAAGACACGCCTCCTGACTCACACAACAGACAGCCTCTTCCTCACTGGCTGTGCAGACTCATAGAGCAGATGGATGACAAGGAAAACTTTACTCTCGGATTCCCTAAAATGATATCACTTGCAAACATGTCAAAGGAACATATCAGCCGGGAGTTCAGAAAATATCTTAACATGTCCCCTACCGAATTTATTAACCGCAAAAGGATCACATATGCTGCAAAGCTGATAGAAGGCGGCATGAATGACTTCTGTGAAATAAGTGAGGAATGCGGATTCAACAGCGTAAGCCATTTTTATCATCTGTTTCACAAGTACATGAACTGTTCTCCGGGACAATATCTGAAGAGTAAATAAGTCATAATATCAATATACCGCAAAAATATCATTATTGTACAATGATATTTTTACGGTATCATTTTTTTATATAATTTAGTCATCATGAGACAAGATTTTTTTATTATAAACTGATAAAATATAGGTAAATCAAAAACATACTTTTTGAAACTTTTTATTATTATTTTCTGTCCGGAAGTATGACTTAACTGCCGGAGAGATTTAAATCATCATCGAAATATCCGATATTTTTATAAACCACTTTAAAGAAACAGCAGCCGTGTCACCAACCGGCTGCTGTTTCTATTTATTTTAAAATTATAGGTTTTATATCATACATTAAGATCGTCTACTGCAAGATAGCAGTATGTTTTATCCTGCTCGTCGTATGTACCAAGCACACCTTTAATAACGATCTCTGAATCTTCCTGCGGATATTCGTCCGGATAAACATGTGAATTGTCTCCCCAGATAAATTCAAACCCCTGCTGACAGCAGGCTGTTGTATCACTTACCATCACATAGTAGTATCTGAGGTTTGTTTCATCACTCACTACAGACTGAAACCTTCCCCTGATCTTTATAGTCTGGCCCATGTACTTGTCGGCATTTGACAACAGATCATAAACCTGTGCATAAACCATTGAATCACCGAGCTGTGTAAGGTCCATATCAACCCCTTCTTCAGCTTCCTGTGTCACAGGAGGCTCCGGCTGGGTATCAGTTTCATTTTTCTTATTTTTAAGCGCTTCGTTTATATAGTCATTAATATCAGTAGTCACATCAGCCGAATCTGATTCTGATACGGATGACGGTGCTGATGAACTGCAGCTGCAAAGTGCAGCAAGTGAAAGCACCAGCAATAAGGCAATTATATTCTTTCTTATCATTTTCCTGTCCTTCCTGAGATCATACCCAAACCTGAAAAAACACAAAATACAGCTATATCCACTGCAACAATTGTTGATCCTACCGGAGTTGATGCGAGAATTGAAATAAGGATTCCGATAAGCGCACTTATTACTGAAATGACAGCAGAGCATACAATTACTGCTTTAAAGCTCTTTAGCAGTCTCATTGCAGAGAGTGCCGGGAAAATAATAAGTGCTGAAATGAGCAGGGATCCTACCAGATTCATTGCAAGTACAATTATCATTGCTGTGATAACTGCGATAAGAAGATTATAGACAGAAGCCTTTGTTCCTGTCGCCTGTGCAAAGCCCTCATCAAATGTCACAGCAAATATCTTGTTATAGAATATGATGAACATAGCCATTACTATGACTGACATTCCGATACACAGCCATAGATCCAGCTTTGACAGTGTTAAAATTGACGTTGAACCGAAAAGCGTGCTGCAGACATCTCCCGAAATGTTGGCTGACTTTGAAAATACATTCAGAAGCAGATATCCCACAGCGAGTGCACCTACCGATATCATTGCGACTGCCGCATCGCCCTTTATTTTTGTATTCTGCCCCGTTCTCAGCAGCAGAACTGCTGAAAGAACCGTTACCGGCAGTATCAGTATCATATTGTTTGAAAGACTCATGATGGTGGCAATGGCCATCGCCCCGAATGCTACATGTGACAGTCCGTCACCGATAAATGAAAATCTCTTCAGTACCAGTGTAACTCCGAGAAGAGATGAGCACAGTGCAATAAGTGTTCCTACGATAAGTGCGTATCTTACAAAAGGATATGAAAAGTACAGTGTAAGTTTATCCATTATTTCGCTCATAGATCAAAACCTCCTGACATTGACGTGAAGGCTCTGCCTACACTGCTGTTGATATAATCGTTCTTTTTTCCGAAAAACAGCGGCTTATCCGCAACATGCAGAACATGTGACGCATATTTCATTGCAGCACCCAGATCATGTGAAACCATTATGACTGTAATTGCGTCCTTTTTGTTGAGCATCGAGATAAGCTCATACATTTCGACTGTGACCTTCGGGTCAAGACCGGCAACAGGTTCATCAAGAAGAAGCATTTTTCTTGTTGCACAAAGTGCTCGTGCAAGAAGTACTCTCTGCTGCTGACCACCTGACAGTTCACGGTAGCAGCGCTTTGACAGATCTGTTATACCCAGCTTTTCCATATTGCGTGCAACCAGCTGTTTTTCCTGTTTGTTGTAAAACGGACGCATTCCGCATCTGTTGAGACATCCTGACAGAACGATCTCCGAGACAGAAGCAGGAAAATCCCTCTGAACGACAGTCTGCTGAGGCAGGTATCCTATCTCATTTGCATTGAGTCCGTCAGAAAGTGTAATGCTTCCGCTCTGCGGTGTACGAAGTTTGAGCATTGTTTTGATAAGTGTGCTTTTTCCCGATCCGTTTTCACCGATTATGCACAGGTAATCCCCGGCACTTACAGTAAAGTTCAGATCACTGACGATAGTCCTCCCGTCGTATCCGAGTGTAAGATTTTCGCATTTCATTTGATAATTCATAATTTATTTCAGAGCCTCTCTAAGTGATTCAAGATTATCTTTCATTATTGACAGATAAGTTGTTCCTTTTTCAATGTCAGACGTATTTACAGACTGCATTGAGTTAAGTGTAAATATTTTCTGGTCTGATTCCTTTGTGTTTTCAATTATTGTTTTTGCAATTGTACCGTCTGAGCTGTCTATTTTAAATATTCCAGGCAGTGAGAACTCATCAACTTTATCAGCCAGAAAAACGATAGTCTCAAAGCTTGCCTCAGTTTCAGCGCTGCATCCGACAAATGCCGCATAGTAATCGATCGAGTAGTCGTCCATCATATATCTGAACGGAAATCTGTCACCGAATACTACAGTTTTTCTTTCAGCGCCCGCAGCCATCTCTCTATACTCTGAGTCAAGTCCGTCAAGCTGCTTTTTGTAGTCCTCAAGATTTGTTCTGTAGGTCTCAGCATTTTCAGAGTCAGCAGCTGCCAGTGAATCGGCAACGGCGTCGCAGACAAACGATGCATTTGAAAGGGAGAGCCATACATGCTCATCATACTCAGGACCCTCTTCTTCCTCTGCTTCCTCTTCTTCAGCCTGCATGCCTTCGATTACTTCCTCTTCCTTTACCCTGTCACTCAGAACATCCATTATATTTATGACCTGCATATCCTTGTTTTTTGCAGTGCTCAGTGCTTTGTCTGCCCATGTGTCAGATTCACCGCCTACATAAATAAAAACATCACATTCTGATATCTTAACAATATCCTCAGTTGTAGGCTGATAGTTATGAAGATCCAGGCCGTTGTCAAGGAGCAGTGTAAGGTCCATGTCATCCGCCTTATCCCCTGCTATCTGTCTTACCCAGTCATACTCAGGAAAAATACTGCATACTACACTGAGTCTGTTTTCTTTTTTATCATCATCTTTTTTCTCACCGCATCCGGCAGCTGCTGCTGCAGTCATTACGGCGCACATCATCAAAGCAAATATTTTTTTCATTTTAAAATTCCTCCGGTTTAAACTCAATATTTCTTTCACCCCGTTTTTTACAGGGCATGCAAAACGGTCTGAAACGTATTTCAGACATTATAGAAATATCAGAAAGTTTATTCCGAAAGTTTTACCTTGAGTGACACAAGAGTAATATTATCCGTGCTGCTGCAGTAAACGTTTATAAGCTGTGTTATTGAACCGGAAACAAAAACACATACCGATGCTGCGGCCGCAGGCGAACTTGAAAGTGAATTTATAAGAAGTACACATTCCTCTATCTCAAGACAAACGGCACATCCGTCTCCCGTACATCTGTGAACAGCGTGACAGGCAACAAATATATCAGAGAAAACAATTACAGCGCAGAATACAATGCATATAACAAATGACAAAACTTTGTTTTTCACAGAATATCCCCCCATAATATATATTTTTAATTATAAACTGATAAACCCGTCTTGTCAACCGAGAACTTCCTGAAGATAAATGCGGAATTATTTATGCCTTTTTTATAGTATAGCGTCTGTATATGATAAAACCGCGTTTGTTATACATTAATTTTCTATAAATGTTTTTTTTATCTATTTTTATTATTGACACATATGAGAATATGAAGTAAAATATATACTATATTTATTTAATTTGTGACAAAAAAATTTGTAAGTTCAATAAAATGACATTAAAGTGAGGCTGATACTATATGAACGCATTTGAGCAGCTGAAATCCTTTCTAAATAATGCACCCTGCGGAATAGGGCTTTTTTGCGATAACGAAATGCATGAACCAGCTTACTTGAACAATACATTTTTCTCTATGCTGGGTTACTCATGCAGTGATTACCCATCTATATGTAATAATCTTTTAATTACGATTGTGCATCCGTCTGATCTGAACCAGGTTCATCCAGTACTGACTCCGTATGAAAATCCACAGACGATCCGGAGCTGCTCTTTCAGAGCGATCTGCAGGGACGGGTCCATGAAACTAATGAATCTGAGTATATCTGAAATAGATATTGAAAACGAAACCTTATTTTTTGCTTGTTTTACTGATATAACTGATAAACAGGAACTCACTAAACAGATAAGTCTGATGTCCGACAGACTCGAATGCGTTATCACATTGTTTAAGTATGAAAACAATACTCTTTTTCTTCAGTATGCCAATGAAATACTATACAGGCACACAGGGATACAAAGAGAAAACTTCCTGAACGAAACTGATAGATATATTAAAGAGCTCATTCCGGATGAGGATATGAAAGCCATCAGAGAAAGCATGCGCAATGCAGTTGTAACCGGAAAGCCCGGCTCGGTATGCTTCAGAATTCACTGCCACGGAAAAAATTTATATATAAGCAGCAGATATACCATAGTAAAGCAGGAAAACAGTGATACCTATATCATTGTAGCTGTTTCAATTGATATTACCGATAAAAAAAAGCTTAAGGACGAACATGCAGCAGAGAGAATCAGATACAGAATGATCGTTGAACAGACAGGATCAGCGATCTTTGAATGGAATGCCCTTACAGGAGAGTTTTATTCATCACAGTCATATAAAAAATACGCTATAAGCGATATCAATGAATCTGTTCTGTTTAAAAATGCAGGTCCTGACAACATAATCCATCATGATGACATTCCTGTTCTCAAACAGTTTTTCAAAAATCTCAAAGGAAAAGACAGAAAAGCCGACGGTGTGATGCGTCTGCTGATGAAGGACGGAAGCTATCGCTGGAGCAGACTTATGGGCATAGTCATCGATGATGATGAAGGCAAAGTAACCAAAGCTATCGGATACATATGTGACATAAATGAAGACATGAAAAAAACCATAATGCTTCAGGACTTTGTAGACAGGATGCCTGGTGCCGTTTCAATAATGCAGCTTGGTCCTGAGCTTAAGCTGCTTTATTACAATGAAGATTTTATTAAGCTCTGCAGCAGCAGCAGCTGCTGTCCGCTGACTGAGTCAGATTCTATTAAGGTACTTAAAAGCATGATAGTACCATCAGATCTGAAAAAACTCTCAAACGAAATAAATGAAAAAAGAAAATCCGGAAAATCGATCAATACTACCCTTCACAGGATAAAAAAAGACGGAAGCATTGATCTGATAAACATGGTAGCGCTGAAGATCCGTGAGGACAACGGATATCCTGTGTATTATGTTATCTTTGTCCCTCCTTCCGATGACAATATTCTGTACCAGAACATACTGGAAAACTCTATGCTTTCTGTTGTTGTATCAGAAGAAAAAACAGGTTCAGTAATTTATGCGAACAACAACTTTTATGAACTCACCGGAGTTCTTCTGGATAAGGATATTAACTTATCATACTTTAAAAATCTTTTTAATGATTACGGATTTAAAAAATTTGACCAGTTTAAAGCTTCTCTGAAAACCGATTCATTCACTAAAATGTCCATTACAACTATTTCAGGAAAATTTCTTCATATTAACGGCAGGAAGCTTGTCTGGAACGGGATCTCGTCATATATAATGTATATATCAAACCAGACAAATGAACAGCGTGAATATGAGCAGATAAGAAAACTCGTTGACAATCTCCCGGGTGGTGTAGGAATTTATGAGATACGGGGAAACCGTCTTTATCAGATATATCTAAACAACGGCTACTTCAGTATGCTCGGTGATACAAGAAATAACAGAATGAAATTCAGCGGATATCATTTTTTTGATGCAATTCATCCGGAGGATGTTTCTATTTTAAAGGAAAAAATATCGAGTCTGATAGGTGGGCTTGAGAAGGCAGAGATCGTCTACAGGGTTATTAACACCAAAGGCGAATATATATGGCTGAAAGTTATCAGTCACGTATCATATAACAACAACAGCAAGGTTATATACTGCAGCTTTACAAATGTTGATGAGCAGACAAAGACTCATCTGTATCTTAAAGCCCAGAAATCACTGCTGGATGTAACCCTCAGAAATGCAAAAACCACTTCATGGGAATATGATAAAGCAGAAAAAAGAGCGATCCTTACGGATGCTGCGCAAAAACAGCACGGTCTTGACCGGATACTTGAGAACTTCCCGGAATCAGTCATTGAAAAAGGAATGGTTCACAAAGACAGCGTGGAAGATTTCCGTAAATTCTTCTCGCAGACTTTCAGACATGATAAAACAGAAGAACGCGACATCCTGATGTATACACCGGACAAAAGCAGATGCTGGTGGTGTCATTTCATTCTTTCCCCCATATATGACCGTAACGAAAAGCTTACAAAAATAGTCTGTTCAAGTGTTGATGTCACCCAGCAGAAAAACAAGGAGTTAAGATACGAAAAACAGCTCCATGATATAAACGCTTATGATGCTGAAAATCTTATTATGAAGGCAAGATACAACCTGTCAAGAAACACTATGGAGTATCATGTTTCCAAAAACAATAATGCTGATTTAATGAACATAGAGGCTTATGACGAGGCCATTAAGACCATATCATCGTATGCCTTCAGCAGCAGAAAGAAAAAAATGCTGCTTGAAACATTTGACCGTGATAAGCTTATCAGAGAACACAGAAGGGCAATCAATGAATTTACACTTGATTTTCTGCGCAAAATGCCTGACTCAAAACATATCTGGATCAGGCTTTCCTGCAAAACTATCACAAACCCTTCATCTGATGACCTGATATGCTTTCTGTATGCATCAGACATTACCAAAGAGATCACTGAACACAATATTTCCATGCGTCTTATCGGAACTGAGTACGAATTCATTTCCACATATAATATCAGTACACTTGAACACCTGCTCTATCACTGCAAAAACGGTCAGGACATTACTGCCACCGGCTACATGGATATGGCAACAGCCAGCGCTGTTGAACCTGACAAAAAGCTTCTTCTCGATGCAAAGGACATACGTTTTGTGATACGTGAGCTTGAAAAAAATAATACATACAGCTTTGCATTTACAGTCAGAGATGAAAATGCAGCACTCAGACGCAAAAAGATCCAGTACTGTTATCTTGATGAAACACGGGATATAATTCTGATAAGCTGCAGCGACATAACTGAATTATATCAGAAAGAACAGGAACAGATCAGAAATCTTCAGGAAGCCATACTTGCTGCCAATAAGGCAAGTCAGGCAAAAACAGAATTTCTCTCACGCATGAGTCATGATCTGCGCACCCCTCTCAATGTTATTATAGGTCTTACATCCCTCGCAGTTGATGATACTCATGATCCGGCTGCCATAGAGGACTGTCTGTATAAAATAAACGATTCCGGAAAATATCTTCTGAGACTTATAAACGACTGTCTTGATCTTGAAAAGATAACAAGCTCCAATGTCCGTCTTTCACCTGTCGCCTATCATTATCAGGACTTTATCAACAGCATAAATACCATGATAGCACCGCTGTGCAAACAGAAAAATATCACTTTTACAATTACTAATATTGAAGATCCGTACGTTGTATATACTGACCGGCTGAGATTTGAACAGATATTTTTCAATCTTCTGACAAATGCCGTCAAGTTCACACCAGGCGGCGGAAAGATAAACTTCATACCAAAGATAACTTTACTGGCTGACAACAAAATAGCGTGTGACTTTACCGTGAGTGACAACGGGATAGGAATGAGTGAAGAATTTCAGAAACGAATGTTTCAGCCGTTTGAACAGGAAAGCAATGAGATACTTCCGCAGTCGCAGGGCAGCGGGCTTGGTCTTTCTATAGTCAACAACATAGTAAACTTAATGAAAGGCACAATAACTGTTTCAAGTAAGAGAGGAACAGGAACTGACATCACTGTACATCTTGTTATACCGATTGCCGGCAAGACTAAAACATTTGAGATCAAAGACTATGGCAGCTTCGCCAATCTCAGCAGCAAGAACGTTCTTCTTATAGAGGATCATCCGCTGAATACTGAAATTGCAAGACGCCTTCTTGAGAAAAAGGAAATGAATGTTGTATGTGTTTCAAACGGCAGGGAAGGTCTGAATGCATTTGAAGACAGTGATGAGTATTTCTTCAGTGCCATACTTATGGACATCAGAATGCCTGTGATGAACGGTCTTGATACGTCAAAAGCTATACGTTCACTGAACCGCCGTGATGCACTCACAGTTCCGATAATAGCCATGACAGCAAATGCCTTTGATGAGGATATAAAAGAGACCCAGGCAGCAGGAATGAATGCACACCTGGGTAAACCGATCGAGCCGCAGAAGCTTTTTTCACTTCTCAGCAAGCTTATCGGTTCTGCTGATGTTCTTTGCACTGACACAGCCGGAAAATAAAAAATATGACTGCTTTCACATCCGTGTAAGCAGTCATATTTTTTAAGTGTTGAATTATTTGAGTGACACATAGATATTTATCTCGGCAATACCGGTCGTCTCATCCTGACTCAGATACTCCTCAAAGTCAGCAGCAAAGCTTCTTTCAAGAGGCATAGCCCAGATATCATTCCATGCTTTGCATACAGCATTTACAACATCCCCTGTTATATGAAACTTTGCATACTTTCCTGCCGGAATTACCTTTACAGTAAGATCCTCTGAGTCATTTTCACTGACAGCAGCACCGATTGTAACATCATATGATGTCTCGTCATAATCGGAATAAAGTCCTATCGGATAGCTTGATGTTTTGTGGGTGAGACTCTCATATACTCCCTGCGCCATGAACTTCTGCCACAGGCCGCCTATTACCTTCTGACAGTCAGGGTCAGTATTTGACGTCCTTGCACTTACACCGGCTACCATTTTTTCTTCAAGATCAACAACTTCATAATTCATAATGAATACCTCTTTTCTTTTATTATGCTGTTATTATAACAGTACAAATATGACACCTGTATGTCATATTTAAAAGAGATATTTAAATAAATTTATTTTTTTTAGTTCTGAGTAGTTTTTCTGTTATGCCTTAAGCGAAACTGTCCCGGTGTTATTCCCTTTGCGCGGGAAAATTTCTTTATCATGTGGCTGCAGTCTGCAAATCCTGTTTCCTGTGCTATATAGCTCAGTTCAAAGTCTGTGAACATCAGATATTCCTCTACCTTATATATTCTCATCTGTTCTATGTATTCCTTGCAGGTCTTGCCGTAAACCTCTGAAAACTTTCTTGCAAAGTAAGAATAGCTCATACCACACTTCTGTGATATATCTGTAACTTTGATACCCTCCGTCAGATTTTCATCTATATACTCAGTTATATTATATATATCAAATCTCGTATCCTCAGAATATACATCACTGTCAACCTGAAATCCCTGAGTCTGCCATACACGAAGAACATTGATAAGCAGCTTGTATATCTCCGCCTTTATTACCATATCATATCCGTATTTCTTTTTTTTCATCTCTGCAATACAAAGAGAAAAGCCGGCTCCGGCGCTGAATTTTTTGGTTATTTCTGATCCAAAAAATATATTCATACCTTTTTTCTCTGCACTTGAAAATATACTTCTGAGTTTTGGCGAATAGTCAGTAGCTATATTCAGGCAGTTAATATCAAACTTGAAAACCTCATAATAAGGTGCATTACCCGGTACTGCATAAATAGAATGAATGGTTTTGGGCATAAACAATATCATATCGCCGGCGCTGAGTGTGTATCCCTGTTCACCTGCATACACCTGGACCTCTCCGCTCATGACATATATTATCTCCATAAAATAATGCCAGTGCGGCTTTACAGGAAAGACATTTTTCTCAATATTGTATTCAAAGCACTCTATAGGTGAATTGAGTGCATCACTTTCCTCAAAAAGACAGTACATAATATTCCTCCTTAAGATAGATTCGTACAATTTAAACTATATTTATATTATATCGCATTCCGACATAAAATGCTATTATTTTTATAGAAAAAATTTGCAGTAAATATTTTTCTTATCAAAAAGGACATAACTTATATATATCATAAATATTAAACCAAAGCAATAAGGAGATCATTAATGGTAAATGTTAAAGGAAAATGGGCGCTCATTACTGGCGCAAGCAGAGGAATAGGACGTCTTACTGCATTATTCATGGCACAGCAGGGCTGCAATCTGATACTTCACAGCCGCAAGAAAGAACACAGTGAAGCTGTAGCTGAAGAAGTAAGAAAACTCGGTGTACAGGCACATGCTGTTGACGCTGAACTCTCAGATGCACAGGCTGTAAAGAAAATGCTTGATGATATCGATGCACTCGGAGTTTATGTAGATATTGTACTGAACAACGCAGGACTTCAGATCGCATACAGAAACGAATACTTCTCTACCCCTGTAAATGATTATACCGAGAGCTTTATGATAAATACTATCGCTCCGGCTCTTATCTGTTATCACTTTATGCCGAAGATGAAAGAAAGAGGTTTCGGACGAATAGTCAACACTACAAGCGGGATCAGACTTGAACCGCAGCAGGCCGGATACAGCGCAAGCAAGGCTGCTCTTGACAAAATTACAGTCGATCTCGGATCAACAGTTGAAGGAACTGACGTCTGCATAAATCTCGCAGATCCAGGCTGGTGCAGAACTGATCTCGGCGGACCAAATGCTCCTAACTCCCCTGAAAGTACAATTCCGGGAATCGCAGTCGGAGCTTTCATAGACGATAAAAAATCAGGAAGAATTTTCGGTGCACAGTTATTCGCTGGCATGACACTTGAGGATGCTGTTAAGAAGGCCGAAACAGAGTATGACAGCCCATACGGGGAATAAACTCACTTTAATTTACGCCGGTTGTTTTTTCATTCATAACAAAAAAGCAGGTATCGGGCTTTAATAAGCCTGATACCTGTTTTTTTATCAGATAAAACAGACTCCTGAATTGCTGTCATTTTTGCTGATTATCTGATCCAGACTGTTCAAAAATTGCTTCGAATATTTATTTTGACCAATTGTTGACATGTAATCCTATATATGCTATAATTAGCTTACTCTATTATACAAATTAAGTCATATATAACAAAAAGTTCAATGAAAGATGGTTCAATATTTTTTTGGAGGAGAAAGTATGAAAAAAACATTTAAGAAAGTTATATCTGCCGTTCTGGCAGGAGCAATCATGAGCACGTTATCCATGGGCATGGTACCGTCAGTCGGAGCAGAAGAATACTACAATCCTTATGCAGTTAATAATTTTGCTACTGATACAGTAGTAGCTCGTTATTACACTATTTCACAGGCAATTTTCGAGTGCTGCAAACTTGGTGTAGGATATGAGGTTCGGGAAACATTCCAGAACCGTCTGTCAACAGTACTGAGATACAAAGTCGGAGATGCTAATATGGATTCTTTATTAAATCAGGCAGATGTAGATTTTATTAAACATCATTTGCTTTATCAGACAACTTTAACTCCCTCTCAGCGCTCAAGAGCAGATGTAAACGATGACGGCTCAGTAGATATTCAGGATGCTGCCTTAATCAGGAGATTTATCGTAAATAACAGCGGTGTTGAGTAACCACAAAAAACGCGGCTGATAATAAACCTTTGCAACAGAATTTTCTGTTGATACATATCATTTAAGATAATTATATTAAAACTTCAGGACCTTCATATTCAGCTATTTGTTTTAAACACCTTGATTTGGGATATAGAGTATAATTGAAACTCAATTTCATATAAAAATGCGTCCCCTTAGAGAAGTCGCCTGATAATATTTTCAGGCAGGTTCACTAAGGGGAATTAATATACAACTGATATCTTTTTTTAATATATTTATTTACTAATACTATAGTTTGTAATACATTTATTAGCATAAAAAATACTTTTATTATATTTCTTGACATTTTTATATATAAGTGGTACAATAATACAGGAGTATTTATACAGATATGTTTTATGCTGTTCATTATTAAAAAATATGACATTTATGAAAGGACGTATTATGAAAAAAACAATTAATAAAATAATGTCAGCTGCTATGGCAGTTGCTTTAATGGGCGCAGTATCAGGCGGACTCAATCAGAAGGTTAGCGCTTCAGTGCACAACTACAGTGGTTATTCTGTTATGCAGCGGGGAAACAGTCAGGCAATTTATTCAACTAAGAACTTAAACCTGGCAATTCTGGTGTGCAAAGATCAGGGATTAGGTTATTCAGTAATTCAGACATACAGCGGCAGCTCAGCAGAAATTGTAAAATTCAAAGTCGGTGATGTTACAATGGACGGTTATACAAGCGTCGCAGATCTTGCAAGATATCAGCAGTATATGATGAAGGATATAGATTATAATGCTGAAGAGGAGAGCAGAGGAGACGTAAATAACGACGGATCTGCAGATTTAATCGACTATATGTATCTCAGATCATATATTGCTGAAGAAGGCGGCTATTAATAAGCTGTTTCATATAGAGTTAAACGATTACAAATAATCAGTATGAACTTGCGTATAAAACATTTTGTATAATCCTGTTGTAAATTAATAATCAAACCTTTATTATATATTTACGGCATAAATAATTCCCTTAGTGATAACACTTGAAATTTTATTCATGTGAACTCACTAAGGGAATATTTTTATGAACTCCTCACCTGTCCTTGACGTAAGACAGGTTAAAAGAATAATTGTTTAAAAATACACTCTGGTTACTAAATCAGGTGTTTTTTTTGTTGTATTTATACTAAAACATCAGCATTTTTTTATATACATATAATTAATGCTAATTATTTACATATTTATAACTATATGGTATAATAATAAAGGTACAATTATACAAATATATTTTATGCTGTTCATCAAAAAAAGACAGTTAAGAAAGGACATATTATGAAAAAAACGATTAAAAAGATCATGTCAGCTGCTATGGCAGTTGCTTTAATGGGCGCAGTATCAGGCGGACTTAGTCAGAAGGTTGACGCTGCAGTGCACTTCTACAGTGGTTATACTGTTGTGGAGTACGAGACCGGTATGGGGCTTTATTCCACTCAGAACTTAAACGTGGCAATCCAGGTATGCAAAGATCAGGGATTAGGTTATGCAGTAATCCAGACATTCAACGGCAGCTCCACAGAAGTTGTAAAATTCAAAGTCGGTGATGTTACAATGGACGGTCGTACTAACATCTGCGATCTTTCGAGATTTAAACAGTACATATTGAAAGATATTACTTTTAATGCTGAACAGGCGAGCAGAGGAGACATAAATAATGACGGATATACAGATTTAGCTGACTATGCGCTTCTTTCTCAGTATATACCGAATCATTTTGATTAATACACTGTATCAGACGGACTGAAAAGTTTACAGATAAGCAGTATGAACATGCATATAAAACATTTTGTATAAACCTGTTGTAAATTAATCGCCAGGTATTTACAACCAGATGACGGCTATAGTAATCCCCTTAGAGAGAACATATGATATTTTATTCATGTGAACTCACTAAGGGGATATTTTTAGTATTATTTCTGTTTACACAGTATAATTTTAAGGTTAAATAATTCTGACAGTTTCTATGCAGATCAGATATGGATCTTCTGCTGTGCTGCGATATCCTCTGCTTTTATCATCAGATCATATACCGGAGCTATTTTTCTGAACTCCTCACCTATCTTTGACGCCAGATTATCACTGAAAAGAATATCCATATCATTTGAAGTATTCTGAAGATAAATATTTTTTCTGTTGAGCCAGAATACTCTGTCTTCACTTTCCCCGATAAATTTGTTTCTCTTATAAAACTCGCCTTCAAGGGTAAAAATATTCTGGGATTCATAAGCCTTTTTTGCATTACAGAATATTTTGTCATTATCCAGAATCATCTTTCTGTATGCATTCATCGCGTCTGTTGATGTTCTGTAGCATCCGCAGCCATATGTAAAACCGTCCGGATTTATTTCAAAATAAAATGCCGGAATATCCTGATACGGCTCTCTTGGTCTGCCGAATATACACCAGACATTGTCCCTGAAAATCGAACCGCCTTTTGAAAATCTTGTATCACGGTACAGCCTTGATATTTTTTTGGGATTACAGATTATTTTATCATCTATCTCTTTTATTACAGGTTCGATTTTTTCAATAAATACGGCAAATGGTTCACTGACATACTGCCTGTAATCTTCCTTATGGTCCTGATACCATTGTTTGCTGTCATGAAGCCTGTTCTCAAATAAAAAGTCGAGTGATTTAGCTGAAAATGCCACTTTATCATTTCCTTTCGTTTATTACGGTATTTTTTATCAGTCTGATCTGTCACATATTTTTAATACAGGTTTTATATGTGTTGTCTTCATGTTACAGTATATCACAGCATTCTCATTTCTTCAACCGTTTTTAACAGCTAAATTCCAAACCTTTTAAAGCCATAAAATATTACTGGTACGAAGCGATGGATGTATATTTCAAATCCAGATCCTAAAGATCAGATATATGATGTAAATCATATATCAAAAAGACGGCTGCTCTGGGTGAGTAACCGTCTTTCGTTATAAATGTCTGATAACTTACCTTGCTCTCTTTTTTCTTATTATCAGAAAAGCACCTGCTGCCGCAATCAATGCTGCCGCCGCACTGGCTGCTTTAAACCATGTTTCATGAAGCAGGATCCTGACAGAACTTGTAGATATAAGAATGTTATCAATTATCATTTGCTTTGTATTGCCTGCAAGGTCGGTAACAAGTATAGTTATCTTCTGAACCTCCGGTGAGCTTGAAAGTGAAAATGTACATATCTCCTCTTCATAGATAGACTCGACAGGATTTTCATTGGAGTAGACTTCAACACTCTTTACGCCGATATTATCGGATATTGCAAGATTGAATACCCTGCTTTCAGCCTTGTAGCTCTCGTTTTCATGAAGATCAAGTGTAGAGCACAGCGGGTTAGTTTTATCAACGCCGAAATTTATATCCAGCCTGCTGTGGTCAGATGAATTTACATTCTGATTTCCGGCCTTGTCACATGATGATACTGTAACACTATAAGACGCATCATCTGTAAAGTTTTTGGCACTGATAACATATTCGTACTCAGACCATTTACCGTTTCCTCCTGTATGTGTGACTGTATAGTCCTCATTTTCTGTAAGTGTACTGGTGGTTCCGTCCTTTGTGATCTTTACAGTGTTTTCACTCAACTCATCTGTATTTACCTCATACAAAACAACATCCTGTTCTGTATTAACATACTGACCGAGAAGTTCCTTTGTAGCATCTGCGAGCCTGTAGGTTGATCCGAATCTGTTGACTGAAAATGTTATTGAGTTTGTTAATGTATTTCCTGACCAGTCCTTTGCCTGGGCTGTTACTGTGTAAATATCATCATTTTTTTCTTCTCTTGCAAAATCTGTCCCGGTAAATACCGCACCTGTCTGTGTTTTCTTAAGTTCCCCGTCAAGATCACGTGTACCAGGATTCATAGAACCGTTTATTGTCACCTTCACTGTTGACATATCAAGATTAATATCATCAAATGTTATTACAGGTATAACCTGTCCTCTGTTGGATGACTTGTCCTTTACTCCGTCAAACTTTATCTCAGGCACCTTTTTATCTATGCAGAATTCACAGTTAAAGCTTTTTTGCGCATTGTTTGATGCCATATCCGTGCCGGTCACGTTAAAAACATAATTACCGTCTTCCTCGAACACTATCTGTGCCTTATGTACATTGCCCGTTGTCTTCCACTCTGAAAGCTTCGGGAAGTTCTCATTTTTAGAGTTATATGTTCCGCTGATCAATATTCTTGAAGCATCAAAGTTGTCCTCAGTAACAGTTATCTCAGCTGTTCTCTTTGCTGCATAATACTTTTTATCCTGTTCATCGTTAAACTTCACGCTGATAACCGGTGCCGTGGTATCAATAATGAAAACATCAGATTCATATTTTTCGCTGGTATTGTCACATCTGTCCTTACTCACAATGCTCAGCTTATATGTTCCGTCCTTATCAAACACAACCTCTGCCTCATACACAGCACTGTCTGTTCCCTGTGTCCCGGAAACCAGTCTGAAATCTGATACTGTAGCTTTCTGTGCTGATGACGTATTTGAAATATCGACTGAGGTTCCGGAGGCATCAAAGTTTCTGTCTCTTATGCTGATCGTTGCTTTTCTGGCCTTATTATAAATGTTTTTATATGCCTTGTCAGGAGCCTCAGAACTGAAGCTTACATTTATCTGCGGTGCAGTCCTGTCTATCGAGAAAGGTACTGCATCCTCAGACACATTCCCGCAGTTATCAATGATCCTGAGTTTCAGTGCAAGATCATTGGCATTCTTTGAAATATCTGCAGAAGATTCAGCACTGCTGACCAGATTTTTATGGCAGTCCTTTATCTCCCATCCATTTACTCCGTCTGACTTCTGATGTACGCTGTCAGAACCTATATATGTCTCATTCCATGTATCTATTCCGTTTTCCGTGATGCTCCACATTACACTTTCTATTCCGGAAAATTCATCACCGACGCTCATCACCGCTCTTATATCATTGTTATACAGAGGCAGACCATTGCTGTCAGTGAACGGTGTATCCGGCAGCTTCACAGAAATATCTGAACTTACCATATGTCTTGCATCATTTTCAAGCACAGCACCTGACATACATGCAGCTTCACTAGTATTGTGTACGTTGTCGGATGCACAGGCTGCTATATTTCCTTTAAAGCCTTCATCGAGCATAAATGTTATCTGTCCGTTTTCATCTACCGGCATTGTATTATGACTGACTGCACTTCCGGCTTCATCATACAGCGTGTATTCAATGCTCCTGAGCCCGGAGCTCGCATTTTCATCCTTTGCAGAAATAGTGACCTGTGTCACCTTCTGAGAAAAGAACCTGTACATCAGATCTCTCATATCCTCAGGTGTCAGCGTCTGTGTCCCATATTCCGCAATATCCGATGTCAGTCTTTTCAGAGACATGTCTATGCTCTGATTTATACTAAATCCCGTGATCTCAGGTGCCGTTGTATCCTTAAATACTGTTAATACTGAATTTTCAGAGTTGCCTGAGTTGTCACATGCAGACGTTGTGAATGTAAAAAGTCCATCGCTGCCCGGATCTGTACTCATGGTGAAGTTCTTTTCAAACTCCTGTACATCAGTGCTGTCCCAGCTGTTCTCAGAGGTTTTTGCATCAAATGAATTTGTAACACCAAGAACAATTTTTCTCAGTCCTGACTGGATATCTGAATATATGTAATCAACTCCAACATCACCGCTGTACCAGTCCTGGTCAAGTATTTCATCGTGGTAGTGAACCACGTTTTCACCGTTTACCTTCTGCTGAATTACCGGCTTAATATTTTCAAGCATAATATTTGACGATTCTTTAGCAGACATGAGCGGCACCCAGTCAGTCTTTTCTATCGTATCGCTCACATCATACCAGACAGTCTGGTTTCCTGCCATATCAAAAGCAGTTGCACTGACGTTACCTGACAAAACGGTATCCTTGTCTATGACATTTTCCGGTACACTGAACCTGCAGATGTACTGTCCCTGATCATTTTTCTGAGGCTTGTCCTTCGTAACATATTCCTTTGCGCCAACCCTGAGTATCACCTTGTCAAGTCCTGATGACGGCATTTTATCTGTTACCGTCACATAGATATCAACCTTTTCATTAGTAAACGTTCCGAACGGAGTATATGTTATTTCATTTTCAGGTGCTGCAACCGTGAATGAATGGTCAATAACCGGCGAGCTGTTGTCTACGTAAAACACCGGTATATCATAGCTGCTTAAGTTCGATGCATAATCTGATAAAGTTACTGAGAAAGCAAGAGCACCGGACTCATTCTTTGGCGTCTGAGCGGAACATACCTCACTCTCACCGTCAAACAGTGTAACCTTATACTCGCTGTCTTTTGTTCCTGCATCTGTGACCATAAGCCTGTATGATGAAATGCCGGTCTGACCGATACCATCAGTTTTCAGAATCTCCTGACCGTTCAGACTAACAGCAAGCGAGTCAAGACCTGAACATATATCAGGGTTCTTATCGTTAAGATCAAGTCTGATCTCAGGATAATCAGTATACCAGTGCTGTACTTCATTGTTTTGTGTTATTATATCTGCCTTATGTGTTTTTTCTTCATCACAGCAGATCTTTGCTGAACACTCAGGGCTTGTTGTATCAATAATTAAATATGTATTATCGTCACTCTCAGACAAATGGCTGTCACTCAGGCTGCTCAGATCATATCTGCAGAAATTCCCTGCTGCATCCTCGATCTTAATAAAAGCAGACTTTGCTTTTTCTTCTTTTGGAATCCTGAAAACAAGCTCTCCGGCCGCCAGATCCGATGAATCATCCGCAATAAACGCTTCAAAGTTGCTGCTGGTCTTATTACCGCTGAGACCAATAAATGCATTTTCTATTGACGACGAAAGTTCTTTATCTGTAAAAATATCGGTAGCATTTACTCTGAGCGTTATAAAGTCATCTCCGGGATCATTAGTGCAGACAATAGTGTTTTTATAACCGCGGCTCTCATCCGGGTTATTTATATTTTTAAGTGTACAGTCAGCAGATATACCATTTACTGCGGGCTTGTCCTTATCAATTTTAACATTCAGAGACGACTGCTCTGAAACATTATCGCACTCATCAACAGCTGTAACAGGCAAGGTCATATTGATACTTTTGTCAGCCGTGATCTTTACGGAATAGTTGTCATTATCCTGTGTAAACTCAGTTATCACATATTCAGGAGTTTTCTCTTCATCAACAGCAATATCCCACTTTCCGTCCTGTGACTTTGTTATTGTATAGTCACCAATATGGAACTTTGTTATATCAGAGAATATCTCCGGACTGTCCGGAGTTTTTATTTTTCGGTCCTGCGCAGTAATAACAAATTTGCTTACATTATTCGTCCAGTCATCACCTGTAACAGATGATATAATCGGTGCATGAGTGTCTATGTAGATGAATATCGGGGAGGTTATGCAGTTTACTGGAGTGTCAGTGGAATTATCGATGATGGCGCGGATTGTAATGAGGTCATGATGAATTTTTCCATCATAGGAAAAATCGCCTCGAAAGTTATCATTATAGCAACATGATCCTAATCCATTTTTTATAGAGAAATCATGATATATTACATTGCATTGATTATTTGCATCAAGATTATTTTTAATTAATATTCTATTGTTATCTATAACACTATTTACACTATTAATAAATATATTATTATTAATTTTATTCCCACTGAAGGAAAACTTCTCAGATATTTGCTCGCTTCTGATTAGACTATAATAGCATTTTAATTTATTAACTTTCTCTGAAACAAAATTATCTAGACAAATTTGATATTTTAGGTTGTTGTTTTGCGGTGAAATAGTATACATTTTGTCATTAACTTCAACCTGATACAAACTATATTTAACTATGCTATCTTCAAAGATATAGTTATCTAAATAAATATATTTTACTCCTTTATTTAATATTTTTTCTGTTTCTTGACTAGTTTTATAAATTACTTCCGAATCTTTCTGAAATCCATCTTTAAAAAAAACTTCATATTGAAAATTATTTCTACTCAGGTTTATCGTAACTTCATACTTATCAATGCCTTGACATAATAAAGTTTCATCACGTAGGATATCACTTAAATCTATTTCAGATTTTTTTTCATTTTCTGCATTATATACCTTAGTATTATTAATCACTACTTCATTTATCCAATATCCTTCATTAGCTCTTATAATGCAATTATCGCATACTTTATCATAAGTTGTTTCCAACATATATTGACCATTTACAGTAAACTTATCATCATTGAATTTAATACTATATTGTGCCTTATAAAATTCGAATGCATAGTTCTCAGACCCACAAATTACTTGAATGCCATTATCATTAGCTTTTATTGATATATTATCTGTTACATACAAGTGGTACATATTGTTGTTAGTCTGCCATCCAAACTCTGCCTTACAATTTAAATTTGCGTTACTATATTTTTCAGCATAATATGTATCCCCTATTTTTTTTAGACTGGATAGATATATTCTAGCTTTTTGAAACTGTATATAGTTATCTTGTATCACTGCCGCATCTTTGTTAGTTAAACTAACTTTTACACACTGTACTAGACTAATACTGACTATACCATTCTCTACAATTAAGCTTTGGACGAAAAACTCATAATTGTCAACTATTATAATATTCTTTTTATATTCAGATACATCAGCTAGCTGATCAACATCCAGTTCTGCTTTCATTTCTTCATCTGTAGTTAAACCAAATAGTGTGTAGACAGCAATATTTTTTATTTTACTCAATAAAAAATTATCAAATTCGTTTAAGGTATCTTTGACAGAAATATCGAATATATATTTATCTTTATTTTTTTCTGTTATAGGATTAGAAACCTCATCATTTGTATTATCAGTCGAAACCATTGTCTGAACTTCCTGTGCAAAAACTTCTATACTTGATATTTGCGAAAAACTTAAAAATGCTATAGATGATATAAATGCTATTGCTCTCTGTACTTTTCTTCTGCCATTGTTCATTCTACTTATCCTTTCTTTTCTTTACTATATACGTACTTACTCCTATTAATGCAAGAACAGCCAAGGCAACTCCAACTATCAAAACCAGACTCATACTACTATTTGATTCCTGTTTTTTTTCTCGACTTGTTACTGTCTCACTAATATAATTATCCTTTAAAATTGTGGTTGTTTTTTGTTTTATTTTTTTAGTATTTTGACTTTCTCTTCTTGCAGAAGTAACTAATTTCTTTTTAGTAACCGTTTCTTCGATTTCATCTGTTCCTGTTGTTTCAAGTATCTTAGTATTGCTTGGACTAGTAACAGTTTCTGATTTTGAAGGTTCTATATTCGATTGTTCTTGATATACAGTTTGTGGTGTTTCTTGAGCTTGAACAGGTGGATCATTAATCTGTGGCGTATCTGTAATTTGTTTATCACTATATTCATGATGTTCGTTGTCATTTTCTTGATCTACTATCCTGATTCCTCCATCTGTTAAATTCATAAAGGTAGAATCGTATTCTTCATTTAATGACTGATCAAATATATTGTCTTTCACAACATATCCTAGCCACAAATCACTAGCGTTTTCTTTTTTCCACTTCACCGAAAAAAAGTCTCCTACCGCAACATTGTCTGGTAATTTCAAAAGAATATTGAATATTTTTCCAGTACATGTAAGCTTTTTATCAGGAGAACACCTTAGTCCTATAAACCCTTTATTATCATCTAAAAAAGATATTGTTTGTCCATTGAATAAATCAAAATCTCCAATAAAAAACGACTGAAACTCTAACCTTGAATCTTTCTCTATTAAAAAGTATATTTTTTCAATTTCACTTGGATTATTCTCCAAAAACACATCCAGAGATACATATCTGTCCTCCGGTATCTCATCAATATCTATCTCCAACGTCTGCATCGTAATCCCTATGTTATATTCCCCTGCCAGGACCTTTGCCTTTGGTATGGCAAATACCATAATTATAGCTGCCATTAATACCGCTGAAATCTTTTGTATCATTAACCTATCTCCGTTCTGTTTACTAAAATGCTGTCATTAGAATTCTGTCTTCTGTCTGCGTTATGTCATTAACCATTAACTCCTTTTTCATGTGGAAGCGATTAACTTTATATATCCATATAAATCCTGTAGTGCGTGAACATTATACCATATTTTTGAATTTCAGGCAACTCAAAAACTGCATAACTTTCGTCAAATTACCACTTTTTGTTGCATAATACAAAACATATTGATCTGCATTATAAATATACAGTTTTATTCAACAAAAGAATTTTTCCGGATATATAAAAAGCAGGCTCAGATCTGTCTCTGATACCTGCTTTTATGCTGCAAAACAGCACTGTTAATTATTAATTATTGTTTCTGCGACGGAAAGATTTTCTTTGCATTTTCATATGCATTTTCAAGCTGCGTATCTTCAATACCATCAAATGATGTAACATCAATATCTGTAGACCATACGTCGGAGTATCTTGGATATCTCGCTCCTTTTTTCCAGGTTATCGTGGTATCGTATACGCCGTAGTCATAATATGATTTGCATACTCCGCTTGTATGCAGATGATACAGCTCTTTTTCGCCGGACGGGCTCCAGTCATATACATCAGTCAGAAAATAACTGACCTTAGCCTGATAATGTATTTCATTATTCTCTTCATAACACTTTACATCTGATACTATGCCATTATGTCCCCCGCCTACTCCGATATACCAGTCAAGTTCAGTACCGGTGGCTTTGCTGAATGTTCCGTCTGTACCATTGACTTCAAAGTTCATCACAAAGGCCGGTGATTCCTGTCTGTTCTTGATTATTACATCATTGCCGGGCTTCAGAATATTTTCACAGCAGGACATCATTTTGTTCATGTGATTATAGTATCTTTCTCTTTGTTCTCTTGTTCCTCCAACGGCACAGCTAAAATACGGAAGACTTTTCAATCTTTTATTATTTGCAGTGTAGCTCTGCAGACATTCGGCTGCAACAGGCATACTGCGTAATGTAAATTTATTATCGCCTTTTCTGTTGAGGAGCTTCTTGAAGAGATTTGGAGTCAGAGGAAATATAACACCCACTGACCCGATCATCAGTCCGGCTTTTAATGCAACGTCGGCAGGTGTAACTGTCTGGGATTCATATGTCTTATCAAGACCGTCATATTTTACACCTTTTTCGTAATAATAATTTTCCATGGTATCGATCAATCCCTGGTACATCACTGAAAATGGGTCTCTTGTATGATAATCAGTAAGTTCAAAGCATGAGTCATATTCAAAAGAAGGACTTGCATCAATATCATCTCGTATTCCATCCCCGTCGGAATCTATCAGATCCGGATATGAGTGTAAAAGCAGCAGTTCACTGTCAAGAAAAGCACTATAATCAAGTCCGTAATCCTTCAGTCTTTTACAGAGCCACTCAACACCTTCCTGTGTCTCTGTTGGTAATTCCTCAACTATCTCTTTTGTGGTTTTGACTATAGCATCATCATTTTCATCATAGCCCTTAACGCAGATAAAATTTATTTCACCGGCATCATTTACCCCATCACCGTCAGTATCAGGAATATTTTCTGCGGATCCATCCTCCCATCCCTTTTTCATAACGTTATTATAATAATAATTCCAGAAATTTGTTGGCTTTTTACTTTTGTTTTTACAAGCCACAATAAAGTCTGTTATCTCTTTGTTTAGATTTTCGCCGGCGTAAAATATCTTCCCTCTGTATTTGGTTGTATATTTTGATACATAATCAATCAGATGTGTTGCTGTTTCAGTCGGAGCTATGTATGAAACATGAAAATCACTTATATTACTTATTTTTGTAAACATATCCTCAGGATACAGATTATCTCCGTATTCATTAGAAGCAAAAGTAAATACTAAATTCATGCCGTTTTGCTTTTCTTTATATATTGAATATGCAACGTCCAGCGGAGTTTCCATAACTGACAAAAGATATCTTGCATGCAGGTTACAGAACATACCGTAATACGGCTCCAGTGCGCTCAGGGCCATTTCAACTTCTTCAATACACGTAAGCGTCTCCCACTGTGAAACCGTTACTGTACCTCCTGCCTGACTGAATTCACAGATCTCTACCTCGACCCTGTCTGAATATTTATTGAACAGTTCTTCTGATGCCTGCGTTATTTCTTCACTTATATCACAAAGATTAGAAACGTATCTCAGATCGATCATAAACAATACATTGATCTTGCTGTCTGTTAAAACCGGCTGTCCCGCTTGTACATTATTACGATCCTGTGACGGTTCACCAGCCGACGCACCCATGCAGCTGTACCATTTTTTTATATTCATCACACAGTAGGTTCCTGTACGGGCATCTGTTATATATGCTGTATGATCATCATCAGTATAGAATGTTTCTACAGGCATAAGCATATTCAGATCTTCCTCGTACTTAAATACTGCATATTCCTGCGCACTTTCATCATTCAGATCAAAGTATAGCTCTGCATTTCTGATACTGTACAGGTCCGAATAAGATATGTCAACAATGTCGCCAAGTATGGCGCTGTACTCCCTGCTGTTATGTATATATCCGGAATATGAACTTTTCATTGCACTCAGATTATCTTCGGCATAGCCCGATGCATTCAGCTTCAGGGACAGTTTATATTTATTTTCAGGAGTATTGATACTTGTCAGTACTTCTGAGTTTTCACTTATTTCCTGATCAAAATATGTTTCTTTATCAAATGCTGTTATAACCAGAGGATCTGTTTTAAGTACTGTTTCACCATAGTCTGATACACTGTCCCAGTCTGTATCAGGGAGCAGCGGATCAGTTTTATACAGGTTTATTTCATCATAATCTGAAAGACCGTCTGAATCTGTATCACTGCTTGTCGGATCTGTATTATATTTTACTTCTTCAATGTTTGACAGCTTATCATTATCGGTATCATTTTCAGCATCATTGCTGTCTGGTGCGGAAGGGTCAGTATGACATAAAAATATTTCTTCATAGTCAGTCAGACCGTCCGAATCTGAATCGGCAGATCCAGGGTCTGTATAGTACATTTCTTTTTCAAGATAATCACATATCCCATCACTGTCAGTATCATCAGCCAGCATATACGTAAACTGAGGAATGTAATTCATTATGTACATTGACAATTCCATATAATCTGCAGCTGTGATCTCTTTATCTCCATCAAGGTCTGATCTGCGGATATCAATATTATCCACATTATTTTCAAGCACAGCTCTTTTTAATCTGACAGCATCAAATACATTGATCTCTGAGTCGCAGTTCAGATCTCCGTAATCTGAGTCAGAGATCTTTCCGGTCTGAGTTTCAGAACCTTCCGCTTTGCATAATCCCGGATCTGCAATCACCGATAAAGTGAAAATTACAGAAAGAAACAGCGAAATAATTTTCCTCTTCATTTAGTAAGCCCCCTATTTTTTTTAAATCCCATAAAAAGTTCTTATCTCACCGTATAGTTAAAATCAGCTTCTTTCAGCTTATTAAGATAATATTTTTAACGGCTTAAAACTAAACTTCACATGGGTATTTTTACATTATACTACATATATAACTGCTAATCAATTCATAATTATAGCATTAAATGAAAATCATAATATTTTTATGTAAATATTTAATAAAGGGAATGAGGAAACAGAGAAATCACTTATCCTTGTCATTGCTTTCTGATTAAAAAAGCCCATAATGCAGCATACTTTTTCACTGCATTACGGGCTCATTATTTATTTAGTCATATCGTTTACACAATAGCAGTTTTTACCGTTTCGTTTTGCTTTATAGAGCAGGGCGTCGGCATTGGAATAGAATTTATCAATGTTTGAGTTTTGCTGTGATGGCTTTCCTGAGTAAATTCCAAAGCTAAGTGTTACGACAGGTTCACTGCCTTTTTCTTTGCACAGTGAAGCAAGCTTAGTCTGAACGTTCTCAACTATTGCGCAGGCTTGTGCAGAAGACTGTCCGGGAAGGACCATCATAAATTCCTCACCGCCGTACCGGAAAAACATGTCACTTTCTTTTGTAGCAGATTTCATAACTATTTCAGAAATACTTTTGATCCAGTAATCTCCTGAAATATGACCGTATTTGTCATTGATTTTTTTAAAATCATCTATATCACACAGTACACATGTCAGAGTACTATTATTACTGACACATTTATTCCACACGTCGGCGGATATATTATTTAGTTTTTTCCGGTTATAAAGGCCGGAAAGTTCGTCTCTCTCGGCAATATTTATAAGCTGGATCTGTCTTGTATATGATCTGAGTCTCATTTCAAGAAATTCCAGGCCTGAAATGAGTGATATAATCATAAACACACAAAAGTTTACCGTGTTTCCGAACTTTCCGTACTCTGTAAGCCTTTGTATAATAACCAGTACACATATACATCCTGATAAATGCAATGCAATATATTCTATCGGCCTTATAAAACTAACGACAGGTAAAATTACAAGTACAGTAATAAAAATAATTGCAGAAAAACTTGGGCTGTACTTATTCTCAATATACGTCATATATATGGCCCACAACATAAGGGCTATATCATATGATGAATTCAGTATGCTCATTATCTTATAACGTGAGTCAACATTTTCTTTTACATACCGTATAGTAAGCAATGCTGCTGTGCTGATAAGAATAAGATAAATGTATCCGATAAAGCAGTACAGCTTTTTTTCAGTCCAGTTGTTCTGAATAATGGTAAATATAATAAGCATGATTTCAAATGCAATTATCGTACAAACTGCACGCCCGCCCAGTATTATACCGTCACGTGAAGCAATTTTAAGAACATCCTTATATTTTTCATTAAAATCAGACTGTTTTATGATCAACAGTTTTTCTGATAACTGTTTAGTACCTGACATATTACTCCCCCCATTTACAAAAAATCTTTATATTATTATATCATATAATATGCAATTTGTCCATTATAATCTTAAACTAATCATAATAATATGTGCATAATTACAAATAAATACAAGTAAAGAATCCCCATACTCAGAAGAATTTTCACATTCCGGGACTATGGGGATTTTATAATTGTGATCTTGAAATACTTATATGATATTTCTAAGATGTATGTATCAAAACTAATATTATTATAAATAAATTTTGTCTTTTGAAAAAATTTATCCGACTGATATCAATTTATCTGTCTGTGCACTCTTTTTCTGATGATACCCGTCACTGTTCCTGCCAGTAAAAATGCAAACCAGATACCCATAAATGCAAATTTGCATGTACTGATAACAGATGATATTTTTACAGCAGTATCATTTAGCGTTGGATATGATCTTATAATATTTATAAGAAGGATATTTTCGGCTGAGTCGCACAGTGCTCTCAGAGATATTAAAACGACAGCGTGTCTGAAAAGAACTGATTTACGGTCCTTAAAGATCGCTTTTGAGATTAATGACTGTAATATGCCAAAAGCCAGGATAAAAATAAAATCACATATGTAGTAGTTGTAATACAATGTCATTCCTGTACTGTCGGTATTCAACAGAACATTTTTTATAATCTGTATGTCTTATCTGTTCATATCAAATACTCCATATCCGCCGTTATGCATGGCTGCTGAATGAGAACCGAACGGAGAAATTTCCGTCAGATACAGAGAGAACAGAAAGAATAATACCGCGGTGATGATGCCTGAATATTTGTTTTTTTTATCTTTCAAATTAATTACCTTCTTTAAAATCAGCTGAATCTGAGTATTAATTTTTCCTTTACAGCATCAGGAAGATGAATAAGTATTTTAAATATGATCCCAAGTGAGACCTGATACCTGACTTTTAATTTTTTCTTCTCAATTATAGTTATCATCTGCCGGACTGAATTGAGGACAGAAGCTTTTTTTTGTAATTGTCTATACCTCAGGTCTCTCTGATATATTTCATAGTACGGCGAGATCTTATTATTCATTGCGTCATCTGAATTTACCGACAGAGTTCTGAAGAAATCTGTGTCCATGGCACCCGGCTCAATAACTGTAACCTGAATACCGAAATTTCCAAGTTCGTACCTGGCAGCTTCGCTTATAGCCTCAAGTGCATGCTTGCTTGCACAGTAACCGCCGTTGACAACAGACGTAAGTCTTCCTGAAACAGATCCGATGTTAATTATTTTTCCCTTTGCGCATTTTCTCATAAATGGTGACACAGCTTTGATCATTCTGATAACGCCATATACATTTACATCAAACATCCTGGCAATCTGGTCTGTATCCATCTCTTCGACAGCACTTCTGACTGAGTAGCCTGCATTATTGACAAGAATATCTATTTTTCCGAATTTATCATAAACTGCTTTTGCTCCCGCCCTGACCTCTTCGTCATCAGTTACATCGATCTCCACTTTCATATCAGCCTGGGTTTCTTCGAGACTGTCTGTATCTCTTGCGGCAGCTGCAACAATGTAACCTCTTTTCTTAAGTGCAGTACAGAGATTTTTTCCGACGCCTTTGCCGGCACCGGTTATAAGCACAACCTGTTCATCCATAGTTTATCATCCTTCTTTCTGAATAAAGTATACCATATAAAAACGAAGCTGTAATTGCCAAATGACAATTACAGCTCTTTTTTTATTCTGCAAAGAGAACTTGGGGTGATGCCAAGATATGAAGCAATATACTCCTGTCTTACCCGTTTAGCTGTCCGGGGATCGTTATTTATAAAGTTCAGATATCGCTGCTTTGCACTCATTTTCTGAAACTGCATTCCTCTTTTGTCAGTCTTCAGAAATGCATCCGTATAGAGTTTATCATATATATATCTGAGCTGCGGATATTGCTCAAGTGCCGTACTGAACCTTGATTTTTCTATCTGTGCAAGCAGACAAGGCTCAAGGGCTTCAACATAAAATTCCGGCAGGTCATCACTCAGATAATTGTAAAAGCAGCACCAGCAGCCCTCATCTGAAAAGCACTTTGTTACATCATTGCCGTCCTCTGTAATGAAATAGCCGCGAACGATCCCTTCAAGTACAAGGCATATTTTACCCGTGTTTTTATTTACATCCTGAATTAATTCTCCTTCGCTGTATTTCTTTACTGAGAACAAAGGAAGAAGTATTTCATACAGATCAGGGCTTATATCAAGATTATCAAAATATTCTCTCAGATTCATTGTGTCACCTTCAGGTTTTGCATTTTTACGTTTCTTTTCATTTATCAATATTGTACCATAACATTTTAAACGTTTCAATCTTTATGTTAAGATTTCATGTTATCAGCATTTGCTGACTGCGTTGACATATTACGAAATACAATATATAATTAGCTTGCATAATGCTATAACAAAAGCTCAGTATCAGGAAGTATAATTTAAAATGAAAATTATAAGTATAATAAAAATAGTCTTTGTTGTCTGTCTTTCGGCAGTATTTTTTTCATATACGTGTATTGAACCGGCTGTTGACGCTTCAAAAGAAGGCTTAACTGAAAGATATGTATCAGACAACTGGAATACTCTTATTGCGAATGAAATGAATAAATATCCCGAAACATCATGTGGTCAGCAGTGTTATTTCAACGGCGGCAACAGTGAGACATTCACAACAACACCGTGTGATCACAGCAAAAACTCGTCAGACTACTGCAACAGAATATCCACAGACGATTATATTATTTACAGAAGCAATGATTTCAGTAATATTTTCGGAACTTCATCGTCACAATCAGGTACTGCTTCATCCTCAGGCGGTTCCGGAAACTGCTATCTGCAGTGTCAGGGGTTTGCACACAAGTTAGCTTCTGACATATACAATACAAAAACATTTGTCCAGTACAAATTTGACAATGAGCTAAATATAACAGACATCACAGGAAACAAAACAAAATATGTCCCACAAAAAGGTGATATTCTGCGAACACTTGTCAATCCTGCTACTCTTCATCATTCTATATTTATTACAGACATTGACAGTCATGGCAATATCACATTTGCTCAGTGCAATGCACATGGAACATGTGAGATTGACTGGGATGAGACGTGTATATTTTTTGATAACAGAGATCTCCCTGACCTGACTGTTGATTCACTTGATACGATTCTTGTCGGCAGTGATAATGACACACATGGTTCATATGTCGACCGCCCTGTCAGAAAAGGAGACCTGAATCTTGATGGAAAAGTCGACAGGAAGGATTCAGATATTTTACAAAACTTCCTTACTACATCACTCCAGACGGTAAATGGTCATACTTTCCCCCTCAATGCTGCCGATGTAAATGATGACTGTATAGTAGATAAAAAGGATTATTACCGTATCCGCAGCATTACAGATGAAACCAGTAAGGAGCTTAAATATCTGAGCCATGAACAGTGCGTTGCACCTCCTCTTTCTGATCCTGCATGGTAATGTCTTTGATTATTTATAATGAGCATTTGATATTAAAACAAGGAATTTACCTGATAAGAAACATAACAGACCCCGATAAAAAATATCCGGGTCTGTTTTTATTTATCTGGGTTTACTCTGGATCTCAGCACAAAGTATCTACACCAGTGCCGAAAAAACAAAATTCGCAATGAAAAGACCGGTTATGATCCACATTATAGGGTGAACTTCATTGGCCTTTCTCCTGCAGGTCTTTACAAGACAGTAAAATATAAATCCGGCAGCTATACCATATGAAATGCTGTAGCAGAGAGCCATAAAAATGCCGGCAAAAAATGCAGGAATGGCAGTGTCAAAATCCTTCCAGTCTATATCCCCGAATGATGATATCATCATTATACCTACAACGACCAGAGCAGGTGCTGTTGCTGCAAACGGAACAGCGCTTATAACTGAGGCAAATACCGAACTTACCGCAAAGCAGATGGCAGTAACGACACTCGTCAGACCTGTACGGCCGCCGACACCGATACCAACTACACTTTCGACATAAGTAGTAGTGTTTGATGTACCGATCACCGCACCGACGCTGGTTGCAATGGCATCAGAGTAAAGTGCCTTCTCAAGCTTTGATTTCTGCCTTTTCACACCTCCCTGTTTATATGACATTTCATCTTCAATGTTGAATATTCCGGTTTTGCGCCCTGTACCTATGAATGTACCTATAGTATCAAATGTATCTGACAGACTGAATGCAAAAATAGTAATAAGAACAAGCGGAAGTCTTGAAACATCTGAAAATAACGAACCGAATCCCTTGTCTGTAAATATGACTCCGAACGTCGACGGAAGAGCACGGCATGAATCCATAAATCCAACTGTATTACCGTTTATAACTGTCACACCCATCGGAATTCCTATCAGTGTTGCAGCTATTATTCCTATAAGCATTGCACCTCTGACATTAAGAAGCGTCAGTGTAATGATAATAAATAAGCCTATCAGAAACAGAAGCAGCGACCGGTTCCCGAGATTGGATAGTGCTGGAACTCCGGAATCGAAATTGATAAATCCGATATTAAGAAGTCCTATATATGCAACAAAAATTCCGATCCCTCCGCCTATGGCATTCTGCAGACTTTCCGGAAATGCCCTGATAATAGCCCTTCGCAGACTGGTTGCAGTAATTGTAATATTGATAAGTCCGCAGATAAAAACCATTGTCAGTGCTTCCTGCCAGGTAAACTTAAGTGCAAAACACGCAGTATATACGAAAAATGCACTGAGTCCCATTCCGGGTGCCTGAGCATACGGAACATTTGCAAACAGTCCCATAATAAGTGTACCTATTATTGATGAGATGATAGTTGCAAGAAATACTGCTCCCCATTCCATTCCCGACTGCGACAGTATACCGGGATTGATTACTATAATGTATGCCATCGCAATAAATGTACTCAGACCGGCAGCAATTTCAGTAGGCACATTTGTACCGTTTTCTTTCAGATTAAACATAACCATTCCCCGTTTCAGATATATATAAATAATTCTGTCTTGTTTTTATAGTTATGCAAGTATTTTTTTAATGATAAATATTACTCATACATAAATATAGTTTGGATTATCGGTGTACGATATATACCCTGTGAATTCATTTTTATTGCTGGTGAACATGGTTCTTTTATAGTAATATAATAAATATAAAATTTTTTTGAACTGATAATACAACTATTTTGTGCAATATGAATATTATAGAAATATATTATTCTATAATTATTGACAATATTCTATATAAATGTTATAATTTAAAAAAATAAACATCTGAATACTACCTAGCTTACATTTAAGAAAACATTCTGACCGGAGGGATATATATGGGATCTGTTTTTACAAAGGAAAATATAGGGGATATGCTTGACAGAGCAATTGAGCAGGGAGATATAATTGCCTACTATCAGCCAAAGTATGACGTCATTACAGGAAAGGTTACAGGATCAGAGGCACTTGCAAGATGGAAAAATTCAGATGGCGGTCTGTATCCTCCTGATTCATTTATTCCTCTGCTTGAAAGCAACGGACTCGTAACCAGGCTTGACTGGTACATGCTTGAGGTAGTATGCAGGTTTATCAGAAAACAGATAGATATGAAAGTACATAAAGTACCTGTATCAGTAAACTTTTCAAGACTGCATACTTCTGAGGACAATTTTATTGAACACATCTGCGGCATAGTAGACAAGTACAATATTCCGCATAAATATATAGAAGCTGAAATAACCGAATCGGCTCTTGCCAGAGACGGCAACATCATATCATTTATAGATGAAATAAGAAAGTGCGGTTTTTCAGTTGCCATAGATGACTTCGGCAGCGGACTCTCCTCTCTCAACTTTGTAAAGGATGTTCCGGCTAATGTCCTTAAAATTGATAAATCACTTCTGAGCGGAAACTGCGAAAATGAGAAGGAACGTATAGTTCTTGAAAGTATTTTTAACTTTGCCAAACGTCTTAAGCTGATAACAGTCGCCGAGGGCGTTGAGACCAAGGAACAGCTTGGATTTCTCCGTACCTGCGGATGTGAAACGATCCAGGGATTTTTCTTCTCAAAGCCGCTCCCGGAAAGTGAGTATTCGGCTCTCTGCTCAAATTCACCTGAAGAAACTGATACTGAAGACATTCTTCTGACTCAGCCTGCTGCAAGTGCGACCCAGCTTCTTCTCGATGCAATATTTATGTGCTATCCGCTTGTGATCATGAGCAATCTTTCAAAGAACAGCTTCTATATGATGGTCTATGAAAATTTCTCTACCTGCAGCTGCCCGTCAACAGGCGTATACACTGAGCTTATCGTACATGGTGCTGCAACGATGCATCCTGATGATGCAGCCCTGTTCTCGGATACATTTAAAATAGACGACCAGATAGCCGCATATAACAGAGGCGAAAGAACAAGAAGCGTTATAACAAGACAGCTCGGTGATGACGGCATTTACAGAAGAGTTGAGTCAACAAACTACTATGTAAAAAATCCTGCATCCGATGACATTCTTGCAATAACTCTCTCAAAAGCACTTGAATAAGACATCTGACAACTCCATCAATATTATTACATATAAAAATGGCTGTACCGCATAACTTATTGAAAATAAGCTGCGGTACAGTCATTTTTGACTCCTCAGTCGCCGCCGGGAGTAGTTTCATCCGCGAAGGCCCCGGGCGACCGCAAAGCCCGGGTCGCTCCCGCAGGAGCGAAATCCCCAGCACTTTACTCAAAGAACAATATATGTTATAATCTCAATATTAAAATAAATTTCTTATTTGCTCTTCACCACGACAAAACATAGCATTAAAAGTCGGGATTTACTCTCGCAAACATAGTATACTTTAATCACAGACAAGGAGGATGCAACGATGGGATGGATAGAATCTATAAGTGAAGCGATAAACTATATCGAGAAAAACATTACTGATGAACTTTCGATCGACGAAATAGCCAGACAGGCAGCTGTTTCTCCGTTCTATTTTCAGAAAGGATTTTCAATGCTCTGCGGTATGACCGTCGGCGAGTACATAAGGCTGCGCAGACTTACACTCGCCGGCAGTGAGCTTGTTTCATCTGACACAAAGATCATAGACACAGCTCTCAGGTATGGTTATGAGTCACCGGACAGCTTCACAAAGGCATTTACCCGTTTCCACGGCGTTACTCCAAGTGCTGTAAAGAAAGACGGAGCAATGGTCAGATCCTTTGCCCCGCTAAAAATAAAATTTTCATTGGAAGGCGGCAGTATTATGGATTACAAAATAGTTGAAAAAGCAGCATTTACAGTTATCGGAGTATCAGAATCATTCAGTTATGAAACAGCACAGACAGAGGTACCGAAGTTCTGGCAGGACTACTGCAAGGCAGGAAAAAACAGTGTAGTCTGCGGTGAATACGGCATCAACATCGACGAAACTATGGGCAGAGATAAGTTTGAGTATATGATAGCTGATAACTATATTCCTCAGAAAGACATTCCTGAAGGATTTGTTACCAGAGTTATCCCGGCTCATACCTGGGCAGTATTCCCGTGCAAAGGCGCAATGCCAAACGCAATTCAGGACGTTCAGGGCAAGATCTTCTCCGAATGGCTTCCTAACTGCACTGATTATACTATTGCAGAAGGATATAACATCGAAATGTACTCAGATCCTGCAGATTTTTCTGAGGGTATGAATGACAGGAATTATTACAGCGAGGTATGGATTCCGGTCAAGAAGAGATAGAAAAATAGAAAATTTTAAAAGAAAAGAGACAATGATGAGGCTGTCCGCACGGGAGGAGCGGGCAGCCTTGTTTTCTATATACTGTATCTTAATTTTCCCTTCATCTCCAACACCATTCCCTCAGCATTACTCTCAAATCCGCACCTCTCATACAGTGGTCTTCCAGCCTTTGTTGCATCAAGGCTTATCTCCGTCACGCCTCTGTCCTTTGCCTCATCTATCAGAAATTTCATCATTTCAAGTGCTATCCCCTGACGTCTGTATTCCTTTCTGGTATACACATTCATCACATGTGCTCTTTTTCCTGTCGGGTGGTCAAATGTCGGGAGAATGTCAATGTAGCAGATCGTAGCGCATCCGACAGCCTCTTCACCGTCAAGTGCGAGAACTGTAGTCTGATCTGCGTTTTCAAAATATTCTCTTGTTGAGTGTTTGAAGTTTTCGTCAAATGTACTGTCGTCGGACAGATCATTTACGACACGCAGCATTTCCATTCTTATTGACATAAGTGTCTGTATGTCATTTTTCATTGCCTTAATAATTTTCATATTTTTTGTCACTCCTGTAATCAGTCATTTTTTTTGATATTTTTCTATATATGAAATTATAACACACTATCGTTGCTTATTTCAATCACAAACGGTTTTTGGGGGATCTTTATATTTTAATAAATAATAAGAAGAAGTATTAAAAATATTAGTTCATTTGTGATTTCGTCACAGAAAAATATCTCTGCTCCTGTTAAAATGTGATACATAGGGTGATGAGTAAAAGAGAAATGCTTATTTAAATACAGAGGATCTGCACTCTGCGGAGTGCAGTCAGGGCTTTCCGGTCGCCCTGAACCTTCGGGTGATCTGCTCTGAACCTTCGGATAACTACCCTGAATTTTAGATATATGGTGAGGATGACTATAAACAGATCAGCTAAATAACAGGACATAATAAGAACAATTTATAATTAAACCAGGAGGATTATTATGAAAACAGTAATTATCGGCGGAGTTGCGGGAGGAGCGTCGGCGGCGGCGAGGCTCAGAAGGCTTGATGAGAAGGCGGAGATCATTATAATGGAGCGTGGGGATTATGTTTCGTTTGCTAACTGCGGACTGCCTTATTTTATCGGTGGGGTCATAACGGATAAAAAAATGCTCACTCTGCAGACTCCGGAGAGCTTCAGGGCGAGGTTTAATATTGATGTTAGGGTGAAGAATGAGGTTGTTAAGTTCGATCCTGAGAGAAATACTGTTCTGGTAAATGATCTGACTTCGGGCAGGACTTATGAAGAAACGTATGACGATCTTATATTGTCCCCTGGTGCAAAACCGGTAATACCGGACATTGAAGGGACAGACAGTGAAGGTGTATTCACTCTGAGAAATATTCCGGATACCTATGCCATTACGGACTATATTGAAAACAGAAAGCCTGCAAGTGCCGTTATAATCGGCGGCGGATATATAGGCGTGGAAATGGCAGAAAATCTTATAGCTGCAGGGCTTAAGGTAACTATAGCTGAGCTCTCGGATCATATTATCGGGCCGCTTGATTTTGAAATGGCTGCTGACATTCATAAGTACATAAGAGAAAAAGGTGTGAACCTGATCACAGGCAGTGCAGTCAGAAAAATATCCGACACCGGTCACGGTCTTGAGCTGACTCTTGACTCGCAGACCCTGACAGCTGATATGGTAATTATGTCAGTTGGTGTAAGTCCTGATACTTCCCTTGCAGCAAAATGCGGCATAATGCTGAACAGACGCGGTTCAATAGTGGTAGATAAAAATATGAAAACAAACTATGATAATATCTACGCTGTCGGAGATGCTGCAGAGGTACATGATTTTATAACTGACAACAGTGCTTTTATTCCGCTCGCAGGTCCTGCAAATAAACAGGGACGGATTGCAGCTGACAACATCTGCGGCATAGCCAGTGAATACACAGGAACACAGGGGTCATCGATCCTTAAGATATTTGAAATGACTGCTGCTGCAACAGGTATAAATGAAAAAACTGCAAAGGCTGCAGGGATAGATTATGATAAGACATATATCTATTCCGGATCACATGCCGGCTACTATCCGGGAGCTGTAAATATATTGGTCAAGGCACTCTGGGACAGGAAAACACTGAAGCTTATCGGTGCTCAGATAGTGGGCTTTGACGGAGTGGACAAGCGTATTGATGTTCTTGCGTCAGCTATAAGATTCGGTGCTGAAATAACTGACCTTACTTCCCTTGAGCTGTCGTATGCACCGCCGTTTTCAAGTGCAAAGGACCCGGTAAATATGCTGGGCTTTGTCGCTCAGAATGTTGTAACAGGGAAGCTTAAGCAGTTCTTCTGGGATGAGGTAAATGACCTTCCTCGTGACGGCAGTGTGACTCTGCTGGATGTCAGAACGAAAACAGAGTACCAGAGAGGAAATATTGACGGCTTTGTAAATATTCCTCTTGATACTCTGCGTGATCATCTTGATGAAATACCGCGTGACAAGCCTGTCTATGTTCACTGTCACAGCGGAATGAGAAGCTATATTGCGTGCAGGCTCCTGACAGGAAACGGATTTGACTGCTATAATCTTGCAGGCGGCTGGAGACTTTTCGAATCTGCGATAAATGAAAAAACTGTTCCTGAATATATCTGCACCCAGTGCCGATAGAAAAATGCCTTAATATTTTTTAAGTATCAGCCGACAATATAATCAAGCATTTTACCAGATCCTGCGATCAGTGCGTAAAATCTCTCAAAGAGATCTTCCCTGATCACAGGGTCTGTGTCTGTTCCGACGACAAAATCCAGGCTGTCCCTTATATATAGATACACGTCATTGCCTGTACATGAAATGCTGAACCATGAATCAAACTCTTCATGCAGACACACAAGCTTCTCTGCCCTGTCATCATTCAGATATTCCTGACCGCATATTTTATCATCAGCGTATGCATTATAGTAAAGCCTGAACTTTTCATTATTAACGTCGATATGGTTTTTAAATATATTTCCTTCTGCAAGTCTTGCAAGATATTTTGTTCCTGGCTCGCAGAAACGTTCATGGATACCGAGTCTGCGGTCCTTTTCCCTGAGAAATTCCTGCCTGTTGAAAAATACTCTGACTGGCTTATCAAAGTAGTTAGACAATACACGAGGGAAATATATAAGCGCACCGCACGCCTGTTCCCTGGATGTATGGTCACTGTGATCATAGCTGTATGAAAGAACTCTTGTAAATACGGCCGGAATGCCGTTTGTCATAGTGAAATGAAAAGTACCGTAATCATAATAAGTGTCTGCCTTGCCTCCGCAAAGTCCGCTGCTGACTGCAAGATTTTCTGATTCATTCATTTTGATAATGCATTCAGGAAGCATTTCTCTGATAAGCTGCGGCACCAGAACTGATTTATTAAATCTGTCAAGCTGCACCTCCCCGTCATGCTGCTTTACATCCCCTGCACACGCAAGTACCAGAAAAATAATAAACAGTATAAAGCAGACACCGCTTGCTGCAAATGCTGCAGGAAGTTTGCGCCATGCCCCGACAAATACAAGTCCGAACCCTGCAATCATTGATAATGTGGTCTGCGAAATGTAGCTTTTTCTCGGCTTCGGCGCCTTATAGGTCTGCAGGATCTCCTGTGCTTTGTTTCTTATGTATGTATATCTTTCATCCATTTTGTAATCAAGCCTTCCTCTGATCATATATTATTCTGACATTTCTGCCTGCATAAAGCTGAAATGTCATATCTTACAATAACAAGTATACACTCATAATTCTACAAAGACAACAGTTTCTTTTTATATAAATAAAACTGCCCTCGCATCATCAACGGATAATGTTAGGGCAGTTTCCTTATTTTCTACTGAGCATTACCTCATCTGTCAGGTCGTAATGCCTGTCTATTGCTTTTTCACATTCTGCTCTGTCTGATTTTCTTATTGCGCTTATTATATCAAGATGAGCATCAGCAAGCCTTGCCCTGAGTTCCGGCGGGGCGCCGGAAATGACAGAATCTATCCACTCACGGTATATATCCGTAATAGCCTCCATAATAGAGATGAGCAGTCTGTTTTGTGTGGCTTCGATCAGATAATAATGAAATCTGCGGTCAGCCTCTGTTTCATCACCTGCAGTCTGCTGCGGCGCAGTAATTATCGAGTACGCCTCATCCGCTATTTTTTCTTTATCAGCCCGACTGTCCAGAAGAGTAAAACAAACGGTCTTTTCCATGCTTCTTCTGAACTCACATATTTCACTCTCACTGAATTTTTCAAGCATCATCATGATCTTTATCATTGTTGAAAGGGATTTTGAAATATTGCCAGTAAGGTAGCTCCCGGATCCGTGCCGGCTTTCGATTATGCCCATATTTTCAAGAGATCTCAGAGCTTCACGCGTGGAATTCCGGCTGATATTAAGGTCTGCTGCAATGGTTCTTTCTGCAGGCAGCCTTGAATCGGATCTTAACTCCCCGTTTTCTATCATACGTGTCAGATATGATACTGCTTTCTGATACTCCTTGTTTTCTTCACCCATTTTATCTTCTCCCTACATAAACTGCGCAAATACAGACGCACCAACAACTGTGAGAAGTCCAGATACTGCGATCGACAGACTGCTCATCGCTCCTTCAGTCTCACCCATCTCAAGTGCTCTTGCAGTACCTATCGCATGTGATGATGAGCCGATCGCTATTCCCTTTGCAACAGGATCTGTTATTTTAAATATACGGCATACAGCTGATGCGAACACATTTCCAAGTATACCTGTAATGATTATCACAGCAACTGTTATTGTTACATAACCTCCTGTCTCCTCAGAAATGCCCATTCCGATCGCAGTTGTAATTGATTTAGGAAGGAGTGTCGCATACTCTTTGTGAGACAAACCGAACATCATACTCATAACAAGAACACTGCACAGAGTTGTAATGACTCCCGAGAATATTCCTGCAAATATTGCTTTAAAATTTCTTTTGAGCAGCTCGAGCTTCTGGTAAAGCGGCACTGCAAGACATACAGTTGCAGGAGTCAGAAACCAGCTCAGATATTTTGCACCGGAGTAATATACATCATAGTCTATATGCGAAACCAGAAGGATCACTATAGTTACTGCAGCTGACACAAGCAGAGGATTGAAAATTGCAAGTCTGAATTTCTTTTTAAGAAAACAGCCGAGACCATAAGCGAGAATACTTACTGTAACACCGAAAAAAACTGAATTTTCAAAAAAACCCATTGATCAGCCCTCCTCTTTTTTACTGCGGCGCATTATGTACTGTGTGACATGTCCGGAAACTATCATGACCAGAAATGTTGTGACAACAGTGATAACGATATATGCCATAAGATCTGATCTTAAAATGTCCCAGGATGTAATGAGCCCGACAGCCGCAGGAATAAACATAAGCGGCATTACCTCAATAAGAAATGATGAAGTCTCCCTGACGTCCTCAACCTTTATGATCTTAAGACACAGACACAAAAACATTATGATAAGCCCGTAAATGCTTGATGGTACAGGCAGCGGTATCAGGTAATTCAGCAGCTCACCGATAAATGATACTGAGAGAATAATCGCAAACTGTTTTACAAATTTCAAAATTATCGCCTCTTTTTAATTGGTACTACCAATTATATCACTGCTGCGGAATTTAGTCAATCGACAGATTTTGTCAGACCAGAGTGTACTATTTTACAGATTTTAAATTTAAAAAAATTCTTAATTTCTGATATTGGCGGCATCACTGTCACATTGTTTTTTGTATAAGAATATTCCAAGTGTGCCTGTAACGGACTCTGCTGCCGGAAATGCGATCCATACAAAATCAAGGCCTATAAATGACATCAGCCAGAATATTGGAATCAGACAGACAAGATGTCTTACAATTATCAGCAGAACACTCTTTTTTGCGCTGCCTATAGCCTGAAAATATGCAGGATAAATCATTGCAGGCACATCCGGAATAAAACTCAGACCTATTATTCTGAAAGCCTTCCTGCCAATACTGATAACCTCATCATTATCAGAGAACAAACGGATAAGCTGTACCGGAATAATTTCAAATCCAGCAACGCCGATAAGCATTAAAGACAAGGCAGTAAATATTGAACAGCGTATTATTTTTCTGCATCTTTCATATCTTTGCTGTGCATAATTGTAGCTTAGAACAGGTACAATACAGCTTTGCAGTCCCAGCACAGGAATGAAGAAAAATGCCTGCAGCTTATAGTACAATCCAAGTACTGTTGTCGCTGAGTCAGAAAACCCCGCAAGAATCAGATTAAATATCATTATATAAACCGTATACAGAAGCTGCAGCAGAACTGATGGATAACCAAGAGTGTATATTTTTTTTACATATCCCGATATGTCTTTTTTCTCAGGCGGTTTACGCATTCCGGTTACCCCGACTATTATGCAGGCTGCAGTCTGTCCGGCAACAGTAGCTGCCGCCGCCCCTGCTGCACCGAGACGCGGAAAAAATGATATCCCGAAAATGAGAAGCGGATCAAGTATTATATTTATTAGCGCGCCTGCGATCTGAGCAAGCATCGGCAGCCGCATTTCGCCCCTTGCCTGGTGTGTCTTTGAAAGAATACTTTCAAGAAAAATTGCCGGACTTCCTATACAGATTATGTAACCATATCTTAATGCCTCTTTTGCTGCAAGAGATGAATTTGCACCGGCATTTACATAAAAGCGGAGAAAAGCGATTGAAAGCAGAGCAAATACTGCCCACGATATTAATGAAAGGATTATTCCGGTTCCTGCAGTTTTATCGGCATCAGATTTCCTTCCCAGTGCAAGCTGTCTTGCCATAAGTGTGTTTACTCCAACGCCGGTTCCTATTGCAATTGCAGTTATTATCAGCTGTACAGGATAAATAACTGACAGAGCCGTCAGTGCTTCATCTGAATATGAACCTATAAAATAGCTGTCTACTATATTGTAAAGCGCCTGAATAAGCTGTGCCGCCATAACCGGCGGTACAATTTTTAAAAGTATTTTCCCGATTGTTTGCGTTTCAAAATAATGTTTTTCCTGACATAACTGCGTCTGTTTCAATTTACTTCGCTCTCCTGCTTGATTTATTTCATGTTCTATTGTATCATAATAGCATAAATGAGTAAAGAGAATGTTTATCATGTTTATCATGATTAAATCAGATATAAAGGAGCATGAAAATGGACGCAAGTATTCTTAAGTATATGGCATTTATCAGAACAGTGGAATGCGGAAGCTTTACCAAAGCAGCTGAGCTGCTGAATTATTCACAGTCCGGGATCAGCCGGATGATAAATGATCTTGAAACACAGTGGAAGGTGTCACTGCTCGAACGTGACCGTTCGGGAGTAAGGCTTACATCCGACGGACTCAGACTTCTGCCGTACGCAAAAAACGTTTGCGACGAATACAGGAAACTTCAGATGCAGGTAGATGACCTGAACGGCCTGCAGTCAGGAATCATCCGTATAGGAACATTTTCAAGCGTTGCCACACACTGGCTTCCGAACATAATAAAGGAATTCCAGAAGGACTACCCTAATATTGACTACGAACTGCTTCTTGGTGACTATACTGAGATCGAAGCGTGGATCAGAGAGGGACGTGTTGACTGCGGATTTCTGCGTATGACTTCCGGATGTGAATTTGAAACGATCCACCTTGAACGTGACAATCTCCTTGCAGTACTTCCTGAGGATCACCCTCTTGCCAAGTGTGATCGGGTCCCGCTGCAGTCGCTGTGCGAAGAACCGTTCATGCTTCTTGAAAAAGGGGCAAAGGCTGAAATCTCTGAAATATTTGAACGCAGCGGACTGACACCAAAGGTACACTTTACTACATGGGATGATTATGCTGTAATGTCAATGGTCGAAAGCGGTCTCGGACTCAGTATACTTCCACAGCTTATATTAAGAAGAGTTCCGTACAGAATTTCGGCAAAAAAGCTTGATGTTCCTGCATACCGTGACATCTGTTTTGCCCTGAGAGACAAAAAAACCGCTTCACTTGCAGTAAAGCGGTTTATAGATTATCTGAAATACAGAAATCAATGAGCTTGAGTTTCACCTATCTGCTTGAACGCCTGTCATGCATAAGATAATATACACGCTTGTTTTCAAGCATTTTTTTATCGGCTTCCTGTATTATTCTTTCCAGTCCCTGTTCATTTTCAAAAGTAACTATTCCTGCAGCAATATGATAACCATGCTGTTCAATTTCGTCGTGCACTCTTTCCATTTTTTCACCGCATTCATCCTGAGTATCCTTCTCAGAAAAAACAACAAACTCATCACCGCCCATACGGAAAACCGGGCAGCCTTTAAACTGTTTTTTTATCGCATCTGCAATGGCATGCAGCATCTGATCTCCTGCCTTGTGTCCGAATTTGTTATTGACCTCGTGCAGTCCGTTCACGTCAACAAATACGCATGTTACTGATTGATATATTTTGCCGCGGTGCTCAGAAATATATTTATCGTAAGCATTTCTGTTGCAAAGTCCTGTCGTCTGGTCAAGAGATCCGAGCCTCTGAACATGACAATATGCCCGAAACAGAGTAATGATCACACACAACATATAGAACAGAAGCACTAAACCTATAACACCCGCCATAACATACAGACTTGTATTTATAGATCTGCTGTTTTTTAATGCATACTTTTCCTCGACCGTGACAGCGACGATCCAGTTGTTCACTCCGACTGGATTATAGTGTAAATATAAAACCTCTCCCGTAGTAACAGAGATAAATCCAAGATTTCCTGCAACCCCGTATTTCATATTTTCTATACACTGGTCAAAGTTATAGCCGGTCAGTGTTTTTCTTGTACTGAAATCCCGCATGTTTCCCGGTGACTGATGCCAGCTGTCGAGAATGAAATTACCGGTATTGCCATCTATCAGATATACATACGCATGTCCGTCATATAAATCCGTTTTGTATTTCTGAGCCAGCTCTGACAGACTGACAACACCATACAGAATATACTCAGTTTTCCCTTCTCTGACAACCGGTACAGCATTTCTGATCACCTTTTCCACAGAGTTGGTCCTGCTTATTTCTATATCTGATATGTACATTCCTTTGCCTGCTTCATCACTGAAGTTCACCTTATCCGATACATCCCTGATCTTCCCGTCAGAGTACATAATTGTGTTGTCTGGACGCAGAATTTCAACATATGTTACATATGAGGCAGTCGTGTTGTATGATCTCATGATCCTGCAGATCTCATCATCTGTAGGTTCGTTTTCAGAAGCTATGATCTCAGCGACCGCTGAAAGCAAAGTACGGTCCATTTCTGTAGCATCATAGAGTTTACTGGCAAGACGCTCTGATGTTGTCTGAAGTTCATCATAACAGTACTGAGTGACCTTATTATTAACTGAATGAATTGTTGATATGATAAATATGCAAACAACAGCAATTACAGAAACTGTCATCAATATAATCATCGCTATTTGTTTTCTATTCATTTTAATAAATCTCCGAAAAATATTTTTATATTACATCCATAAAATAAGTTTATTTAACTGCATCAAAATAGAATTATATATAAACTCCTGCCGATATTTTTCTACATTTATATATAAAATTATAGCACATTAATCTATAACAGTCAAATAATCTTGTAATAAATGTTGTTTTTGTAGAAAATATTTCAGAACTAACATATAAGCAACACATTAAACGGAGTTTTATTCTATAAAATAAATACTGATCATAATCTTGACAGTGTTAAGATTACATGTTATAATCTAAATATCTTAACAGTGTTAAGATAAAATAAGACAAAAAAAGGATGACGAAAGGTATGAAGAAAACGATGAAGATTTTAATTATCACATTACTGGTCATAGCTGCGATATCAGCTGTATTTATTGTATCCGCTGCCATATCAGGACAGGGCGTGATCGAAAAGTTTTACGATGAAAACGGCAGAGAGCTTGATGGCAGTGTATCAGAACGTGTAAATATTAAAATAGGCGGCAGGAAAAACGGTATGATAATACGCGGCAAAAGCACTGACAACCCGGTCCTCCTGTTTATATCAGGAGGTCCCGGTGTACCGCAGTACTGGCTCAATCAGTACTATGACAACAGGATCGAAGATTACTTTACTGTGTGCTGGTGGGATTACTATGGTGAAGGACTTTCATATTCATCACAGCTTAAACCAGGTGATATAACACTCGATGAACTTGAGAAAAATGCAGTCGAGGTCGCAGAGTATCTGAAAAAGAGATTCTCGAAAGACAGGATCTATCTGATGGCTCATTCAGGCGGAACACGTCTTGGCCTTAGCATTGCGCAGGACTATCCGGAAAATTTTTACTGCTACTTTGCAATGAGTCAGGCAGCAGGAGAAAGACATATATACGGATACGAATATCTCAAAAATTATTTTGAAAATGAGAACAATAAAAAGGGACTTGACCTGATAAACAGGCATGTCAGAGAGGAAAACGGACAGCTTACGGTTTATAATGATAAAAATATCGAAAGCGACTGGGAAAAAGCACTTTTAATGTCAGGATGCGCTACAACAAGAAAAATGCGTTCTGATGCACTTGAAATATTCTTCCCACAGATGTACTCACACTGCTATACTCTGACAGAGAAGATAAACTTCTGGAAGGGAAAGAAATTATGCCAGAACAGTGCATACTCAGATGTTCATGTAAGTATTGAAAATGAACCGCCGGTTTCGATCCCGGTATATTTTCTCTCAGGACGTTATGACTATACATGCCCTGTAAATGCAGTAGAAGATCTGTATAAAAATATAGATGCACCTGTTAAAGAGATGCATATCTTTGAAAATTCAGCTCATAGTCCTTTATGGGAAGAAAATGAAGCTGTACTGGAGGTAATGAAAAGCTATGTCAAATGATAAGTACCATCACGGAAATCTTAAAAATGCCCTTATTGAAGCCGGAATAGAAATAATAAACGAATCAGGCGAAGAATATCTGTCGCTGAGAAAAGTAGCCGCAAGATGCGGGGTAAGCAGTGCGGCGCCATATTCGCACTTTGCAAACAAGGAAGAAATGATCCTGGCTATGCAGGATTATGTAACCGACAGGTTTATGACACATCTTAAAAAATCTGTTGAGAGCTGCAGTGAACCGTACTCAGACGAAGCCGTTCTGAAGCTTGGCGAGGGGTACATACTCTTCTTTCTTGAAAATCCACAGTATTTTTCTTTTCTGTTCTCCCAGCCATGTATGAAGGTCCAGCTCTCTCTGTGCGAAGACCAGAACGGAAATTTCCCTCCTTATGATTTCTTCAGACAGATGGTAATTCATTATGAAGAAGCAAAAGGAAACAGTCTGTCAGATGATGAACTGGAGATCGCAATAATAAAGCTGTGGTCAACTGTACACGGCATATCTGCGATCGCTGCAATGAAAAATGTCAGATGGAATAAACGCTGGGAAGACCAGATCAGATATCTGTTATAAATTGATCCGCCCCCGATACCTAAGTATCAGGGGCGGATCATCTCTGCTTTTTATTTTTTATTTAATTTCCGGGCCGTAATAAGGTTCTTCTTCACCACTATAATCCATTGGTACCTCGTGGTATTCCCTGCAGCTTATCAAATAGGATCTGACAGCACTGCATACAACGCTCAACATGATCATGCCCCAGAACACTCCCATACATATCATAATATAACTGTTTATTTTATCCGTGTCACCTGACATCATGTACACAAGAGAATCAGAGAAAGCCGTGTTGAATGCATCAGTTACAGATACGTCATCCTTTGTGAGATATTTCTGAAGATCTCTCTGAAACTTTGAAAAGTGTTCTTCAGTAATAATAGGATCTGTATCATCTCCCTGAATGCCTTCCCATGACCAGTCAGCAAAATTATCAAAGATTACATTATCAGGCTCTGAATAAACTATAAGAAAATGCTGTTCATCATCAAAGTTTTCAAGATACAATGTATAGGCATAATCCTCAAGATATCCATAGTCCTGATCCCAGTCCGAGTCAGATACTGTGATTATGTACGGACATATTCCTGTAGTACTTTCGAAATTTTTAAGAGTCTTTTCAAGCTGTGTATCATTATCAATAACACCGGCACCGTCGCTTATATGTGTGCTTTCAAATGTACTAAGCGGCGTCAGGGTACCTGCATCCTTTGTCTGCTTATATGCTGTATACATCATGACAGAACTTATCAATATAAAAGGTATCATTATCAGCAGTGTAATGATAAGCGATAATAAACTCTGTTTTTTTGGCATAGCTGTACTGTAGATGCTCTGCTGTCTCCCGTATCTGTCATAGTACATAAATCTTCTGGAATTTATATATGGTCTTCTTGATATTCGCGGTGCTCTGCTCCCAGAGTGGCCTCCTGAATGATGTCCTCCTGAGTGAAATCCGCCTGAGTGGCTTCCTCCTCCGCTGCTGTGTGGCATTAAATTTCTCCCTTCAGTAATATATCGTTTTCCTTATGTGTATTTTGAGTTCTTATAACATACCTGACCTGGTTATCTTATCTCCGGTCCGAAATATTTTTCAGATTCCAGTCCTTGACTTACATAATCCATAGAAACCTCCTGATAATCTCTTTTGCTTGCAATATAACTCTTAAGTATTATTACAGCAAACAACAAAGTGAATCCGATCCACATCACGCAGAAAAATATCATAGAAAATGCTTCTGAATTACCAGAGCTTTTCGTCATTATGTAGTCAAGCGAATGAGTAAATGCATTGTCAAATGCCTCTGAAACCGTAACATCATCTCTTGTAAGATATTTCTGAAGATCATTCTGGAATTTTGAAAAATTTCTTTCCGAAATAATATCATCCGTATTGTCGCCCTGCATTCCTTCCCATGACCAGTCAACAAAGCTCTGATCCTCTGCATCATCGGGCTGCGAATAGACAACAAGGAAATGCTGTTCATCCGGAAAATGATTAACATACAGTGAAAATGAATACGCCTCGAGATCATCATAATTTTCCTTCCAGTCCGAATCGTAAACTGTCATTATATACGGACAGATGCCGGTGGTTTTCTGAAATTCCCTCAGAGTATTTTCCAGCTTGTTTTCATTGTCAAGAACATCTGCATCATCACTTATATGTACGTCGGAAAATGAACTCAGAGGCTTCATCGGACTGGGCGGCATCATCTGCTTTATTGCTAGGAACGCCATAAATCCGCCTACAGCGAAAAACGGCAGCAAAAACAGAAGCTGAAATATCAGAGTACCTAGACTCTGCTTTTTCGGAAGCTGTGTACAGTAGATACTTTGCTCCATGCCGTGCCTGTCATGATATATATATCTTCGTGAGTTTTTAAAAGGTCTTCTTGATATAGTCGGCCCTCCTCCTGAATGACCTGAGTGATGACTTCCTCCACTGCTGTGACTTCCGCCTGAGTGGCTTCCTCCTCCGCTGCTGTGTGGCATAATTATATCTCCCTTCAGTTAAATAAATATTTTTACCTGTACTGTCTGTGAGCAAAAGCAAATCAGAGATATCAGATTTATACACTATATTATACTTTATGATTAAATTTATAAATATGACCAGTATTTTTAATAATCCTCTCTGACCTCCCAGAAATATTTTCTTGCCGAGTCGGGGAAATCATCCATAACCCCATGTTCAGGATCATAAAATACACCGTAATGGTATAAAGACCAGTGCCAGCATCTTGGAGTCTCAAGACTGAGAATGCACACCTGAGGAAGGTCCTCTTTTTTATAAGCCTGTTTTCTTGTATCTGAGCAGATCATATTGTTTACAGCCAGTACCTGCTTCATTTCCTTAAGAGTTGTTTCACGGTCGTTGTTAAGAAAGGCGACTATTTCACTGACAGATCTGCCGAGAAGCATTGCAAGCACTGCCTGTCCGCACTGAAGGTCTGTAGGCTCGTGAATGAAGCTTACCGCTCTTTGTGATTTATTAGCTGCGATATTTTTTGTATTTTCAGTCTCCACCGAATTATTCTCCTTTTTATTTTATAGCCTGACATAAAAATTATTATCTGCTCACAATTGCCTGATTACTCAAATATTATATCATATTTTATGGTTAGCAGCAATACATATGAGCTTAATGAAATTCTTAAAGTTTTTTAAAAAGCCTGGCTACATAATTGCATATTAATTGATTGACAAGCTTTTACTAAAACTATATAATAATAAAAACGTTATATGAGGTGATATATCTGATACATATTCTGATCTCAGCAATTAATTTTCTGCTTACTTATCTTGAGTTAAATCTGCCTGCCATACCACACAGTACCTCAGCGGGAGTAAGAATTCTGCTGGGTATAGTCCTGTTCATTTATTTTATAGTCTACAACATATTTCCGACCTTCAGAAGATATCCGGAGAAACGGCTTAAGATAATGGGTGACGGTGCGGCACTGATTATGAACTTCATGCTGACATGCCTCTTTTCACTGCCGCTGCTGATATACAATATAGTCGGTACAGTAAACGGTTCAGTTTCTGTAAAGACGATCATACTATATTCAGTTACACTGGTTCTCGGTGAAGCAGTCATGTTCTGGAACGGTATTATCAGAGTATATCTGACTTCATCCCAGCTCGCTATGCGCTACCGCATACTTGGTCTTATTTTAGGCTGGATACCGATTGCGAACATTATTATGCTTATCATTATCTACTCAAAGGTACAAACCGAATGCAAAGTTGAAACAAAAAAATGTGAACTTGATAAAAAACGCACGGGTCTGAAGATCTGTGCAACAAAATATCCTATACTACTTGTTCATGGTGTATTTTTCCGCGACAGCAGCCTGCTCAATTACTGGGGACGCATTCCTGAGGAGCTCAAGCGTAACGGTGCACGAATTTACTACGGTGAACAGCAGTCTGCAGTCAGTGTGAGCGAAAGTGCAGCTGAACTTGCAAAAAGAATTCAGAGTATTGTACTTCAGACCGGCTGCGAAAAGGTCAACATAATCGCCCATTCAAAAGGCGGACTTGACTCACGATATGCAATAAGCAGACTTGGTTCAGACAAGAATGTTGCTTCCCTTACCACGATAAACACTCCTCACAGAGGCTGTCTGTTTGCAGATTATCTTATCGGCAAAGCCCCTGAAAAGGTCAAGAAGGCTCTCTCAGCCACATATGAAAATGCTTTCAGCAGGCTTGGGGATGAATCCCCTGACTTTATGGCTGCTGTTACAAACCTGACCAACAGCTTCTGCACAGAATTTAATAAAAAAGTTCCTGATGCACCAGGCGTTTTATATCAGAGTGTCGGAACAACATCTGCAAAAGCCAGAAGCGGACGCTTTCCTCTCAACGTTTCCTATCCGCTCGTGAAGAAATTTGACGGTGACAACGACGGACTTGTTGCACTCACATCTATGCAGTGGGGCGAAAGCTTTATCACAGTTTATCCGAAAGGCAGCCGCGGTATTACACACGCGGATATGATTGACCTTAACCGGGAAAATTTCAAGGGATTTGACGTTCGCGAATTTTATGTGCAGCTTGTGGCAAAGCTGAAGGAAAGAGGATTATAAAAAATATAAAGGACATCTCCACCCTGTCATTACAGGTTGGGATGTCCTTTATTATTCCGTTTGATGTGTAATCATTTTTCTATTAATTGTAAACCTTTATATCCCTTATTATAATACATTATATGTCAATTGACGCAAACGATTTAATGTGGTATAATATTAACACAATATAATAAGACAAAAAAAAGCCGTTGACTATAATATTCCTGCAGTCAACGGCTTTTTTATATAAAAGGAGGTAAAATGATTACTTCAAATGAACTGGATAGACTGCAGCCTGAAAGTGTATTCAGATTTTTTAGAATTATATCACAGATACCAAGAGGCTCAGCCAATACTGAAAAAATAGCAGAGTACTGTCTTGACTTTGCGCAGGAAAGAAATCTTAGATCCGCACGGGATACCTACGGAAACGTTGTAATATATTCTGACGGGACTGACGGTTACGAAAACTGCGAACCAATAATACTCCAGGCACACCTTGATATGGTCTGCGAAAAAGATCCGCAGTCAGCTGTAAATATGAAAACAGACAGTATAAAACTGTGCTGCGACGGAAAATACATGTGGGCAGACGGTACAACTCTGGGAGGAGATGACGGGATCGGAGTTACATATATCCTTGCTCTCCTTGACAGTAACGATATACCCCACCCACCGATCGAAGCTCTTTTTACAGCAGATGAGGAAATAGGACTTCTTGGTGCATGCAATCTTGATCCCTCCCTTTTAAGCGGCAGAAGGCTTATCAATATTGATTCAGAAAAGGAGGGTATTCTGACAGTAAGCTGCGCAGGCGGCGTAAGAGCATTTGTCACCTTCCCTCTTGTATTCAGTAAAGAAACATTTGAAAAGTGCTGCGTAGAAATTACACTTGAGGATTTTGCCGGAGGACATTCAGGCGTCGATATTGACAAGAACCATAAAAATGCGCTTAAGGTTCTTGCACAGATTCTTGAAGAGATCTCAATGGATGCGGAGTACAGGATATGCTCACTGGCAGGAGGAAGCAGGGAAAATATAATCCCTAAACAAGCCTCAGCGGTAATCTGCTTTGAAAAAAAATACTCTGAGTCTGTTTTAAATGCAATTCAGAACTTTAATATAAAAATCAGAACAGAGTGTGCATTATCTGAACCAGATGGATATATTAAAGCTGTACCCTGTAATTTCCCTGATAAGATGTATGACAAAGACAGTACAGAAAAAATAGTATTTTCACTGCTGCATGTACCGGACGGTATTATCGCCATGAGCCCCGATATGCCTGGAATGGTACAGTCATCACTCAATCTCGGCTGTGCATCAGCTGAAAATGAGATTCTTAAGTTCGGATTACTCATCCGGAGCAATACATCAGAGGGTAAACGCCTTGTTGTTCACAAGCTTACTTCATTTTCTCAGTATCTCGGAGGAAAAACTAAGCTGGCTGCCGATTATCCTGAATGGGAATACAGGGCAGATTCGCCTCTCAGAGACATAATGAAAAATGTTTATAAAGACATCTATAATGAAGAACCTCAGGTCTCAGGTATCCATGCCGGACTTGAATGCGGTATTTTATCAGGTAAGATCAACGATGCGGATATGGTATCCTTTGGTCCTGATATTGAAAATGTCCATACAACATCAGAACGTATGAACATTGAATCTGTACAGCGTTGCTGGGAATATCTCAAGGCTGTGCTCAAAAAATTAAAATAAAAAATATCAGCCCCGGCTGTAATAAAGGATTTGATAAAAAAAATGATAACTGATGGTTTTATGTATATAGCGACTCTGATATTTTCAGCGGCAGTTCTTGTGAACCTTCCTAAGGTTTTTAAAGGAAAAGCCGCGCAGAACTTCTTCAAATTTGCACCACCGATAATACTTATCTATCTTGGACTTATGCTGCTGTGTACGTTCAAGGTATGGGATCTTTCAAGTACTGCCGAGGCATACAGTTCACTTAAAAATCCACTGCTTTACGCAATGCTTTTCATTATGCTTCTAAGATGCAACCTAAGAAAAATTGTAAAGCTCGGGCCTAAAATGCTCATAGGCTTTTTCAGCGCAACTGTTTCCATAGGCATAGGTTTCGTAGTTGCCTATGCTATTATGCATAATGCACTCGGCGAAGGAGCATGGAGATCTCTGGGTGCACTTTGCGGAAGCTGGATGGGCGGCGGCGGAAATATGCTTGCTATCCAGGCTGCACTTGACGTAGATGAGGCATCAATGGCATACGCACTTGTTATGGACTCTATCTGTGCAACACTGTATGTAATGTTCCTGCTGTGGGCAATAGGATTCTCCGGTAAGTTCAACAAGTGGGCAAAAGCAGATACAAAGCTTATTGATGAGGTCGGCGTTACTCTTGAAGCTGAAGCCAGGGCAAATACAAAACAGATCACCTGGCAGAATCTTGCGCTCCTGATAGGTTCAGGCCTTATAGTTTCAGCTCTTTCCCAGAAAGTCGGCGTCTTTATTGCTTCATACCTTCCTTTCTTTGATAAGGCAACATGGACAGTCCTTGTAGTAACACTTCTCGGTATTGTTCTTGCACTTACACCGTTTGGAAAAATCAAAGGCACTGAAGAAGTTTCAAATGTTCTGCTCTATATAGTTATTGCACTTATAGCTTCAAGAGCTGACCTTGGAAGCATAGGAAATGCTCCTGTATGGCTTCTGACCGGAATGATCATTCTTGTAATTCATGTTGCTATCATGGTATTACTTGCAAAGCTTTTCAAGATCGATATCTTTACATGTGCAGTTTCATCCCTTGCAAATATCGGAGGAACAGCAACAGCACCTGTCCTTGCAGGATCATACAGCAGCGCACTTGTTCCTGTTGGAATCATTATGGCTCTGCTCGGTTACGTTGTAGGAACAGGCGGAGGTCTTATAGTCGCAAAATTAATGAGCCTGTTCGGATAAGACAGAATCATTCCGATACATTTTTATTCTGTAATTTCAGGCTTACAGAATGAAAAAACTTATTAACACATAATTCTAAATAATATAGCCGCAAATTCAGATTGCCTATTCATCAGAAATGGAAAAGCAACTGTTTTTGCGGCTATAATTTATTGCAGTCAGGATAAACAAAGGTATTAAGAAATAAATTGTATGGTTTTATTTCACAGTCTCCTCAATCTCGACTGAACTGATTATTACAGGATTTTTTGTTTTTCCTGTTATCGATGCCATGCATTCACTTGTAGCAAGTGTCATATCACCGGAGTAAATATTAAACGTATTCTCCGCTTCAGATAACTCATGTTCAGGTATATACGGCGAATAATCAGACTGATAAGACATTCTGAAAAACAGTTCATCTTCTTCATCAATGAGCTCAGGATTTTTTATTCTGACAGTTACCTTATAGTATTTAAATGATTCAGGTGCGAAATCAAACGCTGAAACGGATTCAGCCATATTTCCCTGTGTAGTAAACGGATCTCTGATATTCATTATCTTATTGTTGTTTTTCATTGATGTAATTTTAATGTTTCTGATACTTACCTGTGTATCATTTTTGTTTTCAATTTTCAGCTGCGATGCACGGTTTTCTTCTGAGTTAATAAAATATGTACAGCAGTTTTCCTGTGAATAATTATTATCAGAAGACGAACAGTTTCCGTTTAGACTCACTGACACATTGTCTGTTTTTTCAGGCAGTGTACTCTGGTCATATTCAATATCTACTTTATATAATACGCATGGCTCTGACCTGAACTCAATGAATGCCTCATGATCAGAGTCCTGAGCGGATGGAATGCATATTGGATCCTCTGACTCAAAAACTGCCTTATCTTCTGATATGATTCCAAGCTGTTGTGGATTTTTCTTTTCAAGCTTTACTGTGCCCCCTGGAGAAATATTTAAATAATGATACTTCTCGTCGTCAGGAATATTGTCAAGCTTATCTTTAAGATATTTTTCTGACTCAGGATCTCCGGATAATTGTGATATGATCTGTTTTTTATACTCCGGTGTAGATTTAAAAAGCAGTTTTGTAAGATAATTGTCCTGTGATGAAAAATAATAGGATGGCGTCTGAGCTAAATGAGACAGGTTATACCCATCATTTCTGTTATAGAAAGTACCGTAAAAAGGACTATAAAGACCGGGATGATTATCAAGCAGAAACCGTGCCGATGCGTTGAATGTGAAGCATGAAATATCTGTGCTGTTTACTGACAGCAGAATATTTGAAGACACTACTGCTGCAAAAAAAGCAGCATACTCAAGAAAAGGTTTTATCTTAATATCCTCAATTATAACAACGATACCAATGACAAGCGCAGGATACGTCCACATAACATAACGCGAGCAGAATATTGCTATACAATTGATAAATATCATCAGTGAATATGCCAGAACAGGACATATGAAAAATCCTGCATAAACAATACATTTATATTTTTTCCTCAGAACAGAAACGATTATCAATACAAAGAACAACAGCAGTGTAAACGGCGCAAATGATGCAAATCCAAAATTAATATCAAAAAGATATGATAATACTCTCTGACCGTAAAAACTGAGTGTCGCTCCGCCTGCAGTCGGATTTCCTGTTCGCAGCATGAAAAAGTTGAATGCAAAAGGAATAAGGCACGGAATATAAAAACAGCCATATTTTACTGTGTTCAAAACATTTTGTGATGAAAATACCCTGACATTTTTTCTGTTTCTTATAAGCCCCACAAAATATTCAGTAATCATAACAAGACCAATAGCCATTACTGTAGGATTTGTCATACTGGCTATCGAGATAAGAAGCGCCGATGATCTGTAATTATTACTCTGATAAAGCACAAGCGCTATAGTGATCAGTGAAAACAGCATCGTTTCACAGCTTATATATTGTATATACTTTGTAATAGGACTGACGATCAGTAATACAATAGCTGCCAGTTTTCCAAAAGGAGATACCTTAAGCCTCCGGTATACTATGAACAAAGTAATGATCAGCATGACCGAATTTGTTACAGGAAAAGCACGGGCCTGATCCAGACCGGACAGCTGAAGAATTAATTTTGCCGGCATACAGGCGAACGGGTACACAGGAAAATAAAATGATATCCATTTATCTTCACTGCACTTATTCAGACCTGCCGAACGAAGTGTACTGAAATCCTGAACATCTTCATATAACTCAGGATAATCGATCCTTGCCCGGTCTATATCATCCTGTGTTATTACAATCGATCTCCTGTACTCCATTGATATAGTAGGAAGCATGTAGCTGTCTATTTCATGATAGAAGTAATCATATGTTAATGAATACATAAAAAACGAAACAGACACGGCAATTAAAATCACCTTACTGAAAAGTATAATGATACTGTCAGTTTTTTTCAGATCTATTGATGATCTTTCAAAAAAAGCTTTTCGATATAATATCTTATCCATTTATCATTCTCCGCAACTGATATTATTTAACTGCATCAGCATAAAAGTTTGCTGATAGAATAACTGACTCAAGAATCAGATTAAGTAGATATAACAACGAATTATTTATACATTTTTTATTATTTTTTCGCAGAATACAATTATATCATCAAATACAAAAAATGTCCATATTAAAATTGGAATTAAATTCTAATTAAATTCTGCTTTATTTTTACTTACTTTTTTGTCAGACTTACTTGTGAATATTAAAACAGGCCGTGTATTGAAGTATTTGAGCTTCATACACGGTCTGTTTAATTTTTTCATATACATTCAGTTTTTTGGAATAAATAATCTGTGTAAACCTGCATGTTGATTATTTTCATCATCTGTAATCTACGCATTCATTTTCTGCGAATCCAGTGGCAATCCCGGCTGCGAATTTTTATTTAACTCTCTGTGCAGCTGTACTGCCATAACCACGGCAGCAAGCGCTGACAGAACATCTGCTGCCGGCTGAGAGTACACTACTCCGTTTACTTTCAAGAAAGCTGTAAGAATATAAAGCACAGGAATAAAAAATATCCCCTGTCTGCAGGCGCCAAGAACAAAACCTCTTTTTGCTTTCCCGAGAGCCAGGAACAATGACGAATAAACTGTATAAAATCCGAACAGAGTAAATGATAATCCGTTAGCCCTTAGGGCAGCCGATGCGACCGTTATCATCTGAGAATCACCCTTGGAAAACTTTGAAACCAGTGGTACTGAAAAAATTGCCGCCGCTGCTCCGAAAACAAAACAAAAAATACTTGTCCATATTACAGATAATTTTATCGCCTCTTTCAGACGATCATACTTCCTGGCACCGAAACTGTATCCTGCCACAGGCTGAAGTCCCTTAGTGTATCCAAATACCATCAGACTTCCCATAGAAATGATCCTTGTTACTACACCCATTCCTGATATAACAGAATCTCCATACGGTTTTGCAGCTCTGTTAATAAGCACAATAGAAAAGCTGGTAAGGAGTTGAAAAATAAGTGTCGGAACCCCTATTTTTAATATTTGTAATATGATATTACCTGTAAAACTGCATTTATTAATTCTGAAGCTGAATACACTTTTTTTCTCTGAAATGTACATAATATAGACCGCAGACGATACTGCCTGTGAAATTGCAGTTGCAGCAGCCGCTCCGGCAACTCCGAGTTCAAATACAGATATAAACAGCGGATCCAGAGCTATATTAAGTACAGCCCCGCTGAGAAGAGCACACATTGCAGTTTTTGCACAACCCTCACTTGTTGCCAGGTTATTCATTGTAACATTAAATATATTCAGAATTGAAGAGATTAAATATATTCTTGTGTATGTAACAGCATAGGGCATAATGGTGTCAGTTGTACCGATCAGAATAAGAATGGGTTTGAGAAAAATAACAGCTGAGGCGATTATTACTGCACCGACTGAAATGCTGCTGTATAAAGCTGTACTTGCTGCCTTATCCGCAGTCTGTGTGTCACCACTGCCTAACAGTCTTGAAATATATGATGCAGCACCGTTGCCGAAAAGCAGTCCAAGTCCGACAACAACCTGCCCCAGCGGAAAAGCAACAGTAATAGCTCCCATCTGACTTTTACCCATGCCGCTTACAAAATAAGCATCCACCAGATTATAAAGAGCATTGATCATCATACCGATCATTGCAGGCAGTCCTACAGCAAGCAATGCTTTTGATACAGGAGCATCTGAAAGCAGCTGAGTTTTTTTGTTCATAATAAAACTTCCTTTCTCTTGACACAAACGTTAAAATAAGGTACTATAAAACCTGAAAGGTATATTGTATAGTGCTATAAATTATAGTACTATACAATATACTAAAAGTCAATAGAAAAAGGAGAAAAAAATGGCTGCAATAGATTTAATTGTCCTTGGTATGCTCAAAAACGGACCTATGAGCGCTTATGATATACAGAAACTGGTGGAATACCGCAATATTTCAAGATGGGTAAAAATAAGTACACCGTCCATATATAAAAAAGTTCTACAGCTTGAGCAGAAGGGCTTTATAACCGGCGATACAGTAAAGATGGGAAAGATGCCTGAAAAAGCTGTATATTCCCTGACTCATGAAGGAAGCGATGAATTTGAAAGGCTCATGCTTGAAACCTCTGCCGAACCGATTCATATTTTTCTGGATTTCAACGCTGTTATCGTAAATCTGAATAGTCTGTCCCCGGAAAAACAGCAGGAATGCATATGTAAAATAGAGAAAAATGTAATGGTACTTAAATCATACCTTGAGAACAACATAACAGAAAAATCCGGGAATCCTCAGATACCGGAACCCGGAATGGCTGTACTCAGACAGCAGTACGAACTTGCAAAATCAATTGAAGCCTGGATCAGGTCGCTTAAGTAAACAGGAATCAAAATCACTGCTTTACTGATTACCTCAATACATTTAATCTTAATGATAAGTCTCATCGTGATTACTTTTTTTACAATATGATTTCACTGGTATTTAAAAAAAGAAGGTAATATAATATGAAAAATGTAATTTTTTATTTCAGCGGTACAGGCAATACCTATTGGGCTGCAAAGACAACAGCACAGCTCATAGGTAACTGTAAACTGATAAACATAGCAAAATTTGATTGTTCTCAGAAAATTAAAGCTGAACGGGTCGGAATATTTTTTCCCGTTTACTTTTGGGGCCTGCCGAATATATTAAAGAGATTTGCTTCAAATGTTAATATAGAATCAGGATTTGTTTTTGAACTGCATACAATGGGCGGTTATGAGGGTGTATCAGTAAAACAGCTTGAAAAATATCTAAGTGAAAAAAACATAAAGCTCTCATCCTCATATCATATCAAAATGCCCAACAATCTCGCCCAGATAAGCAGATATAACGTGTTGAGCGATGTATGCCGCATTCCCGATGACGCAAAGATCATAAGTCTTATAAGTAAAGCGAAAAAGAAGCTGAAGGTATTTTCCAGGCAAATTAGAAATAAGCAGCCACACAAAAATACTGATTTATTTTTCGTATTACACAAGTATGGCTATTACTTAAATGAACATCAGAGCGCTGGATTTGCAGGAAAAGGCGCAGCATTCGAAGCAGCACTTGAAAACACCTGTACAGGGTGTGGAAAATGCAGCAGGGTCTGCCCGGTTTCAAACATAACTATAGTATCAGGCAGGCCAGTCTGGGGCAATAATTGCGAATTCTGCTCAGCCTGCCTTAACAACTGTCCGGTAAAGGCGATAAATTACGGATACAGCAAGGGGAAAAGACGATATGTTTTCCCGCACTGCCGGAAAAAATTATAATGCAGCCAGTACATTATGTCTTAAACATTTCCACTTACAAGCCAATATGATCTATGCTATGCGCAGCTTCTTTGACTATTCCAGGAATATATGTTATAATTGTGAAAAAAACATTCTGAAAGATGGGTGAGTTCATGATAAGCCGTAAAAAAACGATACTGTGCATAATACTTTGCACGATAGCTGTTGCTTCCTGTTTAGTTCTGAATTTTCTCTGTACAGCGAAAAAAATAAATGCAAGGAATAAGCGAAATGCTCTGATCAGTCAGGCTTCGGAAAATGCCGAAAGATACATAAAGGAAAAGTACGGATTTGATGCAAAGATGATAGGTCGAAGCAGTGACAAGTACCATATTAGATTTAATGATTATTGTCCATATATCGAATTTGAAATGAAATATAAAGACAAGAAATTTTATGTTGTTACAGATACAACACCAGGCACCTCTTATTATGAGGATGATTATCAGTATGATGAAATACTTGCAGCAGCCGAGAACTACCTGTTCCAGAATCTTTCGGATTATGCTGTAATCGATATGTTCATCCGAAGTCCGGATTCATGCCTGAAATATTTAATGAACAAAGATATTATATATAATGGTTCTAATATTATTGACGTCCTTAATAAATGCAGTGTCAGTATCGAAATGGTTATGTCTGATCAATATTCAGATCTTTCAGATCTTGATATTATCGACAAGCTGAGCTCAGGTGATTATACTATTCAATTAACTTCTTTCGATACAAAAGCCCATATGAATGAATTCATAAAAAGTACTGGTAAAGTGGCTTATTATTACCGCAACGAATGGCGGTATGAAAAATATGCACCATACATTACTGACTATTATTATGATGACGGCGAGCAAGCTGTAGAGCAACTGGATATCAGCTTTCAGAAAACTGATGACTTTGAATATGCGTATTTTCCGGAAGAGGAAAACGCATATTCAAAGACAAGTAATAATATTAAAATACAGCTCAGTGTTTTCAAAATAATCAAAACTAGTTTTAATCAATACGGCGAAGCTGGCTGGCTGAGTAAACCTATTACCAATGAATACACGCTTGACGGCGCATATGGTGACGTCTGGATCTACTACCCACTTGAAAAATTAAAAGACTATGACATTGAAAATGTAGGACTCGCCTGGTATAGCTTCGGCGGAGAGTCAAATAACCGCGATATTATAGGTGCAAAGATTTGCGGTGATTATGCAGTCTTTGGTCTTCCTGACAGGGAGATTTGTTTTAAGTTCGTCGATAACAGCGGACAGGATAAATATGTACCTGGATCCAAGCAAACCACTGATAACCCATGTAACTCAGATAACTCAGATAACTCAGATAATCCAGATAATTCGGAGAATTGGTTCAGGAGGAATAAATAACGTATGCAATGGCAGCTGATAAGCTTTTTTAATATTTGAAGAAGAAAAAGAGTTAAAGTACTCCCCTGTAACAGATTAGCTGCGCAGATGCATTTAGTGCTTATGTAATCTTTTAATGTCCCCTGTCCCACTTACAGCATTATTATATCACCAGATAAACGGGATCATTCTGTATTTTACTTTTTTCGTATACTCCTCATATCCGTCCAGTCCGGCTTTTAATACCTGCTCTTCATTCTGTATTCGTTTGGCAAGTATAAACGGAAGCCCTGCCATAAAAGCAAGTGCTGCCCATGACCCCAGTACTATCGGCATCATTGAAAAAAGCAGCAGCGTTGCAGCGTACATCGGATGGCGAACCACTCCGTATAATCCTGTTGATACTACTTTTTGATTTTTCTGCACTTCAACGACTCTTGAAAGATATGCATTTTCACGCATGACCTCAGCATACATAAGATATGCAGCAAAGAACATTACTGATGCAATTATTACGATCACACCGGGTATATGAGTCCAGCCAAAGCGATAGTCCAGCCCGGCACAAACAAAACATCCTAAAAACTCAAATGAAGATATCAGAATAACTGCTTTTTGCGTGTTTTCCTTCTCCTTATTATTAAGTCGCTTTGCAAGCAGCTCCTTATCCTTTACAAATAAAATAATACCGACAATGATCATCGGAATAAACAAAAGAGCGCAGAAGAGCAATCCGTTCTCATAGTGAATAGTTCCTGCAGGCAGGAACAGAATCAGGCATATAGCTGCCATTCCAAGTATCATTTTTGATACTGCTGTTATCAGTAGTTTCATAGTGTACCTCCTCATATAATTTAACTTAAAATTTGAAACACATTTCCTGATATGATATTCAGGCTAATGTACTTATGGTCATCCCGGGTTAATAAATAGCCGCAGTTTCTGTTATCTGCTGCATGTTTATCATATCTTATGTATTACTGCAGATATCAAAGAAATTTCAGATGTAGTTTTTTATGACAAAGCATACCTCAGACAACAAAAAAAGTTCGGATGATCTATTACACCCGAACCAATAAAAAAAGACCCGTAGTGCTCAAATGCACCTCAAGTCTCAATGTTTAAGACAAGCCAGATTAATAATAATCAGTATGTTGACTTGCCACGTTATTACGCCATTTACTCCCTTAAGATAAGCTTATTTTAACACCTCTAGTTAAAAAAGTCAATATATTTTATCAATATAATTGTTATTTTTTATGGTATATAATTAATTGTTTGCAGCATTAAAAAATGATTTATTTATAATAGATACTGTTAGTTTAGCTTTTAGAGAATCAGTCCTCCGTTATTTGTGATCTTAGGAATGAGCGTGCATATAAGCTGCTCGATCGGAACATTCCTGCTTTGTATCCACCATCTTACAACACCCAGTATCCCGGACATATAGAATTCTGACAAAGCATTTCCTTCATCGCTGTAAAGAATGTCTTCATTAACAAAAAACGGCATCAGCACTGGCAGAAGAAGCTGTTTAAGCCTTTGAGCAAATTCCGGAGGACCATATTTTCCGAGCAGAGCGTATCCTGTATCGAAACGTATCTGTTCCATGTCAAGCACTGATCTGATCAGCAGCTTTATATTAAGACATCCGCTTGTAATGCAGCTTTTTATCATTTCATCAATTTTTTCAAGCAGTTCATTTTCTGTCTGCCTTTCAAGATCATAAACATCACTGTAATATAAGTAAAATGTACTTCTGTTATAACCTGCAATATCTGAGATCTCCTTTACAGTTATCTGTTCAACCGGCTTTTTCATCATCTGCATACAAAATGCCTTTGTAAAATTTTGCATTGTCTGTGCCGTTATCTGCGGCTGCTTTTTCAAAACAGATCATCTCCTTTTTTCGACACTCCGGCTTATATTGCCGCTTGATAATTCATAAACACTGTTTTATAATGTTATTATACAACACACTGTCGTGTAATTCAAGGAGATCAATATGCCATATATCGAATTTAAAAACGTAACAAAGAAGTACGGGACGGGCAGTTCTGAAATATTCGCGCTCAACAAGGCGTCCCTGCAGATCGAAAAAGGAGAGCTTGCAGTTATACTTGGTTCATCCGGTGCAGGCAAAACCACAGCGCTTAACATCCTCGGAGGAATGGACACCATAACATCAGGCACAGTCACAGTAGACGGCAGAGATATTACCGGATATTCAAAGAAACAGCTTGTTCAATACAGACGTTCAGACATAGGATTTGTATTTCAGTTTTACAATCTTGTTCCTAATCTCACCGCTCTCGAAAATGTCGAGCTTGCGGCGCAGGTCTGTAAAAATCATCTGGACCCTCTTGCAACTCTTGAAAAGGTCGGACTCGAAAAAAGAACAGGTAATTTTCCTTCACAGCTCTCTGGCGGTGAACAGCAGCGTGTATCGATTGCACGTGCTCTTGCAAAAAATCCAAAGCTGTTATTATGCGATGAGCCTACAGGAGCACTGGACTACAATACAGGAAAGCAGATACTTACTCTATTGCAGGACACATGCCGCAGCGAAGGCATAACCGTTGTTCTTATCACTCATAATTCCGCACTTACCCCAATGGCAGACAGGCTTATACGCTTTAAAAGCGGTGCTGTTACCGAAATATCCATAAATGATAATCCGGTGCCTATCTCAGAGATTGAGTGGTGAGTATATGAAGCATATAAGAAGTGCATACAGTAAGGATATTTTGCGAACAATAGCTCATGAAAAAAAACGGTTCATTTCATTAATTATTATAACTGCACTTGGGGTTGTTATGCTGTCAGGATTAAAGGCTGCATGCGTCGACCTGCGTAAGTCAGCAGATTCATTTTATGATGATCAGCAGCTTTTTGATATTTCTGTCATGTCAACACTGGGGCTGACTGACGATGATATTGCAGAGTTACTAAGGCTCGGGGATATATCCTGTGCAGACGGTGTATATTCTGAAACTGTCCATACAATATCAGACGGCAGACAGCAGAGTGCTCAGGTCATAACTTTATCTTCCGGGGGCATAAATACTCCGTACATAATAAGCGGCAGACTTCCTCAAAAGCCGGATGAGATAGCAGTTACAGAAAAATACATTAACGAATCCGGCAAAAAGATCGGCGACTCAATAGAAATTGAAGAAATAATGGCCGACAATAATGACAATGAAGAAGAAATATCATTAGCTGATAAAGAAACGCCGGATTTTATATATACTGAGTTTACGATAACAGGCTGTGTTATCGACCCGACAGATATAAACACCGCCACCGGAGCATCTTCATTCCGTTCGACAAGCACAACTGATTATACATTTTTTGTACTGCCCCAGGCGGTTGATACGGACATATACACAACTGTTTACCTTACTGTTGCTGACAGCCGTGACCTGTTATGCTACAGCGATGATTATGACAAGCTTATCGGTGATATAACCGCAACAATAGAAAGTAACATAAAACCGGTGCGTGAACAGGCAAGAACCTACGAGATCGTATCAAAAGCATATGAAAAGCTTGAGGACGAAGAAAATGAAATAAATGCTCAGCTTGTAAAAGCACAGCAGGAGATCTCTGATGCACAGACTCAGCTTGATAACTCAAAGTCTGAGTTCGATAACGGCAAAAACGAAGTGATTGCCAGACAGCAGATGCTTGAAGAAATGATCGGAGAAGAACAGGCACAGCAACAGCTTGCCGATGCCTGGAATACGATCAGCGAAAATGAAAAATTACTGTCTGATATTGAGCTCAGAATTATTAAGGCAGAAAATGAGTACAATACAAGCAAAGACAAGGCTGAAAAATCAATAGCTGATGCAAAGGATGAAATAAATTCAATGGACAAGGCAGTCTGGTATGTGAACAACCGTTATTCACTTAGCGGATATTCAAATATCTACAGTGATGCTTCATCCATTGAAGCAATAGGCACGGCTTTTCCTATTTTATTTTTTGTAGTAGCCATTCTTATAAGTCTTACATCTGTTACCCGAATGGTCGAGGAGGACAGAGGTCTCATCGGAACATACAAGGCTCTGGGATTCCACGGACGCGAAGTATCCCGCAAATACATGGTATATACTTTTTCAGCGGGACTTATAGGCAGTGTCATCGGCGGACTCGGAGGATTTATTGTGCTTCCGAAAATTATTTTTACTATCTTCTCGACAATGTATCAGCTTCCCTCATATGAACTGCATTTTGTACTTCTTCATGGCCTCGGCGGTGCTGCACTGTTTATTGCAGGAATATGTCTGAGCGCATTATTAGCATGCAGCTCAGAGCTTAAATCTACTCCTGCCACACTTATGCGTCCTAAATCGCCTAAAGCTGGTTCAAAGGTATTCCTCGAATATATTCCTTTTTTATGGAACAGGTTCACTTTTCTTAACAAGGTAACTGCCCGAAATCTTTTCCGCTATAAGAAAAGGTTTTTCATGACTGTGGGAGGTATTATGGGATGTACTTCACTTGTAATGTGCGGTTTTGCGATCAAGGACTCTGTTACTGATCTGATGCCAGGACAGTATGAACAGGTGTATAAATATGACCTGCTTGCCGTTGCCTCAACTGACGACAACAATGACAAACTGCTGTCTTATCTTGACAGTGAAAATGTTGCGGATTATGTAAATGTCAGGGTAGATTCGGTTAAAGTTATAACCCCGTCCGGTGAAGAATCAGTTCAGCTTATTGCAGTCCCTGACGACTGTGATCTGTCGCAATATATAAGCCTAAAAACCCTGAATGGTGAAAACATTTTGCTCGATAACTCAGGTTCGGTAATTACAAACAACCTTTCAATAATTCTTGATTTCTCTGAGAATGACACCGTTACAGTCCGTAATTTACAGCTATCGTCTTCGGATGTAAAAGTTTCAGACATAGCCGTAAATTATCTCGGAAACACAGTGTATCTGACCGAAAGTCTTTATACAAAAATGTTCGGTGAATACAACAAAAATGCCGTTCTTGCAAATCTGAGTGCACTATGCACTGACAAACCTGCATTTGCAGATGAACTGTCCAGATGTGACGGCATAGTCAGCGCTGTCAGTACCCAGTCACTCAAAAATGAATTTGCTACTGCCTTTGCAATGATAAATATGGTGGTTTACATAATCATTATAATGGCGGCCGGACTTGCTTTCGTAGTACTGTTTACACTTTCAGCCACAAATATTTCTGAGCGTGAACGTGAACTTGCAACGATAAAGGTCCTTGGTTTTTACGACAATGAGGTCCATTTATATACAAACAAGGAAACGCTTATCCTTACGATTTTCGGAATTGCTCTTGGGCTTCCTCTGGGATATGCTCTTGGAAATGCACTTACAGGTGTACTGCGAATGCCGTCAGTTTATTTTGCGGTATCTATTTATCCGGTGAGCTTCCTGCTTTCAGCTGTGTTTTCCTTTGTATTTGCACTGATAGTTGACCTGATGACCAATCGTGTTCTTGATAAGATCGACCCGGTTGAAGCGCTTAAAAGTGTGGAATAGATATAAAGGTTATATGTAAATTTGCTTATTTGCATGAAAATATTTTACCCTTAAACAAGAGCTGCCACGCAGTACACCTGTAAACAGATCCAGTAAAAACGGACAGTAGAAAAAAACAGCCTCCTATGGTACAAGTAAAGAACCATAGGAGGAATTTTTATGCCCAGAGAATACAGACATATTAATTGTTATGAGGACGGGAGAAATTCATCCGCCTGTTCTACTGTTGGAATATCAACTGTTTCAGAAGTATGGGTCAGATTAAACCCGTCGAGATTTACCATAAGCGGCGTGGATACTTCCTTTTTCTTCGCTATGTAGTAGCTCATCAGAGCAAGGTCACCAAGACCTGCGCATACTCCGACTCTGATCAGATGTTCTGCTTTTTCAGCCTTTGTGCAGCCTGTCAATCCAACTGCTCCGGTAATTACCGCAAGCGTGATCGCTGTAATCTTTAAAATAATATTCATAATATCATCGAAAGCCTGTCCTGTCTAATACAAGAAACCAATAATCAGTTATAGACTTTTAATATATATTTATGACTAAGATTAATATTTTTTTGGAAAACATATTGACATATGAACATATATTCATATATAATATAAACAGATGAACACCTACTCATTTGTTTTGTACTGAAGAGGAAAGGAAGATATTTATGACAAAATTTGAAGAGCGTTCTAAATGCAGTTATGATAATAAGGCAGAAAATTATGATCAGACTTTTGACGGAAAGTTCACTGTCAGGTTTAAAGAAGTTATTACGAATTCTATAAAAATTGATCACAATGACACTGTTGCCGATATTGCGTGCGGAAACGGCCGTCTGCTGCAAAAATTAGCTCAAAAATACGAGTTTGAAGGCTATGGGATCGATATATCAGAAAAAATGATAGACCAGGCACGAAAAATAAATCCCGATATGAAGTTTTATGTTGCCGGATGTGACAAACTGCCATTCGGACAATCGGAAATAGGAATTATGACCGTTTGTGCCGCGTTTCATCATTTTCCGTTTATCGACAAGTTTGCAAAAGAAGCAGGCAGGGTCATAAAAAAGAATGGTATGCTGTATATAGCTGAAGTTTATTTACCAACGGCTTTTAGAGTAATATGTAATCCATTTTTTAAGTTTTCCAAAGCAGGAGATGTAAAATTATACGCTCCATATGAAATCATATCATTGTTTGAGAATAACGGATTTGCCGCACGTGATGTCGACATTAACGGGAAAGTGCAGCTTATACAGCTTCAGAAAATATAGCAGAGCTGTTTTTTCATGTTATTCAAAAAGCTGTGGGAGAACCTGACTCTCCCACAGCTTTTTCCAGTTTACTTATTCCGGACACCTTTTTGCAGACAATCTGGTCTACTCCGGCAGTCTGAGGTAATCCTTTATTTTATTAAATAAATTCGTCCGATCTCACTTAAAATTATTCGTTTTCTCGCAATATAATCCTTGATTATCTCACCTGTACCCTCACCTGATAGATTATCGGGCAATGTACCGAAACCGTGACTTATCATCCCGTATATCCTGTCATATTCCACCTCGCCATCATATCAAAAACTGCATCAACAATCTTATCTCTGCTTATCTGAATGCCACGCGCCCTCAAATGCGCAGAGCTTTGGGGTTACATTTTCTCTTTTTTCAACCATACAAACCCTCCAGTAGACGAAAAAAGGAGGACGCAAAACTGCAACCTCCGTATAATAACAGTATTATAAAACTGAATTAATTACTTATGAGTACATGCCGGATTCCGCTTACAAGATATAATATTATTGAAGCAGCAACATATACAGTCTTTCATTATGTAAGCAGTTTTCATAGCATTTTCCCCCCTTATAATAAGTATTAATCAGCAAACATCGGTGTTGAAAGGTAGCGCTCGCCTGTATCCGGAAGAAGCGCAACAATTGTCTTTCCTTTATTTTCGGGACGCTTTGCAAGCTGTATAGCCGCCCATACAGCTGCTCCCGAGGATATACCTACAAGAACGCCTTCACTTCTCGCAATTTTTCTGCCGGTTTCAAAAGCGTCTTCGTTTTCAACTGCTATAACTTCGTCATATATCTTTGTATTAAGTGTTTCGGGAACAAAGCCTGCTCCGATACCCTGAATTTTATGCGGACCGCTTACGCCCTCGGAAAGTACCGGAGAACCCTTCGGTTCAACTGCAACTACCTTTACATCAGGATTCTGAGCTTTCAGATAAGCTCCAACGCCGCTGATCGTTCCGCCTGTGCCGACGCCTGCAATGAAAATATCTACCTTTCCATCGGTATCATTCCAGATCTCAACACCAGTTGTCTTTTCATGTATTTCAGGATTTGAAGAATTTGTGAACTGCGATGGAATAAAGCTGTTCGGGATTTCTTCTGCCAGTTCCTGTGCCTTGGCAATTGCGCCCTTCATTCCCTTTGGTCCCTCTGTGAGAACAAGCTCTGCACCATAAGCCTTCATCAGATTTCTGCGTTCAACGCTCATAGTTTCAGGCATTGCAATAATTATTCTGTATCCTCTTGACGCTGCAACCGCAGCTAATCCGATGCCTGTGTTTCCACTGGTTGGCTCGATGATAACACTGCCGGGCCCGAGCTGACCTTTCGCTTCTGCTTCGTCGATCATAGCCTTTGCAATTCTGTCCTTAACGCTTCCGGCAGGGTTGAAATACTCAAGTTTGCCGAGAACCGTGGCACCGAGCTTTTCGCTTTCTTCAATATTTGCAAGCTCAAGCAGCGGTGTTGAACCGATCAGATCCGTAATTTTTCTGAAAGTTTTCATAATGATATGTCCTTTCTGATTATAATATTAATAAGTTTATAATGCCTATCTGTTATGTATGTATTATATTCCTAATATCCTACTTTGTCAATAGGTAAAGTGTACTTTTGTATTGTTTTTTAAAATAATCTAATTATTATACTCCATTTTTTCTTTTTTACTGCTACAATCATATTCATCAAGGAAATTATGGGTGATTCCATCCGATTTATATGCAACAACGGTATTCAGATTTACATTTTCAACGCTTCGGAAGATATTCTTTTCAACCTGGGGATTAGTTTTTTTGAGCTGCGCGATCAGCCTTTTTATCTCCTGACGTTTTGAACCTGTATTGGTTGGCGTGCAGGTAGTACACGTATCGGTAAACTTACAGGCGCATTGAATAAAGTGTAAATCGTTATAGTCCCTCCAATGCTTTATTTCTTCCTCGCGTATCAGATAAAGCGGACGAATAAGCTCCATTCCCTCAAAATTTGTACTGTGAAGCTTCGGCATCATTGTCTGAACCTGCCCGCCGTAGAGCATTCCCATAAGAATTGTTTCTATTACATCATCAAAATGATGACCAACTGCTATTTTGTTGCAGCCGAGTTCCTTTGCCTTACTGTACAGATAACCCCTCCTCATTCTTGCACATAGATAACAAGGAGATTTCTCCACGTTATATACCGACTCAAAAATATCTGACTCAAATATGGTTATCGGAATTGAAAGCGCCTGCGCATTTTTCTCAATTATACTGCGATTATCTTTACTGTAACCGGGATCCATTACAAGAAACACAAGCTCAAACGGAAATTTACTATGCCTGTTAAGTTCCTGAAACAGCTTTGCCATAAGCATAGAATCCTTACCGCCCGAAATGCACACAGCAATCTTATCATCGGGCTTAATAAGCTTATATGTTGTGATTGCTTTTATAAACTTGCTCCAGATACTCTTACGGAATTTCTTTCGTATGCTCTCTTCAACGTTCTGAGTTATATTAATTCTGTTAAGCCTGCTTCTTAACCACTCGCAGTATCCGCCCGCAAGATTATATGCATCAAAGCCTCTTTCGCAAAGCATATCCGCAGCTTCACGACTGACTATTCCGCTTTTGCAGCACACTATTATTTTTTTATCCTGTGCAATAGAGCTGGTTTCCTCATATAACCTGTTAAGCGGAATATTTACGCAATTATCGATATGTCCGTACGAGAACGAGTTTTCGTCACGAATATCAATTAACTGATAGGTTTCTGAGGAAAGATTTTTTAGCTCATCGATCGTTATTTCATCATTCATATAAGATGCTCCTTAAGGTTTTTAAGTCATTATACCATACATATCTCACTTTGTCTATCAATATTGTATGCTATGCTTCAGACTTGTTTTTTCCCGGCATCTGAGAAGATATTCTTATATCACAGTGTCTTTTACTGTATCGCCCATATAGCTCCGTTAATCAGCCAGTATATGTTTAGCAATGCATTAATTATTGCAACAAATGTCAAAGTCATAAATATCTTTAATGATTTTTTCTTTCTAAAAAGTAAAAAAACACTATAACAGATTGAAACAATATCTAAAAACAAATGCACATAAACCAGACTAAAAATGTAGTACATCGTTATCAGAACAATATATACCCGAGGATAAATATCAGGATGTATTTCATTCAGTAAAAAAACAGGCAGTACAAACAAAGAATTAATTATCAGATATAATGAAATTTTTGGAGTACTCATACTAAACCTCTCTAAAAAATATTATGTACCAACAGGTCAGGCAAAGTTATTTCACATATAACTTCTCTTGCGTCAAATATATATTTTCTCCGGCAGATAGTGACCAACACCATTATGTATTTTAAGTATATGGATTTTTTAATCAAATGTCAATATATTCAAATATAAAAAATAGAACTGACTCCGTAGTAAAACGAAGTCAGTTCTTCTATAATTATAATATGAATTTAAATATTTAATTTAATACCGTTCATAACCAGGCCGCTGCTGATTTACAGTAATACTATGTTATGTTCTTTGCACTCAGACATCATATCATCGCTCCAGATTGAAACCTGAACTTCACCGATATGAGCTTTTTCAAGAAGAAGCATACAGATTCTTGACTGTCCTATTCCGCCGCCTATAGTTAAAGGAAGAACACCGTTTATTATATCTTTGTGATATTCAAAATGTTCACGTTCTTCGGCATCACATTCCTGAAGCTGTGATTTTAAAGATTTCTCGTCAACTCTTATACCCATTGATGAGATCTCCAGTGCTCTCTGAAGAGTCTGATCCCAGATCATGATATCTCCGTTGAGTGACCAGTCATCATAATCAGGAGCTCTGCCGTCGTGTTTCTCACCATTGCTGAGTTTTCCGCCGATCTGCATTAAGAATACAGTTTTATGCTGCGCTACGATCTTATCCTCTCTCTCCTTCTGAGAAAGATCAGGATACATATCAAGAAGCTCCTGTGTAGTGATGAAGAATATATCTTCGCAGATCTCCTGTGTCAGCTGTGGATACTTGGCTTTTACTATATCCTGAGTTTCTGAAAGTGCGCCAACTATTTTCTTTACTATTGACTTCAGAAAATCCAGAGATCTGTCTTCACGGTTAATAACACGTTCCCAGTCCCACTGATCAACAAACAGTGAATGTGTGTTGTCAGTATCATCATCACGGCGTATTGCATTCATATCTGTATAAATTCCCTCGCCTGGTTTATAGCCGTAACGGTACAGAGCCATACGCTTCCACTTTGCAAGAGACTGAACAACCTCAGCTGTTCCGTCAATGTTCTTCATTGTGAAATCTACCTTGCGTTCAACTCCGTTAAGGTCATCATTGATTCCGCTTACCTTCGTTACCATTACAGGTGCGGTGATTCTGTCCAGGTTAAGTGCAGCTGAAAGCTTGCCCTGAAATGTATCTTTTACAAGTTTGATAGCCTTCTGAGTCTCACGCAGTGAAAGTTTTGAAGCATATCCCTGCGGTGTTATTAATTTTTCCATAAAAAACACTCCTTCTTATCTGATAGTTCCAACTGTTCTTGGGTATAAAATTACATCACGAATGTTGCTCATGCCAGTTACATACATAATCATTCTTTCGAATCCCAGACCGAATCCGCTGTGAGGAACTGAACCAAACTTTCTCAGATCAATATAGTCAGAATAGTCATCCATGTTCATATTTCTGTCCTTCATTGCCTGTACAAGTTTATCATAATCTGCTTCACGTTCTGAACATCCTATGATCTCACCTATACCTGGTACAAGAAGGTCAGTTGCTGCTACTGTTTTTCCGTCAGGATTCTGCTTCATATAGAATGACTTGATATCCTTTGGATAATTAATTATGAACACCGGCTTATTGTACACTTCTTCTGTAATATATCTTTCATGTTCTGTCTGAAGGTCACAACCCCATTCAACAGGATACTGAAATTCCTTACCTGATTTTTTCAGTGTTTCTATTGCATCTGTATAGTCAACGATTGCAAAATCATTGCTTACTACATTATTAAGCTTATCACGCAGTCCTTTTTCAAAATGCTGTTCAAAGAACTCAAGTTCCTGAGGACAGCTCTTCATTACATCAGCAATAATGAACTTTATCATTTCTTCTGCTATCTTGATGATATCAGGAAGCTCTGCAAATGCTACCTCCGGTTCAACGTGCCAGAACTCGGCAACATGACGAGGTGTATTACTGTTTTCAGCTCTGAAACTTGGTCCGAAGGTATAGATCTTACCCATTGCCATTGCAGCAACTTCGCCCTCAAGCTGACCTGAAACACTCAGTCCTGCTTTTTTGCCGAAAAAGTCATCTGCGTAATATTCCTGCTCATTCTTATACTTATCAGAATATCCGATAGTAGTTACCTTGAAAACTTCACCTGCACCCTCACAGTCACTTCCTGTAAGAAGAGGTGTGTGAATATATACATAGTTTCTGTCCTGGAAATAGCGGTGAATCGCTTCTGCCAATGCTGAACGTACTCGCAGAACCGCATTAAATGTATTGGTTCTTGTTCTGAGATGAGGTATAGTTCTTAAATATTCAAGAGAATGTCTTTTCTTCTGAAGCGGATAATCTGCCGGACAAATACCGATAACTTCGATATCAGATGCATTTATTTCAACTGCACCCTGTCTTGCAGGAACAACTGTACCTGTAACCTTTATTGAAGTACCAAGTGCTGTTGCATTTTCCGGAATAGTCATAACCGACTTATCGATTACAACCTGAAGATGCTTAAGTGATGTTCCGTCATTGATCTCGATAAATGCCATGTTTTTTGAATCTCTTGCTGTTCTTACCCACCCGCAGACAACTACCTCATTATTAAGATAATCCTGCTTTGTCATAATTTCTTTTACATCAATATGCTGCATGCTGATTCTTACTCCCTTCGTTATATAAGCGATTAATGAGAGCTGAGCCTTTATAAAATAAAAAGGTTGCAGTCAGCCCTCCTATAAAAATAGGACGAGTCACTGTAACCCGTGGTACCACCTATCTTACCGTACATTATATACGGTCACTCATCGGTTTCTAACAAAACCCATCTGATTTACGCACAGAATACGACGCACCTACTGAGCAGAAAATACATCCGCCGTTCAGCTTGCAGCTCCGAAGTGTTATTCGCCTGTTCTCCGTTATGCGGATCACACCATCCCGCACTCTCTGAAAATGACCACACCAGGTTAATTCTCTTCATCATTGCCTTTGTTTGAATTAGCATATGCATATTATAAAACTTTAATCCTGTTTTGTCAAGCGGATTCAGGCAGTGTTTTGATAATCCTTCAATAAAATATAAATGAGTCAGATTATCTTTATTTTTTTAAGTAAAACCTGCTGGTATCTTAATATTTTATTCCCATTTACTCTGAAAAATATTTACACTTGGTAAATAACATCTGTCTATATATATAAGAACACAAAAAAACGGACCGCATAAGCGATCCGCCTTTATAATCCTGGCTCCCCCGACTGGACTTGAACCAGTGACACCCTGATTAACAGTCAGGTGCT
>JAUNSK010000014.1:22561-103933 GCA_030539275.1 Oscillospiraceae bacterium | reverse complement strand
GGCAGCGGAAGGTTTTCCATGGCACTCCAGAAATTGTGATGAGTGTAATCTAAGCGCTGTAAACAGACAAAGATTCGGCTATTCAAGTCCACTTGTATGCGCATGTCACGATATTGTTGTGGATGATGTAAGAGCAGTAGCTGTAACAACGAAAACAATTTACGACTGTGTTCCTTGCAGAGCCGACATTACAAATACTGGTTGCCGTGGAGGATTTCTTCCTGATGGTTTACCGAGTGTAGTAAATGCCAGGGTTAGCTGTGCATCAGAATTTATAACTCCTAATGATCAATGCAACTCTATTAAAAATAAGGTTGAATTTGAAGTTGTTCTGAGCTATCAAAGCCAATCTCATGGATGTCCTCCTACTCTTGTAGTTATAAAACCAAGAGATGAATTTGTTATTCCATATAATGATTTTTACAGATTCCCAAGCGGTAACAGATATCTTACCCAGAGAGCATTCAGAGAAGATCTGAAAGTAATAGATGGATCATCCAAAGTGATCTTTATTAATTCAGTTGATGTAATTCCTGCTGCCGGTTCCAATTGTCAGCTGAGAATAGTGTACAGAGTAATTGATAAACTGTGGAAAAAAGAAAACCTTCTTGTATCGGCAATAAAACCTTATACTCCTGCTGCAAATCAGGAAGAAAACATAACTCTTACAGAAACATTTAACGCTGATCATTCTGTCGGCCAGTGCACAGCCAGTCCATGTTCAGGCGCCTAGAGATCACTTCAATAAACAGGTAAGGAATGCTTTCTGAAAGCATTCCTTAAAAATAAATAAATCATAAAGGTGAATAATATGGATACTGAACAAATAAACAATAACACCCTTGATCAGAATACTGAAGCAAATGACAGGAATATTATTGATGAGATGGAAAAAATAAATAAACTGATTCAGAATTCAACAGGCAGTGTTTTTAAAGCAACATCTTCGTGGGATAAAATGAATTCTGACCAGAACAGTAATAATACTGAAATTATCCTTAATGATATTCTTAACAGGATCAGTAAAATCGAAAGTACACTGGATTTTATTGATAAAGCATTTTCGAACATAGAATCATCCCTGACAAAAATGGATAAATCAATAAGTAAAATGCACTCAGATATGAATGAAATGAATACAGATCTGAACAGAATGGATACAGATTTATCCAAGATGGATACAGATCTTACCAAAGTAGATACAGACTTAACAAAAATGAATATGTCTATTGATAAAATTGAGTCAGGCATATTTAATTATGGTATTGTCAGGAGAAATAATGTCAATAACAATATGAGGCCAAGATTTTAATATAAAGAGCTGTTATATAATAAAATACTTCCTGTCAGAACATATTCTTATAATAGAATAATCTCAGGAAGTATTTTGTTATTTTACAGCAATTCTTTTACGTAGTATGAGTCATATAAAGTCATGTCATTTCCACATAGTTTTTCATCAGACAGATGAAATCCGCAGCTGATAAGGGCTGCAATACGCTGTTTTGCTGCGGGGATTGCTTTTGTGGCGATCATATCACAAGAAAAAAGATCTTTTGCTTTTGGAGTAATAAGATCAATAATACTCAGGCAGTTTTCACTTGTTTCATAATCACTTCTCAGATCCAGCCTCAGTATACCACAGTTGTCAAAATAATCCTGTGATTGTCTGTTAAAGAGTTCAATAGTTCCTATTGCAGTATTGTTTTTCTTTTCTATGACTGACCATCGCACGAAATATCTGTTCTTATAGGAAAAATCCCAGAAATCAAGTGCCTGACACATTCGCTCCAAAGTTGTGTAATAAAAATCGTCCCCTTCGCAGTTATCACTGTTGAACAGCTCTGCAGCCTTAATGTCTGAGTATACCTTCAATAGGTCCGGGGCATCCTTTTTTTTGTCTGCAGCTCGTAATAAGAAACGATCATTCTGAAGTACCGGCACTTCTTCATATACATCTTTCATCATTTTTGTGTCTCCTTTATTTTATTTACATTATACTGTTGTATGTAAGAGTGATCAATTTGTTAATTGTATACTCACTTACTCATTAACTCATCCACTTTTTGAGATAAATGATTTATGTTATCTGTCATTTCATCTATATATTTTTCTAAACTACCATGACTTTTAACAGCATCCTTTGCTATTTGTTTTTCCTTCTTTTTGAATCGACTTACCATTTTATCGAATTCTTTTTCTGATTTCCAGTATTTGATAACTTCATCAGGGTGTTCCCTTTTAAATCTTTCAAGAGCTTCAAAGTATCTTGATAAATTCAGATCCATAACGATCTTCCTTCTTTCCGTTTTATATAATGAATATTTTCAAATCTGTACCCGCGCAGATAAAATAAACATATTTACTGACTGAGTGTTTCAATAAAAGGCTCTATGTACTTTTGTATAAACCCAACGCGGTCAGATACTGCCGGTTTAAAGGATGACGCAACAGTAATAACAATATTTTTATCGGGATCTACATATATGACATTTCCACTGTCACCAATTGCTGCATAAGCGGATCTTTCCTTGTTAGGGATCCACCATAATAGCCCGTATGCCATATTGCCGAAACGTTCACCGGCAGCAGTTTTTGCCGATGTGATTTCATGGATCCACCCGGATGAAACAATGCGTCTGCCATTAAATACGCCGTCGTCAAGACAAAGCTGACCGATTTTCAGCATATCTTCTGCAGACAGGCAAAGTCCAAAGCCTGCTGCAGCTATTCCCTGCGAATCACAAAACCATATATTATCTTTAGGCGATTCAGATGTTACAAAGCGTAAATGTTCGTCCTTGTTACTGACAGTAAAGCTTTTTCGCGGTGCAGTTCCAAGCGGTTCAAAAAGATATCTGTTTGCAAAGTCTGTTGTTGTCATGCCGCTGACTTTGGTTATAACAGCGCTCAGTATCTGCATGCCGAGAGTTGAGTATTTAAATTCACCAGTAATTCCGGCTCTGCCGCCAAGGAGGTCAAGTACTGCCCTGGTCCAGTTGTCACTTGTACATACCTTTGTCCATGGTTCTGACTTGTACTTGTAAGGAGCGGTCATAGTCATCAGGTGTCTGAGCGTTACCTGATGGATGGTTTTCTCTCCTCGTTTTACATGATAGTCCGGAAAGAAATCAAGTACTTTCTGATTCGTACTGATAATAAGCCCTTTGTCAATTGCTATACCTATCAGCAAAGATGTAATACTCTTGGTCGCTGAGGCAATATGGCATGCATCAGTATTTTTATAGTTATTGAATGTATCGCTGTATACCATTGCGCCGTTTATTGAAGCAGCTGTCTGACATATATTTTTCTGATCAGATGAAATATAGTTATGAAGTTCATTTTTATTCATATGTTTGTTTCTCCTTTATATGTTTTGCGTTTCGTTTCAGTTTTGCATATGAGTATTAGTTGATGATATTCCCTTTTTTTATGTTTTCCTGTATCAGTTCATCTGTTAGCTCGTATAGCTTATGAGAACCATCTTTTGTTTTTGTCTGTCTCTTATAGATCTGAGCCGAGGTTACGCCGTGTTTTCTCCAGTCCTCTCCGTTATTACTGTTGTTTAACAGCAAAGGCTGAAGATTGTCCATTGAATGAGCAAATCTTGCTTCAGGTGATTTATTTTCTTCAAATTCATCGAAAATTTTCTGAAGTTCGGATTTCTGATCATCAGGCAGAATTGAATAAATACGTTCCTTTGCAGCGTCTTCCCTGGCTTTCTGAGTTTTCAGTCCCTCAGTATCATACGCGTATGTGTCACCCGCGTCGATCTCTACAACATCATGGATCAGGCACATTATCATAACTCTTGATATATCTATTTCCTCATTTGAGTATTCCTTCAGGAGATACGCCATTACAGCCATATGCCAGGCATGCTCAGCATCATTTTCATTTCTTGTATATCCTGAAATGTGAGTCTGTCTGTATATACTTTTTTCCTTATCGATTTCAAGAATAAACTCCAGCTGTTTTTTTAAACGTTCGTCCATTGCCGTTCCTCCTGATATATAAAAATATTTGTTTTATTTTATTCATTATTTACTGCAAGATGATAGAAATATATATGTCTTTACAGTAAAAGTATATCAGTAAAATTTTTAAAAATCAATATTGACATTTAAAATATGACAATATATGTTAAAGAGTAAAATAAATGAGATCCCCGTATCAGGCTGTAAAGCTCATGATTACGGGGATCTCTGAAAGATACACACTAAAAAAAGACTGATTAATTTATTTCGTTTGCAGGCATCTGATATGGAAAAGGTGCTTGGCAGCCTCTGACAGCGTTTCTGAAATTTCCAGGTGATGCAGAATATAAGTGAGCAAGTTCATCACTGTATCCGCTGGTGACAGCTGTTCCTGCAGCGATTATTTCATCAATAATTATTTTGCATAGTGCTTCAGGACAATCAAGTATAAAATATGATCCGTTCTCATCATATATCATAACGCTGTATTGTTCTTTGATTCCACAGTATATGCAGTTGAAATAATGATATGTATAGCTTACTTTAGGGAATACCCATACTATTTTTTCAACCGGGAGTAGAACTGCAGGAGAAAACATCGTCATAAATCTTTTGCTTACTGCAGCATACTTTCTGTACAGATTGCTCTGTTCAAAATCTTTTTCGGCCATCTGTTCATCAAACCCGTATTCTGAATAATGCTTCAGGAGTTTCTTGTATTTCCTGCCAAGAAATGAATAACCAAAGCTTATCACAGCACCTATGTCCAGAAAATAAAAAGCAGCAGGCAGTTTTTCGCTTCTGGAAACAAACCAGGTTAAAAAGAAAGCTGTTGCTGTAAATATACCTGTAATTATCTTTATGTTTCTACTTGCTTCATGTTTTAAACTGTTGTGATGCTGTGCTTTGTTAAGCCATCGTCTTTGCTTTTTCTCCATGCCTGAATGTTTTATTTTATACATCAGGCTGTTTTCATCTTTGAGCTGTATACGACGTAATTTTTCAATTTCTTTTCTGCTTAAAAAATACAGGCCTGATAGGATTATCAGAGTGCCGATAATTATGCCGCGTATTCTGGCTGAATAATTTAATGAATTGCCGGAAGCTGCTATGAAAACAATACCTATGAGTGTAAATACAGATCCGAAGATGAGTGTATTTGTTTTGCTTTCCTTTTCAAGCTGTTCAAGTGTTTTATCTTCCATTACATGTTTTATTTTGTTACCTGAATCGTTATTCATAAGTATTCTCCGTTCATAATTATTGTTTTAACGAATTAATGTAAATATAAGACATTTATATTATACAGTATATTACTTATATTTTCAATAAAAAGAATTCAGAATTATAAACTTATACCTAAAACTGCTGTTTTTATCTCCTTTACGGTATATTCTAAATATTTTCCGCAAGTTTTCTCGCTTTTTTTAGATAAATGACTGCTTTTTCTTCACGGTGTTTATCATTAGAGTATCCCCTTGTCATTTCATCAAAAACATGAACCTCACACTCTTCTGCCCTTGATCTCAGACGGTCACCGATCATGATAGTTTCCATAGCCTCAAGCTGTTCCCGCCTTATCTTATCAGACATTGAACCACCCATTGTTATTAAGAATACTGCTTTTTTAATTGGCTTCATCCTTGCGTTTTCACCATATGCATACCCATATGTAAGAATACGCTGAAACCATCCTTCAAGCATAGCCGGTGATGCAGTCCAGAAATCAGGGTAAATAAATACGACAGCATCGGCTTTGTTGATTTTTTCCTGCTCTTTGAGAACATCTTCAGGAACTGTTTTTTCTTCACAGTAAAATGCCTCTCTGAGATATTCTTCTTCAGAAAAAACCGGATTGAAATTCATATCGTACAAGTCAGAAATTTCATAGCTGTGCGATGCATTTTTAAGACCTTCTATAAATGCTTCACGAACCTTGTATGTAAAACTGTTATGACTCGGATGACAGTAAACAATAAAAATATTTTTCATGACGTACTCCTTATAATACCTGCAATAAAATATACTCTTCTCCTTTATTACTATTTCAAACCTGATGAAGTAATCTCCTTCATCTGCCGGCATACCGCCGATGCTTTCCGGACAGTTCGGATCACGGTGGATAGGATTCTCAGGTTTTACTTTCTTAGATTTTCTTCTTTATTAAAAAAAGAATCTGCAAGCATCTTATATTCTTTTTCATTACATATTTTTTTGCACTTTTCTTTATCCTGGAATGACTTATTAAGCATTTTATTAATTTTTATACATGGAAATTCTGTACACTGACTGCATTTTTCAACGTTATGTTCCTTTGTGCATTCCACCAGACCATATGTACATGTCTTATGTGAAGAACATCCTGTACATCTTATCTCTTCAATTGATACGATATGATCACGCCAGCCGACTCTGAACCAGAGCTCGGCAGTACTGCTGAGTTCTTCATCAGTTGCTGCCAGATATCTCGGACAACACAAGCAGTTATCGCCGCATAGAGTTATTTTCTCCGGTGATGTACTTAGTACTTCCTCTGTCTCCTTATCAAGCCACACTATGAAAGCTGTTTTATCTGTGCTGTTATAACCTGCTTTCTGATAAAAATCCAGTGTTGATTTCTCCTTTGAACCGGTAAGCAGCATAATTTTATAGCAGTTTTGCTTCATCGCCAGAATCTTTGCATAATCCAGACACTGCGTGGCATATCCTTTGCCTCTGTAGTCTGAATGTGTAACTACGTTTTCAATAAAAGCATACGGACGCACATTTCTTGTAAGATTAGGGATAATTACACACACGCAGGATGAAACGATCTTTGAATCGATCTCGTTGACTATAATATGGTGATTTTTATCATTCATTATCTGGTTCCACGTTTTAGTCAGATGCTCTGTAAGTTCAGGCAGAGAATCCTCATGCAGGTACAGGTATAGTTCTAATATTTCATGCAGTTCATCTTGTTTTGCTTCACGTACCAAAATATCACCTTCTGTTAAAAAAAATAAATGATTTACCCAGGTCTGAAACTAAAATCTATAGGAAAATATATTTAATGATCTCTTTTGTGAATATACGGAATGTTTACTGAAACTGACGCTTTCTCTCTGCTCTCTTCTGATATGAGCATCTACCCTTGCACGAAGCTCCCAGACTCCAAATGGTTTTGTCAGATAATCATCTGCACCCGCGCCTGAACCTTTTATGATATCTGCTTCTTAAGTTTTTGCTGTAAGAAATAGTATAGGGCAGTCTGTCTGTTACCATACACGGTCATAGCGCAGCTGATTCCATTTATACACTGCTTTTTCGGAGTGTAAAATGACCTCACATTCATAATGATATGGAGGTTTTTCAAACCATACCCAGCACTTAAATAAAAAAGACTGAAAGCTTTTATACTGTTTTATAAACTCAAGTCTGAGATCACCTGAGTTTACCGCACTTATAAAATTATCCGGCTCCCGGTCTTCACGGATCAATTTTGAACTTCTGTTTTTTCTGAAAACATAGATTTCAATGCTGTCTGTTTCTTCGTCTAATATCTGAAAATCCACTTGGGATGAGCTGGTCCGAACACAGTTGTCTGACTTGTTGCATGGATGTTTATCAGTTATCCAGAAGCCATCAGGGAAAACAAATGATAAAATACCGTTTTCATAATTCATTTTTTCTGCATGACAGTCATGAAGACTGATGCAGCTGTCGTTTAAGTCACAATGTTCATACATAATGTTATCTCCTCAGCAATACGATCAACACTTTTATTATCTGTCTTTATTTTAATAGTACTGAGTATATTGTACAGCGGTAGTCTGTCTGTACTTCGTTTTATACTTTCAATTGTACGTTTACCGTCATTAATATCCTTTTGAATGCGGTTTTTCAGTGTTTCCGGATCACAGACAAGAGAAATCACTTTTACTTCACAATCCTGCTTATCAATGCCGGCTAAGATATTGTCGATAATACTTTGTTCATGCATCACCCAGCAAAATATGATGTTTTCAAAGGCTGAGCAGTGAATGAACTGGTTTAGCAGAAAAATAATATTCTCCATAACCATTTTTTTTGTTTCATCTGTAACTTTAAAAGGGTGTGCATCCCAGCACCAGTCACCATCCAGGAACACACTGTCAGGCAATATAGTTTTTAATCTCTGACTGACAGTAGTTTTTCCGACTCCCATTGTCCCGCCTATTATATAAATTTTTTTCATATAAACCTCCGGAAAGCTTCAATTCTTAACCTTCATCCGGTACAAAATTACCGTTTTTATCACAGAAGAATGCGGTGCCGTCAGGTGATCTCAGAAGTGCGATAATGGCAGGATAACGGTCAGCCAGTCTGTGTACCGAATACAGCACATAATTTTTTGCATTGCTCCAGTACTCATCATTCTCATTTTCACCGAAAAACTGCCAGCCGCTGTCTCCCGGACGACCTGATGGTTCATCATGTACCATATAAGTTATTTTTCCGCCGTCTGCAATATGTTTTGTTACAATACAGTACTCCGGTCCGTCCCAGATATCCAGGAATTCTTTATTCGCCTTATCTACGATGTCACTGTCTATTAAAGGTACTGTCAGTTCACAGATTTCCCCGTTCATATCCAGTCCCCAGTAGCACTGATAGAATCCGTCACCAAATCCTGTTGACAGCATAACGGCTCTGTGATTCGTTTCCGGAATGGCCCATTCAAGAAAATCACCGCCGGCACGCTGATATTCAGGCATTTTTTTATAACTCTCTTCAAATTTCTGCGCAAAATAATCATCATAGATATTAAATTCTGTGTTATCAGTCCGGCATTTTTCAAAATAAGATATGTACTGAGGCAAAACGTTTGTATCCATGAAAGCAAGCATTCCGGCATCTACCGGAAAACCTGTCATATCACCGTCTTTGCATATGCTGACTGCAGTTTCATGCGTAGGTTCTGCCAGGGTATAGCTTGCAGCTGAATTGCTGCTGAATCTGATTCTGGCGCAGCATATTCTCATTCCCGCAACAGGTGTTTTTGATACAGCTATCTCAACAGGATATGTACCTGGTGCAACAGTTCTGTCAAGTTCCGGTGACAGTTTTCCTTCACACATATATACAAACGGGTCACCGATCCTTATTCTTCCTGAAGGCAGATCCACTTTACCTATAGTTACAAAGTCTCTTGTATCAGTTTTAGTATATTGTCTGCGGGTTTTTTCTGTATCAAGTTTTGTCTGACTTATGAATTTCAGATTTTGCTTAAATACGTCCTCGATGATCATTGAGATAATCCTCCATATTTTTATTATTAATTGTACCACTCATATTACTGTTAAGTCAACATATCTTTTCCATTGACGCGTCAGATTCGGATAAAAAAATACAAGCTGATGAAGAGCATCATAAGCTTGTATTTTGCAGGAAACATTATTACATATTTCAGAAGATCATAAATAAAAGATTGAATTTTGTAACCGGCTCAAAACCATCTCTTACTAAGCTGCTGTCTTTGTCAGCAGTCAGCTGTTGAACATATGACCAATGATCTTCATCAAACATATTTACTCTGTTAATTATGTACTCTTCTTTGTCAGACAAAAAGAGCTGAACAGTAGGAGTAAAATTATAATAGTTTCCCAGATAATTATCTCCCGGGGTAATATCCTTTGCCATTTTAGGTCGTACAGAATAGACATTAGAAGTAACAAGTCTTGATCCGGGCACCAGATTGTACTTAGCGGAAAGTGCATCAGGGAATCTAAGCAGAACTACAGCATCCATTTCATCTGAATATGCGGATACAATCAACGGTGACACGGATTTTACGATAGCCGGCTGAGTATCTCCGTCCAGCAGATACTGAGAAATACGGTTGAATTGTTTGTTGTAATAAATTGTTCTGAGTGGAGATAATTTTAAAATATCCTTTCTGAGTTCTTTGAATTTTTTTTTGGAGAGGAAGACTCCTCCTGCATTTTCTGCCATTGAATTCGGATCAACGTAATCGCTCATAATTTACTCCTTGTGTCTTAATGAAATTGTCAGATATTTAAATTTAAATTGTATCTTCTTATTTGTAGTGAATTGATATGCCCGTGTTCAGATCGTGTATATCGACTATTTATATAAAAGCTTCTGCTTCATAAGACAAAGATCCAGTATATTTATTTTGTCATCATTGTTTAAATCAGCAGCTTTCATGTTTATGGAATCTGTACCGTAACCGAGAATCCATCCCGTAAGTACAACTATATCTTTAATATTAAAATCACCATCGTCGTTCACATCACCCTGAATCATCTCAGCCGGAGGCACAGGCGGATCATTTATATAGTCCAGAGTGAAATATGTCCACCAGTTGTTAAGAAAGCCGGTTTCAGAATTGACTCCAGCTGCGTGAGGTAAACGCTTGAACCACCATCTATGATGTTCACGGATATCTCCGTTACCCCAGGTTTTGCAATTGACCTTTTCAGGGTCTGCTGTCATATCAGGATAGTTAAGCCAGTCCTCGCAGTTTGAATATACATCTTTTGTATTGCCCCAGTCGTAATCTGTATCGCTGTTCGGTGCATAGTGTACGTTTCCAACGCCTGATTTACCGGGTGCAACCAGATCATATGCTGTGAACTTCTCCCAGTCAGTATAATCAGAATAATCTTTTTTGTAATCAGGTTTGCCCATAATCCTGTTCATGATGGATTCGGTACGGTGTCCGGCATCTTCAAGCATTTCGCCCACACCGCGTTCATAATTAAATCCGTAAACAACAAACGGTTTACAGTCATATTCAAGCTCAGGACTATTACACCAGTATGTATCTTTTCCTACCATTCTTGTTTCATATAATGTTACACCAACCATAGGTCCGGTAAAGATCCAGACCTCATCTACCTCACCACTGTTCACCTGATCAAAAACATTATATTTATCAAGATAGTATGTATAATCAAAAGTATATCCGTACTTGTCCCAACCGCTGTATGACCAGTATGCTCCCCCTGTTTCTTCATTTGCAGTCATCAGTGTGTCGTAATAATTCTTAAGTGTATAGGATTTTCCGTCAGTGCTTCTGGGCAATTCTTCTATGTCGATCCAGTCAGAAATATTGTAGTTTGCATAACCATAGCTTATATCTGACATATCAGATCTGAACTCATCAGCAAGCCAGTGCGGATCGTTCCACCAGGGCATGAGTTCGTGCTGCTTTTTATTTTCATCCATACTGAATACAGGATCAAAATTCAGGACTATTACATTGTAAGTCTTTCCTGATTCTGCTTCAATACCTGCCTGTGCAGAAGATGATGTTGCTGCCGGGATTGTAATTACTGAAATCACTGCTGCCAGGATAAATGATGACAGCTTTTTAAATACTCTCATTATTTTTCTCCTTTCTTAAACAGACCAGATACAGGAAGCTCTTTTTTATGTTTTCCTGAAATGACCTATTTTTATTTTAGCAGATTTTAGGACATTTGTCGACTGTTAATTTAATATTTTTTTCAAAACTATAACAGAACAATAATAACAATGTTTAAGATCAATTTTTTTTCTTTTTGGGTTTTGGAGCCGGCAATTCATCATACATAGTATTAAATAACCCAGTCAGGTAATCCTTATTGTCAACTTCCTCAACTAATAACATTTCCTTTGCACCATCGTAAGGCCGTTCGTACGAGACCGTTTTGATAAATGCGACTGCTGATTTTACAGGTTTGACAAGCAGTCTGTCATCGCAAATATACGCGGATATCTTACTCCGGTAATAGATAATGAATTCTCCCATCATTGGACGGTATGTTATATCCTGCAGATCTGATAACTGCTCCAGAATGAATTCCAGATATTCTTTACTTGATGCCATTACTTCTCCACTTTCTCACTTATCACATGCTTACTATTTTTTTTAATGTATTTGCAGTTCTGATCGTAATCAAGTCACTTACAACGGAGCTTGCAGTCTTTGACCACCAGTTTGTCTTTCGGTAATCTGCCCTGCTGAATGACCAGAATATAATATCCTTGTAATTATGAACTTTCTCATATTCCTCTTTTGGATCTCCGATCTTACTATAAAATTCATCATATGTTAAAGGGGGCATCATGAATATAAGGTTATCATATATTTCCTTGTTATCATCGCCCCACCAGCCTGGTGCGTTGCTTAATCGTTCTTCCAGCTCATCCTGTAAAATTATATAAACAGGTATATCCAGTTCAAATTTTTCTTTGATCAGCATCCTGATTTTATGTGCAAGAAGTTCACTGTCATGAGTATCGCTGGAGAAGATAACATTTCCGCTGTTCAGATATGTCTTAATATCTGCAAAGTCAAGATCAGCTAAATCTTTTTTTAATTCAGGCATTGATATTTTGTTTTTTCCGCTTATATTAATTCCTCTTAACAGAGCAATATATCTATTCATTTCTCTCTTTATCCTCCGTCTTTTTTACTAGTCAGTTATCTGTTTATCTCCTCGATAATCGGAGCAATATATTTCCTGTCTGTCCAGTCACATTTCTCATCCCCTGCTGCCATCAGTGCTTTTTCCCAGACCTGATAGTCGTCCGGAGATTTTTTCGCAACTGATTTTCTTAGCATTTTGCACAGATTTCTGTCCATAGCGCTCATTGAATCCATATCCCATGCACCTCTGCAATAAAATACTGGGATATCCTTAAGCTTTGCTGTCATGTTATGTTGTACAATTGCCTGAAAAGCTTCCTGTTCATAAGGAGATGCTCCAACACAAAATACTATTATCTTCCTGTCGCATAAAACATTGATGTTTTTGCGTAAAAAAGATAGTCCTGCTATTCCGGAAGCGTACACACCTCCACCTAAGATAATTACATCGTAATCCTGAATTTCAGATATTTTTGCTTTTTTAGTTTCTATGATATCAAAGCTCATTTTATCTGAGATCCATCTGGCATATTTTTCTGTTGCTCCGTATTTTGACTGATAAAGAATTATTCCCCGCATATGTCTCCTCCATATAACCTGATTATACATATTTTTATTAGGTGATTTTCTGTTATTGTACCGCAAAATATTTACATTTAATATATTAAATAAGTTACATAAATAACCTGAACTTTGTTTTACGCGTATAATTATACCACGCAGCAACACAGAATAAAATCGTTTAGAATTTTGTTTCGGTTAAATTTTTATGAACGACATAAAAACAGGAGAACTTCTGACGTGTTCTCCTGTTTTTGATTTTAATATAAGTTTTTCTTATAATTCTTTCATTGTTATAAGCAGTTGTAAATAGTATGTTGGTGAGACTATTCCCGGTACTTCATTGTCAGCAAGTATTCACATAATAAATATTTACTGAATGCGGATTAAAATATAACCAATAATTGAATGTCATCCCATTATATGATATACTTAGATATATTTATATAATTAAAAATGAATAAGGAGAAGAAAATATGAAAAAGAAATCTGCAATCTTTATTACAATTGGTCTTGTTCTGATGGCATTAGGAGTTTTTATTATCTGTTTGTTTACCAAAAAAACTAAGAAAGTACCGTGTGACACATTTTTGTCTATAGGAATTTATGCACTTGCCGGTTTTATCGGTATCATTGGAATTGTGATCAGCATTGTCGGAATAAAGAGCCTGAGCGACGGTAATATCCTTGATACTGAAGGAATATTTACCGAAGGTGAAATTATTCAGACAAAACAGGACAATGGTATTACATATGCAAATATAAAATACACCGACTCCGAACATAACGTTCAGTATCTGGAAGAGTGCTTTTACAGTGGGTCACATCGTCCCGGCGACAAAGTAGCTATGAAATATGCAAAATGCAAAAATGGAAAATATACAGCTCAGGTACTGGATCGCGGATGAACTTTACTCTGCTGCCATCTCAGATCTGATACTTTGATATCTGAAACAAAAACTATCTATATCTAAGCAATGCCATAGATGGATTTCAATAAAGTAATGCCCGATTCTGTACGGAATACTTTTTTACAGAATTCTGTGATATTTTGTTTTGAATAGCTGCTTTCATCTGCATTGATAATATAATCTGCTTCTAAAAGTATCTGATAATCCATTGAGTCAATATTGTCATAGGTATGATGGTGTTCCACAAGATACGCAATCCGATCGATCTGACCTACTGAAAGACCACAGTCCTTCAGTAGGTCTCTTACTAGTATGCCGCCTTCAAGCTCCTGATATTTTCCGTTTGTACTGCCATACTTTTTTCTGCACAGAGGACATGCAATATCATGAGTTATCGCAGCTGCCTCAAGAATAAATAATGTATCTTCATCAATTTTTTCAAGTTCTCCGATTGTTTTTGCATAAGTCCATACTTTAATAAAATGATTGATATCATGAAGGTTTCCTTCTGAATATTCAATCATTTTTTTCATCAGTTCTGATATGTTCATAATATTTCTCCTTGATACAGTAATTAGATCATCAGTAAAGTCGCGTTTATTTATTATTATTATAACATACTATTATTTTTTTCTCAATCAATAAGGTTTTGATAGCCAGTAATGCTGTTGAGAAAAAGTAAGAATATTATCATTACATAATCACCATTTTTTAACCCTTGTAAGTAAATGAATTATAGGATATAATATGAATGCTGCATTATGAAATACAGTCCCGAACTATTCAGAATGCAGGTAATACCTGAAGAACTACTATCCAGTAACAGATCTACAAAGAAATATGAATGATTGAGAGGTAATTATTTATGAAAATATTAAATTTTGGTTCTTTAAATATTGATAAGGTGTATCAGGTAAAAAATTTCGTTCGTCCCGGTGAAACAATATCATCAGAAAGTATGAATTTCTTCTGCGGCGGGAAAGGTCTTAACCAGACTATCGCTATTGCAAGAGCAGGAAGCGATGTTTATCACGCCGGCTGCATCGGAAGTGACGGAGAAATGCTTAAAGAAGAACTTAAAAGAAATAATGTGAATACTGACTATGTCAAAACGCTTGATATGCCGACAGGCCATGCAGTTATTCAGGTATCTGAATCCGGTCAGAACTGCATTATCCTTTTTGGCGGAGCAAATCAGGCAATTTCACCCGAACAGATCGATGAGACGCTGTCTCACTTTTCTAAAGGAGATATAATTTTATTGCAGAATGAGATCAGTAATCTTGAATATATTATTGACGAGGCCTATAAGAAAGGCATGCTTATTTTTCTTAACCCATCACCTGTAACAGATAAGCTTCGTAAGCTTCCTCTGGAAAAGATCCACTGTCTGATCCTTAATGAAATTGAGGCTTCTGATATATGTCAGACACAATTGGAAACACCTGCTGATTATGCGCAGCTTCTGCATAAGAAATATCCCGGGTCATGCATTCTGCTTACTATGGGTACAAAGGGCAGCATATATGTTTCTGATCATGAGCAGCATTTTCAGGACGTATATAAAGTATCTGCGGTAGATACTACGGCTGCCGGAGATACTTTTACAGGGTATTTCATCTCTGCTGTCTCCAGGGGCAAAGATGTAAAAACGGCTATGAATGAAGCTTCCAAAGCCTCTTCTATCGCTGTTACACGCGCTGGTGCTTCATCATCTATTCCGCTGCTGGCTGAACTTGATCTGTAGTCATTATACGTAAAACAGCTCCCTGCGAATGTAATTGATCATTCTCCGGGAGCTGTTTTCGGCAGACTTTGTAAAGGATAGTGTCGTTTGTAAATGATCAGGCCGTGCCGGATGTACACAACTCCGTAATGTCGTTATTGACTGTCATAATGGTGTATAAATTACAGCGATATATCGTCTCCTGTCAATAATTGAATAGGCAGTCAGAAATGTTTATAAATGAATTTTCGTAACAATATTTAAAAATCCCGGTCTCATTATCAGAGATCGGGATTTTTGAATAATAATTGATTATCAGTTTTTAAAGCCGGTATAATTATAAATTATTACAGCTTATGCCTTAAGAAGCAGATTTTTAAGCATTATAAGATCAATGATCGTAACCCTGCTGTCAGCATTTAAATCAGCATTTTTAAGCTGATCGTCAGTGAGTGTTGTTTTTCCTAGCATATACTGTATCATGCTTACTACATCAGCTGAATTGGTTGTGCCATTGCAGTCAACATCTCCCGGCACAGCAGCAGGTGTCTCCTGGGCTGCATAGTAAAGAGTGATGCTCAGGTATTCAACGTTTACATCATCTCCGCCTTCAGGATACTTTTCTGATGAACGCCAGTAGTCAACAAGTTCAGCCTGATTACAGTCAATTTTTGCTTGATGAACATTGTCATCTGTGTCATTGAATGTTCCGTCAAAATTGATCAGGACCTTTTCCTTTCCACCGTCATAGTTGAAAGTTTTATTGCTCCAGAAAGTCTCTGAAGTACTTAAATCCTTTACACTGCCAAATGTCAGTGCACCGCCTCCGCAGAACCAGCCTGAATTTTCACTTGATGTTACCTTAAGATTTATAATAGCCTTCTGAAGATCACCTGAGACAGGTACAATATATCCTCCTGTGGAACTCTTCTTCAGATCACTTATCTGGTATGTAACTGACGTGGTACCGTCTGATCCTGGCTGTTTTATTGTTGAGCCGGCTATATCACAAAGTGCTTTGTTAAGCTGCTCATCAACCATTTTGCATTCTATTCTGTCATATCTTCCGCCGGGAGTATCCCAGAGTACCGGACACATATTTCTTGAAAATGCAGCTTTGCATACTGATGTAAGGAATTTGTATACTGATTCCGGTTCTTTGTTCTTTGTCGGACATCCGTATTCACCGATGATAACCGGTATTCCTTTATCTACAAATGTTGACTTCATCATATCCATTTCATTGTTAAGGTCAGAAATTTCTTTATCAGTTCCCCATGTTGACTGTGCTTTTCCCCAGTCAGCATCTTCCTCAAGAATGGCAAATGTTGAAGGTGAATAGTAATGAACTGAAACAGCACATCTTCCTGCCGGATCATCCGGCATAACAAAAAGTGAATCGCAAGTAACATCAATGCCGGTATTATAACCTGAGATCAGGAGGTGACGTTTGGGATTGTTTCCGCCGGAGCTTCTTACTACGTCAACAAACTTCTGGTTTATTTCATTAACCAGAGCATATGACTCTGTTTTGCCCTGATTTCCTGCCCATCTGTTCCACAATGTATCCCATCCGAGTTCCTCATTCTGTGATTCGAACATCAGGTAATCACCGTAATCTTTAAAGTTATCACAGATCTGTGTCCACATTTTTGTATAACGCTTCATACATTCATCTTTATTATCAGGAAATGTGTTTACCCAGCCATTATCCCAGTGAATGTTTACTATAGCATATAAGCCTGCATCGAGTGTCCAGTCAACGACCTGTGTTACTCTGCTCATATACTCCTTGTTTATCTCATAGTTTCCGTCCTGAGCCATCATATTTGACCATGCTACAGGTATTCTCAGAACTCCGAATCCGGCATCCTTGTATCCCTGGATCATTTCCTTTGTGATCACAGGGCTTCCCCATGCTGTTTCATAGCTTTCTGCCGATTTTCCATCGATCCAGTCACCGCATGCTTCAAGTGTGTTGCCGAGGTTGATTCCTATTCCCATATCACTTACAAGTTCCATTGTTGTGATATCACGCATATTCAATTCAGCGTTTACAGCCGGTGCTGAAGAAAAGATACAGATCACGATCATAGCAAGTGAGGTAATAAGTGACGTCATTTTGTTAAGTTTCATATCATTTCACTCCATTTTCACCTTTTTTTATATTGTTTGCCTGTTGTAAATAACTGATCAGTTTAACTTATATTATTATACACCTGAAGGATTTTATGTACAACCTTATTTCTGTAGGATAGGTATAAAAAATGAAGATTCAGACTATTGATTTAGTAATAAAAAACAGATATAATAATTCTATAATACTAAATGAAAGTGACTAAAGATATGGAAAACAGACATATTTTCGCAGTTATAACAGCTCGTCCGTTTGCCTGTGAGCAAATTCAGCTTCTTGATGGTATAATATCACAGGGTCTGAAAATGAATACTGATATTGTAATTATCTCTAATATTTATAATGCTTCTGAATACAATGATTTTATTAAGCTTGAAAACAATATATATAGTCTGATAAGTTCTGAGAAGCCTGAAGGATTTTTAATTACAGGGGATGCATTTATGAATAAAAGCCTTCTTGAACAAATATTTTCATATCTTGACGAACATGATATACCTGTTGTCTGTTCAGGAAGTACCATTACACGTTATCCGTCCATTGACAGCTGTACTGAATCAGATTTTGAACAAATAACGGATCATCTTATCAATATTCATCATTTTTCAGAGATTGATATTCTAACCGGTCCTGATAACCTGGCTACTTCACACGACAGGGTCAGAGGTTTTCAGAGATCACTGCAAAAACATGGTTTACATAATGATGATAATAATATTATTTATGGAGACTTCTGGCTCTCCGGCGGCGAAAATACAGCACTTGCCTATATCAGAGGTGAGAGAAGAATGCCTCAGGCTGTGATCTGTGCAAATGACTATATGGCTTTTGCTATGTGCGATACTTTTGTTGCTCATGGTGTCAGGATCCCCGAAGACATCACAGTCGTCGGGTACGAATATGTCGAAGGCCGAACAAATCACTATCCGATACTTACTACATATGAACGCAACAGAAAAGCACTGGGAATAAGACTGTTTGATATGCTATATGAGCGGGTCACCGGAAAATGTGATAAAACAGATATATCCCTTGAGGGAAAAATTATCAGAGGAGATACTTGTGAGTGCGGTGCTGACTATAAATATATTTCTTCTGAGACAGCTGAAATTCATCGTCAGCAGTTATTTTTACAGTATAATGCAACAGGTATGCTTGAACAGTATCTAACCAACACAAAAACAATATCAGATCTTATCCGTGAGCTGAGAACACACTCATATTTTCTTCCTGACCTTTCAGGATTGTTTTTATGTCTGAATGAAGACTGGTGCATCTCACCGAAAATAATGAACTCAGACAGCAGCTGTGATATGATCTGCTACAGCATTCAGGATAAATTTACAGAAGATCAGGGCCCTGTACATTTCAGTAAAACAGACCTCCTCCCCGGTTTTCTGAGGATATCACAAAAGCCGAATGCATACTTCTGCCTGCCTCTCTTTTTTATGGACAGAGACTTTGGATATATGACCGTCAGATACGACAAATCAGCAAATCCGGGTGATTCATTGCGAAACTGGCTTAAAATAGTATCAAATGCTCTTGAATTTCTGCGAATGAAAAATGATATTGACTATCTGATGCAATGCAGAAATCTGTCTGAACTGCATGATTCTGTTACCGGACTTTATAACCGAACAGGATTTATAAACGAGCTTGATATTTCTGTCAGAAACGCAGGAAATGAATCAGATATCACAATGCTTCTGATGAGACTTAATAGTGAAAATACTGTATTTGATGATAATTATATATTTGAGAAAACCTCATTTCTGACTGATACAGCTGAAATTTTCAGATCATTTGCCATAAGTCCCGGAAAAATATGTGGAAGGATCGATGAAAATATCTTTGCTGCTGCTGTTATCGGACATGACAGCAGCAGTGAGTATGAAGACCGGCTCGCAGACCGTATAGAAGCATTGATGTACAGGTGTTTTGTTAAGTACGGTATATATGGTCCGGAATTTTGCACTATATCTACATTCAGCGGGAAAATCGCAGGCAGTGAATCTTCTCAGATACTGAATGATCTGCAGACCCGTTCTGAATCAGAAACATCTGTACCGGATGGTCGTTCAAGTGATCCTCAGTATATAAGATACTGCAAATTCAGAAATCGTAATTACATTAAACCTTCTGGTATTTTACAGGCAAATGAAGCATGCAGAGAGTTTTGTCTGAGCAGCGGACATTTTCGCGCCGTTTACAGACAGTTTTTTAATACCAGTTATCATCATGACAGCATCATTATGCGTGTAAGACTCTCAAAATATCTTCTTCTCTCAAGTGGTATGAGTATTGCTTCCATTGCAGAAAAATGCGGGTATAACAATGAAAAATACTTTATGCAGCAGTTCAGACTTATCACAGGAATGACTCCTAATATGTACAGAAAAATAAAAATATAGATACCTGCAAATAAACCCCTGGCTGCCGGTGCTGATACCGGCAGTAAGGGGTTATAATCTGTAGTAACAAAAGAATTTTTAATATATCAGATCACACAATACTTCTATTTGTCAGTAAGGCAATATACATAAAGATATGAACTTTCCCCGAGGCAGTCAGCAACTATCCATTCCCTTTTTTTATACTTAAAATGCACGACCAGAGTATGTGCAAGGCTCTCCGGCGTATCATCTATCCTCATCGAATAGCCTTCTGCAGTTCTCCCGGGAATATCAGAGCTGTCCATATATTCCGAATACATGTATTCAAATTTATCAGCGTCAGGCATACTGCCTTCATATTCATTCAGGTTATAAATCGAAGATGCTGCTGACTGAAGAATCCAGTTTATTTCAGCTTCCTCAGGAGAGCTGTAACATGAATCATCCAGACTGTATTCTCCTGCCGGGTTATCATTTTTGTCGCTTATATATATAACAAAATTTTCTCCGATAATATATTTTCTTGTGTCAGTATCTTTAATTATTTCTGACAGCTTACCTGCTGCACTGACTGCATTTTCTGTATCAGATATTTTCAGAAAAACACACTTAGCGCTGTCAAATTTAACTTCCGCATTATATTCATCAAGCATTTCTCCAAACATCTGCGTACCCATGATATATCTTGTATATTTGTCAAAGAAATCAGAATACTTGTTCTCGTACTTGAAAAACGAGCTTCCGTCAAGATTAAAATCATCAATAGAAGAAGTAACTGTATATGTAAACCCGTACTGTTTGTCCTCCATTACGGCTGTGCTTTTTTCTTCGGTATAGGAGTATGAAATGCAGTTTGCATCACCAAAATTTTTTCTGGAATAAGAAACCATCTCAGACTTTAAAGCAGCACTGCATCCACTCGAAAACAACATCATAGACAGGCATAAAATGATGCTGTTTACTATCTTTTTGATTCTGATCATGTACTCCACTTCCATTTCTTTATGTTTTATTATACTGTGATAATTATGTGTTCAGCGCTGGCATTCTACAGATCTGTTTATTCTTTAAGTTTATGTGTCGGGATACCATAAATATATGTTTCAGTATATACTAAAAATCCTGAACTGTCAATTTTTTAATGCTGAATTATATATAATTTTAAAATTATTAAAAATGCCCTGTCACAAAAAGTGACAGGGCATTTATGAGAAGTGAGTTATTAATTATTCACTATTTATTATGCTGCCGGGAAAGTGTCAATGATACCGAAAAGGTATTTCTGCATCAGTACTAAATCTGCAGCATTATTTTGTCCGTTTTTATCTACATCAGCAGCGACTTTTGCTACAGCATCTGCTGTTTCTGCTGTGAGAATTACGTTCTTGCAAAGCACAAGATCTGCAATATTTATAAAACCGTCACTGTTGATATCACCTAAAGTAACATTTACAGCTGAAGGACCGTCGATTTTAGTACCCTTTACTGCCCCGATAACCTCGTCAATATAGAAATTGTCAGTTCCTGATTCAGTTTCAATATACAGTACAGGGGATGATGCACCCGCAGGAATCTTATAGGAAGGATTTGCGAGCTGTACATAATGACCCTTTATCGCAGTTGCCTGTGCAATGTGATCATATTTGGTCTCCCCGTCCAGCGTGTACTGAAGTGAAAGCATGAAGTTCTGTGAATCAGCTCCATCCAGATTCTGAACACATGCGCTGAAGCTGTATTCCTTGCCTGCTTCAAAGGTAAGGCCGTTGAGTGCTTTCTGTGCACCGTTCCATGCGCTTTCACGGTTCTGTACGAGAAGTGCTTCTGCATCCTTATATGGTGATCTTCCGCTGAGTAATATTTCAGAAGAACCTCTTGCCTCCCATGATGATACATCGCCTTCAAATGTGTCGTGGAAGTAATATCCGTTTTCATCCGGCTCATCAGCCTTAGGAGTATCAGGACCGGAAGGAACATCCTTGCCGTCACTTTCAAGTGAAATAACAAAAGTTGAAACGCTCTGTGCAGGAAGCTGTGCCCAGAATGTAGAAGCTTCATGATCCAGATCATTTGTTGCAGCAATATTTTCGTTAGAAGAGGTTCTGTATCTGTCTATATCTGTGATCGTTCTGTTGCCGACAGAGAACTGCTGTGAATAGCCTGTGTCGCTGGCATTTACTGCAACGATCTCGATCTGTTTATCGCTGTGCTTATAAGCTGAAACATATACGTCAGTTGCAGGCTGCTCTGTGACATCAATACGTACATCACCGGGACGTACATACTTTGAATACTGAGCCATGCAGTAACCGCGCTTTGATATCTTTCCGTCTTCAGTCATAAGACCGTAGCTTCTGCGGATATACCACCATGTGTATGCACTCATATTACCAACAACGAGACCGTTATGTATATTTACACCAACCTTAACTGCTTCAGGCCATCTGTTGGCAGAATCAGCATCAGAGTTCGGAACATAGACTTCTGTCATCCATATCTCTTTGCCTGATGCTTCAAGCTGCGCAAAATCCATCTGTGATCTGAGTGTTCCATAGAAATGAGTACCGAATACATCAGTATTTGCGAAAGCTTTCGAATTGTTCAGGATCTTTGTGTAATAATCCTTATTGGTATACTGGAATGTCTCAGGAGACATAACACGGAACTGAAGCTGATCACCGTAATTGGCAAGGAAAGTTGTTGCTTCGTCTGATGACCATGCCGTCCAGTCCATTGAATAATCAGGTTCGTTCTGAATTGAGATCGAATAAAGATCTACTCCATTGTTTTTCATATAGTTGTAATAATCATTCAGATGCTGAACATAAGCGGAATATTGATTGCTTGGAAGATGATATTTACCTCCTCTTGCACCACCGGTTCCATTCTGGCGTATGCTTGAAGGCGGATTCCACGGTGTTGCAAAGACAGTTGCACCCATCTTTTGTGCATATTTTGCCGTCGGAACAGCACGACTCCATGAATTTTTGTCATCACTGACGTAGATACGCAGAACTGTAAGACCAAGTTCATCTGCTCCGTTACCAAAAGCTTTCTGTCTCTGTGCATCTGTCAGGTCACCCTGTGAGATCCATTCAGGAAGGTTCATGCCGCCAAAGCCACGGATCATCTGATATGTCTTATCAGTATTTACTGAACATACACTAGCTGCTTTAACTTCCATATTTAAGTCAGGTATTGCAGCAGATGCTGAACATAACATAACACCCGCAGTCAGACCAGCAATGAGGGATTTGACTGCCTTAATCGTTTTCATATACGAATTCCTCCTAATTTGTTATTTAAAATCATAACACTTTTATTGTATAAAATATAGCATATAATTCATATTATGTAAACCCATAAAATGATATAAAGGTGGACAATGTGATATAATGTATAGCAATTTTTGAATAATATAATTGATTTTAATACAATAATTGTTTATAATTATATATATAAATTTATAAAGGAGAATCTCATTATGGACAACTCAGGACGACCAATTGTTGCTGTTATAACTGCTGTTGCCAGTCAGTCTGCTCAAAAGGAATTGATGCTTGGTATTATTGAGCAGGCAAAGGCATTTGGATATGATACTGCTGTGTTTTCAAACATATATAATATGAGTCAGGAAAATGAGAATCTCATATGCGAACAAAGGATATTTGATCTGATACTCTCGGATCAGATCGCTGCAGTAATACTGGATTCAGAGGCATTTGTAAGCCACTCGCTGATAAAGTATATTTCTAAACTGATCATGAAGAAGAATACTCCTGTGATACTCGTTGGTGAACAGCTTCCGGATTTCAGCAACCCGGCTTTTTTCTGTATAAATACAAATGATTGTTATGATCTCGAGTTATTGACTAATCATCTGATTGAAGTACATAAATTTTCTAAGATCGATATTCTTACCGGACCGAAGAAAAATCAGATATCAGAAAATCGTCTGGAAGGCTACAGAAAATCTCTGATCAGGCATGGACTTTTTCCGGAAGATAATAATTATTTCTACGGTGATTTCTGGCTGACTTCCGGAGAAAATCTTGCGAATCGATATATAAGCGGAGAACTGGAATTGCCGGAAGCGATCGTCTGTGCAAATGACCGCATGGCGTTTGGAATGCTCAGAACATTCAAACATAGTAATATAAAAGTTCCTGATGATGTTGCTGTTGTGGCATATGAATTATCTGAACGCCGTATATTCTTCTCTCCTCTTCTTACCGTTTACAGGCGAAACCGCAGATCATTGGGTAAAAAAGCAGTAATGCTGATCAATAGCCTGCTTAACAATACCCAGTTGCCGGATATCAATTCTCCTCCCGGGGAGCTTATCTGCGGCGAGAGCTGTCACTGTCATGCTGATGCGGGGGTCACATATGATCAGCTTGAGAATGAACTTGATATGAAGGACTATGAACGTTATGTTGTGTTCAGCACAATGGAGCAGAAACTAACTGCTGCGAAAAATCCTGATGAATTTGCTGCTATCATGGGTGAATTTCAGTGGATGATCAGAAATGTCCAGTCTGTATACCTGTGTCTGTATATAGACTGGTATGATATCAATCCTGCATCTTCTCTCATTTCGTGCAGAAACATTATTCCATTGCCAGATAGCTGTTCTTTTGAAGCACACAAATATGATTTTGCAGCCATATTCCACAGAGAAGAACATCCTGCAGTATATTACTTTACACCTGTTTTTTTCGGTACAAGGCTTTTCGGACATCTGGTCCTCAGATATAACAAACCTGACAGCTATGATGAAGCTTTCAGGACATGGACAAAATCAGTATCTACATGCCTTGAGTTTCTTAGAATGAAAAATGATATCAAGTATCTGTTAAGCTGTCAGGACCTTTCAAATTCCAGAGATACACTTACAGGCATGTTAAACAGAAACGGGATACGTCATGCTTATAAAAATGTAGTCGTTAATGACAGTAAAGCTCTTTGCTTTATCATACTTCGTGTCTGTATAAATGTTACATCATCATTTACCAGCGAGGTCGATCAGAAGGTAAAGGCACTGATAAGTGCATCAAAAGCAGTACAGGAATTCTGCGGGTGCAATGATATCTGCGGATATATGGGCGATCATACTTTTGTATGCATTGTACAGAGCAATGCCGGCATTGAGCTGTTGTGCAGTACACTTATTTCAATAATGATCCAGCATAAAGAATATATGGACCTATTCGGCATAAATTCTGTTTTCTGTACAGGTGAATTGTGCTCAGACCTTGACTTTGAATCTTTATTTGATACATGCCTTAACAGAGCAAAGTCGTACAAGCATCATTTGGAAATTAATTATTCTATGCCTCATTATAATGAAATGCTTACACTTCGCAACAGTATCTATACCTGTCCGGAACTTACATTCGGGGATGGTCTTATGAAACTGTATACCGGAAATCTGAACAGCATGAGAGTTATGTATAAAAAATGTTTTGGTATCAGTTTTCATCAGGACTGTATAAATGCACGTATTTCAAAAGCAAAATACTATCTTGCGGTCACATCGATGAGCCTTACTGATACTGCAGAAAAATGCGGTTTTCTCGATCACAAGTATTTTCAGAGACAGTTCACTGCAAGTGTAGGGATCACGGCGAAGCATTACAGAGATCTGATGAAAACATAAATGCTATATAAATATCCTGACGAATCCAATTTTCACTGGTATAGAATAATCCCCTTATTGTTGTCCTGAAACTTTTTATCAGGTGTCAACTATAAGGGGATTATTAATTCATAGAAATATGTAATCGTTTGTGTGACGTAAGCATCGAAATTGAAAGAAGCTTTGATCAAATCATTGCTGATGCATTCAACCCCTGCAAGTCATTTTTCAGAAAAATATGAATTTTCCTTACTCGTATTCCTATTAGAATTTTCTCAGTTTCTTAACTGCCTTTGGCTGTTTAGGCTGACCAAGGAACCAGAAGCAAGCTGAGTTTGAATTCTTTTCAGCTGACTTTGCAGATACAGCTGCCATTGCCTTTAATGCGTTTGATTTGATTGTTGACTTTTTCATAATTAGTCCTCCTCATATTTTGTATAATTGGTTTTTCCAACAATCCCATAATATTGCGTTATGGATCAAAAGTCAATGGGTTTGCACTAAACAACAGCTTTTTGCATTAAATGCCGTGAATTTTTATTAATTAAATAGATTATTTTATATTATTTCAAAAAATTGAGAAAAATTATTGTGAAATAAATAGATAAATATGTTGAAGTATACTTAAATATGCAAAATATATAAACAAATACTAGTTATGCAGTAACTGTAATAATTGCGTTAAAACATTTAAATATATGCCGCCTGATGATGTTATGAACTGGTAAGCATCTTAATTATCTGAAATATATGAGTTCAGCATGTTCTGAAATTCTTTCAGTCGCTTCTGAGCTGCCGGTATCTGCAGGCCATTGCTCATATAGATTATATAATCGTCTATTTTATTAACTTCCCGTAGATTAACAATGAAACTTCTGTGCGGTGAGACGAAATATTCGCAATTAATAGTCTGAAGTATTTCAGATATGCTGCCTCGTATCTCTTCACTTTTACTTGTCGTATGCACTAAAATACGTCTGTTATCAATATACTCAAACGCAATTATGTCGCCTAAACTAAAAACTATAGTACCGCCTGAGGTTTTCAGTGTTACTTTTTTCTCTTCATCCTGCTGTACTGTATATTTTATGTATTCATCAAGAATTGCCCTGATTTTTGGTGGATCAAGGGGCTTTACAGCAAAATCAAACGGATGAACTGTAAATGCATTTACAGCATACTCTGAATGGTCAGCTGCATACACTAGTTTTACCTTCTTGTCCTTTTCCCTTATTTTCTTTGCCGCTTTGATCCCGTCTATATCGGGCATTTCTATGTCAAGAAATATTAAGTCAAATTTACAATGACAACTGATCAGATCCCTGCTGTCAAGAAAAGTATGTATTTCAAACTGAGACCGTAATTTATACTGATAATCATGAACTGTATTTTCAATTTTCTTAACAGTCTCTCTTTCATAGTCACAAATTGCAATTCGTATCATATCACTATCCACATCCCTGTTCACTTTAGTTATTCATCTTCACAAATAAACTTACCTAATATCAACAGCAGACTTACTGCCAGTAATCCCAGGGCAATCATAAAAAGCCAGTTATATCTGTGTAATGCAAGTATGATTATACCGGCTGCAATAATTGCAGTTAAGATCAACCTTGTTCTTTTTCTGTAGACGATCTTTTCTACTTCATCAAGGGGTTTGTTTGGGGTTCCTATAGGAGCGAGAAAAAAAATAACAGTCCCACCTATCAGTACGGATGCCACCGATAGAACCGGTAATATTTTTTCTGGCATCACCTTGCCTGAAAATACAACCAGAAACATCAACAGCACAGAAGATATAAAGCACCTCATCTTAGTTTTGGAATGGTAACCGCCGCCATACGTTCGCAGCGGCTGAAAGACGATCATGAAAATTGTTATTTCCATCAGGCTGTGAGTAATGATACCCACAAGTATTGTAGCGAGTAAAAAAATTATTTTCATAATAAACATCTCTGCTCCATACCTGACAATATCATAACTATCTTCATCGTTGACAATACCATATTCGCTCATAGATTCAAGTAATCGGTCAAGAAATTTTTTCAAAATTTTCACCTCCGGATAAATTATCTATAATATTATACCAAAAAAATATACAAATGTATACAATAATTTAAATTTTTACAGTATTTTTGTTGCATAATTCTACCCTATGTAAAAAATGTAAGAAATGAGATGATAAGGAATTTAAGATATATCTTTATGAATAAAGCAAAAATAAATGGTGTTGCGCATATGCCTGCACAACACCATTTATTTTGCATGTATTTTATATTAAAGTTTTCTTCATCCATATATGCGGACATCCTTCATCCTCGTCCTGTTCGCCGACAGTACAGTATCCAAGTTTACTGTAAAAGCCTTTTGCTCTGCACTGAGCATGAAGGATAAGAGATTTACCGCCATTATCAGAAACAACTCTTTCGGCTTGCGTTATTAATCTCGAACCGACTTTTTTGCCCCGGAACTCTTTGACTACTGCCAGGCGCCCGAAGACAAATGCTCCTTTTTCAGATTCATAGATCCTGCACACAGCAACAGGCTCATCATTTTCACTGTATGCTACAAGATGAAATGCATGGTTATCTGTTTCATCAAATTCATTTTGAAAGCCCTGCTCCTCCATGAACACTGCAGTCCTGATGGTTACTGCTTCATCCGGAAGAAAGGAGTATGTTTTTATTTTCATCTGTATTGGTCCTCCGCTTAAAAAATTATTATTAATATGTCAGTAAATTCAAGTCCGGATCTGCTTTATAGATCTATCACTAGTGTATAGGCTTCATGTGGAACTTCTTGCGGACTTTCCTTCCCAGTTTATGAAGCTCTTTTTCCTGTTCATCAGATAATTCCGTTACACGACTGAATAAAGTTCTGATAAATGTCTCTGCATTCTCTTCATCTACCGTCATCGATATTCTCTCTGCTTTTTCCTGCAGGTCCTCAGGTGTACAGTTTAATAATTCTTCAAACATTTTCATACCTCCACAATGTTTTATTTATATACATAAATTATACCACTGAACCTTTGATCACGTCAATCAGACACAGCATACGTATTTTAATTTTAGTTTGCGCTGCTGCTTCCCCGCCACATCACAAGGATTAAAAATCTACGTCAAACCAGTGCCACTAAGTTATTTTAATTACTATTGTTACATTCATTTTCTCCACTAAATATGTATTTTGTAGGTTGCCTGTTATTGTTAAAATATGATAATATTACTTAAGTATAGAGAGATAGTTTTGTTAAATGAGTACATTATTATATTTTTGAGGAGGAAAGAAAAATGAAAAAGATAGTTTTGTATGTTTCTTCAGTTATAATGGCAGTATCAGCTATAACAAGTTCTTCAGCAATGATATGTAAAGCAGCAAATCCTATGGTTCAGACCATTTACTCAACAGATCCCGCACCTATGGTCTATGATGGGGTTATGTACTGCTATACAGGACGTGATAAAGATAACGCTGATTTCTACTACATGCCGGACTGGCACTGTTATTCAACTACAGATATGCAGAACTGGACAGATCACGGAATGCTCCTTTCATGGAATTCATTTACGTGGGGCAAAGAAGATTCTGCCTGGGCAGCTCAGTGCACGCAACGAAACGGAAAGTTCTATTATTATGTTACACTTGAGAATAAATCAGGCGGCGGAAGAGGTATAGGCGTAGCAGTTGCTGACTCACCGACCGGACCATTCAAGGATGCCATAGGCAAGCCTCTGGCCGGACCAAACTGGGATTATATAGATCCGACTGTGTTTATTGATGATGACGGTCAGGCGTGGTTAATGTGGGGCAATCCTAAATGTTACTATGCAAAACTCAATGAAGACATGATCTCCTTAGATGGTCCTGTACAGTCATTCAATATGACAGCGGAAGCATTCGGTCCGACATCACGTAATACCGGATCATCTTACGGTGAAGGACCATGGTTCTATAAAAGAGGTAGTCTGTATTATCTTATTTATTCAGCTTTCGGTCCCGGAAACAGTTCAGAGGATATAAGATATTCAACAGCACCTTCCCCTACCGGACCATGGACATACAGGGGCGTTATTATGCCTCCACAACCCGGCAATTTTACAAATCACAGCGGCGTTGCTGACTATAAAGGACATTCATATTTCTTTTATCATAATACAGCTCTTAAAGGCGGCGGTATTTTTGACAGAAGTACCTGTGTAGAAGAGTTTACTTATAATGCTGATGGAACATTCAATGAAATAAAATGCACAAAGGAAGGTCCTGCACAGCTTGAAGCCTTAGATCCATACAAAAAAACAGAAGCAGAAACAATATGCTGGAGTGAAGGCGTCAAAACAGAAGCCTGTTCCCAAGGAGGAGTTAATGTTTCATTTATTGAGAACGGCGACTATGTAATGGTAAAAGGCGTTGACTTCAAAGAAGGAGCAAAGTCCTTCAAGGCAAGTACAGCTTCTGACGGAAGCGGCGGAAAGATAGAGATGCATCTTGACAGTAAGGACGGAAAACTGATAGGTTCATGTGAAGTGCCTGTTACAGGAGGATGGCAGGACTATCAGACTGTAAGCTGTGCTGTAAGCGGAGCCGAGGGAGAACATGATCTTTACTTCGTTTTCACAGGCGGCAGCAGTTATCTTTATAACATAGACTGGTGGCAGTTTGAAGGTGAAACTGTTGATTTTACCCCTGGAGATATTAACTCAGACGGTAAGATAAATATTCTTGATTTCTGTCTGCAGATATCAGGAGTTTTAGGCAAATTTGACTCCAAAGCAGCGACACTTGCAGCTGATGTAAACGGTGACGGTTCAGTAACTGCTGCAGACATAATTCTTCTCAGAGACTATCTTCTTGGCATAAATGACAGCTTATAACAGATATACAGATATGAAAATTATTGTTTAAAACTCAAAGCCCTTACGGCAGAATAATTATCTGTCATAAGGGCTTTGTATTTATTTTTTTAACATTTAAAAAATCAGTATTTTTAAGTCAAGTCATGTTATTCGTTTATAATAACAGACTTTATTCCGGAAACATTGTTAAGAGCTTCCAGAATGCCATGAATTGCAGTGTCCTCATAATCCGGATCAACATTGCCGAGATCGAGATAAATGCTGACCTTGTCATCTTCTTTTGTAACGTCAATGTAGCCAAGATAAGTATCCTCATCATTATATGGCTTCATAAACTCTGCTATCGCTTTATTTGTTTCTTCAAATTTTTCATCGGTTATACCGTTCTCAAAATAAACACTGTAATTAAAGCACTCACCGTCAATGTCTGCCACGTGTGCCTCAAAATAAAGTCCCAGTCTGTCAACACCAATCATATTGTCAAGTTCGTATTCCATATTTCACATCCTCCAATAATTTTTAATAAATATGTACAAAATACTATAATAACCACATTTTACACCAAAAGTAACAAAAAGTCAATACTATTCTTATTGAACGGCTGCTGCTTGACACTTCCTTAGCTCTATATTACAATTAGAATGCTGATTATAAGTTTACTAATGGAGGGCGTATGGAAAATATAGTTTTAGTATCAGTCGGAATACTGTTAGTGGTGTTAGGCTGCCTTATAAGTTTCAATAATAAAATAAATTTAATACATTCATATCACTATAAGCGTGTAAAAAAAGAAGACATACCTTACTTTTGCAAAGGTGTTGGAAATGGTAATATTATAGTGGGCGCAGGTCTGCTCCTTTTTCCGCCTGTAAACCTACTTGCGTCACAGATTACTTCATTAATAATCACAGGATCAACAGTAGTATTCGGATTAACCGTTTCATTAGGAACAATTATTAAGTATAATAAGGGTCTGTTTTAAGAAACAGATCAAAATAAGAAAATAAAAGTCTTTTCATGAAAAATCAGATTTTTCAGTGAAAGGACTTTTATTTTTTTTATTATTAAAGGCCATAAATCAGATGAATCAAAAATATCTGTACGGTTTTGATTATTATCGGTTTTCACTTTCAGAAGCTGAAGCCGGACAGTTAAATTCAGATGCATTTTCCGCACCAGCGGCAGCCATTACAGCTGAATCTTCTTTTACAGTTTTTACAGCGAGGCTGCATTTTTATTTCAGTGATCCCTGACGGATAAGATAGTCCGGAACGCCGTGCCTGAACCCTCTGGTATGCTTTCGGTATGTGATAGATCTTGTTGTCTCTTACAAATACATTTCCTGTTCCTATGAAATCAAATCTGACGTCAGCACTTTCACACTGGTCATGCAGGGATTTTACCCATTCATAATAGCAGGGTCTGTTTCCGTCATAATTTTCGCCGTCACACAGTACCTTTTCAAACTGTCCTGTTTTCAGATATTTTTCTATATGCATCTCTGAAAGGATCGGTGCGATCATAAATGCCTTATGCATTGCCGGAATATCAAGGAGAACCGGCAGTCTTTCGTCTGCACGTTTCTGATTTTCAGTTGTAACACACAGTGTAACGTTATCCCAGCCGGTACCCCAGTCGCAAGGCAGATTATCAGCGATCCTGTCAGCACGTTTTGTCTGGATCCAGAAGTTTACATCGTGGCGTGTACGGATCATATCCCAAGCTTCAGTGCGCCATTCGTCAGCTTCTTTAAGAAAAAAGTCGGAGGTCAGACATACATGAATCATCATTCCGGACGGGATCTTATATTCACCCTGACGATTTTTCTTTATGGGAAGATTAAAATTTGTTTTTGTTTTGTAGATCTCGCTGCCGTCTTTGTCCCGCCTTGCATCAAGATAGTACATATAACAGTGTTCGCAGCCTTCGCTGTATTTTTTACAGCCGTGCCACGGATTCCAGATATTTAAGCCGTTGCTCATAGTTTTTGTACCTGTCATTTCATGGTGTTTTATTCTATAAATATAATAAAATTATACAGTTAAAGTAAATGATATGTCAATATATTTCGCAGCTGCTGATTATTTTTTTCAACTCCTTTTCTACAGGTGTTTGTAAATACCAAATCAAGTATCATAGGAACACAAGCAGATCCCGCATTAACTGGTCTCTTAACTAATATAACATAATATCCACCAATAAGAGGCAGATTTTAATAGTCAACGTACTAAATAAAAAATATTAACTCTATAAGTTGGGTATTGTTTTATCCCTGTTTGATTTTTCCGCATTTATAAGCATCAAGTAATCTGCGCAGATCATCAATTTCATCAAGGATACGCTGTCCGTTATCGGTATCAGCAACATTCATACGATGTTCCATTTTTTCAACGATCCTTACAGTTGGAGTATTATCACACCTTCCGTTAATAAAAGGCTTATGCTCAGCAAGACTTAAGGTGTGTGAATCGTAAATAAGTGTATACCCTGCAATTCCTGTAGTCTGCTGATATGCTTTTGCGATGCCGCCGTCAATAACAAATAATTTTCCTCCAGCTTTTACCGGGCTTTCTCCGTCTTTGATCTTTACCGGGACGTGACCGTTAATAATGTGTCCCTTTCTTACATCCATGCCAAATTCAGACATGATTTGTTCGCACGTCTCACGTCTTTCACTGAAAGTGTAATAGTCGTTATAAGTTTCAATATGCAGGGATTTATCATCAAGAAAAATGCGCTCAAAAAAAGTCATTTTATTCTTGCCGTAAAGCGGAGATCTTTCACCGCACCAGAGATACCACATAAAATCACAGGCATATTTTTTCTCTTCCCCGGCGCCATAATATGCTGTATGAACAAGACTGTCTGTCTTATCCATAAGAGACTTCCCACTGAACTCAATACCATCAATATTAAGAGACATATAGCCCCCGTCACTGTTCATCGGTATACATCCGTGAAACATAAGGTTTTCATTGCAGAGCTTATACATCGAACCGTGCGCTATCAGAAATTTAATATGCTTTTGCAGCTTCTCACTATGAAGAAAAGAATTAGTGAGAACAAGCATAAGTTCCTTTTCGCCCTGAGAAAGTTCAAGGGGCGATTCAGGTGATACTGTCGGAAAATATCTGCTCTTAAGTTCATGAATTTTCCCATCAATTCTGACTGTGAAATTAACAAAATCCGTGTTTGCAAACACATTACGCTGTGACATATTCCATTCGGGATGTGCAGTAATAAGCTGTCCTTCTAATTTCAGCTGAATAATTGTGATTGCCTTGTGCATTTTTGCGACAAGATCAGCATCAACCGGATCATATATATTGTCGTCAAAAGTATTCGGATGAAACAGTCTGCATTCATCTTCTTTGTATGCCTTTCCTGCAAATACAGCCAGTGCACGAAGATTAAGACCATATCCATCTTCAAGAATATCAAAATTGTTGTAACGCATTGCTATACGGATTACATTGGCAATGAGAGTCTGATTCCCTGCTGCTGCCCCTATCCAGGATATATCATGATTTCCCCATTGAATATCAACGTCGTGTAATGTAAGCAGTTCGTCCATGATTATATCAGCACGGGGACCTCTGTCAAAAATGTCACCTATTATATGCAGTTTATCAAGTGCAAGAGACTGAATAACCTGACAGAGAGTTATTATAAAATTCTCTGCAATACCTGTATCAAGAATTGTCCTGATTATTTCTTCATAATAAAAATCTTTGCAGACGTCATCAGTAACATTTAAAAGCTCATCAAATATATACTGCAGATCCTTTGGAATACGCTTTCTTACCTTTGATCTGGTATATTTAGCAGACACCGACTCACAAAGCAAAATAAGTCTGTATATTGTAAGCTTCAGCCATTCTGAATCGATTTGTCCCTCATCAGAATAACGTTTCATTTCTTCCTTCGGATAATAGATCAGGGTTGCAAGCTTTTCTCTCTGCGCATTTGAAAGCGTCTTGGAAAATACTAAGTCCAGTTTTTTTCTGATAACACCGGATGCACTCTTGAGCATATGTAAGAAGGATTCATACTCACCGTGCAGGTCACTGAAATAATACTCTGTACCTTTGGGGAGACTTCGTATTGCTGAAAGATTGATAATTTCACTTGCAGCACTATCTATAGTAGGATATTTTTTTGAAAGGAGCCTAAGATATTTTTCCATAAAATTTGTTTCTTCCTATTTTATTTTAATCAGGGTGGGCGTGTTTATTACGCAGTTTTTTATAACTGCCTTTTAGCTATTTTCACAATTTTAATATTGATATCATATCAAACTTTTAGTTAAAAGTCAATAATTCTTTTTAGGCAAATGAATAAAAAAAGCAACCATATCGATTGCTTTTTTAGCCTTATTTAATTATTCCGGTTTTATGTGCATCAGGTCAAAAGCATCAGTCTTCTATTTCTTTACGGTATTAGATATTTGCTCATATCGATCTTTCTGACAGTATTACTGAATCCTGAAACATAGTCCGCAGACACTGAAAGCTCTCCGCTCCCATTTCTGAGCCGGCGTTCGGTGAGCTTAGTTTCTGCGCCAGTTTTTCCTCTGTATAAACTTAAAATACCGATCTGCTTGTCTGCAGTTTTACACTGTTAACTTCTTACTTGTCCTTTAAAAAAAACTTATAATTACCTATAGAGAAGCCGTCTCAAACAGTTAAGCATTTATAGTCAGCATTCTAAGATTTCCATTTTCACAAATTTTTTATTATAGCGTTCCATTGCGTCCTCAATGATCTTAACCGCTTCGACGGGTCCGCCGATATCCTTTACATCTGTGGATTTGCCTTCTAAGTCCTTGTACACAGAAAAGAAGTGCTTAAGTTCCTTAAAGATATGTTCAGGCAGTTCCTTTACATCTGTATAGCTCATATATGTAGGATCACTGTACGGGATAGCAATAATCTTTTCATCACCCATTCCCCCGTCTTCCATAGCCATTACTCCAATTGGAAAACATCTGACAAGTGTCATTGGCTGGATGGGCTGAGAACATAGGATAAGAACATCAAGCGGGTCGTTATCTCTGCCGTAGGTTCTTGGAATAAAACCATAATTCATCGGGTAATAGGTCGCTGTAAAAAGTATTCTGTCAAGTGTAAGCATACCTGTCTGCTTGTCGAGTTCATATTTCATGTTGCTGCCTTTTGATATTTCTACAACAGCTACAAAGTCTGTCGGGAAGATTCTTCCGGGGTCAATATCGTGCCAGATGTTCATATCTTTATTCCTCTCAAAATAATAAAATTCAGGCGTTTATTGCCAGAGCAGCTGCATACACAGCTTCTTCATCACCGCCGTTTTCAATGATCTCAGCCTCACGGTCTTACTTCATACAGGCGCAATGATCTGCACCGGTGCTTTTTAGCCTGCAGTTATGGAAATGCCTTTTGCATCAGGAAATGCTTTTGTAAAAATGATTTTGACTTGCTTTGATTTATATCGATATTAATATACCATAAACGATCATTAACGTCAAGTAAATTCGTTATGAAGCTTCAGACAGACAATCATTAAGTATTTTGATACGGGATCTAAGATATCATATTCATCTCGTTATGTATCGTTTATTTCCTGTTTCTTTGTTCTCAGGCATTCACCTGTAAGTGCACTGCCCTCGGTATATGCATAGATGTGCGCTTAGCTCCATTATCACAAAAGAAATAGTCAAAGAAAGTATACACATTAATTCTTTGACTATTTCATTATTAGTTCTTATATTACGGCACTTAAGATAATTGAATAACAAATTAATTATCTGTACTCTTTTGCCTTATTCTTTTTAATTAAATCTCTGATTTTCTCAGTGAATAAGCTTAGGTAACGCAGCAAAGGTTCAGTAATCATTGCGAATATGCCAAGCAGCATTGTGCATTTAACAGAAATGCTTTTGAGTCCGAATAAATCGTTGAGGAAGAATGATGTCATAACAAGGCCGATAAGCATCAGGAACAAAATACGACCGCGGAATTTGTTTAAAGGACTGCTAATTCTTAATAGTATTAACAGACCTACGACTGCCATGATCAGTGCACATGCTGTAGAAACATCAGATTCTGCAACACCGAATGTCTGACAAAATATAACAAATGTGCATATTACGATAAAATCGGTAAGTCCGGCCGGTAACGCTCTCAGCAGCACGTTTGAAAGAAAGTGTCCTTCAATACGCTTGTCGTTTACCTCAAGTGCAAGCAGGAATGCCGGACAGCCTATTGTAAACATACTGATGAGCGAGAGCTGTGATGGCTCAAGAGGATAGGTTATCATGTAAGCCATTGAGAAGAATGCAAGCAGGAATGAGAATATGTTTTTAACAAGAAATAAACTGGCTGAGCGCTGTATGTTGTTAACAACTCGTCTACCCTCAAGAACAACGGACGGCATACAGGCAAAGTTGGATTCCAGCAAAACAAGCTGAGCCGCTTTTGCTGTTGCGTCACTCCCTGATGCCATGGCAACGCTGCAGTCGGCATCTTTCAGAGCCAGAATATCGTTTACGCCGTCACCTGTCATGGCAACTGTATGGCCCTGGCTTTTCAATGCGCTGACTAACTGCCGCTTCTGATCAGGGCTGACACGTCCAAAAACTGTGTACTTTGCGGCTGCCTCGAAAATATCTTCATCTGTAATAAGCGATGACGCATCAACATAGTTCCCGGCATTTCGGATCCCTGCTTTTTTTGCAACCTCAGATACTGTTAGTGGGTTATCACCGGAAATAACTTTAATTTCAACTCCTTGTTTGGCAAAGTACTCAAATGTCTGCTTTGCCTCTTTTCGGATGGGGTTAGTAAGCTTTATCAACGCCATGGCAGTAACATTTTCGCAAAGAGCCTTTCCGTCTGTTTTGCCATGATAAAGGCCGAATACCAGCACTCTGTAACCTTTTGATGCGTATTCTTCAATCTGTTTACGATATTCTTCATATTTTTCACGAAGAATGAATTCAGGAGCACCAAGCAAGTAGCATTTTCCATCAAAAGTTGCACTGCTGTATTTGGTGGAGGACGAAAACGCTGTAACCGCATCCGGCTTTATTCCATCTGAATGGCGGTAATATTCCTTTAATGCTTTCATCGTATTATTGTCGCCCGTCATTGAATCAACAAAGCGGCTCAATATGATATCAATAGGAAGGTCGGTATCGGGATCATAGCCGTCAAGCAGCTCCGAATCGACTACTTCCATTGAATTTTCAGTTATTGTGCCTGTCTTGTCTACGCACAGCATATCAACTCTTGCCAGGGATTCTATGCACTTCATGTCGTTTACAAGAACCTTCTTCTTAGCCAGCCGTATAACACTTACGACCAAAGCAATACTGGCGAGCAGATACAGTCCTTCGGGAATCATGCCAAGAATAGCGGCAACCATACCTACGATACTGACTCTGAATGAATTTTCAAGTATGAAATATTGCTGACAGAACAAAAGTATACCGATCGGGATAATCAAAAAACCGATGATTATAACCAACCTGTTCAGAGAACGTATCATCTCTGACTGCTCACCATTTCGGGATGCCTTTGCTGCAATTGTCAGTCTGGAAATATAAGAGTCACTGCCGACCTGTGTAAGCTGAGCGCTGCAGCTTCCGGAAACGATATAGCTTCCGGACAGTAAGCTGTCGCCTGCTTCTTTGGTGATCTCATCCGGTTCGCCGGTGATCAGTGACTCGTTAACCTGTACCCTGCCTGAAACAACAACTGCATCTGCGCAAATTTGGTTGCCTGACGCAAAAACAACTATATCATCCAGAACAAGTGAATGCACCGGAACAGAATGCTCTTTTCCATCACGCACTACGGTAGCCTCTGGAGCATTTAGTACCTGCAATTGGTCTATTATCCGCTTTGAACGAAGTTCCTGAATTATTCCGATACATGTGTTAGTAATCACAACTCCGTAAAAGGTCAGATTTCGAAATGAGCCGACCAGAATCAATAAAACAGCAATGATTGTAAACACTAAGTTAAAGTATGTGCATACGTTATCGACGATGATTCCTTTAACTGATTTCGAGGAAGATACTGTTATTACATTATCTTGTCCAAACAGAACCCTTTCTTCGGCTTGCGCACTTGTAAGTCCTGTTTTGGGGTCAGTGTGACTACGTGTTATTTTCCTCGGAATAAGAGCCGTATCAATTGAAACATGATCTTTGTTGTTTAAATTTGTTTTTATCTTATGTTTCATTTATTACTTCTCCATAATATCTTAATGATGCTTTGTATTCTTTAGTGCATCAACAAGATTGATATTCCCGTATTTTCCTGCATATATTCCTTTGCAGAGAATACTAATTATTTGTCGTTCTTAATAGGACTGGTTTTCATATTTAATTTATTTCGCCCTCAGGGAACTCACGGCTTACATCTTTAAAATGTATATCATTTTAAAGGCATAAGCTGAGCATAGTGGTTTTGCTCATGCCAGAGATTCCATTTAAAATATCTCAAGTTACAGGTTTAAACTAAGCATAATGTCCGATGACAGGCTTATTCTTTTTTCGGTGTTTGCGTGACTTATCGTACTTCTGCCAATACACCGCTTTTTCATTATAACGACATCGTCCCTCTTGTGCTTTAGCAGCGTATCCCACATACACCATTCCAAGTGGATTAACGTTTTCAGGCATATCCAGGACAGTTCTCACCATCTGCATACGTGATTTTATCGGGTATATCCCGACCCACAGACTTCCAAGTCCCATATCTGTTGCAGTCAATAGCATATTTTCTATGGCTGCACTACAATCGCATACCCATAAATCTTTATCCTGGCCCTTCAGCCCCAGATCACTGTTTCCACATACGACAACCGCAGCCGGCGCATTATATCTGGCATATCTTAATTTTTCTCTCAGTTTGTCCAGTACTGATTTTTCATTGATCACTACAAACTCCCAGGGCTGCGCATTTACAGCTGTCGGAGCTGAAAACGCTGAATTTAATAATATTTTTAACTGTTCTGTACTGACTTCCTGCTGCGTATATTCTCTGCAGCTTCTTCTTTTAAAAATTGCTTCTTTTGTCTCCATTGTGTCCTCTCCTGAAGATACTGATATGTTTTCCGGTACAAACTACCGGGTAAACTATTATGATACTTGCTACCAATATAGCCCGTTTCTGACGTCTGTGATCGTAAACCCCATTTCTTTAATCAGATCAGTCAGTAAATCCATAATAATAAGTAGATACGATCGCCCTGCTCTTAACTATACAGCAGATAGTGCAGATAACACATTCATAAGAGCATGAAGTATCCAACTTGGAATTATGGAGCCGTCAGCTTTTTTCTCATTGAGCCAGCCCTGTATAAAACCTATACTTGCCGGCAATAAAGTAAGCAGAATATATACATACCACTTGCCTGTTGCCATTCCGAATGGAATACCATGTAATAATCCAAAAAATACAGATTGAATAATATTGCCTTTAACGAAGCCTGAATGATCTGATAATCTCTTGCAAAGGAATCCTCTGAAAAATAACTCTTCACTTAAGCTTGTCTGAATGCCAGCATATATTATTATTGAAGGAATCGCAGACAGGCCTTTCCCCCCGAATTGACTGGTTGCTGTAGGAACGTCTCTTAACAGTGTAGTCATGAATAAAAACATAGCACCTATGTATAATCCTGCAACAATGATAATTATTCCGATAATTTTGTATATGGAATCTTTAAAGACCGGTTTCTTAAGACCTATCCATTGAAAGAAATTTGTTTTTCTGGCTGATAATAACCACCAGATGAACGGAATTATGCAAAATGCAATTAATTGAATTAATGATGTAAATAAAACAGACAAAAAACCTGACATTATAGTGTCCTCCAAAATAAATTATAAGCATCCAAACTTTTTAATCCTGACTTATATGAAAAATATGTGATTGATAACAGTGCGGCACCTATTAACTTATTGAGTACTCAGGAATCAAAACTTCAGCATGGACGATACTCCTTTTATTTAGCGTTGTATTTGTCATCAGCTTTACAGGCAGGCAAGTCTCCCTATTAACGAGCTGCCGGATCCTGATTTATTGTTAGGCCTATTATACCACTATACCCCAAATCTGTAAAGGTCGGATCTTAGTCTGTTCGGTACAAGCAGTGACCATCATTAAAAGCATAGTATTTTTCAATTGCCACCGGAATATTTTAATTTACTGTTTTAATCAGCTCTTCATTCATCAGCTCATTAAACAGATTTAAGTCAGGACAACGGGATCATCAGAGTTACTGTGAGTCCTTTGTCTTTGCATGAACAGATAAGCTCTCCGTTCATCTTTGCCATAAGTTCACTTGAGATATATAGTCCGAGTCCACTGCCGTCCTTTCCTGTAGTATTTGTTCGTCCTCTGTAGAATTTATTTGTGATCATATTTATCTCTTCCTCCGCAACGCCGTCACCGTAATCTCTTATAGACATTTCAAGATAGCTTCCATTTATTCTGTAGATAATGTCTATACGTGTATCTGCGTATTTATATGAATTGTTTATAATATTTCCGATCACCTGAGAAAGACGGATCCTGTCAACGCAGATAATACACGCCGGTACTGATTCGTCGGTTATAAGTGAACGTGAGTCATGTTCGGCAACAAGTTCATGCAGAATATCTGATGTCTCATCCTGACAGCTTACATTCATCTCACCAAGGTCATCAAGTGCCGATGAAAGAAGATCACTTACAAGAACATTTATCTGCTCTGCTTTCTGATTTATGTTATCTATCTTTTGTTTTACGTAACTGTCCTCTGTTTTGACCGTAAGCAGTTCACATATCAGTTTAATACCTGTGACCGGAGTTTTGAGATCATGACTGAGTGATGCAACAAGCTCCTTTTCTTTGAGTTTCAGATCTGTTTCTCTGCGGCGTGACTCCCTGAGTTCTTCACGCATTATGTCAAAGCTTTCGGTAAATATTCCGAACATATTATTCTTTTCCATCATAAGAGGTTCATCTAATCTGCCCTCGGCTATATTTCCTGCAAACTTCTTCATCCTCCGGAATGGTTTTATTATTCTGCTGTTTACATACAGTCCGATCACAATAACTGAGACAAGCAATATAACGATCATGGCAGCAGAGATTATGATAAGGCGCTGTTTAATTAATTTACTTTCAGACTTTTCAGAATCAGGAATAACTACGCAACCAAGATATTTACCGCCGTCAGCAATTGTCATGCATTTGCAGCCTTTATCAATGGCTTCTAAAGGTGACTTTATATCTTTGAGTTCACCGTCTGACGCTGAATATATTATCTGATCGTTACTGTTGAATATGAGGAGCTGTGTGCCAAGGCGGCTGCTTTCAAGTGATTCCGGATCATTCCATTTTTCCTTTATGGTCTGCACTATGTCATTGAGCTGCAGAATATTTGTTTCTTGACTTTTGTAAGAGCCTGAGACCTTCAGCGCCAGCAGAATGAAGGCTGTCACAGCAATTGCCAGAATAACAAAAAATCTGATGTAATTTTTCATAGCCTGCTATTTCATTCCTCCATACCTTCTATGATATAACCTACCCCCCAGACAGTCTTTATAATGTCAGGAGCATTCGGATCCTTCTCCGTTTTTTCCCGCAGGTGTCTGATATGTACTGCAAGAGTGCCTTCACCAATAAATTCATCCTGCCAGACATTTTTCAGAAATTCATCCTTTGTTACGACTCTTCCGCGATTTTCAAGAAGATAAAGCAGCATTTTGTACTCCATCGCTTTCATATTAACAATGCATTTACCGTCGATTATCTTATGGCTTGCGGTATCAAGATACTTTTCATCCGATATCTGTATTCTTCCCTGCCTGATCTCATCATGTGTAGAAACGTTTTGTGCACAGACAGCAATTGCTGCCTGTGCTGATTTTTCATATCTGTTAAGTATCGCCTTAACTTTTGCTAGAAGAATATTCAGTGTATACGGTTTTTTTATATAGTCATCACCACCTATATTCAGTGCTGTAAGAACATCATCATCACTTGTTCTTGCACTTATGAAAAGAATAGGCATATCATATTCTTTTCTTATCTGCTTGCAGAGTTCAAATCCTGACCTGCTGCCAAGATTTATATCCAGAAGCAGCAGTGAGACCTGAGTGCTGTCCAGAAACCTGGTTGCATCCTCAAAACTGGTAACATAGGCTGTTTTTATATTGAATATGTTAAAATACTCTGCCGTGGTCTCTGCAATCACCACATCGTCATCTATTATAAGGCACTGATACTTCATTAAGATAATTCTCCTTTTGTTATGAGATCTCTATACTGCTCCCGCTTTCTCCGAGGAATACTATTTTACCTCCGGATGGAAGCGGCACTGTATTGCCGTAGTCTGTCATATAGCTTGAATATGTCATCTTGTCATACTTATCATAAACGTAGACTGCCGCTCTCTCAGGCATATTCAGAGTTATCGTTTTGTTTACCTCAGATTTGCCTATTTTGTACCATGCAGCCTTTTGAGATGCCAGCTTAACTTCACAAACACTGTCAGTCAGTTCAGGCATTGCATCCTCCGAAATTAATTCTGTCATGCTGTTTGTCAGAGTGAGATACTCAGTGCCGTTTTCTGTTGTGAGTTTAATATTGTTAAGGTCGCGGCCTGAAAATCCCGGTAACGATGCACACACCACTGCATTGTTTTTGTCAGCCATTTTAAATGATGACACATATCCTTTTGCTTCATCATAGGTTTTTATTTTTAATGATACCATATCGACATAATTAGCACTTGAATATTTTTCATTGCACAGATAATACTTCTTTCCATTGCGCTCATCCCAGCTTTTCTGTACTTCATCGCTTACCGGGTTTTTGCCTGCGCGAACAAGAAAGTAGCCTGACTGTTTCTCGTTTCCAATACCGCCATAGTCATTACAGATATCCGCGCATATGTAGTCGGTACCTTTTCTCTTCTGAAATCTGAGTACAGTCTGATTCTGGTCCTGTACTGCCCTGCCCGTTTCGATTTTTCCGTCCATAAGAACGAAAGTATTTTCTTTTGTGTACATATATTGTTTTATCTCTGTTTTATCTTTACTTATGCACTTTATCTCCATATATCTTAAGTCCGGGAATGTAACCAGAGATATATCTGAGCCGGAAACGTATATATCCTCGTATTTCAGGTAACTTTCAGGTACATGAGAAAGTGTTTGTTTTTCTTCAGGTTTTTCATGCTTTACAGTAATACCTTTTTCATTAAGAGCAATATCCAGGAGTGCCTGACCCATAAGTCCGTCAAAAGTACTGTTTGAGCCGGATGACAATACTGAAACACTTATTTTCTCATCCGGAGCTACGATCAGCTGAGCGTGTTGATTTAATACATCTCCGCCCTTGGTGACTACCTTTACGCCTGACTGTGAATAATCAGGATCTTCGACGCTGTCCCAGCCAAGTCCGAATCCGTCCTCGTACTTATCCTCTGAATAATTTACAGACATCTCTTCTTTTGATTTTTCACTCAGAAGTGTGTTGTCTCCCTTAAAAAACGCACTTCCAAAGGTACAAAGCTCACCTGCTGTTGAAATCACTCCTCCGCTTCCGATAGCCATGCAGTAATCAGTTGCAAATCTGACGTTTTCATTAATAAATATCTCCGCCTGTTCCTTTTTATCAAATGTATTCCACGGAGTACCTGTCTGTTTTAAGTTCAATGGAGAACATATGTGATCGTTTATATAGTCGGTCAGACTCTCCCCGCTTACACGCTCAACTACGTGTTCAAGCAGTGTAAAGCCATCATTGCAGTAAGTGCTGTAATCTCCGGGGTCAGCTTTCAGCTTCTGACTGTTCAGTGCACTGATAAATCCGTCATGCATAGATATATCCCTGTCGTCCAGGAGCATACCATTCTTTGAAGTTGTTCCCATCAATCCTGAGGTATGATTCATAAGCATACGAACTGTTATATCCTTATACCTTTCGTCAGCCATGTGGAATTCGGGGATATAGTCGGTCACAGGAGCATCGAGCTTGATCTTTCCCTCCCCTGCAAGCTGCATAGCTGCAGTAGTCACAAACATTTTACTGACCGAGCCTATGCATGATATGGTATCAGGTTCGCTGGCGGCAGCTTTATCCATGCTGTCGTCAGTACCAGCATACGTTAATGTCCCGCTTATGAGCTTAGGGATCATTACAATTACAGCAGTTGCTGCAATTGCAGTTATTATGTATTTTTTCATAACACTTCCTCCTACTCGGTAATTAGTTGGTACACTGATATCTTTTTGATTTTTCCAGCACTGATATATGCACATAAAAAACAGAATATCAGAAATACGATATCAAGAATTATCACTGACGGCAGATCTACTGATACTTTGCCAATCAGGCTTGTAAGCAGATTTGTACCAAGAACGCTTAATGCTGTTGCAGCTGCTACTGAAATAAACGCTGCAGGCATTATTCTGAATGCAAGCTGAAACATTAGTTCCTTTGATGTATAGCCCATACCCTTCAAGATTCCAAGATCTTTTCGCTGTTTCCTGACTGATGATTCCATAAGTATAAATATGATTATCATTACTACTGCCGCTGAAATGGCCATGAAAAGTCTGGTGAATATATGGATTGCCGAACAGATGCCTGAGATCTGATTTTTTATGTAATCACCTTTGTTTATCAGATGTCTGACCTTAAATGCACTGCTGTCACCTGTAATCATGGTATCTCCGGACTTTATTGCATATTCTATATGGCTGACCCCGTATGCTGCCATGAGCTCAGCTATTTTTTCATCCGCTTCGTATTTTATTTTTTCTTCGTATGTACCGGTTTTGTCACCATCCTGCATTACATCGGATATGCTTCTGCCGTATCTGTGAGTTAGTTTGGATTTGAAATCATCAGCATCAACGCCATCATTCAGATATATTTCCAGTAACAAAGGACGGTATGCAGGATCAAACCTCTTATATCCGCCTTCTGTTATGTAAAGATTGGCTCCACTGTTTGCAACACTCGTAACAAGGCCTGTTACAATATATTGTCTTTCTATCTTTCCTTTTGCAAGTGTTACTGTATCTCCGACTTTGATTTTGTAGTTTCCCGACATTAATTTTGAGATCATGACCTCATTGTCATGTTCAGGGAATCTTCCCTCCGCAGGAAAAATGTATTCTGTCTGATTGTAATCGCTGTAAACAATAGGATACATATTTGAATTCTTTTCAGGATAAGTAACTACAATATCGCTGTTTGTAGGCAGGATCTTTCTTATCTCAGGATATTCTTCAATCAGTTCATCAGCAAGTTCTTCAGCGTCGGCAGAAGCTGTAAGATGCATATCTATATCGCTCATTTCCAGGCCTGTTACAGACATTACGATATTTTTCTCATCAGCCAGAAAATCGTACACAATAAAGCTGGAAACTATTGATGCAGAGGATAAAGTGATACACAGTATGAGACCGAGATTCTGCTTTGGATTGGAAAACACATTTTTTATTGCAATGCGAAGATGCACATTTCTTTTTGTATTTTTCAGGGACAAATATTTCTTCCCGAAGTGATTGTCGTCTATGCCTCCGCGGAATGCCTTTACAGGAGGATACTTTTTTATAACCAGTGTTTTTATACAGGTAACAGAAGAAACAAATACAAGAAGACCGGCTGCTGTCAGTACAACAGGCATAAAATTGTATCTTAAAGTGCTGTGATGACCAGACATAATCTCTCCCAGATGGAAAAGTACAGGAATAAGTACCAGACACCCTGCCGCAGCAATAATAATGCCTGCCATTGTGATAAGAAGATATTCTACTACATAAGATAGTGCAATTTGTCCTGATGTATAGCCCAGGACCTCAAGTACACCGATAGATACTATCTGCTCCTGAATATCGTCAGTTATTCGGAATCTGATCATTACTGCTACTGATATAATAATTATTACTGCCATGACCTTCATGATATTAAGCAGAATATTAATAGTAAATGTAGCGTTTGACTCTATATATTCTTTGGGTGCACCCATAGATCCGTTTTTTATATCCTTCCCGGCATAGTTCTCACAGTTATCCAGAAAATCATACATGACATCATAAGTGTCACTTGCGTTTACTGTATCAAAGCCTATCATTTCATACTTATCGAGTACGCCGGTAAGTGTATTGTAATCATTGTCTGATACTATCATCTTAAGTGCAAGGTCTGTACTGCATAGAAATGTTTCCTCGTAAAACCCGGCAATATCAAACGAAAACTTTCTTTTGCCACATATCAGATCAAATTTTTCTCCCTCATTCATATGAAGAGAATCCTTTGCTGCAAACGGCATGTAAACAGGATGTGCCAGAGTTTCTATTTCCTCATGGCTCAGCGAGGAAACAGGTTCATAATGGGACATTTTTGCCTGATTTTCCTTTGTTATGAAGCACATAGAAAGAGGCTGTTCTTCGCCTTGACTGTCAAGGTAACAGGTACTCATATCATATACGACACTGACATTTGCACTGATAGTCACACGTTCATCCTCATTAAGAATGTCAATAAACTGATCATCATAATTTTTATTCTGAATTATCACATAGTTTTCCATACTTCCGGTTGAATTCATGACATCAGGAAAGATATTCTTAATGCTTATACCGCCTGAAAGTGACGAACCAAGCAGAAGCATACAAAACATAATGAGTATTACCAGGCATACAGACTCAATTTTGTGCTTTTTGATGTTAAAAAGGGACAGTCTGAGGATTTTGTTCATATTAATCACCATCCCATTGAGTCAAGAAAGCTCTGCAGACCGTCTCTGCGTTTCCTGATATCATCAGTGCCGTAGTGTGGCATCTCATACTCTCCGACACTGCTTCCGTCTCTTATATATATGACACGGTTTCCCCTCAGAGCAGTTTTAAGATCATGGGTGATCAAAACTATACTCTGTCCCCTTCTGTTTAACTCAGTGAAAATATCCATCACGTCACTGCTTGATGATGAGTTCAGACTTCCTGTGGGTTCGTCAGCAAAAAGGATCTTCGGTTCATTGATAACCGCTCTTACAATACCTACTCTCTGACATTCACCGCCGGAAAGCTGGTTAGGATATTTGTTCCACACATCTTCTTTGATTCCGACTTTTTTCAGCAGTTCCTCAGTCTTTTTTATAAGCTCTGCAGAATTTTTCTGAGCTACCAGAGCTCCTGTCAGGATATTATCAAAGATATTCATATTTTCAAGAAGATAAATACTCTGAAAAACAAAACCGCAGTTCTTTCTTCTGAATACTGCAAGCTGATCATTTGAATAATCTGAAATATCTTCATTTCCAAAGAACACCTTACCCAGTGTTGGCTTATCCATACCTGACAAAGCGTACAGAAGAGTAGATTTTCCGGAGCCTGAAGCACCCATAATTACAGTAAAATCCTTCTCTTTTATCTCAATATCAAGATTTTTTATTACATGCTGCTGTACGCCTCCGTTAGAAAAGGACTTGCATAACTTTTCAGTACGTAGGATAGAATTCATATGTATACACTCCTTTTTTCTGCAGCATTGTGATATTATTTTTTTTAGGCTGCAGTATAAATTTACAGATATCTTATGTCTGTAATTCTATTATACATTATTTGTAACAGCAGTTCTTTATCAGAGTAATATCAAATTCTTATCAGATTCTTATCTCGTTTATATATGCAGAGGATCTGGTTTGCGAATCTGGCTATTATAATCAGAGGATTATTTTCTTTTTAGGAATAATATGATTATATATTTACTAAAAATTATGCAATATCTTTTATGATACCATATATAAATATATTTTACAAATAAATATAACACAATATCTTCATATCTTACACGAAGGGTACGTGATACGCAGGTAAATATTTAAGTATAAGCATAAATATCATGATGACACCTTTTGTCTGGTTGACACGAATGAAAATTATTGGTATAATATGCGTAATCATAGAAATATAAATGAGGTGTAATTATGGATACATATGGTTTAAAGCCTTACTGCGAGGGTGCAGTAAAATTCGCTCAGCAATTTGAAAAGAATTTTTCTTATAAACCTGAGGATATTGATGATTTGGAAAATATTCTTGAAATTGTACATAGAGATTATGAAAGCAAAAAGCTAAATGATCAAGGTGCTGAAGAAATTGCTGTTTCCTTAGGAATATATCTCGGTCAGGTTTTGCTTGATAACAAGCTTTCTGAATGTGGATACAGGTGGGAATTTGAAGAAACTGAACCCTGCTTAAAAAAAGATGACAGGAAAATGTATCCCCTTTCGAAAGTATTAAAAAGAATTAAAAACGGCAGCGAAGACAGCGTGAAATCTTTTTATAAAGTTGCAATTGCAATAGCTCAAGGGCAATTGCCTCTAAAATGAGTAAAAATTTTCAAACTATTGAATTACAATTGTTATATCAGCTAACATATGAAAAAGTCGTATTCGCAGAATATTCGAATACGACTTTTTCATTTCAAACCACAAAAGCAGAGCTGAAGCCATATCTGCCTGGTTCAGATAAACTAACTGTGTTAATGCTTTTAATCATTAAAAATCCAGACAATATTAATTGGTAAACAGCATTTATTATTTGCCATCTCTTTTCTTGTTAATAAATATTATCAATAAAACTGAAACTACCAACAGAATACCTGAAATCCAACGATAAAAGATTATTTTGTAATAATTTAATATTTTGCCTGTCTGAGGTTCATAAATAATTTTTACTTTTTCTCCGATATACTTCCTGGATTCTATCTTATATCCCTGAAGAAAAGTGCCTAGAAATAGTTCCTCAGAATGAACAATGCCTTTTTGATCTTTATATGTACCAAACACTGCGCCATCAGGTAATCCTATACGGTCAATCGTTGCGGTTGTAACGAACCAGTCCCTCTTGCGAACTCCGTCAATTACATTATAAATACTCATAATTAAAGATAAAACAGTCAGAATTATCACAAAAAATTTAAATTTTTTCATAATCCCCTCCATGCTTTTTATATCACCGAATGTTATGGTAAGTCATTTTTGTTACCTGATTTATTCGTCTGCGGATATCTTTATTGCCACACAGTATGTCCTGATACAGTATTTCATACAAACTTACTGTAATCCATTGATTTATCTTTCAACTATCGGTAAATAAAAATCCTCGATAGAAATTTTCTGCTGATAAAACCGATGTGGCGATGTAATTGTGAACATAGGATAGCGTTCAGGTTTGTCCTGAGCGTTTTGATACAGATCAAAGTGATCGTTTTGATTTACCCATTCAATAAGCATGGAGCGTGTGTCAAGCCAATCTTTCGCCTGATCCATATCACCATCTAAACAGGACGAAACAGCACACAGACCAGCAGGCAGATCTACAATATCATAACCGCCGCAGTCCTTTTTTGATAGATCACAAGGCAGAGCATAATACCACTCAAAGCCATTCAGGCGTTCATTATACCGCAGAAAGTCACGTGGAAAAAGTTCATATTTTAAGTTAGCATGAAACTTGCTGAACCACTGGTTAAATTCAAGAAATTCCTTGCTCCCACCCTGAACAAGACCGGAATATGCGGCCTTTATTACTGGTAATTCAATGATTCTTATATTCTGCATTTGACTGATACCTCCTATTAATTAAATTATGTTTTACTCAAAAGCCTGCTGCGCACAGATCTCAGAAATAAAGCACAGACATTCAGTGGCAAGTGTTCTGTCACCGGTTATTGAGGCAGTATTATCTACAATACGATCGTATTCTTCCCGGGAATTTATAGTGCTGAAGATTTTAAGGTATTCAGTTACTGCAGATCTTATCGATCTCTTTTCAGATACACCATATCAACCAGCTGTATATCATCCTCATACATAGGATGGTCGTAATTATCTATAAAAAAATTCTTTTTCCTATGAGATTCAGTAAAACCACAGTTTGTATAAAACGAAAGCGCTGATGGTACATCACCTGTACCGACAAGCATCTGACTGCAGTCCGTATAGAAGTTAAAAACGTATTCTATAAGAAGCTTTCCGTAACCCATGCGCTGATATTCAGGCATTACTGCAATGTTCTTAAGTTCATATACGTTATCAGCTTCTTTTGTTACTACGCACTCTGCCTTCACACCGTTATCATTTAATACAAACATTTCACCTCTCTCAAGGTATTTGTCTATCATATCTTCCTGCTCATCAGCCAACAGGAGCAGATCAAGATATTTCTTTTTGTCGCTAACTACTTTAATTACGTCCATGGTTATTGTCTCCTTGAAGTTTTTCGAATTCTTTTCTGAGTAAAGCATAAACATAAAAACTGTCATAAATGCTGCTGTCTTCTTTTCTTGGACATACTTCTATATGTTCTGCTTCTTTTCTCAGCCCGAGTCGCTGTGCTAAATTGACTGATTTAAAGTTTCGGGTATTGATCTCTGCAAAAATACGTCTTATCTTCATGTCGTTGAATGCGTACTTTATCATGCCTTTTACACTCTCGTAAGCATATCCCATGCCCTGATATTCAGCGTTAAAAGTATACCCGATCTCATAACTGCCGTACTTTCTCTGAGAAATATATATTTTTCCTATAACCTTATCTGAGAGAACAACTGCAAAAAATTCTTCGCTTTCAGAGAAATCTATGGCCTCCTGAATACATGCTTCTCTCGTAAAAGTTTCATAAGGTTCAAAATATGTAACAGCTTTATCTGTAAGAATATCAGCCAGATCATTATAATCATCCGGTTCAAATTTTCTTATGGTTAATCTTTCAGTAGTAAATATTATTGACATTAAAAATCCTCCATAAATTAATATCAGATGAAGTACTTAATCTCTGCTAACAAGCAGCCGCAATAAGTCTTACATTTTTGATCCATTTAAGATATGTTCATCTATTCTTCTTACTACACTATGAGTATATGGTGTAAAATATTTTGTCCAGAAACCATACGCAGTTGGATTGATGCTTTCAAAATCTACTCCAAGCAAAGTATAACCGTCGTTCCTCAGTGCTGTGATCATATAATCAAGTAAATTCTGTACAATTCCTTTTCCCCGGTATTGAGGTAAGCAATATGCACCGCATATATGAATATAGTTTGGTGAATTACATATATATGTCTCCCCTGCTTTTGCTGATTCAAAATATGCGCATATCTCTCCTTTGTGGAAAGCTGCAAATAATCTTGAATCGCTCTCTTTTGCAGATGTTATGAATTCTTCTTTCGTTTTATTTGCGCGATTCATAAAGAACGGGCTCTTCTGATAATGTCTGCACAGATCTGTATATAAAGAATAGATTTTCTGATAATCTGATATAGGTATCTCAACAAAATCATATCCGGATATATCTGCACACTCAATATTGTCCGTTTTTCTTATCGCATCCATACAACGCAGTCCAAATCCCAATCTATAGAATTCGCGCTGTAATTTCAGATCATGGGCTGGTATACAGACTGCATGAGATAATGCTCCTGCTTTTACCCATTTTTCTGCAGCGGTCTGATACATTATGTCATAAATTTTTTCCCTGTTTTCTTTAACTGCAGCATTAGCTCCCATTGGTGAAAAAACACCTGTTATATCCGTTGATCCAAAAGCATGTTCAAATGGAGGAAAGCTGCATAAGAAACCAACTAATTTATTTTCATCAATTGCTGCAACACTAAAATTGTTGTCGGCAAACGACGTTAAATTAATTCCAGTGTTATGTATCGGCAAAGGTGCGACGTACATTCTTTGTTCATCATAATCTGAACAGGCTAACATTTCAGCCTCTTTAATATGTTCTTTTTTAAAATCAATTACTTTCATTCATTATCTCCTTTTCAGATCTTGAACCGGCGGTTTTCTGCCATTATAATCACCGCCTGACCGGTGCTGTTATTTCCAGTGTTATCTTAACCTTTAGTTCATATGTAATTAAATTAAGCTGTGCTTAATCGTTGTTCAATAGTTCTATTATACCATATTTTTTTGATTATGGAATATAATATCAGTTTTTTATTTTAATAAAGAAATTTTAACCCTCACCTCAGAGATTATATCCCTGCATGCGGGGGGTGCTGATATATTTCATAATTCAATCTCCCTTGCGGATAAAAAATAAGCAGTCAAACTTTATCAGCTTGACTGCTGTGTATTAAATATTCTGTAAATTGCAGTATGTAAACAGGAAGCTGTAAATTCAATCATCATTTATTATGCCTGCCCTGAAACCGCTGCGGAGTTTATACATTCTTTTTTCTTCTTACCATCAGTTATCATCAGTATAAGACAAATCATTGCGATGAGAGCCTCACCGGCTGTCTGTACAGAAAACTGCTTTACCAGGCTCATCTGACTCAGAAAATTATCCGGTACTCCTGTGGTCAGGAGATCTGAAGTTAATGCTCCCCCGCAGTTGTTCATTGCATGCAGCAGTGCTGCAGGATATACAGAACCGGTTTTTTTAGTCAGCCACATAAGGATCGTTCCTTCAGATAAGCAGTGAAGACACATCAGGATTATGCCAAGATAAGGATATCCGGGATAATCAGATCCAAAATTGTGTCCCTGAATGGTAAGCGGAGCATGCCATATTCCCCAGATAACACCACCGGCAATACATGTCCCGGCAGTACCCAGAAGAGGCTCCATTTTCTGATTCATATAACCGCGCCAGCCAAATTCTTCACCAAAAGTGCTGTATACAAACAACGGACCTCCTGAGTATATAAGCAGTATGGAGCCCAGGTCACTCTTCAGAGATAAGCGGCTGACGATCTGTGAAAAGTCCCAGTTGCCATATAAGCTTGTGATCAGAATTCCTGAAATTAAACCGTATAAACCAGGAATAACAAGTGCAGCAACATAATACCTGATATTACCCTTCAGCCTTATATGAAGTAAGCTGTTATGCCATCCCTCTTTTGTTATCTTTCGGGTTATGATATTTGCAAGTGCCGGTCCGTAGCCAACCAGTGCAGCAAAAATCGGAAAATGATCACTCTCAAACCATTGTTCATATCCAAAAATCGTGTTGAATATTATCATAGGAATCCAGTCAAGTGCAAAAGCAAGCAGCAGGAAAATTACGAGGCGCTTCGCCTCAGATTTCTTACTTGTCATAATGCTCTGCCCCCTTCATATACAGTTTGCATGAGATCTTATATGACATAAAATATGCCGCAGCAGCTGCAAACGGAAAACTGTACAGTAAAAGCCTTCCTGTATCACCAAGTTTATTTTGATTTATGATAAATTCAGATATTCTCATCATCACGTCACAAGGATTAAATACCATCAGAACAGATATTATAACAACACCTGTCAGTATGATGATCGTTTTGATCAGACTACCTGTTTTTAAGCCGAACCTTATTAAAAAAGGAAGTTCTGCTGCACGAAGTAAGATCTGTATGTAAAAAAACATTGTAAACGAAGAGGCTGCAGATGCAAGGTCTCGCTCTGTCACACTATAAACTACCGAGCAAAGAACATCATCAAAGAAAATGCAGGATACCAGCATAAGCAGGCTCATAGAAAGGATCATCTCATACTTAATTCTTATATAGCCTCTGAATCCCTGGGGAACAGAGCTTACAAAATAACTCCATGTTTTTCTGTCATTACCCTTCATCGTGAGTCCCTGCAGGGCGCCTGCTGCCACAAATCCGAGGATAAGAAATGGTGCACGTTTAGTGCCTGAATTTTTTGTCAGATCGGCAAGAACTGCGTACATTGACTTATCTTCAAATGTTATATAAAACAAAACAGGAAAAATGACAGCTAAAGCAGCAGCCGCTGTTATAAGAAATATATAGATCTTGTTTTGTTTAAATTCATTATAGATAAGTCCTGTCATCAGTTTTCTCTCCTCTCATAGCTTTTTATTGTAACCACAAAGTTTACCGCAAGTGCTGCTATAATTGCCGGAACAGCCCACAAAGACAGAGACTCCGAAATATGTATTATATAGTTTAAAATATCAGGTAAATTATTATCATCAACATCAAAATTAAATTCTGAGTTAGATATAAACTTAGCCACAACGAAGATAATAACTGTTCCTATTGCTGCATATCTTTTGTACTGTTTTTCGTTTCTGGCACGAAGAATAAATCCGGAATATAAAGCATCATACAGCATCATCAGAGCAACAGATATAAAATATATAGTAATAACACTGCCTAATACAGACACACTGCATAATTTGTCAACAACTGCAGTACATACGAAACAGATTACTGCTCCGATAGATATCATTCCTACCCTGATAATAAACCTTGACACAGTCTTTTCAAGTGCAGTTATCGGCAGAGCGTAAGAATAGCTGCGCCATTTAGTTTTAATATCTGATTTGACTACCTCATTATCTTCTGCTGCTACAACTGAAGTAATAGTCGCCAGAATTATACACTGCATCATGATAACGCTTTGCGAATCATCCTGTTCTCCAGTCATATTGATCGCCAGAAAAATAAGTGCAACATACAAAAGCACCAGTACAAGAACAATAATATTGTGCTTTCTGGAAATCAGAAGTTCCCTGAAAAGGAGAGATTTATATTTACTCATCATTATGACCACTCCTTTTTGTCCCTGTTCACATAGAACAGCATTATCTCTTCAAGAGTAGTTGGTTCGATCATATGACCGCTGTACTTATACTGCACTGCTTGACGGTCCCAGACCATTGCTTGTGCACCATAAGCGTTTATCCTTACACTGATGATATCCGTTGAATCTATATTACTTAGTTCTTTTTTGCTGCACTTGATAACACCATGACTTTCAAGTAACTCGTCCTTATATCCTGAAATCAGGATCTTTCCGTTGTCGATGTAAGTCACGCTGTCTGCTATCTTTTCAAGATCAGAAGTAATATGGGATGACAGAAGAATACTGCGTTCACCGTCCTGTAAGTATTCCATGAAAATATGTAATATTTCATCTCGAATGATCGGATCAAGTCCTGCAGTCGGCTCATCCATTATAAGAAGTTCGGCATTATGAGAAAGAGCACATGCTATCTGCAGCTTCATTTTCATGCCCTTGGAAAACTGTCCAGTCTTCTTTTTTTCAGGCAGCCCGAAGCGTTTAAGATACTGCTGATATACGCTGTTGTCCCACCTTGTATACAGTCCTTCAAATATCCTGCCGATATCCTTTGCAGTAAGCATTTCATGAAAAGGTATATCGTCTAATACTACAGATATACGATCCTTTATCTCCTGTTCATCACCTATATGGTCAAGTCCAAGCATCTTTATTTCTCCGCCGTCTATATTTGTAATATGCAGCAGACTGCGTATCGTTGTAGTCTTGCCCGCTCCGTTTTGTCCGATAAATCCCATAATACAGCCCTTAGGAACATTGAAACTTATTCGGTCAAGAGTAAACCCGTCATATTTTTTTGTTACATCTCTCAACTCAATTGCATTTGTATATTCTTTCATGTCTGATCTCCTCCATTAACAAGATCAAGTAATTCATGGAGTTCCTCGTTTGTTATACCGCATTTTCTTGCCTTCTCACCTGCCTCCATCAGCAAGGCCTCAATGGCTTTTATCTGCTCCTCCCGATAAAGCTCCAGATTCTGAGCCTTGACGAAGCTGCCCTTTCCGGTATATGATTCAATAAATCCGTCACGTTCCAGCTCATCATATGCTCGTTTTGTTGTCATAAAGCTGATCCTGAGTTCAAGTGCAAGATTGCGCATGGAAGGAAGCATTTCCCCCTCTTTGAGCTTGCCCTCAAGGATCAGAGTTTTTATCTGGTTTACGATCTGCAGATATATCGGCTCACCAGATGCATTGCTTATATTAATATTCATTTAAGTGTACACTCCTTACGAGTACAAAAACGATTGTACATTCCGGAATATAGCAATCGTTATAATTGTATAACTCCTATGTATACAATTATAACGATTAAGGATACATTTGTCAAGGGCATTTTTGAGAATTTATCTTGTTTTTCTAAGGCATGTGTCTTTGAATTCTTCGTCTCATATAAGAAAAAAAGCCGGTCAACCGACCGGCATTACAGTTTTATTTATTTTCTATATCAGCGAAATCGTAAAATTATCAAAGCGTTTCTCATGAAAAGAGATCTGCCACTCAATGTCTGACTGTACCGGTTCAAAATGCAGTGCTGAACATGCAGTACGGAGATTCCCCTGTTTATTTCCTCCGAATGCAATTGCAGTTGGCCCGTCTGCACCGCCAATGATCCCGATACAGCTTACATTGCTGCTTGCAGCCGGAGTTATAGGATCTTCTGTCTGTACGTTTTCGATCGGCTTATCACCCTCGTTGCAATCACTGATAATAATTTTCTCTGTAGTTTCAGGTGACAATGTGTAGCTCATGAAAGTAAAATGTGTTGGATAAATCCAGTGGTCTGTGTCAAAACTATTCTCTGGCAAAGCCTGTTGTTCCAGATCCTGCACAGTTAAAATGTATTCCTGCATGCTTACAGGATGACTGAAAACAAATGAATCTCCTGGAGCGTGGACCTTGAAATGTGATCCCGGAATCAATTCCGGCTGCTGCTTCATGGTGAGAAAAAGCGAGTTGATTTCCGGGCGGCCTCTGGTTGACCACGGGAAAGCATTTCTGGATATGACCCATCCATAAGTGGCGTCCAGGCCATAATGATCCACTGCCAGTTTTGCTTCTGATTCATTTATCATTTCATTCGGCAGGCATGGATTATAACTCACTGAACATCCACTGAAATTCTGCATCTTTCGCCCGTTCAGTTCCAACTTGGGTTGAATATTCAGATTCAGGGGATTGTCAAGTTCTATTTTTATCTGTTGGTCATGCGTATAGTTTTCACATGAATCGTTCTCCCGGCTCAGATTCCATTTTTTCATGAAAGCTCTGATTTCTTCTGCATCAACACGCATACAGAAATCAACGACAATTCCTTTGCTGCATGAGTAGACCGAGGGGATAATCCAGTGATGTCCTGACCAGTCAAAGTGTCGGTCAACAGGAATTTCAGTTCCGGCACGTGCCCTGCCCTGGTGTCCCCAGAAACTGCCGTCATAGTAAACCTTCCATTCGTAAGGTGTGCTTACCGCATTAGGATTCATTTCAGGATCGTAATAATCCTCGGTATATTTAATTTTGCTATGATCAAAATTCTGCTGCAAGTCGTGAAGATACTGCCATGCTTCAGGCAATTCAGACAGTTCAAATCTGCTGCTGATCTCAGTGATAACAGAGTTCTGTATGGATGTCGGCACGTTTTGCTTTAAATAAGCATCAAACTGCTCCTTGTCCAACAGCCACGCCTGTTCCACTCCCGCTGCATCTCCACAGGCAAGGATCAAACGCAGCAAGGTTTCAAAGTCCTCTGCAATGGGATGTACATAGTCATTTGTAGCGTTCATGGGGTTGACAGCAAAGATCATATTTCCAAAGCCGCGGATTCTGCAATAGTGGATGCCGTCTGTTCCGGCCCAACCGATTATGGATGCTCCTTTCGGTGTGCAGAAATATGGTACACATTCCTCGGATTGCTCTATTCCGATTGGCGAAAGACTGATGCCAAGGCGTTTAAACTTTATATATGATTTATCCATAATATCTCCGTACTTTTCTATTTAACATAGAAATTATTCTTTTTTTGACTGTATTTTTACTGTTGTGATCTATATCATTATAGTCAGTAACATTTTTCGGTCGTCAAACTAATCAATCTACGTCCTCCCAGAATCTTGCCGCTGAAAAATCCCAGTCTGCCAGATCTTTTTTGTTTATCGCCCAGAAGTCAGAAACGACCGAGCCTTCGCCGTCTCTCATTTGCAGCAAATTCACATCATCGCCGCCCATATCACGGGGATTAACTGTCCACGGCACTCCGAAAAGCTTATCATGCGTATAGCAGAGATCATTTTCTTCAATTTCAAGTATATCCAGTATCTCATCAAGATTTTCAAGCATCTCTTCATCGTAATTGTCATCACTGCAAAAATCAAGGGCATATTCTTTTTTCAGGCACTTCATAATTCCATCTAAATAAGAAAGTTTGGGTTCTTTCCTGCACAATGTTGTTATATCACCATCCCAGTATATCACCTTGGCAATTTGTGCTTTTTCGGGAGTATCCACATATATTTTATCATTTGGACCGGGATAGCTATTAACGTCAAAAACATCGCAGCCATAACAACCGTTGCAGAAGAAATACAGCATACCTCTTTTCGGCAGAAAATTTTCTAAATCTGCACCCGTCTGTGCAAGTTCATACAGATTTATCTGCGCCATAAGCTGCATTGACGATTCAGGAACCAACTCTACCTCATCTTTTCTCTGACCTTTAAGCCTTGTCCTCGTAAATCCTGACATTTCAGGATATTCTATTTCCGGAGGCAAATCAGGAAAGCCTCCGACTTTGCTTGCTCCTACTGGTATTACCTTGCCGCGAAGTTCTGCTTTATTACGCAATGATATAGCATTCCTCCATGACCTTTAAAACCTTTTAACAGCAACCTGGTTCTCAATCATCTTATAGTTTTCAATCAATATATCTTCTAATAAGAACTTATCTTCTTCAATAATATATTTTTTTAGCGTTTTAGGGGGCTTTAATGCATATAATTCGAGTATATCGTCTGTTATCCGATATTGGTATCCCTCTGCTTTTTTTACACAATCTTCAAATATTATCATTCTGTCAGTTATGTAAATAAATCTTGAATTCAACGCAACTAGAAGGAAATAAACAAAGAATATTCCAGTTAAAATACACAGAAAAAAATATATATCAGAATAATCAATATTCCCCTTTTCAAGATTTATTAAGTACTTATTTAAAAAACGTACGAATGCTATAATAATTGCCACAAGGAATAAAACCCGTTTAACTGACTCCTGCTTTCTGTCCCAGGCAATGACTTTAACTACCCTGTCAGCGTGTATGAGATGATACATTCTCCGTATTAAGTGAACGAATGCCCATAGAAATATGAAACCAAAAACATATATCAGATATGCAATAAAATAAATCATGATAATCACCTTCCTGTCCGATTACAATCGTAATACTATCTTCTTCAACACTTTTTATTGCTGCAGTTACCCCGGTACTTAATTACCTTTTCATATTTAAAACGCAGTAATGATTTATTGACGGGAAATTCACTGTTGCACCATATGCATAAAAAAGTCTGTTCCATGGTATGTTTTGTATTTTCACACTGTCTATTCACTCATAGTTCTCCATGCTTTTTACCTCCAATAAATTATTGTAAATAATACCACTGATGATAATAGTATAACATATAATTGTGAATTGGTAAATAGGCAAAAATGCATTAAAATTACTCTGATCTGCAAACTTTGACAACCCTTTATAATCATCATTTTATCTTTGTGTATACAAGTCATCGAAAGCCATATAATAGGAAGAAAAAAATCCTGCTGCCAAGTCTGACCGCAGAATTTTTTAAATTAATAAGTGCCCTGAATTTCTGTATATGTAATGCAAAACCGCAGATAAAATTACGGTTCAATAATGTTGAATGGAACAGTTCCCATGACCGGAACCTGATTCATATTTTCCGCAAGTAATGTAACCAGCTTTGTATCGCCCTCTATATGTATGGCCTTTGCCATATTGTCCTGATCGTTTGTTACTATATAGAACAGAGCATTTTTCGGACATGTAATAGAGACATCTGCCTCATCTGACAAGGTATCATCATACACCAGAACTACACCGTTTTTAATTCGCAGCATATACTGTTCATCAACATCGGGCAGTATCACGTTCATAACAAAGTCACAGTCTTCAAGAGCCTGTTTGTTTAACAGAATTCCCATGTAGTCAAACAACATATGAGCGGTCATTTTCCTGATAATGTCACCGTTGCTTTTTGCTACCTTTGCATCTGCAGCACAGTTGCCGAAACGAAGCTCCAGCGCTGCGGTAAGATAAGCGTTGCGCCATGGCCCTGATTCTGCCTGATAACCAAGCTGCTCCAATGCGTCGGCACACAGCAACCGTGCAGCCTCATTTTCGGGATAAGCAAAAACAATGGTATTGGTCACCTCTGCCACCCACTGATACTGACCGTCTTCGTAATCTGCTTTAGCCTTGAGTAATGCCTTATCTACATCCCCCATATATTCAACCCACTTCTTTGCGCTGTCAGTTGGCATAAGAGGGTTAAGGTTGACAGGATTGGCATCATACCATCCCATGTACTTCTGATAAACTGCTTTCGAGTCATGTGCCACAGTGCCATAGTATTGGCGGGTGTACCATATCTTTTCCAATTCACTGGGCAGCTTTATCATATTGGAGATTTCATCAGAAGTATATCCCTGATTGATATAAGTCAACGTCTGATCATTGATATACTTGTATACCGCAGCGGTATTGACAAGATAGTCGTTGATCTCCGCATTGCCCCAATGAGGCCAGTTGTGTGACTGGAAAGTGACCTCAGCCTTGCTGCCGTAGCGGATAATTGTTTCAGTCAGATAACTTGCCCAAGCCGCACCATCACGTACCTGTGCGCCACGCAGCGTATAGAGGTTGTGCAGCGTTGCAGTACAGTTTTCTGCTACCCACAATGCCTTAAACTGAGGAAACCATGTGTTCATTTCTGCCGGAGCTTCTGTTCCGGGTGTCATCTGAAACTCCATTTCCACTCCGTCAACCGTAATGACCTCTCCGGTCTCTCTGATTTCGTATGTAGGTGAAAGGTAGGATACTGTACCGGTAGACTGTCCCATACCAATACCCTGAGCAAGCTTCCCTTTCACACCTGGTTCCAGAAGTACGCCGTATTGATAATTGGCACGTCGTGACATGGCTTTTCCTGCATAAACGTTTTCTTCGATGGCGTGTTTCTCAAAGCTCTCAGGAACAATAATCGGGATTTTACCACTGGCGATCTGCTCAGTGAGTGACAGGCTGTCATCTGCACGCTGTTTTTCTCTCATCACGCCAAGAATTCCGCCAAAGTGATCCACATGCGGATGTGAAATGATAACTGCCTTGACTGGATAACTCCCGAGGTTTTTCCCGATAAGCTGCATGGCTGCGTGACTGCATTCTACGCTCATCAGAGGATCAAAGACAATCCATCCTGTATCTCCTTTGATTACCGTCAGGTTGGCCATATCATAGCCGCGCACCTGATAAATACGATCGCACACCTCAAACAGCCCGTAGGCGTGATTGTTTTTTGTGTTCTCCCAAAGGCTCGGATTTGCTGTATCCGGAGCTTTTTCATATTCTTTTAAAAAACAATAGGCTGCCTGGCTCCAGATTACATTGCCTTTCGCATCGGTAAGCTCCAGCTTCTTTGGCTTATCTTTCTGTCCGCGCACGGCAAACTCGGCTTCCTGCTTATTCTTAAAATCCAGCAGGGTGTATATTTCTTCATTTGCTTTAACGGTGTATCTGGTTGCCGGCTTTGATTCCTTTGTCAGGCCAAGGTCATTGGGAAAAAAACGATTCATTCTATTATCTCCTTTACTTTAAAAAAATAGTGTTATTTACTTCTCCTGAAACATGCTACAATTGTATCATCCAATCATCCACTCCGTATTTTCTATCTTGTGCCGTTGAATTTATGTAATAAGAAAAAGCGTTATTGAAGACGCAGATGCTTGTGGATAATAATCATCAATACATTTTATTCCAATTGTATAAATTATTATATCACTTATGCAAAATACTGTCAACAATTAAATAATAAATTTGCATAATATTCCTAATATGCACACGAGATTAATCACCTTTATGGTGCACATGATTTTTATGGCGTTTCCAAATCCAACAATGCACTTACAGTATCTAATGTAGATAATACCGGTATGTCAGCAGCATCAAAAGTCTTTGCATATACATTCTACAGAAGTTTTCCTGACATAATGTTGACTACACAAACTACAAACGCAAAAGTAGGCACTATAACTGCATACAAGATAGGATGGCGTAACAGCATTGAAAAGAATTTATTTAAAACATTTGCTCTAAAATCTTCATATCCTGCCGGAGATATAAATCTTGACGGTGTGGTTAATGCTACCGACAAAACACTCCTTTCAAAATATTTCAAGGGAACTGCAAAACTTTCATATATGCAGCTTGTAATGGCGGGATACTCCTTTGGCTCAGATGTATCTATGAGCAGATGGTTTGACAAATCAATTGTCAGCAATACAAGCACCAGCATTACTATAGGCAATTCCAGCAGTTCATTCACCGTAAAGAAGGGCGACGTTAATTTCGACGGAGTATGTGACAGTGCTGATACGGCATTGATTACAAAGATAAACAACGGTACTGCTAATAACGGTGTTCCGTTTTATTTACAGAGCCTTGTTGCCGCACAATAATCCGATCAATGAATAAGGTTATAAGATAAACAAAATAAAACCCAAAAGCAGCCGTCTAAGTGACGACTGCTTTTTTTGTACGTTCGTCCCCGGGGACGAACGTTTCTGTTAATTGAAATTCAATATTAAAGATCGTATCAAAAAAAATGTGTTTTTATTTGTAAATTCCATTGTTTACTTTCCCGGTATAAATAAATATAATCTTTTCTGCAAATTTTAATTTGCTTGTCCGGACAACTCCCCGACAAATAGGAAGTTGTCGTACGAATGAATTATTATCATAATATATTGTATCATAAAGGGCACTTATCAAAATATCCGTTTTGTTTCCAATATTCGTAGGGATAGTTTCCCTTGCCGACATATTTTTTTTAGATAAACCTGTTAATATGATACATAAATATTGAAGAAATGTAAGGTATCTTTTTCTTCATAAAAAAGAATTTCCGCGCTGCATGGCAGAGCCTTTTTTCTTGTTTTCTCCGTTTCCTGATTGGCATGCTATTCCATTTATCTATAAACATCCTTATCCCAATTGAAGATACCCGGTTAATTCCCCAGTTCTTTAGATATTTCTTAATCGGTTTGATTGCAGCAGTTGACCCAGTACCTGTTGAAAGTACAAAGGCTTTTTTATTGAATATTTCTTTTCGTGGTGCCACTGTTAATGTTAAAAAATCAAGATGATCCAGTAAATTTTTCATGCCCCCGGTCATACTGCAGGCACCATAATGTGGTGTTGTAAAAACAAGTGCATCAGCATCCATTATCTCCTGAAATATCGGCTCAATGTAGCTGGAGTGAGGACATTTTTCATGAGAATTACTAAGACATAACTGGCAGCCCATACAAAATTCCGGAATAGCTTCAGGCAGGAAAAACTCCGAATAACTAACTTCTCCGCACTGCGACAGTCCATCCATAAAAAGCCTGGTTGCTATATATGTATTTCCTTTTCGCGGACTTCCGTGAAAGACTACGACTTTCATGTTAAACCTCCATAAACTGTAATTTATCTGATCTATTTAATTTAATGTATCACAAATTATTTTACGATACTACCTGATGTTTTCACTGTGTCCGATAAGCTATTATTTACGATAAGCGTGTGAATCAGATTTCCTGCGTATTCATTGTTGTTTCACCATTCTGAATTCACTCAGTTTTGCTTATCAGAATATTAACTCAGATTTTTTTGCCATCATTAATTTATTATTGAGTTCATTATATCACCTGACTAAAGATCTGTAAAGGACAAAGCCTGGTCCGTCCCGTACAAATTGTTAATCACCTTTGCAGCATAGTAGTTCACGATTGTCACGTAAGCATTGCAGATTACCGTTTTCAATTAAGCTTTAGTATTCCGAATATATTGTTGTTTTCTTTCAGAGAAGTAAGATATGTTTAATAAAAGTTTGACCCAAACAATCTCTATAAAACAGACTAAACTGAGTTCTTTACATATTTTACGGCGTGTAGTATAATATGGATAACTACGCAAAACAGATTTATTAAAAATAATTCACAGGTACAATGGAGGTATACAATGTTATCAAAATATCTTGCAGTAGTATTCCCTGGTATTGGATATAACACGGACAAACCGCTTCTGTATTACGCAGCGAAACTTGCATTGAATAAAGGATATGATATTTTCAATATTCAATATCATGACATGCCACAGAAGATCAGGGGCAATGCTGAAATGATGAGAATATCTGCTGATATTGCATACGAGCAGGTAAAAGAACAGCTGTGCTCTACAGATCTAAATAAATATGATAAAATTCTTTTTATAGCAAAGAGTTTAGGAACGGTGGTATCATCAAGGTACGCATCAGAACATGGATCAGATGCCGGACAAATATGGTATACCCCTGTAGAAGCCACGTTTTCATCTGCAACATTAGAAAACAGGAAGATAGTCGCATTTATAGGTGATGAAGATCCATGGTCAGATGTTGATGCAGTTAAAAATATGGCTAAAGAGAGGGATATTCCGCTATTTTCTTATCCTGAGTGCAATCATTCTCTTGAAAGTGGCGACGTTGACAGGAACATTGAGATTCTGCGTGAAGTGATGGTTGAGACAAAAAAGTTTATGGATCATTATTGAGTGAAAAACGGTTTAATCCTCCTTAGTTAAATATGTAACCAACCAGGTAATGTCTCTCCTCTTTTAACCCCCATATTGTCACCTGCGCAACTTTTCATTTATAGTTGTATCTTATTATACCATTTAATTCTAAATGTGTAAAGAACATAACTTTATGCGTCCCATACAAATAGTGATTAGTATCTCTATACAACTTCCTGATAAAAAAAATTAATGATTGGTTTCGCTGACTTTAGTTTCAAGTTCAGATATAATTATTTTTGAAAAACTAATACATTCTGCTAAACATTCTCTGCTTACAAATTCTTTCTTATAAAGCAGATTCAGCAGTTCATGGCTGCAGAACAGATCAATAAAATCAGATAACATATAGTCTTTATTTCTCAGTTTCAAGCCATAAACGGTTTTTGGCCCTTTTTGGCATTCTCCGAATCCTATAAATTCAAGCGGAGACTCTTCAATATAATATACCTTAAATAGGTATTCAAATAAATCAGAAAAGAATTCTTCATCATCAAATCGTTCTCCGGATTTATGAGAATGTACGTTATTAATAATATATGGTACAAATATACTATTAAACTGATATATATTATCAGATCCTGAGAATTTTTCTTTTTGTTCTTCTGTAATTTGAAAAAAGTAATCTGAATTAACAGTAAATGATTGTAGTTCGTCTAAAATGAGCATTATTATTAACAGACAGGCACTGATTTCTTTCTCTGAAAACATTGGAATTCTTCGACAAACCATACTTTTAATGCTTTTAAATCTGTCAAAACGATTACTGAAATCAACGTATACATTTCCTGCCTCTCCATTTTCAAAACCAACAGTATAATAATGATGCTCGTTTTCTTCAGTATATTTTCTGACTTTTATGTATTCAAATCCTAGTTCTGAAAAAACATGATCCATGTGAGCAGCATTTCTATTTTCAACAGTCTTATACTCTGAAACAACTTTTGTTCCCTGTAACGTGACTTTACACTGGGAAATATCATCTAAAAAGCATATCAATTCATTTAACAGTTCTGTTTTCATATTCGATTATTCACCTGCACAAATTCTGATTTATAGCCCGGTTTATTATACCATTTCACTATGGATCTGTAAACGACGAGACTTGTCCCGTCCCTGCACTTCTGATAAGGTTCTATTTTTTGCTCACCCGTTTTCCAGCCTTCAGAAACGCTTTTTTTCCTCTTGCGGTAAAAGAACAACCGCCACAACTGATTTCAGCCGTAACGGTATCCTGAACATATTTTTCTGATGTTGCACATAGCAGCTTGATTGCAACCGGGATTGTTAATTCTTTAGAAGTTTTTCTAAATCTGATACAGACACGTCCATACGTTTTGAAGTTTCTTCTATTGACATACCAGAATCAAGAAATCTTTTTATAACCATCCTGAGTGTTTCTCCTACTTCAATTATATGGCCATCTAAATCATAAAATCGGATTGAACGCTGTCCCCAACCAGCTTCTTTTACATCTCCAAGATATTGAATATCGTCTCGTGATTTTAACTTTTTGATAAATTCATCAAAGTCATCTTCCTCAAAATATAGTTCCATATTATTTGGTTTTTCTATTACATTTTCTTTCGGAACACCAACCAGCCAGTCAAAATCCTGCTGTATAGCGAATTCTCCAAAAGAAACATGAATTCCATAATCCTGAAACACTTCTAATCCAAATATCTCCTGATAAAATTCTTTCGAGAGATTTACATCTTTTACTGCAATACATAATCCCGAATACTTCATTTAATTCCCTCCGATTATTTACGATTTTTTTATGTATACTTTCCCGACAAACAGGAATCTGCAACAGTTTAATCTTTCAAAAACTTTTCTCCTGTAAAATAACTTCTTCCATTATCTCTTTCATCATCCCATACAGGGACAGGAGCATACCCTAAACTAATGAGATACTCATCTGACAATTCAAAAAAATATAAAATGCCTTTGCGTCATCTTTTTCTACCCCTGAAACAAGACTAAAAACATTAAGTGGCCCTGTGTTTTTATATTTTCTGCTTCGTATTCGTTCTCATACTAACGCTCCTCGCTGAATTTCGATTAATCGAGCAGATAGCCTCTAATCGTCATCTTGATTATACCACTTTATTCTAAATATGTAAAGGACGGAATTGATCGTTACCATACAAATCTTAATTGACCTTTGCATCATAATAATTTAGTTTTTCACCGGAGCGATGAAGATTTTCCTTATCCTAAGAATACTTCCCTTCGCTTTCACCAAACTCCGGTTTTACGACGATTGTGATATATGCTTTTTTGTGGGGCAAAAGAATAACCGTCTTCACATGTTTTTTCCTACAGATAAATCAAACGTCCTTCTTCGATCCCCTTAATTCCAAGACCAGGTTCATCTGAAACAGTAATGACCTTCTCCTCAAATAAAGCTCCGCCAATGATCGGATCTTCACTACATAATACTGGTCCGTCCAGATCAACTTTGGTAATAATCTTCTTTGCGCAAGCAAGTTCTACTGCGGCATTTACAGAGATTTTCGCTTCAAGCATGCATCCGATCATACATTCTACACCGTAAATCTCTGCAGCAGATACAATCTTTAATGCATTGTATAAACCGCCGCACTTCATCAGTTTAATATTCACCAGATCTGCTGCACGCATCTGCATAATCTTCAAAGCGTCCTCTGGTGAGAACACACTTTCATCTGCAAGCACCGGAACATAGCTGCGCTGTGTCACATACTTCATTCCGTCTAAATCATGTGCTTTAACAGGCTGCTCCACAAACTCAATCATCAGATCCTTCTCCTGCATCTGATTCAGAATGCGTACAGCTTCCTTCGGCGTCCATGCCTGATTAGCATCGATACGAATACAGACATCCGTTCCTACGGCATCACGTACTGCTTTTAATCTGGCAACATCATTTGATGGGTCATCGCCCACTTTTACCTTCAGACAATCAAAACCTCTTCTGATTGCATCCATCGCATCTCTGGCCATCTCATCCGGCTCATTGACACTGATGGTAATATCGGTGATAATCTGTTTTCTCGCACCACCCAATAATTTATACACAGGTATCAAATACAGCTTTCCATACAAGTCCCATAAAGCCATATCTACGGCTGCCTTGGCACTTGTATTCTTTACAATACTCTTTTGCACAAGCTGTATTACGTCTTCAAAATCATCTACATCACGCCCGATGATATTCCTGGAAATGTGATCCTTGATTGCACCGATAATTGACCCCGTTGTGTCTCCTGTTATAACTCCTGTCGGTGGTGCTTCTCCATAGCCAACTTCACCTGTGTCAGTGTGTATCTCTACAATAACATCTTCCACACTGCTTACCGTTCGCAGTGCAGTTTTAAAAGGTACTCGCAGTGGCACAGATATCGTGCCTATCCGAACTTCTGTAATCTTCATAAATCCTCCTTCTCTGTTTATTTTCTATTGTATTAATAATAAAATAATTATATCATTTTTTTTAGTTCATGTGCCACTATTTTTCAGTAAATCCTATGGTTTGCTGTTTGCGGCGTTTCGAAGTCCGGTTCCAGCATGTTTTTATTTTAAAACTTTACTTTTTCTTAATTCTATACCAATATGAATATATTTTTTTGTATCCAAGTTTTTTATATAGATTCATAGCGATCTGATTTTCCTCTACTACCTGCAGATAAGCTGTATGGGCACCCTCCTCTATTGCTTTTGACAGCAAAGCTTCGCACAGCATTTGTCCATATTTCCTGCCTCGGCATTGTTCATCCACGATCACATTAAAGAGCAACATATAGCCTCGTTCTACAACAGCCGAAGCACAGGCAATTGTCTTTTCGTTATTAACAATTCTGCAATACAACGCCTGACTCTTTATCAGATCAAACATCTGTTTTGCAGTATTTTGAATACGCTCATCTCGACGATCTTCATAAATAAAAAAAGCATCCAGCCATTCTTCATCAGGTTTTTCCGTTATTATCACTTTCAAACCTTTTCTATCTGGTTTAACAAAGGAGCATTTTTTAAGATCCATTACCATACAATCTGTTGGAGTTTTCACTACATATCCTCTTCGTTCAAGCATCTTATCCAGATCTTCGTCACCGTCTGTTAATTTAAATACGCAATCCTGATCCTGATTAAAATAGAAATCTTCACAATATTCAATTTTCGACGTTATATCGAGAGTTGAAGGATATAATACTCCTACAGAATTTGCACGGTTTGTATAGCCATCAGCAGTTCGGAGTAACCATCCGTCAAAAAACTGAGTATGTAATGCCACATGTGAATTCATTGAAAGTTCTTCGTAAAAACGGATCTGTTTGTACATATATATTACCTCATTTCAATTAATAATGATTTTCAGATAGCCACTGCATTAACTATTCATACAAAACTGTTCACAAGTAAGATCTCTGCATTTTCTGGTGGTTGGTATATGGCGAATGCATTGCCATAGCTATTAAAAAGCTCAGTCATGATTCCTGCGGCATTTTAAAGTAACAAAATACAATACTGCTGTAACTAAAATAAGTGATGATACTAAAAAATAGCCGCTCTCATCCAGAAATTTATACTCTGTAACAGTAATCATACTCATGAGAATTACTCCGGCAATATTGTACAATGCATGAATCGTTACATATATCCATATGCTTTTGCCTGTTTTACTTTCACTTAACAAACCAAATATATAGCTTAAACATATCGTTGTTATTGTAAAGAGAACAAAACCACCTGTTATAGAATGTCCTTTTGACATATTTGCAGTCAGTATCAGAGGCAGATGCCATAGTGCCCACACTATTCCATTGATCAGACATGCCCTTTCAAGTGTAAATATCTTTTTGAGGAGTGGCAGCAAAACACCTCTCCATCCAAACTCCTCACAAAATCCTGCAAATATCCATTGAACAAACAGCACAACTACATCCGGTGCTTTTATCTGCGGTTTCATTAAATGTTTTCCGGATATTAAAAACATACTAACGGCAAGTATATAGCAGAGAATTATCAGCCATATACCGGTAAATATTCCTTTAATATTTATTTTAAGAAAATCTGCTCTGATATTTTTTCTATAAACACAAAGACCAGCAACAGAAGGCGCAAGTACAGGAATGAAAGCTGCTGCTTCCGCTTTTGTTTTACCAAACCACAAAAAATATCCAGCCCCGCTTATTACATATGTAATTATAATAAAAACAACCGTCAGCCTGACTGTCTTCTTTTTATCTGTCATATTGATCTCACTCCTTTCTGTGTAAATTCAGTGACTGTGCAAACCTGTCAATGTGCTTTTACAAGCTCCTCCTTACCAGGCTAATACTCATTAGTTATATTATAGGCTAATAATCATTAGCTGTCAAGAGGCGAGGAGAATTTTTTATGCTGCACTTCAGAAAAAACTGGTTTAATAATATGGCAATCTTATATTTTGGGATGTTGTTTTAGCTGCACATTTATTGACAATTCCACGGTTATATTTGAAAAGCGAACCAGATCACATTTAATTGTGGTCTGATTCGCCTTTTTTATCTGAATATGCCGGGGTCAGATTTTAATTTATTTGGTAAAACTGGTTAAATGCATTTACACAACTTGAAAATATCCTTATTCGGGATTAATCCTCTTTGTCATAGACTATTACATCAGGTTCCCTGTAAAGAGTTAAACTTCCACCTCCAAGAAAACTTCCATCCATATCTACAACCGTACCATCTGATAAATATACACAATACCATGCATGCTGCAAAAATGTTGACTCTACAAAACTTGTTTCATAACCTATTCGATTTAAAAAAGCTCTGTGAAACTGAGCTCTGCTGCCACAATTTGATGTACTTCCAACAAGTTCCTGATAAGCGCTATATATAACCTCTGCTGGATCTCCATATCCACCACCAGCATAGTCATTTTTGACCTGCAGCTTACTTGCAACATAACAATCAACAAGGAATTGATCGTATGCATCACTATAACTCCAGTTTTTCTTTTCATACTCTAAACATTCCCAATCATCTTCAGTTAATTTTGCTTTACAATCTTCATACCAACCAGAATAAAATGTAGCATCCATTACTGACTCTACATATGCCATCTGTTCTTGATTCTGACAACCCCAACGCAGTCTACCATTATAGGTACTATCCTTGCCCGGATACCATGAGGTTTCTGCTTTTGATGTAACACGTGTTTTATTTTCTTCTATCACTGATTTTTTAGATTCTGGTTTGCTTTCAACAGTACTTCTACATGCTGTTGCTGTCAGCATTATCATAGCTGCCAATCCCAAAGAGAGTGTTTTCTTTACTTTATTATGTATATGCGATACAACATTGTTCTTTACATCCATTCTACATTTATCTATACTCTGTTTACAGATCATACTTATTAACACTTTTTTCATAAAAATACCCACTCATATATTTGTTTAGAACTTTAATTTGTATTATTGAATATTTTATTCAAAAGAAATTATAACATATTTTTCTAAAACATATGTTAGATTTTCTTTAAAAAAATAAAAAAAAGCAGATTTATATACCTGTGCACACTTTTCATATCTGATCGTAAGAGTATATTAGTATGTTCCCATTTCCTGAAATTTTAATCAATGTTCTGAAACTTATTGGTTACAAATCAGATATTATTAAAGAATGTGAATTTATATTTTTTCAAGACCAAATGTATATACTGCAAACAGAATGACTCCAAATATAAGGACGATTACTGGAAATTCAAAAACTTTTTCTAATGTTGTTATAGAATCAGGATTTTCAGGATTGCAGTAAATTTTTACAGTTTCTCCTTTGCAGTGTTTTGAAACAGCATAAATGATGGTTGAGCTGTACTGACGCCCATTATTAGAATAGGAAACAGTCACGAGCTCAGATCCGGATGCTCCTCCTGTGGTAACAAAAGGCTTGCTGACATTTGTAACAATTGCATCTGTTTTTTCATAAAAAATAATCTTTCCAACACAAAAGCACATACATAATAAGCAAAAGATGAACACTTTAATGATGAAACGGAAAAAGCGATTTCTTTCCTTTTCATTCAGGGGCATTTTAGGTATTGATCTCATTTTCGACTTACACCTCTACTTCCGATTTCAGACCTTTTCGTATTACTATTTAGCTTATTATACCATTGCCAACATATATAAATCAACAGAATTTTTTATCAATATTACCGTACTGTATCCTGGAGTGTTATCATGTAAGTAGAGTCGACAGACACCCAAAAATCTGATATAATAAAGTCGTCAGGAAGGTGTCAAAAATATGAAAAAATACAGTAAAGAATTCAAAGAGGAAGCGCTGAAGCTATCCGATGAAATCGGAGTCAAGAAGGCAGCGATTCAGCTCGGACTACAATATTACACCATTGCAGATTGGCGAAAGAACCGCAAAGCAGCGACAAAGCTACCGGATCCTGCAACCGATGCAGAGCAGCGTGCACGAATACGGCAGCTTGAACGCGAAAATGCAGAGCTACAGCAGGCAAATGAAATATTAAAGGATGCACTCGGTTTTTTCGCAAAAGACCGGAAGAAGTAAAAACAAGCGAAAGGCATTTATTCATCATTAAGTTCCGAAGCCGTTATACGGTAAGCCGGATGTGCCGCGTGCTGAAAATCAGTGAATCCGGATATTACTGATGGCTTCACAACCGTGAAAAGCAAAACGGCAGGCAGCTTCTTCTGGTCAGGATCAAAAGCATTATTGCTGAACACCCGGACAACGATAATTATGGTATCCGCCGAATACATATTGCGCTGAATCAATACGGGATAGCTGTTAGCATACGTACAGTTTACCGCACTATGAGCGAGGGCGATTTGCTCCATCAGGCACATCGTCCACACGGGATAACCAAAGCAACGACCGAAATACAGGAGCAAGAGAACATGATCAAGCGTGATTTTCACGCTGATGCGCCATATACTAAGCTTTTAACGGACATAACCGAAGTTCCGTGTTCTGATGGCAAGCTCTATGTTTCTCCGATTATGGATTGTTGTTCGGGAGAGATTCTGTCGCTTGAGATGCGTGACAACATGAAGAAGGAACTCTGCATTGACACTGTTAAATGTCTATATAAACAGTGTCGACTGGCGCAAGGTGTTATTCTTCACAGTGACCGAGGCAGTCAATATACTAGTGATGTATTCCGAAGTGAGCTCCGGAAGCATGGAATTACGCAAAGTCTCAGCGGAACGGGCCATTGCTTTGATAATGCCCGTATGGAAAGCATCTTTGCAACGCTGAAAAAGGAAAAGCTGTACCGGATTCCAACCTACAAAATGACACGTGAAGAAGTCAAAACTGTTATTTTCAGATACATTTTTTCTTATTACAATACCATTCGGATTCATACTGGAAATCTGTTTAGGTTTTCACCGGTAAAATATCGGGAGTGGCTCAGACGGACAACCGGCAAACCCGCAGCATAATCTGCGGATGAGGTGTTCCGTTTTTCCTCCGTTTTGCTGCGCTCCACTCCGTAAAAACGGAACACAGATGAAATCATTACAGAAATATCTGATTTAGGGTATACTTTTGACTGCACATTTATTGACAATTCCACCCTGTTTAGATTTATTCAAATATAAAAATATCACATTTAAACTCCGAAATAAACTCTTCAATTCAAGGGTTTACATTCCCCTTCTCCATGGATTATATATAGAAAGTTTTTATTATCGCAACAGGAGGATATAATTCATCATAACTCTCTCCTGCCGGGTGAAAAATAAACAGCCAAACTTTTTAAGCTTGACAATTTTATATTTAATATCTTGTTTTATATTATCCTGGTAACAGAAACTATTTTATTACAGTTCATGATAATATGGACATATATTCTCATAATGCCCATCCTTCATTCTAAATCCATTTGGAATTACCCCAAGCTGAACAAATCCTAATCTTTCATATAAATGTCTTGCATGAATATTTGATTCAACTACAGCATTAAACTGTAATACTCCAAATCCATGCAAATTTCCTTGTAACAAACAATCTTTCACAAGTTTTTCTCCAATATGTAATCCTCTCGCTTCACTGCTAACAGCATAACTGGCATTACATATATGTCCGCACCTTCCCACATTGTTTGGATGTAATATATACAGACCCATTATTTTGCCGTTTTCTGTATTCTCAGCAACAGCACAGTACGTTTGATTTTCAAAAAATTCATTTCCTGTTGTATATGAAAGTAATTCCTCTTGTGGAAAAGCAATGCCATCCTCAACTACTTCATTCCATATTGTAATCATATCTTGTAAATCATCTTCTATATACTTGCGAATGATTATGCTCATATTATTATTTCCCCTTCAAGTTACGATTTATCGACAAATTGATTATACAACTTAATTCTAGATCTGTAAAGGATGTAACTTAATATGTGAAGCACAGGCAACTGTAATTTACCTCCCGAAAAATATTTTTTTACTATTTGACAAAGTTATTATTTTCTGCTTACCGGAAAAAATTTGTTCTTGACATTTATCTTAAAATAAAATATGGGCATAAAAAACCTCTGTATCACTTATTATACATTGTTCTTATTGAACAACTCCTCGATAAACTGGTATTTGCCACTTTTCATAACACTGTTCACATCAAAACAAATCCAATGAGTGATTCAGATATATATTTTCTCTTACCTGGAGCTGATACTCCTGTTTCGTCATGTAGTATAACAGGAATTCAAGAACCAGGGCACTGCCTAAGCTGCGTCCTTCAATCTTAAAATTGGAAAAGCCCATAGGTAAAAATACATTTATAATATCGTTTATTCCGATAAAACCGGGATTTTTCATAGCCCTTGAGAAAACATACCCATCCATTGCATCAGGTGCACTACATATGTGGTCAGGGCAATCATTCCCCAGAACTTTATGACTTACATTTTGGTAACATGCCTTCCTATCGTTGCATCCAAACCAGCAGCATTCATTACAAAGAAATTCAACTTTTTCTTTCTGAATGTCAGATAGCTTTTCTAATTGTTCTGATTTATTGTTCAGGCGGAAATCCGGTACTACATATCGAAATTCTTCCCGGTCAAGTTCATCTTCAAATTGATTGAAATCAGTAATAACCTTTGTTGTAGAAGAAATGAAATAAAAACCCGGAAAATGCTCTTTGATATAATTCAGAAGTAAATCAGAATAAATGATAACGCCGTTTTGCACATCGCCATTTTTCTGAAAAATGGAACAAAGATTATTACATTTCTTATCATAAAGATGCTCTTTTTGAAGCAGAGAATTGCTGAAAGTCAACCTGGCAGAAATTCCGTATTCCTGCATCAATGCTAAAACTTTCCCTGTATCATTGCAACCAAACCCAACACGTCCTCCTCCCCATAAACAATCAGCCGGAGCACCGTATATGGAAGCAATATCACACCAGTCATAAAAGTATTCCCTGTGCTGATAAAAAAGAGGCAAAAATGCTCTGTATAATTCATAGAATTCAAATAATCCCGGCAGGTGGTAATGAGCTATCTTTTTCGTTTTAACATTATCATTCTTATTAAGATCTGTTTTTTTTACTATATTGGTCATTTCAATCTCTCTTCAAATTCAGATTTATTTTACAGAACAGTAAGGGTTTCCTTCCATGTTATCTAACACCATGTCACACTGAATCGGCCTTCTGCATTCTGGGCAGATTTTGATTTCGCAGTCCTGAATCCAAAAAGCAAATACGCTGATAGGCAAATCTTCACGAGATTACCGTACATGGAAAAGATTTAGCTGTGCCAGTAATCATTCAGAAATTCAACCCTGTTTTTCAGCCAGCTGGCAAGATAATCAGCTGCTTTTTCATGCGTGCGACAGGATGCAGCACCAGCTGAAAGCTCATTTTCAAATTCGGATATATCACTAAGATTATTCCATCTTTTATAATTGCGGTCAAATGCCGGTTTGTACTCATTTTTGTCGTTCTCTATCATATCAAGAGCACTTTCAAATATCCCCTGGTCATATATTTTCGTCCATTTTTCTCTGATGATATTCTGAAACCATTCTTCATTCATCAGAACAGCAAGCCATGGATTTATAGTTTCATATTCATTTGAGTTCACATCAGGAACAATGTTTGCTGCATAGAAGCCGGTTCCATCAGCACATCGGTCTTTATTTCCCATGGCTGAGTCAAAATCCCACGGTGCTTCAAATCTTAGTTTTTTGTTTCCGCTGCTGCTGAAGTCCACATCCATATAAAAGCTTGACCAGTATATATCTGCATCACATGTAAGCTCACTGACTATATACATATCAGCAAGTGACGCAACATCAACAACCGTTTTAACTGCTTCTTCAGGAGTAATATCTTTTGATTCGGATATCGTCTTATAGTCTGAGTCAAATACAAAAGCCTTATGTTCATACGCTGCGCAATACATTATTCTGTATACATTGTTAATATAATCAGCTATAAAATCATGCTGTTGCTGTGAATTAACAGTACTGTCAATTTTTATTCCGACTTCTTTTTTCCGCTCATAGGACTTTTCCGGCTGGCATTTTATCTTTCTTCCGCTGCCGCCTTCCCCATCAAAAGGAATCAGTTCAGCATTATCTGCATAGTCTGCTTCGATCTGATGAAGTGCATCCTCGTTTCTGAAGTATCCGTCAAACTCCAGCAAATACCCGATATCCGTTCCTTGATAATCTTTTTCAGGTTCATTTATATTAATTCGTAAAGGATTTATCTGCTGCAGTTCTGCAAGGAGATATACTCCCCAGTATTCTCCGTTTATTTCAACTTCAACAAACTGAGCATCTGAAGCATAATATCCGTCAGGTTTCAGGATTTCTCGAGAAATATACAGAGCAGATTTGTTTCTTAACATAGAACCATCCTTGTACTCTGCAAGAAGAACCCAGTTTTTCATTTTCCCGCCTTCATTCATGCCGGCAAGATTCTGCTTTTCTTTAAATTTTATTCTAAGCGGCTTTTTCTCATAGTTTGTTGTCCAGTTACCGCGAACCTTTACCTCTGCTTCTGTTTCCGGAAGCAGAATCTGTCCGTTGCTGTCTTTAAGCTCTGCAGTACATGCTTCATTATAAGGCTCTGGTGGTATAACATATCCCGGAGTCCATGATGCAATTGATTCAGCTACAAAACGGTTAACAGGTTCCGTTACAAAATCCATCACATCTTTTTCCTGTGATACTGTTTTTATTGAAAGCAATGGCATGCACATCTGTTCCTGCTTCAGTCCGGATTCTTCAGTCTGTTCAGTTGCTGACGAATCACCTGATGTTTCTATAACACTGACATCAGATGATGAAACGTTTGTTTCAGAATCCGTTCCGGCGCCTGAATTACTGCATGATGTCATAAGTATCAGTGAAAGCACGCCGGCTGCAATAAAGTGTTCTTTTCTCATACTCTCGTCTCCTTTATATCCTGATTTGAATTGCATGTAAGTGGTTATTATTTACCATGATTTCATCAGTAAATTATCTGGTTATTATACCACAGATTGAACAATGAATCAATATTGCTGTAAACTATTCTTCACTTACTGTTTAAGTGTAAAAAAAATTCCGGTAAACCAATATTTTTCATGAGTTGACCGGAATTAAAAGTCATGGGTATGGTCAATGTGAATATCTGATTTATAATACTCATTAATTATAGCGTGTAAATTATATCCACCTGTGCTGTATTCAGGTTGTTCTCGTTTTCCATCAGAATATGTATGACCAATGTCATGAAAACCTATCTTATCCAGTACTTCAACAGGAGTATTATCATAGCTTGAAAATATATATCCATATATTTGAGCCTCGGGATCACTACCACCGTATTCGTATTCACCAAACTCCAGTTTTACGTCGATTGTGGTATCTGCTTTTTTGTGGGATAAAATATTAATCATCTGACTTGATATCAGCCTGAGCGCCTGCATTACCAACATCATTAAATGTTCTGTCTAGCCATTCTGGTATCCTAACTGAAATCCAGGCATTACATTCTGGCTAAGAGACTGGCTCTCCTGCTGAGCATGTGATGCCATAATGGTAAGCTTATAATCTGTACATCTGTATCTTAAGTGTTGCTTTCCAGAAGAGATATGTAAGAAACAGTAATGCAATACATGCTGCCATCATCACAGGAAAGGCAAAGCTGCTGGCAAGCATGATTACAATAAAGGCAGGAATAAGGCATACTACAACATTTGCAATCATTGTGAGCATACCGGAGGCACTTTGCTTTACAGCCTGAGTTTCATTTTCCCAGTTAAATACCGGTAATTTAAGATTGATAAAAAGTCCTGTAACTGACGAAAATAAAGATAATACTGCAGGTACGATAATAATACAAATTGCTCCTGTGAATGTTGGCCTTATCCCTATTATTCCGGCAATTACCGCCACCACATAGAATGGTGCTGAAATTGTAAGGTTTACAAGAATTTTTGACTTGTATATAATGTCATTTTTCACTGGAAGGGTCTGTATCACCCAACGTTCTTTTCCTTCCAATGATATTGAACTGGATGTTGTCGGAAGTATATTTCCGACCATTGCAAGTACAATCGGAAATGCTTTATCAAGCATATCAGGCATACCGAACTGATCATTGATTGCATCTTTTCCCATTACACACACCGCAACAGATAATCCCACCATAAGTAAATATCCCACCATAGTATTAACAACATAAACACTTGACGAAAAATATCTTTTGATCTCCCTTGACCACATTGATTTTAACTGTGAACTGGTGCTAAGTGACTGCATTTTGTAATTATTCTGAGCTGAAGTCGCATTAAGCGCATTGCATATGGTACTAAAATATTTCTGAACAACGACAACCATTAATATAAATATTACGCACGATGAAGTAAGTAACAGTAATAAATCCTTTAATGATGTATTTACACATGCATTGTTATACCACAATGATAACGGATACATGTGTCCTATGTCTTTTGTCGAAGCTTCTGCCAGATCCTGAAATGACTCCTGTGTCATACCATTCGTCTGTGTCGGAATTTTTATATTAAAAAAAAGTATTACCGATACAAGCATGACTGACAATACCGATGATACTAAACTCTTGTGTCTCATTCTTGAACTTATTCCTGTTATTACAGCGCCTATTGCCGTTGCTGCTGTTACAGGAATCAACGGAAGAACGATTATTCCGAACAAAGCATATATGTAAAATAAAAAAGATGGAACTGTACTTATACTGTATACCACCATTCCAGGAAAAATCAAAATAAATGAAATAAGAAGGTTGGTAATATACATAGTTAAGAATCTGCTGATGACTATTGCTGCATTGGAGACAGGCAGAGATACCATCATCTCATATGAGGTTTTCTGAAATATGATATTGCCTGCCTTGAAAAATGAAAAGAACAGAATAAGCATACTTACTGACATATAAAGACACATTGGAATAGTATTTCCCATTTTCATATTTATAAGTGTCTGAGAAAGCACTACTATATAGGACATAATCATTACTGCTAAAAGTGTCCACACTGCTATCATCATAATGAATCTGTTTTTCTTTTTAGTATCTTTTGTGTGAAGAATCTCATTGATACTGAAGGTATTGCACAGCATAACCTTACTTAATCTGCATATCTGTCTTATCATCATTTACCACCTCCATAAATACGGCCTCTAAAGATTCGTTTTTCGTTAAATCCCTGGTATTTCCCTGTGAAATAAGCTCTCCGGCTTTAATGATAGCTACTTTATTACACAGCTTTTCGGCCACATCAAGTACATGAGTTGAGAAAAATATTGCGCTTCCCTCCTGACATATCTCATGCATCCTGTTCTTTAATATAACTGATGCCTTGGGATCCAGGCCCACAAATGGCTCATCCAGTACAAGAAGTTTTGGCTTATGAATAAGTGCACTGATTATTGCAAGCTTCTGTTTCATTCCGTGAGAATATGAAGATACGAGATCTCCCAACGCTTCTGTAAGTTCAAATGCATCAGCTTCTTTTTTTATTAATCTCTCTCTTTCTTGTTTTCCCACTTCAAAGATATCCGCTATAAAATTCAGATATTGTATTCCCGTAAGATACTCGTAAATATCCGGATTGTCCGGAATATATGCTATCTTTTTTTTACACTCTATCGGATTATTTTTAACTGACATTCCGTCTATAAGTATTTCTCCATCATCAAAGTCATGAATTCCAACAACACATTTAATTGTAGTGGTCTTACCTGCTCCGTTATGGCCTATAAATCCGTATATATCCCCTGCACTGACATTGATCGAAAGATCTTTTACTACGGTCTTTCCTCCTGCATATGATTTTGTCAAATTTTTAATCTCTAACATAATACCCCTCCATTTTGAAAATATATTTATATATTACTGGACTTCTGTTGGTGATGAGATAATTGTAAACTGTCTTGGTTTACGTCCTTCCCCTGTTGCGTTTTTCATAGCATCAGCTATAATAGCACCGAATTTCTGCAATACTTCTATCATCTCTTCATCTGTAAGCATGAGTGCAGATGTGGACATAGTAAGCATGTCTTTCTGTGGATCAGCATGTTCATCAGAAAAATATTTCTCAAATGATGACATCAACATCAGAAGGCCATTTTGAATTATTCCATTATAATCCTGATTACCTGCATCCGGAAATGGATTCTTCACCAACGAATAAGTCTTTTCGATGGTTCCGCGTATTCTCTTTTCATCTGTAACTTCAATAAGACCTGCATCTGCTAATGTCTTGATATGTCTGTACAGACTTGCCGGAGGAACATCGCTTAGCTCCTCTTTTATTTCTTTTGTAGTTCCAGTCTTATGAATCATTAGATACTGAGCGATCCTGAGTCTTACAGGATTCATTATTATCTCTGATATATTTTTTTCCATTATAATACCTCTCAAAGCCTACTGTTATTTATCTGTTTACAATCATCATAATTATAAATATTGCTATGCCGACTGCTGATATTATAAGTGATTTACGATCTTCTTTTTTATTCAGCAATGCATATACTGAAGATCCTGCACCAAAAACCGTCGGAATGAGAACCGCAATCCACTTTGGCATTGTTGTAGGTGACGATTTTCCGATTGAAAACTGCGTAATAACAGTATCCGGAAGTATAAGGCATGACACTATTAATAATAATATTGTGGTGATCAGCAGTCCGGTTGCGATAATTTTCTGAGTAGTTAATTTTTTCATAACATTTATCCTTCCTTCTTGTTTACATAATTTTATAATTATTATTTTTTA
>JAUNSK010000014.1:0-22551 GCA_030539275.1 Oscillospiraceae bacterium | reverse complement strand
TATAATATTATCATTTATAATAATATTACTGATTATAATTATAATCTCATTTTAAAAAATGTCAATGATATTTTAAAATATTTTTTTGAGGTGTTGACTACAATCAGGAAGCACCATGAATTCTTTGCCTTCATATCCGGCATAAAAAATCACAGTCATTTCTGATCTGTGATTTCTTCGTATATTCAGTTTGAGAACAGTCGTAAACAGCAACCATCTATGTTTTTATTTTTCATTATTCACCCACACAAATTCCGATATATCTATTATGAAATACATTTTTGAATCACAGATTATCCTTTTCCCGGACAGCTCCGTTATATATAACATACCGACTACGTTCTTTTTCCAGTAATCTGAAACCACAGGACAACAGTGCATTTTTTGAGGCAGAGTTATCTTTATCAATGTCAGCTGTAACTCTCAGTGCATCCGGAAAAGAAAAGATTTTATTGATAAGCATCGTAATGGTTCCTTTACCTAAGCCTTTGCCAAGATAATATTTTTCTCCTATCAGGTAATCTATCCCGTATGAACCTGTCAGAGGCAACGTTCCGAATTCTTCACCGTCGCTATCTTCACATTTATAATATAAGCATAGTCCGATCGGTGATCTGTCCCACATCACAATAAGGTATGTTATCCACTGGAATTTTCCTTTGTATTCTTTAATTTCCGCCATCCAGTCATCTATCGTAATGCCGAGATCCGGTATCTCGTACCACCTTTTCACATGTTCTTTATTCAGCCAGGTTTCTATTAACGGAATATCACTATCATTAAGTGATCTTAATTCTAACATAGACATTCTCCTTTACAATGATATTCAGATTTTGATATATCCTTTTAATGGATATTAATCAGATTCATTCAGTGAGATGCTTGCGGTTGAGTTTTCATAATCAACTGTAATATGAATACCAAAAAGATAGTAATAATCTGAAATAGTAAGCCAGCATATATCCTGTTGACTATTATCATCAATTTTTCCTTCAGGAATAAATTTTTTACCGTTTTTAAATATTGTAAAATTGCTTGTGTCGTAATTTTTCCCATAGAAACGCTCAATTACTATTGTATTACTTTCTTTTTCAATCTTTACTTTACTTCCTGTTTCAGTCATGGTGTAACCAGCGAGTTCACACAATGACCTTAGCTGATTCAAATTCATGCTTGTTCCGATTTGTATTTGATCTTCAATACAATACTTATTGTACCTGTTGCTAAGAGTAGCGATTTGTTTTTCTCCCATATAAACGGGAATATTCAAGAGATCATTGCGAGAGAGTACTTCAGGGAAAATATCGGTTACAAGCTGTCCGTCTTTCACATATTCAATAAACTGATTTTCAGCTCTTCGGATAAAATTATCTTTATCAGTAATCTGGGGACAATACTCAGTCCGGAATTTCACTGTTCCAAGTTCTAATTCATTAGAAGTTACGAGTGTGATTTCCGGAGTGATTGACATAGTATAATGCTCATTCCCTTCAGTTCCACAGTCAGGAAGTATTGCAGCATCATTTCCGATGATACTGAAAGCCAGTTCCGATATCTGACGAATATCATTGAAGTTTGTTACACATAGTTTAAAGCCCGCTTTTCGCTCTTCGCCCATACCAATGGTATTGTAGTATGTATAATTATATGATGACTGTTCAAGTGGTGCATAGATTTCTGACTGTGAAATAAGGTATTGTACGCAGTAATCATCTGTTATCTCCCAATACGATGATACTCCAAATACTATGAAATGGTATACGTGAAATTCCAGATTATTTTCGTCTTTGTAGGTATCTACAATATCATCAACATCAGAGTCAGACGCTGTTTCTGTAAGCTTTTTAATGCGTTTATCCAGGTAATTGCGTTGAGAGCGGGAAATATGCTCAGACGATACATAGGTAAAGGTTTTATCATAACGTTTCTCCAGATAAGATGTTACTTCTTTTTTATTCATATCAGGTTTCGCACATCCTGAAAAAGAAAATATCAGCAATGCAAAGAAAAAAATAAAAGTTATTATTTTTTTCATATATAGATTATGCTTAAATATATTTTTATTCATGTCCTTAGTCAACTTTTATTTCATCTCCCTGCTTTATATTGTTCAAATTCTTTCATCACATCTATCTCGCTGTCTTCTGCTTACACACATATTCTATTGGTATTCTCGTATCAGCTCATTAACTATAGAATAAAATTCAGCACAATGATACCCATCTGCAACGGCATGACTTATTTGCATAGACAATGGCATAACATAACGTTTATTTATTTTTAAATATTTTCCCCAGGTAACCATCGGGAACAAAAAATGGTTATTGCTTTCATTATGAACAGTAAATGACTTATAACTCAGCCATGGTAATGATAATATTATACAAAAATCAGAATATCAATCAATCCTGAATTTAATGCGATATCAAATATTATACATCAATAATATTTATAATTGCCATGAAAAGAAATAATCCTGTTAATAATATCAACACAATATTATCTTTTAAAGCTTCTTTTAAATCCAATTTCTTTTTAATCATACTGCATCTAACCATTATAACAGACACAGACAAAATTACGGGTATTACCAATAAATGCGGAAGAAACTTCATACTAAAAACGAATAAAACCAATAATATCGCAAAATATATAATCGTCTGCCGGTCCATATTACTGTCTTTAAGTTCCTTAAGCCCTTTCTGGGCATTTGCATGAGCAAGTATTTCTGCCAGTTTATCTTGGGCATTATGATGTTCAGGTGGTTTTGATGAAGGAGCATCTTCACCTGGCATAAGTGGTTCAGGAACAGGCAGATTATTATTAGTATCGTGATTATCTTCCATATCCGTTTTCTCCAATCATCAGTTAATACTTTTATTTTATTATCCCTATAAATTTCGATTTGTTTCTCAGTACAACTCCTCGACAAACTGAAATCTGCAGGACAGAATGGTTTTATTCACTTAGTATCAAAGATATTAAAGCCTCAATATGGATTCTCATTACATCCATCTTTTCAATAGGTAAATCAATGTTATCAAAAGCAAGAGGAAGTTCTGTGCACCCAAGAACAATTGCATCAACTTTTTCTTCTTCGTATAAACGAAGTGATATTCCTTTTAACTCCTGCACCGTTGCATCATTGACGATTCCGAATTCCAGTTCCTTTTCTATTTTATTACTAATAAACGACATCTCTTTCTCACTTGCAGTAATAACGGAAATGTTGTTTATGGCGAATTCTTTTTGAAAGAAACTCCCCTTCATTGTCGGAAGTGTTCCCAATAATGCGATCTTTTGATGATGCTTTTTTTTTGAAAACTCGCAAGCTGTGCCAACCATGCTTATTATTGGGATTGGTGATTTTTTCGATAAATCCTCATACACAATATGTGGTGTGATTCCAGTTAATGCAGCATATTCAGCGCCTGCTCCAGCTAAATTATTGATTCCCGACAATAGATACTGTAAAAGTCCATCATAATCCTGATTATTACAATACTTAAGTACTTCAAAAACGCTTAAACTCTCAATACTCAAAGGTGGAAACACATTTTGATTTAATTGTTTCTGAACGCCACCCGTAATTTCTTTATAATAAACTATTGTTGATTCCGGCCCTGTTCCGCCTATTAAACCTAATTTTTTCATTTAGTCCTCCAATCGGCTAATTACTATATCTTAGAATAATTATAATGGTAATCAGCCTATTTGTCTATACCCATATTTTTTAATGTTTTCCCCCTGAATCAATGTCTTCTCCTTCATGGGCTAAAGTATCTAACATAAGATTTCTAATTTCAAATGATGTTAAATCCCTTTGCTCAATTGTCATATTAATCATCCTTCTCTATAAATAATAGCCATTAATTTCAATTATAACATTAAATTGTATGAAGATAAATTTAAATGAGTATTCTATATGTAAAAATATTATGAACGGCAAAAAACAGGAGAATCATTACTGATTCTCCTGTCCTTCTTATCTCTCGATATTTAGTTGTAAGCCTGCCTTGAATTCTACTTCATACCTGTCATCGTAAACCGTTATTTTCTTGATGTAGCTTCGGACTAGTTGCTCATCATATTCGGTTAGTTCAAAGTCAAGTCATTGAAGGAAATACTCCATCTCTCTTAATACGAGATATTCTGAAATAATCACTTCTTCGGATATGAAAGTACTACATCTATACCAATAAGGTATTTATTCAATAAAACTAAATCCGAAACATTAATTGTTCCATCACCATTTGTATCATAAGCATCTGTTTTTTCAGAATCAGTAGTTAAAAAATAATTTTTAAGCAAAACGAAATCAAGTATGTTTACAACTTTATCACCATTTATATCGCCAGGAATGTAATCATATATATCAGGTGAATCTGAAAGTTCATAGTATTTCCAGACATTTGGAAGCTCTGAAAGTGTAATGCAGTAATCACTCTTGTAAAGTTTCATTAATTCATCAATATCCTGATAATCTTCACCTGAAAGGAATTTTGGTGTGCTTTCTTCATCATACCATGGGCAGAAATACAACCAGCCAGCTTTTTCAATCGTTATATTATCAAGTGACGGAATTGTATCATTTTCAGGCATTGAAACCATCTTTTTACCATCTACCGTATTATAAAGGCTCCAGAATATGCCTGATTCAGCGTCAAGATTAGGACCACTTGTGTTACCATCATGACGGTTATACTGTGTATTGTATTTGTCATATCCTACAATATCAACACAATCTTCTCCTGAATACCATTCAGCAGAAGCATCTGACCAGGCATAAAGGTTCTGTTCCCAGATTAAATTGTGAATTCCGTATGTTTCCTGAAGTTCTGTCTGAAGATATCTCCAAAGCTTGTTATATACTTCAGGGCCTTCCTTGCCCCACCAGAACCATGAAACACCGCCATTTGAATAGTTACCATCTGCTTCGTGAAGCGGACGGAATATTACCGGAACTCCGGCATCCTGCAATTTTGAAAGCTGCTCAGCCAGATTTTTAATACAGAGCTGCCAGTAATCGTTTTCTGGCGTACCTTTTTCCATTGCCTTTGACGGACTGAAATCACATTTTTCAGAATATGTTGTTTTTGAGAAATCAAGTGGCTCACCAAGGGTATAATCAGCCATGGTCACTGGAACATTTATATGCCATGATGCTGTACAAATACCATTTTTATTGTTTGTCCAGTCAATCATGCGTTCAACAATTCCATCGTCCCACTGATAGCAAGGACAGTTTGCACCAAAATCAAAGCCCTGTATTGCAGGCATATCTCCAACTGTTTCTTTTAGATACTTTAATTCTCTGTCATATTCATAGTAGTTATAATTACGGTTCTGTGAATCATAGTTATAAACCTGACCGTTTTCGTCAGTGCATTTCCAAACGAATTGCGAACCGTCATCAGCAATATCCTTATCTGCTTCATCAAAGCTGTATGTCTTTCCTGACCCATCAATACAGATATCAGCTGAAGCATCATAACGAATTGTCGTATTAATTTTATGACCACCGCCATAAATTGTCTGCTGACCTGAAAGAATACCTGTTCCATAAATATCATAAAGATATTTCATAAGACCTTTAACTTCTTTTGTAGCTTTCTGATCGCATGGAACAGCTGTAGCAGTTGCCTTTAAATCAGGCATTTCTGCTTTTTTTACTGTAATTGTGTCAAATGCAGCATATCCGTATTTTGATATCAGTGCAATTTTATTATTTCCTTTTTTAAGTCTGAATTTACCGAACTCTGTATCTTGCCACTTATCAGAAAAAGCAAATACTTTGCTATACTCTGAACCGTTGATCACAATAGTCTGTAGTCTGCCTTCAGCGTTGAGTATCTGTGCATATCTTACATCAAATTCATATAAGCCTTCTTCTGGTGCTTCAACTTCAAATTCAATATTCTTATTTGTAAGATAGGCAAATCCATCCCCTGAATATCCAGGAAGCTGTGTTTCGTAAATTGATGTCCAGGATTCTACACCTGATATTTTTTCAACTTCGCTTTCAAAGATAACTCCTGTACTTTCAGATGATATTACTGAAGGAAATGTTGTGGAAGAACTCATCATTATTATTGCGGTTACTGCTGATAAGACTTTCCTGAATGTTTTTGACATTTTAAAACCCCTCTCAAAATATTATTTGGATAAATATTTGACTAAATATATTAAAATATTTACCTCTTATATTCTATAACACATTGACGATAGTGTCAAGTCATGTAATTATTCATACTGAAATTCGTCAAGCGTTGTTCCAATCTGTGATATAACACTGAGAAAGTCAATAAAAATGCACCAATTGATATATTTTCATCCTATCCGCAATTTCTCTTTGCGTGCTGTCGTAAATTCAACAACTTTATGTGTTCCTTTGACAGTTATGCAAAGCTTAATAACAACTCAGAAACTGCACTACAAGTGGTTCATGTTGTTACTTATAGTATCACGACTTTTTCTTGATACAGATACTATAACTGTTCCGACAAGCCACTTGAAACAATGTAAGCGCTCAATCATCATACGTTCATATAAATAGAACCGTGTAATTACGTCATACACGGTTCTATAAAATATTATAAATTACTTGTTTCTCTGATTTCTGCAATATTCCGGAATCTTAGTACACCATGGCATAACAGATTCAAGCTGATCAATCGATGATCCCTGCATAAACCATATGAATTGTTCATGAGTAAAATCACGTAGCTCTTCTTCCGCAGCCATTGCTGTGCCTTCAGATCCTGTGTATATCTGGTCAGATTACTATAAGCTTAGAAAACAGGATGTTATCTCTTTATTACTATTCTACAACTCCATCTTCCATCGTATAGCCCTCAAGTGAATTTTCTTTCACTTGAATGCAGGCAAAGCTAATACCAGAGTCGTCTGCAGCCGAGAACTGTCTTTTTGCGGCAGGAGAAATGCGAACCCAATCTCCTGTCGAAAGTTCCACAGTTTCGCCATCTATAACTGCTTTTCCTTTTCCTGAAAGAACAACATAGATTTCTTCGTTCTTCTTGTGTGAATGAACAAATGGTACTCCCACACCAGCTGGTAAATTATTTATACTAACCTCTGCACCTGTCAAGGAAAGCTGATCGTGAAGTTCTGTTCTTGCATCCTTCCCTACACTAACTTTACTATAATTACTCATTTTCTTACCTCCGGTTATAATATTGATGTAACCTTTTTGGTTACATCAATATTATAACATACTTTTATTGTAACGTCAATGGTTACAACTTTTTTTAGAAAAAAATAAGCCGTGAAGATTTCGCCTTCACAGCAATTATTGTCCTTTATTTTCCTAAATAATTCTGAGTATCTTTTTGAACATCCGCAAGTGTAATTGAAGCAAGTTCTTTTTCCATTGCATTCTGTACCTGCATAAGTCTGTCATCCAGAATTAAATGAATATTTTTCCCCACAGGACATTGAAAATTAGGGTTCTCATGAAAATGAAATAGTTTTCCACCTTCAACGCATTCAACAGCCTTATAAATATCAAGAAAAGTGATTTCTTCCAATGCCTTCGGAATAGAAGCACCACCCGAACCTCTGGCAATTTCCACTAGTCCCGCAGACTTTAACTGTCCAAGAATCTTTCTTACAATAACAGGATTCACATTGGTACTGCTTGCAAGTAAAGCACTGGTTACCTTATACTCATCTTTGAATGTATCTATACAATCCATTATATGAACCGCAAGTGTAAATCGGCTTGAAATCTGCATGCCATACCTCCTTATTGCGAGCTATTTGACAATAGTTAAGTTACTTCGTTACTCACAAATTACGATTTATCGATGAGTTCAGTATAACATATCCAAAGGATTTTTGCAACCTTGAGACTATGTATTAAGCCTGGTTGCTCAGGCTTGCAGGACTTATTTCTCCTCCTTATCATCATTAACTGTTTCATCCTGATATTCGTCGTCTTCATCATCTTCAATAAAGTCATTCTTTTCTTACAATGGCTGTTACTTCATGAACTCAACTTGTTTCTTCTGCATAAGCAGTCATGGCTGACATAGAAAATGCTCTGCATAAAACAGCTGCAGAGCAGATTAGTTATTTTTTCATTTTAATTCATCTATCCTATATTGTTTTAACCTTTTCCGGTGTCGGGTGCTTTCGTGGTTGATATAACTTTTCAACTGCATTCTTCGCATCATACATCGGTAAGCCAAGACCCCTCTTTACTTCCGCTATATATGATGAATGTACTTTAAATCCGTATTTTTGTTCTATATAATTCTGGATCATTATATAAGTTACTTTATCCTTCGGCTTCATTTTATCGGCTCTTGTCTTTGCCTTATAAAAAAATACTGCCCTTCGCCTTCACCAAACTACAGTTTTACGTCGATTGTGGCATCTGTTTTTTTGTGGGATAAATGTACTGCCGTCTCCACATGACCCCGGAGGACAGGAAGTACAGCGACGTACGAAAAACTTATCAACCTTACTTTTATGCTTGAAATGACTTGCTGCACGTACAAACAAATGATCCACCGTTATTATTTTCATTAAATCTATCAAGATATACGGTATTCAGATGGCCGGAAAGAACCTGCAAACAGTTCTAGTACTATGCATAGCACTGTCAGGAAGTATACTGACAAAATTACTATCAATATGCGTACTATATATTATCCTGCTTTTCATATTTATTCGTCTCCATATCCTGACATAAACGTCTGTCTTACATTAAAATAAAAAGAGTCGTCATCCTTATAAATCACATTTTAATCGCAACTTCGATCCATTGTGTCCAAAGTTTAATTTTTACTTATCATTGCTGCTTATACTTATCAACCCATCTTCCATTTCGACTTTCATACCTTTTTCTTTCAGATCATTAAGTATTTTTTCTGCCTCTGCTTCATCACCACTGAAAGGACAGTATGATAATCCAATATAAATTTTATCACTTAGTTCAGAAATTGTTGATAAAAATTGTTTATCTATTATCGAATCACTTAAAAGTAAATCTGTCAGGCTATCAGACTTTTTTATTTTCTGAATATTAACTATCTCTTTTGCATGTGATATGCTGAGTTTGTTTAATACAGGTGCTTTAATTATTTCTCCGATATCAATATTAGGCGCGCCTATATACAACTCTTTAAGTGCTTTAAGTGTTTGGATATCGGAGTACTTTAGCACTTCAGTTGTCTGTACGTCAATATACTTTAGATTTTTAAAGCCTGATAATAAAGACATGTCGGAGAAATTTGATCTGACAGCGCTGAATATATCTATATTATTACAATATTTAATGCCAGACCAGTTATCACAATAGCCTTTGAGATCAAGATCTTTCACCATATTTTGTGTTATTAAAAAATTCAGATCCTTATAGTGTTCACCATATGTATGTATCACGTTTATATTGCTGCAATACTTTAATGCAAATTTTGCTCTTATTACATCATTTTTATAATCGTAGATACCAATTCCATTCACCTCATTAACTTTTACAAATCCTTCTTTTGTATTTTCATTATAGCTATCAAGATACACGTACTCAGGCGGTCCGAAAATACCCGTAAACAGCTTCAGCACTATACATAACAACGCAAGAAATGATACTGACAAACTTACTATTAATATGCGTATTATATGTGATTTTGATTTTTTCATTTGATCTTCTCCATATTACATTGATTTAAAATCGGTTCTTATAACGATATCACTAAGTTTAGACAATGGTGTATACCTGCTAATGTAGTCACCTTTCCATAGTTCACATTCAAATTTCTCTTTCCATTTTGCTGTACTACTCCACCTATGCAACGTAATACTATCATCAGTAGTAATATTATTCGCTAACTTATACATAATTGCATCCTCAAAATCCTGTCTACCAATTGGATATGAAGCTATGTAAGTTGTAACTGAACCTGTAATTGTTGCAATATCTGAAAAAAACGAGGATGGTCCACCAAAAACAGGAATATTTGAACCAATTGAAAATATTAATCCACTATAGGTAGAAAATTCGGATAGATTACTTGCAATTTCGTACTTTTCACCGTTTGCCATACCTAAATATTTTTCATTGCCACTATAAAATTTATCACCTATAACTGATGATATCATATCTGGGCCCTCTGGATTATTTTTCATTTCTGTCCAACTGCCTTGTGATAAAAATGACAATACTCGTAAAGCATCGTATTATAAACACCTAAGCTATACTTATTTTTATAATCGGATTTAATAGTGATTTTATAGTCACAGAATTTAGTTTCATATAATATTCTGTATCTTGAAAGTGATGTTTATTTGAATCTGCATATCGTGTATATGTTATTACCGGTTTCTCCACATCATCACGTCCTGGTGTATTATTGTTGTGTACTGTTAGATAAATAGGGATTTTTCGAGAGTAAGATTATGCTCATTTTCTTTAATTAGAGCTCTTCTGAAATTATTCCGTATGGAAAATACTTCATCGTAGTTGGAGCGTATTTAAATCCAAATTTTTCATATATGCTTTTTCCCATATCGCTTGTATCTAATAATATTCTTTGGCAATTTCTACATTTTGCTTTTTCTACAAGTATATTTAGTATTTTTGTTGCTATACCGTTTTTCCTATATGTAATATCTGTATATATATTACCTATATATGCAGTTTTTCCGTTTGGACACCAATCGTTGGGAGGATACAAAAAGTAATTTACACACCCCATAGCTATAATATCGCTATTTGTAATAGCAATGATAATATCTATACTGTCATTTTGTAAGCATTGTTCAAAAAAGCTGATTGTATTGTCAAAAATAATTTTATTATAATCATCACTATATGGTTTTTCTTCGTTTATCATTTTTACACGTAAAACCGCTAACTTAGGAATATCATCAAAATTTGCATTTCTAAATTCCATATCACTAACCTCCTTTTATATATATAATCTTCCTCACAAAATTATAATATGTCGTAAAATTTAGTATAGCATATACTAACAATTTCTGCAACCGATATATGTACCAAGCCTGATTTCTCAGGCTTGCAGGACTTACTTGTCCTCGATATCCTCGTTCACCATAACTTTGTCAGGCTCATCCTCTTATTCTTCGTCCTTGTCATCGTCCTTGACTTCAAGTTCCGATTTAACTTCTTCGGTGAAATCTTCAGAGAACGCCAAGAGGTCATATTTATCACCAAGGTTCATAAAATACACGTTCTCGTTGCCCTTACTGTCCTTGTCGATAACTATATAAAACGTATTGCCGTTTTTGATCTGAATGGTAATGAACTGACGTTTAACAATATCATCGTTCTTATCTATAAGGAGAATGCCGTTCCAAGAGGGATTCCTGATTTCTCTGTTACTTCCTTACTGATATCATCAGGATTAACGGTTCCAACCTCAGAAGTTGTTTCAGTTACAATAGGCTTCTGGTCATTGTATCGAGGTATTTTCTGAAATTATCCTCATTAATCAAGTCCATTATTCCGGTTTCAAGCTTATCGGTTATTTCTTTTATTTTGTCCTGCGAGAACAATTTTTCAATATCTGGCATTGACTCATTCCTTTCTGTTTGAATTTCTCTGACTCATATGTTATAATAGTAAAAAAAGGGAGTCTATAGAATGTGGATTGATTATGATTATGGAACAAACATTAGAAATACTGGATCTGAGAATGGTTATATTATTAAAGATGAAGAATACAAATCATCTTGCAGAATTACTCTGGAAGAATGTGAAAAATACTATGCAATTACCTGTGGCATTTACGGTGCAATGGTTCATACAGTATTTTGCGGTGACAACTATACCACTGTATATGAAAACATGAAAAATGACTTAGCAAGTTTTATTGATAAAGAAACTACCTATGATGAAGAAATGAATTTCTATGATACATTTACATCTAAATATTAATGGTTCTTATTAAACTCCAGTTTGAAGTTTACATACGTTCCGGTATCTTCAAGGCATACTGTAGCATCGTATTTTTTCCCTGATTTCTGAGAATACAAACCTTAACATCAACATTTCCTTCTTCGATCAGAGCTTTAGCTATTCCTTTTGTGAACGCTTTTTTTGCAGACTGAAAGAACTTGTTATCTTTCCAGAGAATAAAACCACAGCTTCTGTCTTCACATGAGTAAGCTTTAGGTGTATCAAATATATTTTTCTTGCAGCGTGGACATGTGCCGATCACTTCTCCGGTACTATTCGGCGTTACTTTACTTTTATCAACATTACGTTTAGCAACCAGAATAATGTCATTTGTCAGCTTTTGAATATCAGCCATAAACTGATTTGAGGTGAATTTGCCCTGTGCAATAAGTGAAAGAGTATTTTTCCATTCAGCTGTTAGTGTTGCAGACTTAACTATATCGGGCATTACAGAGATAAGATCTTATCAAATAAATACCCGAATATAACAAAAGGCAGCACCTTAATGATAATTAAACTTCATTATAGTTCTGCCTCTCGTGTCTTTGTCTTTTCCCTTGTACGTTCCTGCTGAATTGATTTGCTCTACTGACCAAGGGATTTAATCATTTTTCTGACTGACGGTTTTTTATCTCTTTTAAGCTCTTCATTAAGGAAATGTTTGAAAGCAGCCGTCATTTCCTCGCTGTCCTTTGCTTTAAAGAATATAAGATATTTCGGTAAACTCATAGATGAATCTTTTTTCAGAGCATAGTCAATACCAAATTGACGAGCTGTACGATTGAAAGATCTGATATTCTGATCAGTCACCTCAATATTGGTTAGCTGATTATTTCCACTTTCCTGTACAAGATTCCAGACCGACTGCCTTCCCCTGTATACTCTCGGATTTCTGTGATTCTGCTGATTAAAAAACTGTCTGACAGCACTTCTCAGAACATTTCCTGTCATTGTAGTTGCTCGTTCGCTCAGTACAACCACTCTGTCTGAGTTATGCTCCTGAATCATTTAATTCCTCCTTTTCTTTTAATTTGCAGTAGTTATAAAGTTTTTTTAAGATATTATTTATCATAATCTCTCCTTCCGGGCAAAAAATATGCAGCCAAACTTTTTATTAAGCTCGACTGCTATGTATTAAATATTTGATTTTATAATGGTGTGACACCAGGATTTATACGTTGTAATTTTTTTGTTTTTATGTATCATTCATGGGCAATAGAATTTTGTCTCATTATTCCATATGTCTGAAGCGATATAACTGCAAGCTGTCAAATTCGTCTTTTCCTTTTTCTTTATATACTCCGATATTATGCAGCAGTTGATTGATTGCACCATCATTACATACTGGCTGTGTTTTTATTGAACCATTTTCAAAGAGGACACCTGCCTGCGTTCCGGATCCTCCAAAATAATTTGTTTCTATGTAAACTAATTGGCTATCAGCTGATTCAGTTTCTAAAAAGCGAATTATAGATGTTGTTAAATAATTGAGAACCGGATACTCACAAGTATTGCCTTCATCAATTAATTCTGTAATAACATCAAACAAATCATCATTAAGACAAATAAGAGAATAGTCTTGCGGAAGAATAATTTTTTCAGCCTTTCTCCAATTTTTCGATACATTTTGCATAACACTATCTTTTCCAATGATTCCTCGGATCATGTGTCCCATAAAAATATTTCCTCCACAACTATAAGAATCGCCCTTTCTTCATGAATAAAATGGTTTTTGTTCAATTTCTATTTTATTTTTTGGGCGATTCTTTTCTTTGTTTTTATGTTAATTGTTTGTGCTTTCTCTTTTAATTTTATTATTTCTCCATGAAAAATTTTATACTGTCAAAAAAATTATATTTTCTCGACCTTTTCAACGGCTGCATCGGGGTCGATATCAATTCTTTCACTGTATTGAACAAGCTTTATGTTGCATCTTTTACCTATTGTAACGATTCTTCCGGTAACACTTTGGGCGTTGACGTCTTCAATAGAAACTTCGTCACCCTCAATGGAGTTTTCAATGGTAACAGTTCCAAGTTTATCGGAAAATAGTGCGATAATCGGAATAAAAGAAATTATGTGAGGATGGATTGAAATTGTAGAGCCGCCGATGCTTCCGATTGTCATGCCGTGGTCAAACTTAATATCAATTCTCTCTGCGTTAATTAAACCTTTGCAATTTAAAGTGCCGCTCGAATGCAGCTCTTCTCCTTCAATGTCATTATCAACTCTTAAAGAGCCGGATGATTCTATAAGAGAAGCCTTGAGTTTACCGCCCATGCTTGTTGAACCTGATACGGCGAATTTTCCTTTTACAGAACAGTTGCCGTCGATTTTAAGGGAACCAGTGGCTGTTACTGCGTCTGCTGTAATGCTTTTTACATGTGTTGAGCCTGATGCCTTGACTCTTCCTGCGCAGGTTATATCAGCGTCACCGCTTGCCGAGCCGGAGCAACTGAATTCCTTGCAGTTAATCTGACCTTTGACCTTTGTACTGCCGCTTAAACTGACTTTATCATATTCACCTGATGTAACAGTGCCGCAGCCAGAAATTTTCATATCCATAGTTATTCTCCTTTAAATATATTTTTGATTATGTCTGTTATATCAATAGGTTGTTTATCACCGTCTATTAATGTAATCATACGAATATCACTCATCAGATACTTTTTATCACCTAGTGCTGTTTTAATGATAATTGACTGATCATTTACCTCTTCTTGCATTAGCTTCTTCGCTAAATCATCAAGCAATATATCATCTTTCATTCCGAGAATCAGTTCAATTCGGTCACAAACCAGCTTTTTCGGAAAAAATGTTTCCTGACCGGTTGTAGTTGATTTTTTTATAAACCACTCTTCAGGAATGAGCCCTTTTCTTTTCCATCGATAAAGTGCCCCGTACGAAATATCGTATTGACTTAGTAATTCCTTTTTCGATATTAAATTCTTTTCGTCCTCCGTAATTTCATCTCCTCACATACAACAATGTAACAATGTGATGTAACATTGTTACGATATATTCATTATAGCATAACAATGTTACGTTGTCAATAATATTTTTTTTCGAAAGTTTAAAATTTAAATATGTGCAAGATAAAGTTATTAAATTTTACCTATAAAAAATGGCGGTTATCGTAAAAGAACTGCCGAGAGTTGCCATTCAGTCCCTTACAGATCATGATTAACCTTTGCAGCATAATGTCACCTGCCTTGATTCTCCCAATCGCAACTAAGCCTGTTGCAGTTAATATCAGAGTTCCGGCTACAAAACACGTTTTATTCATTGCCTTCATTTCTGTCAGAGTTATGCTCCTGAATCATTTAATTCCCTCTTTTCTTTGAATTTGTAATAGTTTTAAAGTATTTTCATAATATATTTCATCATAACACTCTCCTTCCGGGCAAAAAAATATACAGCCAATCTTTTTATTAAGCTTGACTGCTATGTATTAGATATTTGGTTTTATAATGGGGTGACTACTGGATATCGATTTGATTTTCTGTACCATTTCTCGATAAACTGAAATATTTATTTGCAAATTGATTTTTTCATTGGATACTGATACTTTTTATCGTATTCATCGAATATTCCAGAAATTAAACTTAATGCAATAAACTCAACTTCAAGAAAATCAGATGTTTTAGCCCAACAATTACCACAATTAATCACTTCTATAATTCTATCATTCAGAAATACAGATAAATTATTTCTATAAGGTGGATTCGACAATAAGATTTTATGTATTAAAATTTCACCGTCACATATTTTATCATCATTAAAATGATTTGGATCATTCCAGTCAAAACTGCCATATTGGTATTTAACTGTTTCTTCATCTTCAAATATGAGATAAGCCCACCCGCCTATACCACGGCTCACAGTTAACAGCTCCTTTTTTTAATTCATTAATCAGTTCTCACTAATTTCTTATAACAATTTGATCATTGCCAAAAACCATAATGTCGATACAAGTCGCATAATTCTATATGCTGCTTTGTTTGTTTGAGAATAAATTAGTATATTCTCAGTTTTCTTATTAAATCCTACGAATAATTAATTAATCTGTCTTTATCTTTATATTATCTTAATATTTTAAAATGCCTTTACGTATCTTTTATTGCATCAGCTTTTTATTTCGAACAATTCGGCTTTTTTGAATTTTCAGACTTAAGTTTGTTAAAATTTTCTCCGATCTCAGGATTGTTTTTACGCTTGATCTGAGAAATATATAAACTTGAAACTTTAAGGTTATATTTGTCCAGGATATACTTTTTTATCTCATCATAGGTAGGTTTCACCTCATATGCTGTTGTATCGAGTTCATTAAGCTCCACATCTATGTGGATTACGTCATCCGGTTTTAGTTGGGACAAAAGAATTACCGTCTCAACGTGGCCCCGGAGGATAGAAAGTACGGCGACGTACGAAAAACTGATCCACTCTAATTTTATGTTTAAAATGCCTTGCTGCCCGTACGAACAACTGGTCAATCGTTTATATTTTCATCAAATCTAGCAAGATATACGTACTCAGGTGGCCGGAAAATACCCGCAAATAGTCTAGTACTATGCATAGCGCTGCCAGAAAGTATACTGACAAACATTCTATCAATATGAGTACTATATATGATCTTGCTTTTTTATTTATTTGCCTCCATATTATGACAGAAGCATCTGTCTTACATTATAATAAAAAGAGTCGTCATCCTTTTATACTGCATACATCTATTTTAATACAATCGTTTTATAATGGCAATATTAAAAACATTTTATTTATTTATTTTCGGAACAGAAAAAAACCTCTGCCTCATGATCAATGTGTACTGCACCAATAATCTTATAATCAGATAAAGTACACTGCTCACAAAGCAGAGGATTTGTATATATAGATACTAATAAATAACATTTTAATCGCAACTTCAATCCATTGTACCCAATGTTTAATTATTACTTATCATTGCTGCTTATACTTATCAACCCATCTTCTATTTCGACTTTCATACCTTTTTCTTTCAGATCATTAAGTATTTTTTCTGCCTCTGCTTCATCACCACTGAAAGGACAGTATGATAATCCAATATAAATTTTATCACTTAGTTCAGATATTGTTAATAAAAATTGTTTATCTATTATTGAATCACTTAAATGTAACTCTGTCAGGTTATCAGACTTTTTTATTTCCTGAATATTAACTATATCTTTTGCATGTGATATCCAAAGTTTGTTTAAAACAGGTGCTTTAATTATTTCTCCGATATCAATATTAGGTGCGCCTATACTCAACTCATTAAGTCTTTGAAGTTTGTCTATATCAGCGTATTTTACAACTTCAGCTGTCTGAATGTCAATAAAATACAGTTTTGTAAAACCTGACAATAAAGACATATCAGAGAAATCTGAATTGACAGCAATGAACTTAGCTATATTTTTACAATTTTTAATGCCAGACCAGTCATCACAATAGCATATCATATTCAGACAATATACATTCTCCTGCCCTTTCAGAAAATCGAGGTTCTTATAGTGTTCACCATATGTACGTATCTCGCTTATATTCTTGCAGTACTTTAATGCAAACTTTGCTCTTCTCAATCTATCTTTGTCAAAAATACAAACTTCATTTACATCATTTATTTTAACAAATCCACCGTCAGTATTATCATTATAGCTATCCAGATACACATACTCTGGCGGTCCGAAAACTCCCGTAAACAGCTTCAGCCCTATACATAATGCCGCAAGAAAACATACTGACAAACTTACTATCAATATGCGTAATATAAGTGATTTTGATTTTTTCATTTGATCTTCTCCATATTACATTGATTTAAAATCTGTTCTTATAACAATATCACTAAGTTTAGTTAATGGACGATACCTGCTAATGTAGTTACCTTTCCATAGTTCACATTCAAATTTCTCTTCTTCTTCACTGAGTAGACCTTTTGCTGCCTTATACCAATCATATGTAATATTTGATTTAAGATTTATTAATTAATTATCCCTGTATTTTAATCATATGATATAACCGGGTCATCTTCACCAGTAATAATTCAACTAATACTGATTCTTAGTTGCTAAAAACGAGACAGCTATTTTTCGTCTTTAATGGCACGTAATGCAAACAAAGGAAAGTATTCTTCGACAAAATCAAAATCAAACATTTTGGTTCTTTCCTTGTAACAGCTATTAATAAAGTCTTCCCATTTTGGATTTTTTATATTTTCCATTTTATACTGATTATATGATATGTTAATATTTTTTTCATCATTATAGATGCAATCATTTGGTGCAAAATCAATGCAAACTTTTGCGTTTGTATTTCCAATCAGATTAAGTACAACAAAATATTGAGAAAGTGATGATTTTCCTGTAAGCCTGAATCTTAAATCACCTTTTTTAAGTTTGTAACTTGTACTTTTATATATTTTTTTTTGTTTATCATCCAAAATACATAATTCAAATCCCTTTATGCCAGTAAATTCGAAGTTTACCGGCATATTACAGAATAAAGAAGGGGCATTTAAGCATGTAACACCTTTTAAAGTGTGTTCCATTTTACTGTCCATCCTTAATTCATCAAGGAAATGAGAGGTATTCAAATCGAAGTTTATGAGTTTCAATGATATTTTGTCATTATACAACTCGTCAGGGTCAAAAATAAGATATGTAATACAGGTTTCTTTTCCTAAGTCAGGGTCCATATTCACATCATACAGAAAACTTTCTGTAATATCTAATATCATTTTCGTGATCACCTCGAATCTTATTTTTGGTCAGTATCATATCCAACTTATTCGACTTACAATCTTCTACCGTTCGATTGAACTCTTTTCGTGATGATCCTGTTTTACTGGTGGCAATATCCATATAAACATCTGTCAATAAATATTGTGGCATTGTTGCTGTCAGTCTTGTAAGGTGAGATACTTGTGCAGCCAGGGTATGTAATTGTTCCGAGCTGTTTGTGCTTACGCGGCAATAAATCCCCACACGTTTTTCTCTTTTGGGTATCGCCGGAATATAATGCGCCTTCAGATTACCAGACAAAATGTCTCCTCTTCAGCACTTGGCTAATTATTATATCTTAAAATAATTATAATGGTAATTAGCCTATTTGTCTATCCTGTCAACTCGACCTACCGAAAACAAACCTGTCCACTCAACCCTATCACATTTTTCCCATAGATATGTTCTGACAGATAAATAATAAAGGATTTCTACCATCCGACAAACAGCTGCCCAACACCAGAAATCCCTTATATACGCTGTTTTCAGCCTCTTATTTTTCTTTCCTTGACATCAATACTACCGTCTCAACGTGGCCCCGGAGGATAGGAAGTATGGCGACGTACGAAAATTGATCCACCTAGTAAAAATGCTGGAAATGCCTTGTTGCCCGTACGAACAACAAATCCACTAAGCACGCTTGATAATTATAACACGACACGTTGCAGAATAATTTTACTCCATTTATTTTTTTCGTAAATTTTATATGAACGATAAAAGGCAGGAGAACCATTGTGGATTCTTCTGCCATAATATCTTTTACCTGTCTTGAATTTAACTTGATACCTATGATTGTAAACCGTTATCTTATTATATAACTTCTTACTAGCTTATCATCATACCAGGTAAGTGCAAAATCATGACATTGAAGTATATTCTCAAATTCATTGATGTGCTTCTTTCACCATTTCTTTCTGCACTCTCAATCAGTACCCATTGTTTCTTTGAACTTAATCTGTGAATCTCCTAAGTCACCTTTTTGCAGTTCTTTTTGGAGTTTGCTTTTTTAAGTAACTCCCATTTTAGTTCTTATCTAGCTTTTTCTTTCTTTGTTTACTGTACCATATGACATATGTAAGTGAAGCTGCCAGTGGGATAAGATATAACAGATATACTGGCTTCGGCTTATTGTATCTGTCAACTTCAAAAGTTTCAGAATCATACATTATGTCAGTTTGTTTTCCATAGAAAGACATCATTGGACCTGAATCCATACCATTGAATGAATAATCATGGTATAAAGCCACTTCTTCATGAGCAATATTTTCATTGTCTTTGAATGTTCCACGTACAGTACAATTAGGCATTTTAATAGAGTCTATAGTTGCTGTTGTTCGTACCCAGTCTTTTCTTATTATCTCCTGATTTATTATTTTGCTTGATATTATTACATTAATAAACAGTGAAGCTATCAAAATAACCCATGATAATATATTTAATCCTTTTTTCATTACATATTTCCTTTCAGTGTAGTTTTAAAAATATTTAGGCTACAGATAAATATGACTAATTAAGTATATATCCAATCATAAATTGATTATTATTTTTATTCTCAACATCATCAGTAAATCTGTTGTATATAGATGTATAATCTACATATTTAGGTTCTGCCTCATGGTCAATAGCAGTTTTGTCATTAAATGTTCTAAACCATTTTTCAGGATTATTATGATTGTATACTACAGCAAATGTATGAATCGGAATATAAAACTTATCCTTATAAGGCCAGTGATCTGATACTATACCACATTTTGTATCATCAGATTTAAATGCTTCTTCATATGCCTTACATGCATCCAGCCATGAACTATAATTTTTCTTATCAAACACTGTATACGACGTCACATTATATGCATCTAAACAGTGACCTATTTTACGCGGATCACTTCCCCATGTACCAGTAGGTATAAAAGGTTTCATCTCATCTATAACTGCAGGATAAAGAGTAGCATTATATTCAAATTCTATTGCAAGTTTTAAATAATCTATATCATTTCCAACCATCGTTAATGCATTGTAAGTACCTATAATTTCACAGGCTACCCCATCCATAGTTACTTCATGAAATTATAAAAGTTGAAAAGTATCCCAACTTTGATTATACAATAATGTTTTTCCTTCATATGACGTTATATTGTGTTCATCCATTGGTAGTTTTGATTTATTGAAATAATAATTATCAATATCGCAGGTTCTTTCAATTGTATCCTGCCAGCCGATATGATTCAGATAGATCTCACCAAATCTTAACCAGTTATATCCCTGTGTTGAGTAAAGCTTAAATCTGGCGCTGTCATTCTTTTGAGAAGAACCTATGAGTTTGCCGGATACAGCAGACATATAAAACGGATTGCCTTCAGAGTCTGTAGCTTTGCTTCTAAATACCAGACCATCAGGACTGTCATCACTTTTAGGAAGTACTTCCCATATTTGTTCTTGCTTATTCAAATCAGAATCGAACTTGACTTCACATGTACTGCTTGATGTGTCTAATGTAAGAATTTTAAAATTTGCCTCACGACTTACCGGATAAATCTTGTATCCGCAGCCACACCACTTAAATCTGAAATATTGTGAAGAATCATTTTTCACATCAGACATAAATGTGCCCGTATCAGAATCTTCAGGAGTTTCAGCCTGTTTATACTGATCGTTATCATGAAATTGTCAATATTACTTGACAACTTTTTATCCAAATTATTAAGCGTTTATGCCGCAAAAGCCACTTTACAATGAGAAGTCAATGTGATAGGCTGGAAGCCAGGCAGCACAGCCTTTAGGCACGCCTGCCGCAGCTGGAATAATATCGCATTGACAGAGGATCATTGTAAAGTGGACCGTGGAATAAATGCGTACCTATACACTAACTTTGAGTGATTCGTAATATCTTTCCCTTTTAATTGCGGGAGGTAATCCATCATTTGCAGAGCATATCCTTCTGTTGTTCCAGTAGCTCATGAAGTATCTCCATATTATTGTCCGGAGTTCTTCTCGTGTGTAATCTTCAGTTTTTCTGTTCCTGCTGTAGAATAGCTCTTCCTTCATTCTTGCCCACATGCTTTTACAGCGTGCGTTATCGTGACATCTTCCTCCATCGCTGTTCATACTCTGAGTAATATCATTTTTTTCTATCGCTTTCCTGTAAACATCACTCGTGTACTGACTTCCTCTGTCCGAATGCAGGATCATTCCTCTGAGTTCCGGATGAAGCATCATTGCGTTTTCTATCGTGTTAACACAGTTCTGCTTTTATATTATCTCCGATAGAGATTCCTAATGCTGTTAAGTCAAAGCAATCAAATATTACTGAAATGTATAGTTTGCCATCTGATGCCTTTACTTCCGTTATATCTGTTACTGCTTTAATATTAGGTGCATCTGCACTGAAATCACGTTGTAGCTTATCCTCGGATTTACGTGCCTCACGATCTGCTTTGGTTATACCATTCGGCTTTCGCTTCTTACTATGAGACAGCCCGGCTTGCTCCATAACTCTATAAACAGTTCTCTCGCTTGGTATGTCCATGCTGTCTCCGTGTTTTAGTGTAAGCGCCTGGTGCATGCGTATACGTCCATATGTATCATTGCATTCATCATCTTTGACGATTTTCTTCATAAAATTTGCAAGATCTTCATATTTCCATGGATTATTCTTGTTTTTAGATATTCATAGAATCCCTGTCTGCTTACTTTCAACGCTTTACAGGAAAATGTTATTTTACCTGTCTTTCTGCCGTCTTCAGTCTTTAATGCAATAAACTTCATTCTTTCGTTTTTGCTGACTTCTGACGGCTCGCTGCGAAAAAAGCACTTGCT
>JAUNSK010000013.1:55864-104845 GCA_030539275.1 Oscillospiraceae bacterium | reverse complement strand
TTTGCCTGTCTTTCAAGTTGTTCTCTCGTCCGACAGCTTTATTATTCTATCATACAATTCATCACATGTCAACACTTTTTTTAAAAAAGTTTTTTTCAAAAAAAGATTGACTTTTTGTTTCTTTGATGATATAATAATCAAGTCGTCATTTTTCGACGCAATGAGATATTAGCTCAGTTGGCAGAGCATTTGACTTTTAATCAAAGGGTCTGGGGTTCGAATCCCCAATATCTCATTTTTAAATTGTAAAACGGATCAAAGTACTTTATGATACTTTGATCCGTTTTTGGTTTTCAGGTTATAAACAGTGTCCGGTACAGATATAAGTACCGGACACTTCTTTTTTATCTTGTTACATTTTTGAGCCATTTACGTTGTCTGTACCTTAATGTTGTTATAGGCATTTTAATTAGTTCATCGCTCATCAGAACTACATATACTACAGGAACAGGAAGTTCAAGAACAAAAGCACATATCGCCCCGCACAGAATAGAGCCTCCCCACATAGTTGAAATATCCATAATAAGACCGAACAGAGTATCCCCGCCGCCTCTGAAGATTCCAACCACCATGGTAGTGTTATACGACTGTGCAAATACAAAATAACTCATAACAATGAGCATTTTGCGAAGATAGTCGTTTGCAAGAGGTTCCAGATTTACGGACTTTATGATTAGTCCGTTTATACATAGTATAAGCGCACCGGCGAATGCGCCTGTTATAAGAATAAGTCTCACAAATCTGCTGCCGTATTCTTCTGCTTTTTGTCTGTCTCCGCTGCCGATCCTCTTTCCTATCATAATGGCTGCGGCATTTGCAACACCAAATGCGATTACAGTTGAAAGCTGGCGTGTAACCTGCGCAACTGAATTTGCTGCAACTGCACTTGAACCCATGTGGCCGAGTATCAGTGAGTTAGTAGCACATCCCGCTCCCCAGGCAAATTCGTTGAGTACAACAGGAAGAGAAAACTTCAGAAAATCCCTGAACAGCAGACTATCATTTTTCAGTATGTATGAAATTCTGATATGAACCGGATTATTCCTGCCCAGTGAATAAATAATAACTATAGTAGTTTCAAGAACTCTGGATATGCATGTACCGATCGCTGCACCTCTGATTCCCATAGGGCTGATTCCGAAAGCTCCGAAAATCAGTATTGAATTGAGCGTGATATTGCAGATAAGTGAAATAAGATATACAAAAGTCGAAATAACTACACGCTCTATGCTTCTCATTGTATTAAGATATATCATGGTTACTGACGTAAATATGAACGACATACATAATATCCTCAGATACTGTGCTCCCTCCCTAATTACTTCGGGATCATCGGTAAACAATGTCAGGCACTGTGTTGGGAAAACCCCGGCTGTCACTGTAAAAATCACCGCAACACTCAGTGAAAACTTCAGGGCAATGCCAAGAACTTTTTCAACTGTCTGTGTATCCCTCTTCCCCCAGTACTGTGCCGTCAGTACTGAAGCACCTGAAGTGAGACCGAAGAAAAACAATGTCATGATATACTGGATCTGTCCTGCAAGAGATGCACCGGAAAGAACATTCTGACTGACATTTCCGAGCATTATAACATCTGCAGCAGTAACAGCCACATTTATAAGATTCTGCAGAGCCATCGGCAGAACCAGTGTAAAAACTGATCTGCAGAAATGCTTTGAGTCACTGGTTAATAAGTTCAAATAAGATCAACCTCACAAGTCAAAAATATAACTGCCCGTATTTCAGGGCAGCTATGTTTAAAAATATCAGTCTATAGAAGCTATATTATAGACCGGTGAGACATCAGCTTCATAATCCACACCATCCAGACCAAATCCGAACAGAGCAAAGAAATCATCCCAGTAGCCTTTTATATCTGCATTTTCCATAATGTTTTCATTTGATACTGTATTCCATATATCCATAACTTCTTTCTGGATCTGTGGAAGCATTTCAAGATCATCAAGTCTTATAAGCCCTGATTCGTCTGATACGATCCTGCCGTTTACCTTGTCCGTAAACAGTCTGAGCATCTGCTCGATACAGCCCTCATGATTTGAATGCTGCTTCATTATCTTATATAGTATAGAGATATACAGAGGAACGATCGGAATAGCAGCACTTGACTGTGTTACAAGTGCCTTGTTTACTGAAACAAAGGCACGAACTCCGGTGAACTCATCTGAGATCTCATCAGCTGTCTTATATAGATGTTCCTTGGCTTTTCCGATTGAGCCGTTCATATACATCGGATGTGTCAGCTGCGGGCCAATGTATGAAAAAGCAACAGTAAGGGCATTATCCTCAAGAACACCGGCAGCACTAAGCTCCTTTATCCAGTCCTTCCAGTCCTCACCGCCCATAACCTTGACTGTATCATGTATCTCCTGTTCAGTTGCAGGTTCAATAGTTATTTCTGTGATCTGATTGTTTTTAAGATCAATTGTCTTGTTTGTATAATCACTGCCTGTTGTTTTAAGAACTGAACTGTAAACTGTTCCGTCAGAAGTCTTTCTCTTAGGAGCTGCAAGACTGTAGATGACCATGTCCACCTTGCCGAGATCCTTTTTTATCAGATCTATCGTCTGCTGCTTTATCTCCTGTGAAAATGCATCACCGTTTAATGTCTTTGCATACAGTCCGTCAGCATGTGCAAACTCCTCAAATGCTGCAGTGTTGTACCAGCCTGCAGTTCCCGGACGGGTTTCAGTTCCCGGTTTATCAAATATAATTCCTATTGTGGAAGCCTGTGAATTGTATGCTGCTGATATTCTTGCAGCAAGACCATAGCCCATAGAAGCTCCTATTACAAGAACTTTTTTGTAAGGTGCTTCTTTTTTATTATTTTTAACATAATTTATCTGATTCTCAACATTCTTTCTGCAGCCTGCAGGATGTGCTGTTGTACAGATAAAACCTCTTGTCTTTGGTTTGATTATCATTTTTACTCTCCTTAGCAATGTTTTGTATTTATATTCATACGTCTGCATCATATTATACCATATAAAAGCTGTTATTTCAATGAAAATGCCGTACACAGGAGCACATTTTTCTTATCATCCGGTCTGATAACATTAACATTTCTCTAAAATAATAATAAAAATATGCCGCACAATGAAATAATTCATAGTGCGGCTCAGCATATTTATTAATAAAATCTTAAATGTTATCTGAATTTTCAGATTTTGCAATAAATGTTCCGAGTATACCAGAGATCTGAGAGAGTGTGTTCTTCTCTTCCTGAGTCCATACCCGCATCTTTACGCATTCGTCAAAACCAATTATACCATAACATTTTTCATCACTGATTATAGGATAGACAAGGCATGAAAGAACATTCATCTGTTTTAAAATATCCTGAAATTTTTCGCTGAAGCCGGAAATATCGCTTATGCACCTGCCGTTCAGGATCACTTCACTGAACTGCTCCTTAAGCTCCTGCATATCATTTTGTCCCAGTTCAAGATACTTTTCATATTTTTTTTCGCTGCACCACTGGAATGTTCTTTTCAGATAAAGTTCTTCATCTGTCTCATATATGTATACACGGCTTACATCATATCTGTTGCCGATAAAATTCAGTACTGCGGGGATCGTTTCCCTGATATTTTTAGACTCATCAAGGAGAGCATAAAGACTGCCTACCCCTCCTACACTAAAGTCAGAACTGATGCCTGTATCTATCAGCTTGTCGTCTTCATCGGCGCTGTAAATTTCGATGCTGCTGTCATATGCACAATAACTGCCGCTTCCCATTTTCTTTGCCTGCTTGAGAGCTGAATATGCCTCAGTATACATCTGACGGATATCTCTGTGATTTGAATTATAGAAAGAAACACCTATACAGAAATCCCTGTGATGCTTTCCTGCCTGGTTTTCATTTGCAAACATATTTCGGATCTTTGTTACGAGCATTGATATATCTCGTTTCTTTATGCACTTCAGGAATATCATAAAGACATCAGAACCTGCACGTCCGATTATATCGTCCCTTCTGATCGTTTTCTTCATGCACTGAACAAAGTCACACAACAGCATATCTCCGTAAAGCCTTCCGTGCTGTGAATTGACATTCTGGAAATTATCTATATCAGCAATCAGGAGAATGTGTTCCCCGTCCTGTCCCTGACGTTTTGTATATTCATCTACAGCATCATAAAAATCCTTTGCCATAAATACACCGGTAAGCTTGTCATAATGATATTTTTTGCTTGCCTGCAGCTGAGCTACTTTCTTGTCGTCAATATCATATATAAATATCATCGCACTGTCATTACTCTTAAGAACTCTTATCTGATGCCATCTGTAGCCGTTTACAGTTTTCTGCTTAAAATCGATTTCGGGAAGATTTCCGCTCTGCTGCAACTGTTTAAAATTTTTAGGTGCAAATGCTTCAGCTATCTTTATCCTGTCATCCTCAAACAGATCAGCAGCGCCCAGAATTTTTCTGAACTGAACATTATATGAACAGTCTTCTCCGAATAATCTGTAATACTTGTTGTTGTCCTTTATTATTCGGAAATAATCCCTGTCAACATCGACCTCAAATACTCCTGAACAGAGTGTCGAGATAAATCTGTACAATGTCTGCTCTGCATTGGCGGCCTTTTCCTCGAGCATTTTATGATTTGTGATATCCTGAATAATTGCTGTACCATGTGTTTTATCTCCTGGATTTATCATCATATGAATGCTTTTGTATAATATTTTTCCGCTGTCAGACTTTATCCTGTATTCAGTATAAAAGTCCCTGTCATCCTCGTCCTGATCATCCTTGCTTAAATCAGGCAGTATCGTCTCTTTGAGTTTCTGAGCGTCTTCACTGAGAACCTTCTGTTTAAGATATGTGTTGAGATCACTTGGTTCTCTCATGATATTTTCGCTGTCCAGCGTCTGACTGTGCAGAAGCAGGGCTGTCTGTGCAGCAATATCTATATCATATATCTCTCCCCTGATGCTCTTTATAGCAGCCTTCAGTTTATACTCAGCTGAACGGACCGACATTTCCTTTTCCTTTGTATCTTGAATATTTGATATGTACATAACTGCTTTCGGATGTTCTCCTGCTGTATCCTTTTCAAAGCACACATGCACCAGATACCAGTATGCACCCGCATCGCCGTCATAGTGCATTTTTTTAAGCCTGCATTCGTATTTTATCTCCTTATCGCCCCTATAAAATGCAGCAATAATACCCTTGAGAGATATATTTTTTTCTGCTGACAGCTTATATTCATCTGTTATCCACTCTTCACATATCGTTTCAAACAGAACAGAATACTTTCCTGTGTTTGGGGAACTGATTTCGGTTTTGCCGTATGAAACGATCTTATATATATCATTTTCAATATCAAGCTCCAGAACAAAAGCACTTACATACTGCAGGATCTGAATATACTTTGAATATATCAGTGAAGGATCATCAGGATCAAGCATTTCAGGAAATGCAGGTGTCTGTCTGTTGATCTGCGGGAGATACTTTGGTATATAATTCTTTACATAATTACAGAATTCATCTGTAGACAGAGGCTTTGAATAAACATAACCCTGTATAACATCACAGCCTATTTTTCTGAGAAAATCTATCTGCTTGGGTGATTCGATCCCCTCAGCAACTATTTTTATTCCGAGACCTCTTGCCATTGCTACAACGCTTGCTATAACTGAGTTATTTCTGTCCATGTCATTTTCATTTTCACAGACAAAGAACATCCTGTCCATTTTAAGTACATCTACCGGCATGGACTTGAGCATGTTAAGCGATGAGCTTCCGGTTCCGAAATCATCTATAGAACAGTAAAATCCGCTGTTTCGCAGTTCAAACATGATCTGCTTGAAAATAGTATAGTCTTCAAATACAGCACTTTCCGTAAATTCTATTTCAATATGTCCGTCAGGAATATTATACTTTCTTCGTACTGAAGTATAATACTGGATAAAATCCTTAAGCTTCAGATCAACCTTTGAGACATTTACCGAAATAACTATTCCCTTGAACCAGTCTTCGTTCATATGTTCACTGATATATCTGCAGGTAAGCTCCATAACGTGGCAGTCGAGCTTTGAAATGAGTCCGTTTCTTTCAAGTGCCGGAACAAACTCATTGGGATAAATGACCTTTCCGTCAGGCTTTATCCAGCGAACAAGTGCCTCAGCACTCAGAACCATGTCATTATGCTGCAGATAATGCTGCGGCTGCAGATAGATCTGAAATTCATTATTTGCCATAGCAGCATCAAGTGATTTGATTATTTCCATCTCTCTGGAGATCTTGTCATGAACAGATGAATCATAAAAAAAGCAGCCCTTATTCTGAGAAGAATGAATTAGTGAAGCAATAAGTCTGCTGACAAGATTCATTATCGGGGTTTTTTCGTCCTGTACGGTCATGTTATAGATACTCGCAAGGATATCTACACTGAACCCACCTTCAGATGCGCACCTGCACTTCTGGGCTGATTCGTTTACAGTATCATACCAAAGCCTTAGTTTGAGAGTATCTCTGGCATCTAAAAGAACGATAAGATAATCTGAAGAGACTCTGGTAAGAACTGATCTTTCATCTGTATTGTCTTCAAGAACTTTTATTACATATTCAAGTACTGTATTTCCTGTCATTACTCCGAAAATATCATTTATAAAAGGCATGTTATGTATCTTCATACATACGAGGGCATACTGAGGATCTGAAAAATCTGAAAGAAGGGCTTTTGCACTGCTCTCAAAATCGCAGAATCTGATAAAACGGCAGCATGAGACAGATGTATGTATCTGCGCTTCTGAATTATTACTGTCCATTAGTAAACACCTCCTCCAGACTTATGAATTCGACCAATTTAAAATATAAATTTTTTTACTATTTATCTATTATACTTAATATTATACAATATTATAGTACCTATTAGTCAAGTATTTTGTAAATATTCAGTATAATAAACAAACAAATAATATATAATCTGTTCATAATTCATACTCAATCAGACTAATTGCGCAAAAAATAATGAACTTTTCTATTGTAAAAAAAACATTTAAATGATATAATAATTTCGTGTCTAAAAACTGACATGCATAAAACACTAAAGTCAAGGAATATGCAAAAAATAATTTGGAGATGGTTATAAATTGGCTAAAAAAACGCTGAGATTTTTATTCGCATGCGTCTGCGGTAAAATCACTATCAAACTGCTCCGGCTGTTAAAGAAAAATGCAACTAATCTGCCGGGCTCTGTTGTACTTACATTATGTCCTGATTTTCTTAAATATCTGGAACTTCCTGAAAAAATAATTGCAGTTACCGGAACAAACGGCAAAACCACCGTCAGCAATATGCTTCTGGACATACTTACAGACAATGGATATGACTGCACGAATAACAACTTCGGCGGAAATGTAGATACAGGAATCACTACAGCTCTTCTTAAGGATTCAACCTTAAGCGGAAAGGCTAAGAAAAAGTACTGCATTCTTGAAATTGATGAACGAAGCGCACTGAGGATCTATCCTTATATTCATCCGGATTACCTTGTATGCACAAATCTTACACGTGACTCCTATAAAAGAAATGCTCACGTTGAATACATTTTCGATATTCTCAATAAAAACATACCTGACTCATCACATCTTATCCTTGACTGTGATGATCTTATCAGCTGCAGACTTAAGAAGAACAACAAAAGAACATATTTCGGTATGGAATGCTTTGATGATGAAGTACTGATAACAGACAATATAGTAAATGACGTTGCAGCATGTCCGGAATGCAACTCACCTGTTGAATATGATTTCCGCAGATATCACCATATAGGACGTGCTCACTGCACAAAATGCGGTCTTGAATCTCCTGCCCCTGATTTTGATATAGTAAGCAGAGAATTTACAGATGACGGACACGCTCATATTACAATGAATACGCCAGACGGTGAAGAGAAATATACAGTAGCATGTGAAAATACAATAAATCTTTACAACGCCTGTGCTGCTATAACACTGCTGAGGACTTTCGGACTGAGCTATGAACAGGTTAAAAATTCATTTATGAAAACTGCCGTAGTCAAGTCAAGATTTACATCAGAAACCATAAACGGCAAAAAGCTTGTATTTAATCTTGCAAAGGGGCAGAATCCTGTTGCCTGCTCACACGCATGCAATCTTACAAGACAAAGCAATGAGACAAAAACTGTTATAGTTATCCTTGATGACTACTATGATGCAAAGACCACGAGTGAAAATATCGCCTGGATCTATGATACAGACTTTGAATTCTTAAATAATGACAGCATAAACAAGATCATTATAGGCGGAAAACGCTCGGTTGACTATAAACTCCGCATGCTTATAGGCGGTATACCTGAGGAAAAGATCGTTTGCTGTGACCGCGAGGAGGATACAGCTGAGCTTGTAGATCTGAGTCAGACAGAAAGTGTATACGTTCTTTTCGAAATGTATAATTTCCGTGCAAAGGATGTTATAGAAGCAAAGCTTAAGGAGATGATGGAAAATGCCTGAAAACAAACTCAGAATTGAAATTCTATACCCTGAAATATGCAACCTTTTCGGAGACACCGGCAATATCCGTTATCTTGAAAGATGTCTTCCTGATGCCGAGTTTATATATACAGCATTCAATGATGAACCTGCTTTTGTACAGGGCGGTGCTGATATGATCTATATGGCTTCTACTACAGAGAGAACCCAGGAAAAGATCATCGGAAAGCTCATGCCATACAGGCAGCAGCTTAAGGATGCAATAGAATCCGATAAGGTAATGCTTTTTACAGGCAACTCCATGGAGATACTGTTCAACTACATTGAAAATGACGACGGCTCAAGAATTGAGGGTCTTGGCATATTTGATTTTTATGCAAAAAGATATATGTTTAACCGCTACAATTCAATGATCCTGGCTAAATACAAAGACATTGATATAGTTGGCTTCAGAACTCAGTTTACAATGACATTCGGTGATAATTCGGACTGTTATTTTGCTGCTGTCGAAAGAGGAGACGGAATAAACAAGGAATCAAAGCTTGAAGGAATTCATGTTCATAACTTCTTCGGAACAAACATTGTAGGTCCTCTGCTTGTACTTAACCCGTATTTTACAGCAGATCTGCTGAAAACTCTCGGAATCGAAAACCCGGAGCTTGCCTTCAGCGAAGAAATTTATACAGCTTATAAGAACAGACTTGCGGAATTCAAGGATCCGGGAGTCAAACTGCATTAATTTAATCCATAAAAAAATCTGAATCGGATTTTTCCGGTTCAGATTTTTTTTATGCAACGAAAACAGCGCAGAAGCTGTTATTGCTTCTGCGCTGCCAATAATTATAATTATAAGCGGCACATCTGAGGATCTTGCAGTGTTCCTTACTATAATCTGTACGATTATTCAGCATCACTTCTCATATTGTTTGCAAGGTATGAATATCCTTTTGCTTTTTCAGGCGTAACTTCGTTAAGCACAGTCATTGATGAATTTTTCAGCACAAGAAGATACTGTTCAAAAGTTTCGTAGTAGTCTTCACTGTCTTCATACTCCGACTCATCGTCATCGTCTTCATCGTACTCATCTTCGGGATAATCACTGTACTCATCATCTTCATCATCATCCTGATCTTCGCTGAAATCCATATCAGGATAGTTCATCTCGCTGTACCATTCATCGCTGCTCTGAATATCATCGTCTTCATCATCATCTTCACCAAAATCAATACATGTCAGATACATGCTGTAGAAAGTCCTGGTGGTGCCTATTTCCTTGTGAAGAAGAGTAAATATCTCATGCACGTCTGCTGTGTTATAAAGATACTCGCACATTTCATACGGATAGACTTCCAGTGATGCGAAGAATTCATCATAAGTTTCGTTAAAGCACTCGTCAATAAATTCTGTATAGATCCTGATAATAGCAAATGCCCTCGAATAGACTCTTATTTTATCATATTCATCTTTGTATTCATTAAGATTTTTGTATTCCAGAAGCGACCATATCAGTCGGTACCAGTACATATCATGACCATTTGACCAGATCGATGCACAGTCAAATACATCATAAACATCATTCCATGAAAGTTTCATAAACACCATTCCTTTCTGTATAAGATTTGACAACTAATAGCTTTTATCAACAGCTTGGTCATACCTGTAAATCATATCTGCATTTATTCCCTGATTACATTATATCATTGCAGGCGTATGATTTCAATAAAGAAATGTGAATTCATGATTTTATGACATCGTAAGATTCTATACTGTGCCTTATTTAGTAAATTATCAGCTACATAAGAGGTGAAAACAGCCGGAGAACTGCACCTGCCGCTCTCAGCCACAGAGGGAATGTCCGGCATGTCTCCTCGGTTATTTCTGTGCACACAGCAAGAGTTTTTTCAAAATCAGACTTCATCTGACTGACTGCTTTTGTTTTATACATGAATACGCTGTTTTCATAAAGCAGATAAAAACTACGGAAATCAAAGTTTGCAGTGCCGACTACAGCTGTCGTATCATCGGAAACTATAGTCTTTGAGTGTATAAAGCCCGGAGTGAATTCATAAATTCTGACTCCGGATCGCAGCAGAGCACGATAATTTGACCTTGTCACGGCCTGGACATATTTTTTGTCAGGGATATGAGGCGTAATTATCTTGACTGTAACGCCGCTGCCCGCTGCAAGACGAATAGCGGTGATCATTTCCTGGTCCAGTATAAGATAAGGCGTTGTAATATAGATATATTTTTTTGCATTGTTGATTATCTTCATATATGCCATTTCACCGGTTCTTTCCTTTTGTGAAGGCTTATCAGAAAAAGGCACAACATATCCGTCTGTCTGCAAAACCGGACTTTTACCCGATGAGATATTAATTATGCTGTCATCACTGCAGTAATTCCAGAGCTTTTCGAACATTGCAGCCATAACACTGACTGCCTCTCCGGACAGCATTATTCCGCTGTCCTTCCAGTAGCCAAAACGCTCCTTACAATTAATATATTCATCAGAAAGATTTATTCCACCCGTAAATGAATATATTCCGTCAATAACCGCAATTTTTCTGTGGTCCCTGTAACTTATCGCAGTACTCAGTGACGGACGCACCGGGTTAAATGCCGCTGTATTGATGCCTGCTTTTTTCAGCTGTTTTGAAAACTGTCCTGTAAATGTATTGCTCCCTACATCATCATAGATTATATATACTCTGACGTTATTTTTAACCTTTTCCTCCAGCAGCGACAATATAGTCTTCCACATATATCCGTCTGCAATAATAAAATACTCCAGATAAATATATTTTTCAGCTTTGGACAGAACATCTATAAAATCACTGAACATTGTTTCTCCGTCCGGATAAAATCTGGTCTGTGTGTTTTTAAAAATAACTGCAGATGAAGTGTTCTGGATATACCTTAACTCATTCAGAATATCCGGTGCTTCCTGTTCAAGTTCTGCAATTATTTTTTTGTCCTGCCTGACTGTGCTCTGCGGCTGCATAAAGCTTAATTTTGAGTTTTTAGCTGTAAAGATCTTTCCGCGTTCAAATGTCAGAAACATCATCCATCCGAAAACAGGGAAAACAAGGATCGGAATTATCCACGCAAGCTTGAACATCGGGTTATCATCGCGGTTAATTATCACAAGACATACAATAATACTCATAATATTCATAGCAAATCCGATATATACTGAGCATGAACTTAGATTATATAAAAGATATATCAGAAATACAAGCTGAATCAAAAGAAATACGCACGATACAAACAACCGTGAGCTTAAAAAATTTATTACTTTTTTCATTTTTCACCGCAGCTTTCTGAACGGACGGCTATATTAAAGTAAATCACCCGCATCCGGTATTCTTTTTTGGTCACAATAAAAATGTATTGAAAAATCTGTACAAAACATATATAATAATTATATGCAATAATTATTGTTATTAAACAACATACAATAATTCCGATCATACTCCGGAGGTAAAAATGAAAAAGGTTTATTTTATATACAATCCTTATTCCGGTAAGGGAACGATTCAGTCTAAAATTACAAAGATAGTATCTATGCTGACTGAGCATGATTATGAAGTTACAATTCGTCCTACACAGTGTCAGATGGATGCATGTGAAACTGTAAAGCGCATTTGCTCTGAGCTGCCTCTGTATGATCTGGTTCTCTGTTCAGGCGGAGACGGAACGCTTAACGAAGTTATTCAGGGACTGATGACAAGTGAAAACCGCATTCCTGTCGGCTATATACCATCAGGAACTACAAACGATTTTGCACGCAGCATCAATACTCCCAAGGGATATGAAAATGCTCTTCTTTCCATTATCCACGGCAGTTCAATATCACTTGATATCGGAAGCTTCAACAGCAAGTACTTTACTTATATTGCTGCATTCGGGGCATTTACTGAGGTAGCGTATGAGACAAGACAGCAGACAAAAAACATGCTTGGACATGTAGCATATATTCTTGAGGGTATGAGACATCTTAACAAAATTCAGTCCTATTCACTGACCATATCACATGACGGTGAAACAACAAGCGGCGAATATGTATTCGGCATGATAACAAATACCGCATATGTAGGAGGGCTGCTGTCTATGGGTGAAGATTTCTCTCTTAATGACGGATTATACGAAGTAACGCTCATCAAAACACCTAACTCTCCTCTTGAGCTTCAGAGCGTTCTCTCATCTCTTATAAATATCAAACAGGCGATCAATACAGAGTATGTAACATTTTTTAAAACATCTGATATTAAAATTACTTCTGATGATGATCTTACATGGACTCTTGACGGCGAAAACGGCGGCAAAGTCAACAGTGTCCATATTTATAATAATCATAAGGCTCTGAGATTTATAACACCACCGGCAAGGATCATAGAAATAGAAGAATAATATGTGACAAACGGGGAGAATATCATGAACGACTTAAATATATATAAAGCCATTCTTAAGCCATCATCATGTGCAGCAGATTTAGGGGACGGAAGTGAACGCGGCGAATATGTAAATCAGGACTATATCCTTCAGAAGCTTGGGCGTCCGCACAGGGCAGTAAGCATAATGTTCTGCTACTATCCATACGACAAGGGATGGCCTGAGCGTGCAAGCATCGCATACGCTGACAATAAAAATGCTTCATTCTGGGATTATCCGTATGATGATTACTTTACTTATACAGGCGGACCGGGTAAAGATAAAAAAGGAGAGCCTTTTAACTATATGCGTGACATACGCAGGCATGGACAGGATATTATTTTAACACTTACAATAGACCCTAACGTATCTGATGAACATCTTATCTGTATAGCAAGGGAATTAAGTACATTCGGACGCATGTATCTGAGAATAAATCATGAAGCAACAGGGTGCTGGTTTTCCTTTAACAAAAGATGCACCTACAGTCAGGTCGCTGATTTCTTCGTCAGATTTCACAGGATAATAAAAGAATATGCACCTAACGTTTCCACTGTTCTGTGCATAGACGGGCTTCCGGATGTAAGTTCACAGAAAATAGACAGAGAAGAAGAATTTACTGAGGCTGTCAGGTGCTGTGACATATGGTCAACAGACAAGTATGTTTCCCTTAACTGGGGATGGCCGGCAGAGATCGCTGAACCCGGTTCAAAAGCATTCAGCAGCCAGAACGAAAACTCTACATACGACCTCATAAAGAAAACTTATGAACGATTCTGTAAGATAAACTTTAATAAAAGTAAAAAGATGCTCATATCTGAGTTCAATGCCGACGGTAACGTCTGCGGACCGTACGGTCAGGCTGAATGTATCGAAAAGTTTTACTCACTGATACTTGACGAAAGGCCACAGTGGCTGAGCGGAATCTGCTTTTATCAGTTTCGTGACAGAGGACGGCTTGGTCTTGAGCTTCAATCCCCGTCAAATCCGGATGTGGGAATAGAGCAGCCGGTACTTGAATCATACAGAAAGCTTATCAACAGCGACTGGTTTTGTCCTGAGATCGAAAAAGGCCCTGAGTTAAGTCTTCCGGTCACCCTCAGATGGGGCGGCTCTGAGGATGCAGAGGGAATCTCATTTAATGTAGAACTACTCAGACCTCCTGTATTCTGTGAGCTCTATTTCAATGATGACGGAAACTACATGATACAGTTCAACAACATGTGGTTCTATAAAGCGCCTCATGCCACATTCGTCGATCTTATGCCATCATTCAGATATTCTCCTTTTACTGAACATTGCAGCCTGAGTGTGAACATTTTTGCCCCTCCTTCCAGCGGTGAAAACGATTTACTAGCCGAAAAAGGGTTATATAACACATACACAGACATATCCTCTCTTCCCCGTGTCAGGATATATTATGATAAGATCGGATAACTAATAAAAAAAATTCCGTGAGAAACAAATTTTTCTCACGGAATTTTTCTGTTTATTTTTCTGCCGGATTAACGTGCACCATACAGTGCTTGACAGCTTTTACCTGCCCTTCTATTGCATCATGAACACGCTCTGCAATAAGATGTGCATCCTTAAGACACATATCACCGTCTACTGCTATCTCAACGTCTACATATATTCTTGAACCAAAAAGTCTTGTTCTTACATCATCTATGTTTATTACGCCTTCCTGCGCGCTGATAATAGAACGTATCTCATCAACTGTTTTCTTGTCACATGACTTATCAACAAGCTTCCCGATAGAATCCATAAAAATGTCGTATGAAGCTTTTCCAATAAATACACAGATTATAACGCTTGCAACAGAGTCAAGTACCGGAAAACCGAGTCTTGAACCAAAAATACCGACAAATGCGCCAATTGAGGAAAGAGCATCTGAACGGTGATGCCATGCATCAGCCATAAGTGCACTGGAATTTATTTTCTTTGCAGCCGCCCTTGTGTACCAGAACATCCATTCCTTTACGGCTATAGATACAAGAGCTGCAGCCATCGCCAGGATTCCGGGCATTGCGAGCTGCTCGTATTTTCCTGACACTATATTTCTGATTCCTGCTGCACCGATTCCGAGCCCTGTGGCAAGAAGCACAACAGCAAGTATGATCGATGCCACACATTCGAGTCTTTCATGGCCGTACTGATGCTCGTCATCAGATTTTTTTCCGGCTATCGTTACGCCTATCATAACTATTATTGTACTGAAAACATCAGATGCTGAATGAACTGCGTCCGAGATCATTGCTCCCGATTTTGCCAGGATGCCTGCTAAAAGCTTGAATACTGACAGCAGTAGATTTACTGCTATACTTACGGCTGAAACTTTCATCGCAGTTTGTTTGTCTGTGTTTTTAATAACTGAATCCATGTTGATACCTCATTTCGTTAGTTTAAGTATTGATACTGGTTAGCTCAATGACATGCATCTTAGGTTTTAAGTAAAAAAAACAGCTGTATACTATCTCCCACAAAATAGTATACAGCTGTTTTACAAAACCTGTGAAACATAGTACTGTCCCACAGGTATGATTTTAATTATCAATTCCTGCTGCCGTTTTCACCGGCCCGGCTCCATGATAAACATGGCCTGATCAGATTGTACTGTAGATATATGCAGTGCAAAGAGATTAGTTATATTATATATTACAGCCGTCAAAATGTCAACAGTTATTATTAAAATTATTTACTTTAGTCTTCTATATATCCGATATAAGGCAGTTCTCTGAGTTTTCCGTCAACGTCCATGCCATATCCTACAACAAACTTGTCATCGATCTCATATCCTTCGTAATCAGGAACTACATTTTCAACGCGTCTGCAGGTCTTGTTAAGAAACGTGCAGATTTTAAAAGATGCAGGATTCATAGTGCTGTAATATTTTTTCAGAGCACATAGAGTTATGCCTGTATCAATGATGTCTTCGATCAGAAGAACATCCTTTCCTTCGATCTCAATATCGTCACCGTATGATATATTGACATTGCCTGTTGAGCACATACCCTGGTATGATTTAGCCTTAAGGAAATTCAGATTACATGGGATTTTTATCTCCCTGAGAAGATCCGCTGTAAAGAACACAGAGCCCGTAAGTACAGAAATAATGCATATTTCTTTTTTGTCCTTATAATCTTCATTAATTACACCGGCAATTTCTTTTACCCTGTCTTCTATCTGCTGTCTTGAAAATAACTCTTTAATTTGCATACTTTACTCCATTTTTTTTATTTTATCCAGTCTATTGCTGTCAGCATATAAGATAGCAGATAGTCATAGGCTGATGCGGCAAGATGTATTCCGTCACCACTTGAGAAGTCTGAGATGAGATAGTTATAGTCATTTTTAAGATACTGGGCAGCGTTGATATAATAAACAGCATCGTTATCCATGTTGTTTACCATAACCCTTAGCTTCTCATTAAACTTGTCAATTTTGTCATTGCTCGTAAATTGCGTTATGCTTGCAACAGGCGTAACCGCCATTACGAATATTTTTGATTCAGGAGTTTTCTCAAGAATAGATTTGATATTATTTTCATATACCTGTGCATATTCCTCATCTGAAAGAATATTTACATCATTCATTCCAACTGAAATGAAAATATATTTCGGCAATTTTCTTCCCAGTATATCAAGCAGATCGAGCGAAAATCCCTGATATTCATAGGTATATGTAAATAAATTTCTTGCTCCTACTGAACCGACTGCAAGCACATTGTCAACCGGCAGTCTGCCATAAACACCGTATCCCTTTGCTATTGAGTCGCCGACAACGACTATATCGCTAAGGTATTCGGAACTGACCAGTGAAACATCATCAGGTACAAAATCTACTTCCTGATACTTAACCGGCTCACTTGTTGTACTGACAGTTGTTTCTACGGATAACTCAGATATTGAAGTAACCGGGAGATCAAAGGAATAATCTGCACCGGAATCATTTGAAGCAAGACTGTTATCAGCCGGATCTTTTGTTTTATCTGAACTGCCGCTGCAACACTTAACAATAACTGCTATAAAAGCAATTAATAATATAAATGCAGCTGCAGGACCTGAGCCAACCTGCTTCATCATATCACCAACTTCTGATTTTTTTTCACGTATACTAAATATTTTAATACCATTCAGGACAACTGTCAAGTAAAAAAATATGTAACAATACGAAAAAAAGCAGAAATTTTATTACAAAAACCGTCACAGCACAAATCATTATGCTTCCACTGTTTTTTTATGTATTTTTCTGAAAATATACGATAATTATTAGCATTTTATTCTTTAAGTCAATAAAAAAACGTCTGTCAGATGTTAGCAGTGATCTGACAGACGTCGTGTTATAATTTCCAGTGATATTATGCGAAGACAGTATTTCTGAGAGTGAAATATCCTATTACAAGTATTCCAAGTACGATCCTGTACCAGCCGAATACTTTGAAGTCATGCTTCTTTATGTATCCCATCAGGAACCTGATTACGAGAAGCGATGTAACAAAAGCAGTGATCATAGCCACAGCAAGTATTGCAAGCTGTGAACCTGAAAAGTCAAGTCCGAACTTAACAACCTTTAAAAGACTCGCACCGAACATAACAGGCACTGCAAGGAAGAAAGTAAACTCAGCAGCTATTTCTCTTTTTATTCCGATCGCAAGGCTTCCCATTATTGTGGCACCGGATCTTGAAGTTCCGGGAAAGACTGCAGCGAAGACCTGGCATACACCGATTATCAATGCATCTAAATATGTAATCTCATCGATCGTTTTTACTCTCGGACGGGCATTTTTATTTTTGTTTTCAAGCACGATAAATAAAATACCTACAACAATAAGTGCTATTGATACACATACTGAATTGTAAAACAAGCTGTGAAGAAAATCATCAAAAAACAAACCTATCACGGCTGCCGGAATGCATGCAACAAGAACCTTGAACCACATTGTCATGATATCCATATTAATTATTTTTCCGCCGGATTCTTTTGATTTACGGGTTGAAAACGGCCATAATTTTTTAAAGTAAAGCACTACAACAGCCATTATCGATCCGAGCTGAATAACTACCTCAAACATTTCCTTAAATTCATCTGACTGCCTGAGGTTTACAAATTCACTCAGAAGAATCATGTGACCGGTACTGCTGATAGGAAGCCATTCTGTAATACCCTGTACAATACCAAAAAAGATTGATTTAATAATCTCGATCAAATCCATATACTCCATCCTTTCAAACTTTGTAATTATTGTTTTAACACATACTTCAATATGATATCATATTTTTATCAGTTTGTCACTATTATTTGCGGTTTTTCATATCAGTTTATTTATTACTTCTTATACTTACAGCAGCTTATTGACTGCCATTGAACAGCTGCCAAGGAACATTCCTGATCTGTCCTGATAATATATCAATATGTGATCATTGATATTTTTATCTCTCGAAATAAGCATTGAACCAAGCGCATCAGCTTTTTTCTTTGTAAAGTCCGGGCTGTAAATTATCATATTGAAGCCCTCAAACACACTCAGAAGATTATTTATAAGTATGCAGATATCATCTTCTCTCATCAGGTATTGACTTTGTGATATCAGACTGTTTATGCTCACATATGAGTCAGACATTTTATCATATACAAGATAACTGTCGAATCTGTCCGTATTCTCCTCAACAGGAACTCTGTCCCTTATCACAGTCAGATAAAGCTTGTCTGAGATGCACAAAAACAGCTGATTATTTACAGGAACATTGAGATCCGGGGTAAACTCTATATTCATAAATGCCATTGAATATACAAAATCAGCACACAAAACATTACATCCGAAGCATAATTCAACATCTTTTTTTATATTGTTGAAAAATCTGCTTTTATCTTTAACTGCGTGCAGACATTGAGGATGAAAAGAAATTCCTATGCCAAGAAGGCTTTCCTCTGTTATGCAGTTATCATTTATCAGCTGCCTCATCTGACACACAATAAAATCTGAAATCTTACCGCCTGACGATATCTGATCGTTTTCACATGTCCTGCTGTCGAGCATTTTGCCTCCGAGTGTAGATATGCCGAAATTCAGGAAAGTCTGAGTAACTGTCATGCCGACAACAAATCTGTAATTTTCATTTATTTTAAGAAGGATTCGTCTTCTGCCCTTCTTGATCTTATCGCAGCTGTTCGGTGCTTCTCCAGACTCAGTAAGAAGTCCTTCAGCTATCATCTGATTTACAGTATCACATATCGCTGCCTTTGATACACCGAGTCTGGCCGCAATGGATACTCTTGATATTTCTCCGTTATCCTTGATTATTCTGAGAATTTTTCTGCGTTTGAGATCACTGTTTTTCATATCTTTTATTTACCCCTGATTCAAAAAATTGCTCAGTGCAACAATCAAAGGCATTGTTGCCACAGAGATGATAGTTGTAAAGGCAAAAATCTCAGATGCATACAGATAATCCTTTTCGTATCTGATTGCAAAAAGAGTTACCATTGTCGCTGTTGGTGCACTCATTGCAACTGTAACTGTAAGGATCTGTATGAAGTCTGCCTTTATTAAGCTCAGCAATGCCGCAATAATGCATGGTATCAACAGCAGCCTTAAAAATGCTATATAGTATATGCGGGGTTTTTTAAGTGCACCGATAATATTTATCTGAGCAATCGACGCTCCTGCGACTATCATTGCAAGAGGAGTATTAAGCTCTGCTATGTATCCCAGAGCTTTCATGATTATATTATCAGTAAGCATATCGGATACTCCCTGTGAAACAAATGCTCTGAGAATAAATGTAGCCAGTCCTGCAAATATTGCTATGACTGCAGGTGACCTGACAGCGCATACAAGACTTTTCATGCTCTTCACACCAGACATCTGCATTACACCGTGTGTCCAGACCAGCAGATTGAACACGGTAACAAATGCTGTCAGATAAAATACACCTTCAAGTCCAAGCATTGCATTTACAAGTGGTATTCCCATAAATCCGCAGTTTGAGTATACACATGCAAACCTTTCAATGTTCTTGTCAGAGCCTTCTTTGCCGCGAACAAGAAGATAGGAAAGGATCAGTGCAGCTGCAAATGCAAGTGCCGAGAGAAAAACACATTTTACAAGACCGCTCAGAAGAGCAGTTTCAAAATCACGCTGGTAAGCCAGAAATATTACTACAGGATTGACTACCTGCAGTATAATTGATGACATTTCCTTTGTTCCCCTCACAGTGATCATTTTTATTTTATAGCATATAATGCCTGCAATTATCAGTATCAGCATTATAACTGCCTGATTAAGTATGGTTAATGATAAGCCCATAAAATCACCTTCAGATTAATTTAATATAGTACAAATTCGGCTCACAATTTTGCGTCTTCAACATAAAATATTATATGATTGCATTTCTATGCACTCACGAGTTATACAACCAGTAATATTTCATATCAGAACATGTAACGGAGGCTAAATATGAAAAAAACATTTTTGGCTGCAGGCGGTGACCTGCGTCAGATATATGCTGCCAAAGAATTAGCGGATAAGTATAAAGTTTATCTTACAGGATTTGATAAAACAATTATTATTCCTGATAATATTATTTCAGTCGAAAAGCCTTCAGACATTCCTGAACGTGTCGATTTTATGCTTCTTCCAATGCCGGTTTCGGCTGATGCAGTATTGATCAATGCCCCGTATTGTAAAAACACTATACCTGCTACCCAGCTTACAAGTGTAATAAAGGAAAACGGTATTGTCTTCGGAGGAAAAATCGATAATAATATAAATACCATTTTCCATAAAGCAGGACTTGAGGTATATGATTATCTTGAAAGAGAAGAATTCAGTGTTGCGAATGCAGTCCCGACAGCAGAGGGTGCAATCCAGATCGCTTTTGAAGAGCTTGCGACTACTATTTACGGTTCAGAAGTTCTGGTCACAGGCTTCGGACGTATTTCCAGGATACTTATTAAAATGCTTCATGCTCTCGGTGCTCACGTTACTGTCAGTGCAAGAAAATATGCCGATATATCTTGGGCAGAAATATATGGATGCAAAACTATTCATATTTCAGCGCTCAAAGAAGCAGATAAACCATATGATATTATTTTCAACACTGTTCCTTTTCTCCTGTTTGATGAAGATTCACTTGCATTTGTTAAAAAGGATTGTCTTCTTATAGACCTTGCATCAAAACCGGGCGGAATTGATTTTGATGCTGCAGCAAGAGCAGGTCTCAAGGTTGTCTGGGCGCTGGGTCTCCCAGGTAAAGTTGCACCGGTCAGTTCAGGTATAATTATTGCAAATACAATCGAGAATATTTTAGCCGAAAGGGGGCTTTAATATGGCAGATCTAAACGGACTTAAGATTGGATTTGCCATGACAGGATCTTTCTGCACATTTGAAAAAGCATTTGCACAGATGGAAAAACTTGTTGAGGCGGGTGCAGATGTTATACCCATAATGTCACAAAACAGTATATCAGTTGATTCAAGATTCGGTCTTGGCGCTGAGCATCTTAAAAAAGCTGAAGAAATATGCAATAAACAGGCAGTCATATCTATTAATGGGGCTGAACCTATCGGACCAAAACATATGACCGATATCATGCTTATTGCTCCGTGTACCGGAAACACTCTTGCAAAGCTTGCCAACAGCATTACAGACGGACCTGTAACAATGGCTGTAAAATCACATCTGCGTAATTCTAACCCGGTTATCGTTAATATCTCCACAAATGATGCTCTTGCAGGATCTCTTAAAAATATCGGATTACTTATGAATATGAAAAACTATTACTTTGTTCCGTTTTGCCAGGATAACAGTTCGGTAAAACCTACATCACTCATATCAGATTTTACACTTATTCAGGACACAATCGAGGCAGCACTGAAGTCAAAACAGCTGCAGCCTGTCATAGCAGTCAGCGGCTGATGCATTATGAACACATACCTGTCTGACAAAATATCATAGTCAGACAGGTGTTTTTTATCAGAGCACACATGCCGCACCGAGTCTGAGCGAATAAATTATTGTCTGTGCAACAGGCATATCCTCCATCAGCTCAAGTGCTGCCTTATATATCTTAAGCTGTGTCCCGTATCTGCCGGCAAGTTCCCTTATATCATAGGTATTATCTGTCTTGTAGTCAACCAGAACAAGCTGATTGTCATGTACAAAATACATATCAATGATACCCTGTATCATTCCTTCCGTTGCCTTGTACTGACAAAGCAGCTCATCAGAAATATCAAGATCACTTATTTTCATAAGAAATTTCTTTTCTCTCTCTATTCTTTCAGAACTGACGATCTGTTCAAAAAGAGATGACGCTGTGAATTTATCTATCATTGACATATCTATCTGCTCTGCATCATTCTTTGAGATAAATCCGGCCTCGATAAGCCTGTCTGCCTCCCCCTGAGGATCTGTTTTCAGACATCGCAGGTCTGCATGCTGAAGGATAGAATGAATGATCGTTCCCTTTTCACTGGCACTCAGATTTCCTTCATTTCTGATAAATTCAGGTTTTTTAAGCACTATATCAAAATCTTCCCTGCTTTTGGCTACATCAGATACTGAGACCTTTGCCGGCAGTGCCGAAACCATATTGCTATAACAAAATTCAAACCCCTCACGTAACCTCTGTGCTGTCTGATCATCTGCAGGGATCAGCTCCTGCCCTGAATCGGACGAAGTTTCTGTGCTTTGTGGTTCATTACTATAATCTATAACTTCAAAATCAATATTGAACTCTGACTTATCAGTATAGAACATATCGTATCCGCTCAGCTCCCTGAGTTGTTTTGAACTATGATGTGTAAGAAGCGACATCAGTATCCAGTCACTCATTGATGATGCCCCTGACGCAAGCTCCTGAGTTATTCCCTGGTTTTCGTGAATGTTCCGGGCATACTGCATAAGCTTTTTTTTCTGGGACGAGCCGATACTTAAAGGTATAAATAATCTCTCACGGGCACGTGTGAGTGCAACATAGAGCAGTCTCATCTCCTCACTCAGACTTTCTGACTGGTTGCCTGCACTTATCAGTTCAAAAGGAAGAGTTGTAAATCGCTGAAATTCACGTGCATTCTGAAGTCTGAAACCAATTCCATTCTCAAAACTCATGGCTATATTTTTTCTGAGATCTGTTTTATTGAACGAATCAGTTGTTTCACATAAAAACACGAAAGGAAACTCCAGGCCCTTTGATTTATGGATTGTTTTGATCATGACTGCATCTTCTGATGTTGATACGGTCTGTCCCTGCTTAAGATCACCGCCAAGTTCCGATATTCTGTCTATATATCTTAAAAATCCGCTCAGTCCTTCCTGTGCTGATTCCTCATATATTTTTGCATACTCAAGCAGAACTCTCAGATTTGCCTTCTTTTTACCTGAGTCCCTGCAGATCTGGATGACACTCATAAAATCAGTTCTGTCGTATATTCGTCTTATAAAATCTGTTAGACTCAGCGTTGCTGCATGCAGACGCAGTTCATCAACAACCGTACATACATTAAGACATTTTTCCACAAGCTGTTTTTGAGCAGCAGAGTCCTCACTGTATGCTGCCTGACTAACAAGCTCGAAAATATGCATTCCCGGGCCCGAAAGCCTCAGCTTTACCATCTCATCATCGGTGAAACCGAACATAGGAGACATGAGAACTGCGGCAAATGAGGTATCAAGCAGCGGATTGTCAACTATTCGAAGAAGGCTTATAAGTACTGATATCTCACGTGATCTCAGATATCCTGAGGTCTCCTCACTGTAAGCACTGACTGAGTACTTGTCGAGCGCCTTTATATACTCTGCAGCGTGCTTTTTTGATCTGAGAAGAATACAGAAATCACGTTTGGAGCATTCCCTTGTAGTCGTGCCGTCCCTGTTGGTTACATGTACCTTGTCCTCAAGCATCTTTGCAATAATGCCTGCAGTATACTCAGCTGATGATACAGCATTCCCTGCATCATCCTCAGTCAGAAGAGCAATATCTGTATTTCTGTATGCCGGAACAAACTTCGCTCCCATGACAAGCATCTCATCCTCACTATACTCTATACCGCCTGCTTTTTCTCCCATGACACTCTTAAATATGAAATTGACAAAATCAATTACTTCCCTTGAACTTCTGAAATTTCTGTTGAGCATAATATATGCATTTTCGCAATCCTTTCTCTGACTGTATGGTACAGCAGCTGAGACAGCATTGATAAAGTTTTTGGGATTAGCCAGTCTGAATCCATATATAGACTGCTTGACATCTCCAACTGCAAACAGATTGTCGCCGGTTTTTTCTGCCGTGCCGTTGTGTGAAAGCAGCTTGAATATAAGATCCTGATTATTGTTGGTATCCTGAAATTCATCTATCATGATTACTTTATAATACTCACTTAGTGTCTGTGCAAGCGGAGATTTCTTTACTGCATAGTTTTCATCGGTCTCTGACAGCAGTCTTACTGCGAGTCTTTCAGCATCCGAAAAATCTATACAGTTCTTTTCAGTCTTTACCTTCCAGATTTTCTTTTCAAGCTCTGATATCATTGCGCTTATTATCTGCAGTACCCTGAAATGCGTACTGAAATCGTCCTTACTGTAAGCGATAAGACTTATATAATCTGAAACAGTTTTATTTATGATTTCCTTATACCTGTCGCGGGCAGACTGTATTCTTTCCTTGATTGACGGATCAATATTTTTGCCCATAACAAGCCTTGCAAACTGAGGTGGAATATACATCTGCAGCTTCTCATGAAGTTCATAGTCTCCTGACTCCATAACGCCAAGCAGCTTTGATATAGAAAAGTACTCGTTATCCAGTATATCCGCACACTTAGGAAGATCTGCCTCACTTATAAGCCCTGTGCACATTGCTGACAGCTCTGATGCTTCCCGCAGCAGTGAAATGATCTTATCAAGACACATGCTGCAGTACATGTCACAGGTTTTTTCGTCCTGATACTTCTGAGTGCACTTTCTCAGCCACAGCTCACCATACGGAACGGACAGTTCATACTGATATATATCAGAAATGAGATTTTCAAGGGTCACATCGTCCTTGCTGCAGAAATTATCATAAAGAAAAGATATCTCTTCACTGTGTTTTTCATAATACTCATCCACAAGTTCACAGACGCACCCTGAAACGGTGATCTTTGACTGCACCTCATCCATTATCCTGAATCCCGGAGTAATATCAAGCTCCTGAATATTTTCCCTTATGAGATCAAAACAGAAGGAATGAATTGTTGCTATCTTCGCGCTCTGCAGCATCAGCTGCTGCTGATTCAGCCACTGGTTTTCATTGTTGTCTTCGATAAGCTCAGAAAGTGCTGCAGAAAGTCTCTGTTTCATCTCAGCAGCCGCATCTCTTGTAAAAGTAACGACCACTATCCTGTCCGCAGGTACTTTATTTTCAGTGTCAGCAATGATGCCGATGAGCCTCTGTACCAGAACGGATGTTTTACCGCTTCCTGCTGCTGCAGATACTATTACTGATGAACCCCTTGCATTTATTGCATCACTCTGCTGTTTCGTCCATGCCATTACTCATCCCCCCCTAACATATCCTGAACCTTTTGATTTGCATCATCAGGAATAACCTTTTCACGTATTCTCGGTACATTTCCGCATATATCCCAGTAATCACAGTAGTTACATACATCAGCATCATTTTTTGTGATAAGCGGAGATGCAGAAATATCACCCGAATACAGATCCTGTGCCATGCATCTCATAAGAATATCTGCATGGTTTCTCAGTCGTTCGATCTGTCTGCGCGTAAGTGCCTGCGTTCTGGTCTTGTCCAGTACAAATGTTCCTTTTTTACGTGCTTCTGCCGTCAGTCTCGCAGGAATATATACCCCGCTTATTCCCTCTTCCATAGCTTCAAGAACGGGAAGTTCCTTAAGGACCATACCGGTCATATGAAAATACCTGTTGAGATAATCATCCTTTTCGCCGCACTCATCCCTGTCTCTCTCAATCGGTATTCTGCCGGATGGCATATACAGTATTCCGGCCGGGATACTGTCCTTATAGCATCCGTCAGGCCCTGTTACACTGAAAAGATAAAGAAGAAGCTGCATATCAATGCCGAACATTACTTTTGTAAGACTGAAGCTGTGTGCACCTGTCTTATAGTCAACGATCCTTATGAATGTTTCGCCGTTTTCCTCGTACTTATCGATCCTGTCTATCTTTCCTTTAAGAATGACCTCTATTCCGTCATCAGTTCTGATAGTCATGGAAGAATTATTTTTTTCTGACAGAACAAATTCAAATCTGTCAGGGAAAAACTTCGACTGGTTGAGCTCCTGCTGCAGATGCTCAACCAGAAGCGAAATATCCTGTGTAAATTTCTCATATACAGCATCCAGTCTTGCACTGTTCTTATAATCTCCGCCAAGCTGCTGCTCCCTGTAGATCTTTGCATACTTTGCGGTCTTTTCATTTATCTGTGCCGGTGTGAGGGCCAGAAGCTGCTGCTTTGTTGAGCATTCTCTGAGTATATTCTCAAGACACATATGAATCAGATTACCCGACTCCATAGTATTGTATTCTTTTTTTCGTCTTGGCTTTATACCCAGAGCATGGTTGCAGTAATACTTAAAATGGCACAGGTTGTATTCCTGAAATGACGTTGCCGACAATTCAAGTTTGTCTCCGATAAGATCCCTGAGCAGAGAACCGTCCTCGATCCTGTGATCATGTGAAGGATCAGCTGCATCAAGACATGCAATTCTGGCAGCATATTCATCAAGTTCTGTAAGTACCTCCCTGACGGAAGCTGTCATCATATTATTGTCAAAATAGTGCTGTACATAATTATAGTATGCTGACTCGGGAGTCGGCGAATAGAAAACCATGTCTCTGTCAGATGTATAGCCAAAGATATTGTCAGAAAACATATGACGTATCTGTGAAATAAGAAAGGATGGAAATCTTCCTGAACCCATAGTATCAGCAAGAGGATATGTTATAAACAGCTTTTCTCCTGCTGACGAGAAAACACGGTATACCGTAAAACGCTCATCAGTAAGCAGACGTCTTGTATCCTTGGATATATCTATGCCGACCGCTGCAAATCCATTTATATCGCTGTCGCTGAGAAGTCCTGATACCTTCTGCGCATACGGCATTATTCCCTCATTAACACCCAGTACAAATGTTACAGCAGGATCATTGAGACGTGCCTTCTGGGCAGATATACATGATACAATGTCAAGCTTCTGAGGAGGGTTCAGAAGACTGTTTTTGCGCAGCATAACAGTGAAAATATCCCTGAATTCCTCAGCTGTCAGTTTTACATTTCCAAGGACAGATACTAAAACATTGAAGATATCCATTATGCTGCCCCAGAGACGGCTTATCTCAGACGCCATGTCAGCACAGCCGTCAGCCTTGTACTGAGAAATAAGATATGATACCTTGTCAGCTGCCCCCTGCTGCAGCAGAAACTCATAGATATATCTGCAGATATCACCTGCACAGGCATCCCTGCACTGCTCTCTCAGCTTTATTACCGGAATCACAAGCTTCTGTCTGACCTCTTCTGCTTTTTCGCATTCGCCGGGAAGAGTAAATTCCTCATTCCACATATCACCGTCAATATCCCATGCGTAGCAGTAATTCTCAAGAACAGATGTCTCTACAAGATCTGCGCAGGCAAGCCCGGTTTTGGCATATCTGAAGATGACTTCTGAACTCATTTTTCTGGTTGAGATAAGTGTTAAGAGTGATGTAATGTATAATACCAGAGACATATGCATGATCGATTTCTGAGTATCAATAAAGTAAGGGATCTCATATTTTTTCATTGTCTCCTCAAGAATCATTGAGTATTCCTCAAGCTGTCTTGACACTACGCATATCTGAGAATACCTGTAGCCGCCGCATCGTATAAGCTCTTTTATTGATGCACAGACATACTCGACCTCATCATACATATCGCGTGCCTCAGTTATTTTCACGCATCCGTTTGCCTCTGTTTCGGGTCTGCGTTTTCTTAATACCCCGCGGCTGAGCAATACAAGTGCCTCGTTTTTAAATCTCATGCCCGCAGTAAGCATTTTTTCTCTATATCCTACTGAATACTTTGATGCTATCCTGCGCAGCTTGCTGTAGGTACTGTTTACGGTTGCGAAGACAGAAAATTCCCCTGAGTCAGTATCCGGTGTACATAAAGCCACGTACAGTTCCTTTGCCTGCGCAACGATCACCTCAAGCATCTGCAGTTCGTCAGGACTGAAGCTCTCAAACTCATCAACAAATACATATGAATCCTCAAACATATCATTCATATTTGCACATGCAGCTGCCTCAGTAATATCATTCAGATTATCCTTGTATCCCAGCTGAGAGAGAACACTGTCATATACAGAGAATATAACTGCCAGATCCTCAGCCTTGACTCTTGTCTTATCGTCAAACGATGACAGCTTCTGTGTCAGTTCCTGCGGCGAAACACCGGCCCTTCTCAGGCTTGAGACCAGTTCAAGGGAGTTCGTAATAAAATCACTTGTTTTTGCCTGCCTGTTAAAAAACATCAGCGATTTATTTTCCTTTATCTTATTGAGCGCAAGATACATTATTGCAGTTTTAGTATTTTCATCTGCGTATTCACCGCTTTTTCCCCCATAAATATCACAGATGTGCTTTGCAAGTCTTGTAAAACTGAAGACATTTATCTTGTTCGATATTCTGCTTCCAAGTTCATTATACAGCTTTCTCTCGTATTCAAATGAAAACTGCTCCGGGATTATAACATAGACGAGGTTATTATCCTTTGCGGCTTCACTGATAAGTTTTATCATCTGAGATGTTTTACCGTTGCCGGCTTCTCCCATAATAAAATTAACCAATTTTTCTATTCCCCCTTTATACTTATACCTAAAATCCGCCTCACTGTTTTTTGGCAGCGGGCGGATAATGTTAATTATTTATCTTGAAGATTATTTGTCAGACTTTATCATCCTGAAAACATCCTTGAACTTAAGCTTTGAGCCTCTGTAAAGAACGAGTACAAAATATACTTTTGACGCAAGGGCAATTACTATGATGCTTGATATCAGAAGTATGCCTATACTTAACAGGCAGCTGCCGACAGACATATTTCCGATGAGGATATCAGCCGGAACTATAAATGGTGACGATATCGGAATAAGTCTGAGTGTTCTCAGTGTACTTACACTGCCGTTGAGTGAACACATATATGAGAATATCCATCCGAATACAACACACATCATGTATGTTCCTATAGCCTCCGGTACCTCTTCTGACTTATTTGCAAATGATCCGAACAGACCTGCAAGTGCACTGAAAAATACAAATCCAAGCACAAGCGATATGACAGCAAGTACTATTGCCAATGGTGAAAATGATCCTGCCTGCGCAAACTTTTCAAGAACATCTGATATTATCTGTCCTGCGCTGTCAGCAGCAGAACTCATCGATTTTGAGATCAGTACTCCTGTTGTTATTCCCGCTGTGAGTGACACTATCCAGAACATAAACTGCATAACCGCACAAAGACATACAGCGATAAGCTTTCCGAAAATAACATCGTTTGGCTTAACCATAATCAGCAGATTTTCAATAAGCTTTGAGTTTTTCTCAAGTACAAGACACTGACCGATCAACTGACCATAAAACGCAAGCATAATATAGAGGATAAAGCTCATTGCCGCAGGAGCCGCCATCTTTATTATGGTCTCCTCTATTCCTTTTTCCTCTCCGCCTATTTCAACAACAGAACTGTCTGTTTTGCGCAGAAGCTCTGAAACCTGACTATCATCAAGTCCGAGTTTATCATAGTAAACAAACTTCATATTGCTGCTTACATAGTTGCCGAGATTTTTAGCCATCTTTTTTTCTATCTGTGACTCCTCGGGAATGATCATTTTTATTGATATTGCTTCCTTATCGTCACTGACATACATAACAACTGCATTCGGACTCTTCTTTGCTGCCTGCTCTGCACATTCCTCGACACTTCCCTGTGCATTTATAAACTCGACGTCCTTGTAAAGTACGTTATCAGACTGCGCAACAATATTGTAGTCATCACATCCTATACGGCTTTCATCAAGAACATATACATAGTCTATCTGTGACTTTTCCTCCGGTGATCTTATCAGATCAACTGCTGTGATAGTACCGGCTGACAGAACAAACAGGATCACAGCAATAAGAACCGTTGTTACAGTAAATGACTTCTTTTTCAACTGCTGTGAAAGTGTAAACTGAAAAACGTTTTTCATACTCTCACACCTTCTTTCCTGCATTTTTTGAAATTCCTATAAGTGCACCGAGTTTCAGTCTTGTTCCGCTGTAAAGTACGAGTGACTGATATACCCTCGCTGTAAACCTGTAGAGAAAAACAATCAATGCCGCAAGAATTGCCCACATGATAAGGACATATACAAATCCTGCCTTACCCAGCATAAAGTGTACAGGTACTATAAACATAGCTGTGAACGGGAATATGTATGTTATTTTAGTAAATACGGGATTGTTTACGATATCTACTGCCATGCATGCATAAAGGCTGAGTACGCTCATTATAGAGATAAATGCAGATCCATTGCTGAGATCTTCTACTGATGAACATGCAGCACCAGTGATTCCTGCGATAGCGGCATACATAAAGTAACCCATTATTGTTGTTATAATAATTATTACAACTCCTGCAGCTATTCTGCCTATATTAAGGTCACCTGATGAATTTACAAGAGATGACGAAAGATCTGAAACATTTTCGCTGTCAATACTTGAAGTACTCTGTATAAGCTGTGCAGCACTGTCTGTCATTTTGTTCATATTAAGTGCTGAGGTGATGACTCCTGAAATCAGCACAGAGATTATCAGCAATATACAGTTGCACAGCATCGTAGCAACAGTCGCCATTATTTTTCCTACTACAATAGCGAGCGGTCTTGCGCTGAGCAGCAGAGTTTCCATTACCTTTGATGATTTTTCTATTACAATACTTGCAGCGATCTGCTGACTTGATATCAGAACTATCATCATTACTATGCATGCGTAAAAAATTACTATAGTCATAGAGAGCGGATCAACGCCGCCGTCATTTTTGTCAAGTGAAGCTATTTCAGTTACCTCAACATCACATGACGAATTGATCAGCTTAATATCTTCATCAGAAAGATCTTCGTTTTTCATACGCTGCTGGTCAAAGTAATCAGTCAGCTCTTCAGTGAAAGTTGACAGGGCAGTTTCACTGACCTTTGAATCCTGTGTTTTATAGAATACGCAGTTGTATTTATCTTTTTTATCATTAAGCTTTATATCAAGAATAAGATTAACGTTTGCTTTTTCATCATTTTTGAATTTTTCAAACAGAGTATCCAGATCATCATCTGTTTTTACAAAAGAAACGCTCTTATAATATGCACGCCCCTCGGTAAGACCTGACAGTTCTACGTCCATATCTGTTTCATTCTTCACATATACCTGTTCGATCTTGCATTCGGTAAAGTCTGAGATCTTATCAGAAATTGCACTTGAATTTCCGATGATCATTGACATCAGAGGTCCTGATAAAACAGCCAGTAAAATAACAAGTACCAGAAATACTATTACACTTTTGCTTTTATAGTGCTGAACAAAGGTAAATGAAAAAACCTTCTGCCAGCCGTCAAGATTACTTTTCTTCATTATCTCCACCAACCTTTTCTACAAAGATTTCGTGCAGTGAAGGTTCACGAAGTTCAAACTTGATGAGCATGATCTTCTTAGCAATTATTCTGTTAAGCAGCTCATTGGCCTGTTCCTCGCCTGTAACCTTGAGGTGATATTCACTTTCCTTTCTTTTTATCAGTTCTATATTACAGCCTGTAATAAGATCCTCTATATTCTCCTCACACTTTATAAACAGATGGACTCTTCCGTAACCTTTTTTTATCTCATTAAGATTTCCCTGAAGAACTGTCTTGCTCTTATTGAGGATAGTAATATCAGTACAGAACTCCTCTACTGTCGGCATCTGATGGCTTGACATGATAAGAAATTTTTTCTTTTCTATCTGCTCATATATTACTGACTTGAAAAGGTCAGTATTTACAGGGTCAAGTCCGCTCAGAGGCTCATCAAGAATAAGCAGTTCAGGATCAGAAATCAGTGCCGATATCAGCTGTATCTTCTGCTGGTTTCCCTTTGAAAGCTGTTCAGGCTTTTTCGGAGGTACTTTCTTTCCCCGGCTTGATTTTGATGGATATATGTACTCATCTACCTCAAATCTTGCTGACCAGTATTTGATTCTCTCAAGTGCTGCAGCTTTTGACACACCACGAAGCTTTGCAAAGTACATCAGCTGGTCCATAAGTGAATACTTCGGATACAGACCTCTCTCTTCTGCAAGATATCCGACGTTGCATGCTACAGCATCAAGCGGCTTGTCCTTCCATAGTATTTCGCCGCTGTCATGCGAAAGCATTCCGAGTATCATACGGATCGATGTAGTTTTGCCGGCACCATTAGTTCCGAGCAGGGCATATACGCCCGGCTCATTGATTTCGAAGTTTAAATTGTCCACTACCGTCTTCTCACCATATTTTTTGGAGAGATTTTTCACCTTTAATGACATGTCTTTACCCCTTTTCGTTTTGTTGTTATATTCATCATACTTTCATAGTAAGTGAAATCCTTTTTTTCCTGACATCAACACCGATAACCCTGACCTTTACAACCTGACCGACCTTTACGGCCTCAAGAGGATGCTTTATATATCTGTCACATATCTGTGAAATGTGGACCAGTCCGTCCTCATGAACACCGATATCAACAAATGCACCGAAATCAATAACATTTCTTACTGTACCTACAAGCTCCATTCCCTCTCTGAGATCCTTTATCTCCATGATATCACCGCTTCTCATGATCGGCGCAGGAAGCTCGTCACGCAGATCACGTCCGGGCTTCTGAAGCTCTGAAATTATATCATTGAGTGTCGGAACACCTACACCCAGGCTGTCGCTGATAGATTTAATGCCGATCTTTGATGCGCGTGTCTTGATATCAGATGCCCTTCCCTCTGAAATATCTGCAAGGGTGAATCCGCATTCATCTATAAGTTTCATTGTGCTCTCATAGCTTTCAGGATGAACGGCCGTATTATCAAGAGGATTTTTTGCATTTCTGACTCTTAAAAATCCTGCACACTGCTCAAATGCCTTCTTGCCGAGTTTAGGTACCTTAAGCAGCTGTTTTCTGTCAGTAAATGCACCGTTTTCTTCTCTGTACGTTACGATATTTTTAGCTATTGCAGAATTAATTCCTGCAACATACGAAAGAAGTGAATGAGAGGATGTATTAAGATCAACTCCGACTGAGTTTACGCATGCCTCAACGACCCCGCCGAGTGCTTCACTCATTCTTGCCTTAGGCATATCGTGCTGATACTGACCAACGCCGATAGCCTTAGGATCGATCTTAACAAGTTCTGCAAGGGGATCCTGAAGACGTCTTGCTATTGATACTGCACTTCTGAGTGAAACATCGTATTCCGGGAATTCTTCAGCAGCAAGCTTTGATGCTGAGTAAACAGATGCACCTGCTTCACTTACTACCATATAGCTTACCTTTTCAGGTATGTTTTTAATAATATCGGCAACCACTGCTTCACTTTCCCTTGACGCTGTGCCGTTTCCTATTGCAATTGTATTGACCTTATGAGACTGGATTATTCTCTTAAGCTTTTCTGATTCCCGGGCAATATAATCCTTTGAACCCATTGAAATATGAACAACATCTGTGTACAGCACCTTGCCTGTATGATCAACAACTGCAACCTTGCAGCCTGTACGGAAACCCGGGTCAAGTCCCAGAGTTACAGTATTTTTTATAGGAGGCTGAAGAAGAAGCTGTCTCAGGTTTTCAGCAAATACTTTTATAGCATCCTCATCAGCCCTGAGAGTAAGTGCCGAACGTATTTCTCTTTCTATTGCAGGGAAGATAAGACGTTTATAGCTGTCCTGTGCTGCCAGTTCAACAAGCTGTGCACATGCACCTTCATTTTTACAGTACCTGTTTACCGTCATAGCAACCGGAGTTTCATCAGGAGATGCTATGCTTACCTTTAATATTCCTTCGTTTTCTCCTCTGTCCAGCGCAAGGATGCGGTGATTTGCTGCCTTTGCAACAGGCTGAGAAAAGTCATAATAGTTTTCATATACACTTTCTGTATTCTCGTCCGCGGCCTTTGATGTCAGAACGCCGTACTTCATGAAATACGATCTGAGCTGTTTTCTCAGATCTGCATCATCTGATATTGCCTCAGCTATGATATCCATAGCACCGTTGATGGCATCTGACGCAGTTTTTATCTCTTTTTCTTCGTTTATATATTTTTGCGCTTCATTTTCAGGGTCACATGCCCTGTTCTGCTCAAGAATTGAATCTGCAAGTGGTGCAAGACCTCTTTCCTTTGCAACAGATGCCCTCGTTTTACGCTTTGGCTTGAACGGTCTGTAAATATCCTCTGCTTCAACGAGTGTTGCTGCATTCAGAACGCTTAAAGATATTTCGTCAGTAAGCTTTCCCTGCTCATCAATAAGAGATATGATCTCCTGTTTTCTTTTCTCAAGATTTCTGAGATATGTCATTCTGTCAAAAATATCCCTCAGGATCTGGTCATCAAGCGAACCTGTAGCCTCCTTACGGTATCTGGCTACAAAAGGAATTGTTTTTGAGTCATCAAAAAGCGCTATTGTATTATCGATCTGGTCCTGTCTGAGTTTAAACTCCTGTGCCAGAATCTTGTTAATCTCCATTATTTATTTTCCTTTCAAATGCTTTACTATTCGGAAAGTTCAGCCCATTCGTCAAATTTTTCATTCATTTCATTCTTGATGCTGTCGATCCTTGTACACTTCTCGCTCATAAGAGCGAAATCACTGTAAACTTCTTCACCGAGGATCTCCTCCTGAAGTTCATCAAGTTCTTTCTGCAGATCCTCCATCTGAGCCTCAAGTTCCCTGATACGGATTCTTTTCTTTGCATCCTTATTTCTCTGTTCACGGCTTTTAAACGCTCTTTCATTTTTCTGTTCCTGCTGCTGTCTCAAAGCTTCAGCTTTAAGCTTGTTTTCCTCTTCGGCAGCCTGCAGTTCGCGTGCCTTTTTAACACTGAGATAATCATCAAAACCACCGCTGAAGCTCTCTGTTGAGTCAGCAGTTATCTCAATAATGCGTGTTGCGATCCTGTTGAGGAAGTATCTGTCATGCGATACAAATATTATTGTACCTTCATATTCACTCAGTGCCTTTTCAAGTACTTCTTTTGTCTGCAGGTCGAGATGGTTTGTCGGCTCGTCCATGATAAGTACATTTGCATGTTCCATCATCATTATTGCAAAACAGAGCTTGCATCTCTCGCCGCCGCTTACGACACCTGCCTGTTTAAATACGTTTTCTCCTGTAATCCGTACTTTACCAAGAAGATTCCTGACATCAAGGTCCGTAAGGAGCGGATATCTTGAATGAATTTCTTCAAAAATAGTATTTGATTTATTTATATTGGCTGCTTCCTGATCGAAATATGAGATCTTGACATTTGCAGCCCACAGAACTTTTCCCTTATGCGGAAGCTTTTCCTGAAGGACCTTGAGCAGTGTTGATTTGCCTATACCGTTATCACCGATAATGGCAAGCTTTTCACCTCTCTTGACCTCAAACGACAGGGAATCAACAAGAGTCTTGCGATTATCACTCAGTCCTACGCTTACGTCTATATCCTTTACCTTGAGCAGATCAAAAGGAGGGTCAATTCCAAAAGTAAATGAGATCTTTGAAGCCTTGTGATATGTGTCAGGTTTTTCGACCCTGTCCATTTTTTCAAGCGCTTTGACTCTGCTCTTTGCACTTTTTGATGTAGAAGCACGTACCAGGTTTCTGGCTACATAGTCCTCCATCTTTGCAATTTCCTTCTGCTGGATCTCATATTCCTTTTGCTGTCTGGTAACCTGTTCATCCTTGAGTTTAACAAATGAAGTATAGTTGCCCTTGTATCGTGTCAGTCGTCCATGCTCGATCTCACATACGCTGGTTACAATTTTGTCAAGAAAGTACCTGTCATGTGACACTATAAGCAATGCACCATTATACCCGCTCAGATAATCCTCAAGCCACATTACTGTCTTGAAATCGAGATGGTTTGTCGGTTCATCGAGTATAAGCAGATTAGGATTTTCAAGAAGCAGCTTTGCTATAGCAAGCCTTGTCTTCTCTCCTCCTGAAAAGCTCGAGATTATTCTGTCAAACAGTTCTTCACCAAAACCCATACCGTTAAGTATAGTCTTTATCCTCACTTTTATTGTATAACCGTCATTTGCTTCATAAAATGATGAAAGCCTTGCATACTCCTCACTGAGAAGATCATAATTGCTGTCGTTCTCACTCATCATTTTTTCGAGTTCCTTCATCCTGTCAGATGTTTTGTTAAGCTCCCCGAAAACACTCTTCATCTCGGCAATTACTGTATTGTCGTTATCAAGAGCACCCATCTGTTCGAGATAGCCGATATTTGTCTGAGGTGTAAGTGATACGATGCCGTCACGCTCTGTAGCTGCATCTGATTCTTCCCTGCCAGTCAGAATACGCAGCAGCGTGGTTTTTCCGCATCCGTTTACACCGACAAGACCGATCCTGTCATTATTCTCAATTGTAAGGTCAACATCCTGCAGTACAGGATTGCCGTTGTAAATTTTACTTACCCTGTTCATGCTTACAAGCATTTGACTACCACCAATTTCTGTATTATCTTTCCCTTCATACGGGATTTTATAGGTATATTTTTATAATAAATAATGTTATAAAAAAGCTTATCTGTATTAAAAATTATGTTACTGATTTTTTTGTAAAAATCAATAATATTATACCATAAGGATTGTATGAAATCAATAGTACTTAAATCAACTTTGATGATACATTTTTATTATGATAACAACTATTTCTGATTTTTATGACAAACGTCATGATTTTAGACTTGTTATATGCCTCGTTATATGATATAATTTTATTAAAAATTATGAAAGGAGAATACTATGGACAAGGAAAAAGTAAAGTTATTGTCTGATAAAGTTGCTTCTGAGGTTCTCAGAAAACAGAGCGATGAGATGATGACTGAAATACAAAAATACTGTGATTCTGATAATAAAATAAATCTTGTTGGAAGAATGGGTTTCATTATTAATGAATGCAACAGGTTTACAAGAGAATATGTAACACAGCTTCTTTCTGAACTGCTTGACGACTAAAAAAACAACAGACGACAGATTTTTTACAAACCATTGTCGTCTGTTGTTTTTTTTATAAGTGTAAAACTGTTCTTATTGAATTCAATAATACCATCTTTTCTGAGTTTTGACAGCTCAGCTGACATAGCACTTCTGTCAACAGATAGATAATCTGCAAGCTCCTGCCTGTTGAACGGGATCGTAAAACTGCCTGACCCGGAATCCTTTGCCTGCTGAGAAAAATAAGACATCAGCTTTTCCCTTGTTGTCTTTTTGACCATATGCTCTATTTTCTGTGTAAGCATAAGATTTTTCCCGGCCAGAATTTTTATCAGATTGCGTATAAGCTGTGAATGATAAATACATGCTGTAGTACATGTAGTCATCAGCTTTTTGTAATTGACAAACATAATTTCAGTTTTTTCAGCAGATACTACACTCAGCAGTCCAGGGTTAAAATCAGTACATGACTGCTCCTCGCCAAAGATCTCACCTTCTGAAATATTTGCAAAAATAGCCCGGTTGCCCCAGTAATCTTCTGTAACTATATTTACACTTCCTGATACTACAATACCGACATCTTCCTGTTTTTCATCAGCTGTACGTACATATTGATCTCTGATATATGTTTTTTCATATGCAGACAGACAAACAAGCATCTTTTTCAGATCAGAACAACCGATATCTGAAAATAAAGATGATCTTTTAAGAATATCAATTTTATTCTTCATATTTTTTCTTCCTTTCTGTTGTTTTTACAACAGACTTACTATGTTAATTATAGTACAATAGTAACAATAAATCAACCGAGAAATAACTACAGAAACAAGAGGTAATTAAATGTATTGTGTTAAAAAAATAAACAGCGATCTATACTGGGTTGGCGGATCTGACAGAAGGATCGCACTGTTTGAAAATGCTTTTCCTGTTCCAAACGGGGTTTCATATAACTCATATCTTCTTATAGACGAAAAAACTGTTCTGTTTGATACAGTTGATCATTCAATAAGTGATATTTTCTTTGATAATATAGCTCATGTTCTTGACGGCCGTAGTCTTGATTATCTTGTTATAAACCATATGGAACCTGATCACTGCGCATCTATTCGTCAGGCAGTTATGATCTATCCTGATCTGAAAATTGTCTGCAATGACAAAACGGTCAGAATGATAAAACAGTTCTTTGACTTTGATATAGATTCACGTGTTATTACAGTAAAGGAAAACGACACATTTTCTTCAGGCAGACACGAATTTACTTTTGTTATGGCACCTATGGTGCACTGGCCTGAGGTTATGGTAACATATGATCTTACAGATAAGATACTTTTCTCAGCCGATGCATTCGGTACATTCGGTGCATTAAACGGAAATATTTTTGCAGACGAACTTGATTTTGAGACTCACTGGATCGATGACGCCAGAAGATACTACACAAACATCGTAGGAAAATACGGTCCTCAGGTCCAGGCACTTCTTAAAAAAGCCTCTTCGCTTGAAATCAGCATGATCTGTCCTCTGCATGGTCCTGTATTCAGAGAAAATATTGGCTGGTTTGTAGATAAATATCAGAAATGGAGTACTTATACTCCTGAAGAAAATTCAGTTCTTATTGCATATGCCTCAGTTTACGGTAATACTAAAACTGTTGCGGAAGCTCTTGCTTTCAGGCTTGCCGACAAGGGAATAAAGAATATACAGATGTATGATGTTTCTGTAACTCATCCGTCATATATCGTATCCGACTGCTTTAAATACAGTCATCTTGTTTTTGCTTCAACAACATACAATGCAGGGATTTTCACAAGCATGGAGAATCTGCTCATGGATCTGAAAGCACACAATCTTCAGAACCGAACAGCTGCTGTTATTCAGAACGGTTCCTGGGCTCCGACTTCAGGTAAACTGATGACAGAAATTCTTTCACAGCTTAAAAATGTTACAATCCTTGATGGAACAATTACAATTAAGTCCTCAATGAAGGATAATGAAACTGACAGTCTGGACGCACTGGCTGATAATATCAGTAAAAGCGTTCTTTCAAATAGATAATTATAACAGAAACCGGAGGAATATATTATGAAAAAGTATATCTGTGATCCATGCGGCTATGAGTACGATCCTGAAGCTGGCGATCCTGACAATGGAGTTGCACCAGGTACAGCATTTAAAGATCTCCCGGATGACTGGGTTTGTCCGGTTTGCGGAGCCGGCAAGGAAGAGTTTTCAGAAGCCTGACTGAATAAAAATTAAAGACTGTATCAGATACATTATAAAACGTATCTGATACAGTCTTTTTTAATAAATCTTTATAATTATTACTTTTCCAGCCCCAAGTCAGCTGGTTGGTATATGATCCTTCGATAGTAGAACCTTCAATATGCTTACAGATTTTTGTCAGATCCAAAACATTTGCTGAGCTTCTGGGCGTCTTTGTCCAGAGGCTCTCTTCTGACATCACCATATGAATTTATAAGGACCTTATATGGTTTACCGTCTGAGTCATATCTTATGCCATACAAGCTCACCTGACCGTAATCACATGCTTCACTTTTTTCAGTAAATTCAGCATTTTCATCAACTTTCTGCAGAAGTTCATACATATAATTCATTTCATATGCACCGAACTTAGATACTTTATCTGTAGTTGAATTCATAATATTTGTCATTTCATCAAGCAGCTGCTCGCATGTTATATTCTCGTCTTTATCTGAGAAATCAAATTCATAAACATTTCCGTTTTTGTCTACAAAGCTTCCATTGTACTGATATCCGCTTGCCCAGTTTGAGTATGACTTGATAAATACTATATCCTGATCTATCTGGGTAATATTATTATCTATAGTACTGTCCATAGTTTCAACCTTGTCAGGAGTTTTATTTTCGATAGTGAGATTTGCCTTTTTGACATAGCCCATCATAGAAGGAACCAGCAATGCACTCAAAAGTAAAGCTATAATAATAAATTTAAACATTCTCTCCGTCTCCTTTATATTGTTTTATTTTCATTATTATACCATAAATATTTATTTGAGTCAACATAAAATGATGCAGCAAAAAATGCAGGTACGATTAATACCTGCATTCCTTCGTTTATTGTTGTTTTATAGTTTTTATTTGCATTCTTCAAGTGTCCAGAGCTGATTCTGAGCACCTGTATAATCAGAAATATATATATTTCCTGCAGAAGTACTTGTTTTGCCGGTCTGACTTCCATCACCGGTACCCTGTGCTGTAAGGGCATATTTGCTTGAACTGTTCACGAGGATCTTGTATTGACCGTTTCCGGCATCAATTATATCCCATGTCTGAGCCTGCGGATCAACGCTTGAATATATCTGAACATTGCATCCTGATGCAATGCTTTCAGCTGAATTCTTAACTATGTCGAGAACACGTCCGCTTGTTGAGCAGCATGCAAACATTCTGAAGCATTCACTTGTACCATACAGCTTAAGAGTAAACATCTGACTCTTATCTGTTGCAAGTGATTTCTGATATACATTTGCTCTGTCCTTATCACTGCCTGAGTCAACGGTAATATATTTGCCGCTTGCTGAATTCTTAAGTCTGAAGGTTTTGCCGTCTAAAGTTTTAATGTCTGTTTTAACAGTAGCTGTTGTCGTTGCTGCCGGCTGATTTGCTTTTTCAAGGTCTGCCAGTGATACCCAGCCTGCTCCCTTGAGCTGTACTGTATACTTGTAGTTTGTTCCTGTCAGTACACTTGAGATCTCATATGTTCCGGATACATCTACCGAGCTGCCTCCGTCTGCTGTATAGTACGCTTTTCCACTGTACTTTACCTTGTCTCCGGCCTTGAAAGCTATCTTTGCCGGGGCTGTTGTTGTAGTCGTTGTTGTTACTTTTGGTGTTGTTGTCGTTACTGCCGGCTGATTTGCCTTTTCAAGGTCTGCCAACGATACCCAGCCTGCTCCCTTGAGCTGTACTGTGTACTTGTTGTTCGTTCCCGTCAGTACACCCGAGATCTCATATGTTCCGGATACATCTACTGAGCTGCCTCCGTCTGCTGTGTAGTACGCTTTTCCGCTGTACTTTACCTTGTCTCCTGCCTTGAAGGTTATCTTTGCCGGGGCTGTTGTAGTCGTTGTTGTTACTGCCGGCTGATTTGCTTTCTCAAGATCTGCTGATGATACCCAGCCTGCTCCCTTGAGCTGTACTGTATACTTGTTATTCGTTCCTGTAAGTACACTCGAGATCTCATATGTTCCGGATATATCTACCGAGCTGCCTCCGTCTGCTGTATAGTACGCTTTTCCGCTGTACTTTACCTTGTCTCCGGCCTTAAAGGTTATCTTTGCCGGTGAGACCGGTACTGTTGTTATCGTAGTTGTAGTTGTTGTTACTTTTGGTGTTGTTGTAGTCACTGAAGGCTGATTTGCCTTTTCAAGGTCTGCCAGCGATACCCATCCTGCTCCCTTGAGCTGTACTGTGTACTTGTAATTCGTTCCCGTCAGTACACTCGAGATCTCATACGTTCCGGATACATCAACCGAACTGCCTCCGTCAGCTGTGTAGTACGCTTTTCCGCTGTACTTTACCTTGTCTCCGGCCTTGAAGGTTACTTTTGCCGGGGCTGTTGTTGTCGTTACTGATGTAGTAGTCACCGGTGCTTTTGTTGTAACCGTTGATGCAGTCGGATAAAGAAGAGGATTCTGGCTTACTACCTCATTATATGAGACCCAGCCAACATTTTTAAGCTGTATGGTATATTTGTAATCACTGCCTGTAGCAACGCTTGCTACTTCAAAAGTACCTGTTATATCAACTGATGTACCTCCTGTCGCAGTATAATATGCTTTTCCGGAAAACTTTACTTTGTCTCCGGCCTTGATTACAGCTGCCAAAGGAGCTGCTGTAGTTGTTGTAGTAACTGCCGGGGCCGTATCCAGTACCTGAGGATTATACTTCATGATATCTGCATATGCGACCCAGCCTACATTATCAAGCTGGACACGGTACGGATATTTATTGTCAGTCAGTATAGCGGATACCTTGTAAGAACCTGATACATCAACATTTTTACCTTCACCGCTCGCATAGTAGTAAGCCTTTCCGGTATACTTTACAGTATCACCGACTTTCAGCACAGCCGGTACCACTGTAGTCTGCTGTGTCGCTACAGTAGTTATCTGAGGATTTGCTTTAAGTACGTCGCTGTATGAAACCCAGCCTGTATTTTTAAGTTGAACTCTGTATGGCAGATTTTCATTCGGAAGAATATCAGTTATAACAAACTGTCCTGAAACATTTACAGTATTGCCGTCACCGCTTGCATATGCATATGCCTTACCGGTATAGCTTACAGTGTCTCCAACCCTGAGACCTCCCGGTGCCTGTGTGGTTGTAACTGGCTTTGCTGATGTGGTTTGCGGTGCAGTAGTTGTAATTTTGGTGGTTGTCACAGGAGCTGTCGTAACAGCAGGTGTCGTTGTAGTAACCACCTCATGAGTCGTAACAACAGGTGTAGTCGTTGTCGTAACCGGGATCTTTGCCAGATCAAGAAGCTTCTGCTTTGCACGGTTAAGATCAAGAACATTCACTGTACCGTCTTTGTTATAGTCAAGTGAGATCTTGAGATCTCCATTGATTGTAATATTTTTGGCTATATAATTTTTGAGAAATATATAGTCAATTACTGTCTGCTCCAGCTCATTAAGTGAATCATTGACCGCATGCTCAGGATCAATAGCCGCCTCTGCCTTTGGTATTTTTCCTGTAAACATTAAATTTGCCGCTATTGCGCAGGATAAAAAGACTGCCGTTTGTTTTTTCAGTTTGCTGAGATTACTCATTAAACGTTCCCCTTTTCTGTCGTTTTATATGTATATTTTAATCAGATATGATAACAGCATTTCTGCCTATCTGGTCATATCTCTGTTTTACTTTTTCCATTTCAAGAGTGACTTTTCCCTCAAGCGGATCATTTATCTGTACTGTGTTATTTGTATAATCATATCCTGTAAGCACAACACAGTGTTCATTTGTCGGCCACGTCATCGTTTCCTGGGTCTCATATATTTTCCATGATGTTATGTATTCCGGTTTTTTGAGTTTCTGCGTTGACCATATAATTACCGGTTTGTTTTCTGATATATATTCAAACAGATCATAAAAAGCTGTTCCCGTTATGTCTTTTGCTTCATAATCAGATTTTTGTGATTTTATGTATTTATCAGCCGTCTGAGCAATACACGGTGCAAGACAGCCGAATGACACATCATCCTCAGGATTTCCTGCGAATGTATTCCGGAAATCAGGACCGAACAATTCATTATCCTCGTTTCTGTCAAGTTCCTGTTTAGGCAGATATTTTTGTGCAATATCAACCTTTGACACATCAAATCCCAGATGTGTCAGAACCATAGTCAGTGATGTGACCTCGCATCCTGTCGGAAGCTCAGGTTCCTGCAGAATCTGTTCAAAATCAGAAATGCTGTACGACTGTATTAATGTATCTGACGCTTCAATTGCTGAGTTTTCTGAAATGTCGAAGTTCATATTATGTGTTACCAGAGAATATTCCTCGTTTTGCGGTTCACTCAGATACTCATATGCAGAATATGAAACAATACCCAGGACCGACAAAGCGGATAATACATATACAAAATACCTTTTCTTCAAATCACTGCAACCTTTCATAATTTGTATTGACTTTTTAAGACCGCTATATCTGCTTCTCTCCAAGCCAGTACCATATAAATTCTTCAAAACCGCATTTGCGGTACCATTCATCCAGTGAGGTGTATCTTATAAATGCACTCTCACATCCGGATTCTTTCTGAAATCTCATAGAATTTTCGATCAGTCTTCTGCCAATACCTCTGTTTCTGTACTCCGGAAGAACACCCACATAGTCAATCGAACCGGATAATCCGTCTGATGATGAGAGAAGTGTCGGAGTATACAAGCTTATGCATGAAAAACCCACTATATGATCATCTGTCCTTGCTGTTATTATATGACCCGGCGCTCTGTAGAGTCTCAGCCATTTAGGTTCAACCGCATTTACTGTGTATTCAAGATCGGTGTCATCAAAATTGTCCAGTTCAAAACGGACGATATCACCCGAAAGCAGCGATTCACTGACTTTTGAAAATGATGCTGTGCTCAGATCAGCCCACATGCAAAGGCATCCGTTTAATGCATAATACCCATGCTTCATGAAGAAGCGATGAGAAAAATTATCTATGACTGCACCCATGAAAAAACATGAAGGATCGCGTCCAAGAATAACCGACTTATATCCGGACTTACTGATAAATGTCTCACTGTCATGAAGAAGCTTAGTCCCGATCCCGTGATACTGATGACCGGGCGCAACACATATCAGAATAACCGAATTGTCTCTGACAGCACTGAATCCGATTATCTCATCATTTAAACGTTCAGTAATCAGAAAGCTGCTTTTATGACTGAGCATTGTCTCAAATGCACTGAGTGTAATACTGATTTCAGGAAAACACTCGTCAAATATCCTGTAAAGCGGTTCTATGCTTATATCAGCCATTTTTCTTTTTTTCTCCGGATTTTTCTATGTCAGACTGAGTTGTTTTATAGTGTGCAATTGGTTTGTGTTTATCTTTTTCGGAAATAAATGTGCTTACTTTACTGAACATATAATTAAGGTCAATATCCTGTGAAACATCAAAAAACTTCAAAAAATAACACCATCCGATCTTTATTTTGCAATATCATTTTTAATTTTATCATTTTTGCTTTTGTCTGTCAATAGAATTATATTTATGCACTCATTTCATATGATTCTTACACGGACAGACACATCAGGCATGTTATACCTGTACTGTGGGCACTATTTTATTCAGATCTGACCGGTATCATACGCTGCGTCCGTTTATCCCGCATTGACATTTTGCACTACAGGCTATATTATTAAGATAACTTATAAAAATCAATGTAATCCCGGGATAATAATTAACCTTTTTTAACCTTACAGTTAACATTTTCTTTACTATGATATTTTACAATAATGTAAAGAAAGGATGATACTATTATGAGTGTTATCAATATAAATAGAATAAGCAAATCATACGGTAAGACTACAGTTGTTGACAATTTCAGTCTGAACATTGAAAAGGGTCACATCTGCGGTCTTATCGGACCAAACGGAGCAGGCAAGACAACAATAATGAAAATACTTGCCGGTCTCATTTTCCAGTCAGAAGGAGAACTCAGTTTTTTTGATTCTGGTGATCTTGACAGTCACCGCAGTCGTATGAGCTTCATGATAGAAGCACCTATAGTTGACCCTCAGATGAACGCATATGATAACCTTGCATATCTGAGCTTTGTACGCGGTTATCCTGACATCAGACGTATCGGAGAAGTTCTAGACCTGGTAGGTCTGAATAACACCGGTAAGAAGAAATGTGAAAAGTATTCACTCGGTATGCGCCAGCGTCTTGGAATTGCACTGGCTCTGCTTACAAAACCTGAAGTACTTGTACTTGACGAACCTGTAAACGGTCTTGATCCTGAGGGAATAGTTGAGATAAGACATATTTTGAAAAGACTGTCAGAGGAGCATAGTGTGACAATACTTATTTCAAGTCATATGCTCTCTGAACTATCAGAACTGTGTACCGACTTTTCCATCATCAGTCACGGCAGACTCATTGAAAACATCAGTGCCCCTGAGCTTATGTTTAAGTGCCGCAGCCACATAAGTCTTAAAACAACTGACATAAACCGTACATCTGCACTGCTTGAAAATAAGCTTTCAATACATGACTATAAGGTTCTGCACGGTGAAGAAATTAAGATTCCGGGACACCTGGACCAGATCGAAAAGATCTCAAAGGCCATTACCGATAACGGTCTTGTAATTACACGGATCTGCGAAGAAGGAAAAAATCTGGAGGATTATTATCTTGAAAAGGCAGGTGGTTCAAATGACTGATCTTATCAAAGCTGAATGGTTCAGATTAAGGCATTCCGGTTCAATGTTTAAACTGCTGACAGCGGCATTTCTCACAGGTGTTTTGTTTTCATTTGTCAACGGGATTTTATGCTTTGACCGGGCATCACTGTCTGCCGGATCACCTACAGGAATGATGTTTGTATCCATTGCTGCATCTGCTGCCATAGGAACTCATTATCAGAACCGTACCGCATACTATGAGATCATGGACGGCAGATCAGATCACGCAATTATTCTGAGCAGACTAGCAGTGTATTCATCATATGCAACTGTATTTTATTTTGTACCGGTTAGCGTACTTCTGATGATATTTGACGGCGGTGCAGAGTCAGCAAAATTTCTGATTCTGCTGTATTTCATTTTATTAAGGCTTCTTCTATTTTGTATTTGTCTTGTACTCATATTTAAGAATGCTGCCGGCTTTGTCCTCATATTCCCCAGAATAATAATTGAAGTACTCCTGTTGAACATGGTGACAGACCCGACATTTCTGACTGGTATTTTACCTGTACTCAAATGGCTGCCGCTGTGTCAGTGTCAGTATATCGGCAGCAGTCAGGGCGGAGAAATAACGGCAAAAGTGATAATAGGATTTATAATTGAAGCAGCTGTTATGTATACGGTTGCCTATACTTCCTACAAGAAAAAATGGATGATAAAGACTACGTTGGTTTAGTTATAGAAATTCACGCAGATTCTATTGTATACTTAAATACATTTTTTTGCTGATCCTATACTGTTAAATATCTTTTTTGAGTATGCTTTTCCGGTCAGTGATCAAAAAACATATACCCTGCTGTAATTATGGAATATTGTAATTACAGCAGGGTATATGTTTTTAAATATTACAGATTACGCCAATAAACCTCCGGGCTTACCGGCATCCTTAAAAAATAGTATAAATGTATCGATATCAATGCAGGTATATCTTCAGATTTTTATGATAAAATTTTCAGCTTAGCTAAGGTTCTATAGATTGTTTTAAAAAAAACTTTAAGTATCCATCCGCCTATCATCGTCAGAATAAAAAATATCCCCCATACCAGAACTATACCAATGAAATTAAGATAATCCCCATATTTCCGGACAATAAACGTAGATGTGTATGTCAGAGCGACCAAAATACTACACGCTGCTAATTCAACGATCTGTATCATGATAAATAAAAATTTACGATTTTTCCAGGTATCACTGAAGTCATCACCTGACCTGGTCCTTATAACAATAAAATAATACAATGATGATGTGAGCATAAGCTCCGGAATTATCAGAAAAATCAATCCTGTCCCGAATATATAAAAGTTTGCATCATAAACAAACGGTAATATTAAAGCCAGTATAACAGTCTGCATATCATTTTTATTCTCATTTTTCATATAAGCCTATCCCCTGTTTAACATAATGATCATTGTTATGGATCCTCTGATGTGATATCTATGCCCGAATCCTTTATCTGTACGTGCCACCCCTTTGAAGAAAGTGATTCTAATATTGTCTGTGCTGGTTCTATGTCTCCATTATATTTACCGCCTGCTATATAAACTGAAACGTTATTATCAAACTGATTGATCGTTTCAAGCAGATCGATATCAATACAATAACCCCGGACGCCAAAGTATGAAAGATCCTTAAATGGCTGAAGATCTTTATAACTTGATACACAGTTAAACTCCTTTGATGTGTCATCACAGCAAAAGATAAGACTTTTAAGCTGACCCGATGAAAAAAGCAGAGATACATCGTTGAAGTTCGTATTATGAAAACTTATTCTTTCAACATTTCTTAACCCTGATAACATAGACCAGTCATCATAGTCTCCCGTAATTCTCAGATCAGTAACATTATTACAGTACTTAAGCGCATATTCCGCAGCTTTTTGGTCTTTATAATTATCATCTACGCTTACCTCATAAACATCATCAGGAGGTATGTACCAGTTCCAGATCTTATTGTTACATTCCGACAGATAAACAAGATCCGGAGCTCCGAGAAATCCGGTATATGTCTTGAGAAGTATGCCTGTAATAACAGTAAAAATTACAGCAGCAAAAATAAGCTCCCTTTTAAGATCCTTATCAATTCTGGATTTAATTTTTTTCATAGAGTAAAAACTCCTTAATTATTTTTCTGACAGCCGGCTTATATAAGTAAGAGCAACGATCTGTCAATCTATAGAATGAGATAAAGAACGGATCATTAATTAACTTTCTTAACAGTACCTTTATTCTTTATTGATCGGGTCCTTTAAATAGTAACAGCCGTCTCATTTGAGATGGCTGTTACCTTTTCTGAGAGGAGGTTTTTTTGCCCCTTTTTATTTTATTATACTGCTGAATTTACAAATAACTGATCAGATATTTTCTGATCTGTTGAATCAGTAATATTCATGCTGTCAAATACATTATCTTTATCAGTAAATGCTGACATATTTTCTGTAAGGATCATTACCTGAAGATCTGTCTGATCAGGTGTTCCATTTAATCCTTCATCAGCCGGGATACTTTCGTATTGATCTGCCGGCAGCAGACTGTTATTTTCTGCAAAAACATCAGCTGCAGAATTTTCATCCATATAGATCTCACTCAGAATATCCACATTTGTCTGAACTGCATCCTCCTGTTTGCCTTCCACATCAACTACAAACTCTGATGAAGAAATATCAGTATGTGCGATAGTTCCGTTACTGAATTCAAAACTCTCCACCTGATAACTGCTGTTTGTATACTGTCTGATTATCCTGATTGAGTCATCATCTGAGCCAATAGAAAGTACCATGTCATTTCCGTCTCGGGTCAGTGATATATCCTCTATCCTGATTCCTTCCCCGAATACTACCTTGTCAAATCCACTGTTTACTCCCTCTT
>JAUNSK010000013.1:0-55764 GCA_030539275.1 Oscillospiraceae bacterium | reverse complement strand
CATTGATAGTATCTGCTCCGTCTCCTTTATTGAAGATATATGTGTCGTTTGCATAACCTCCGTACAGCGTATCATTTCCCTTGCCTCCGATAAGTGTATCATCTCCGCTGTATCCATATATTGTTTCTGCCTTATCTGTTCCTATTAGTGTTGAATTTCTCGTTCCGTAGCCTCCGTCGTAATCCCCGATCACTCCGTTTTCGCTTTCTGTTATGTGCAAACTTGTTGATAGGTATTCATCCAGCTTTACTACTGATTCATCCGCAAACTCAAACTGTTCTACCTGGTAACTGCTGTTGGTATAGGTCCTTGTTATTCGCAGACTGTCTCCCTCGTTTCCTATGAGCAGAACCATATCATTTGAGTCTCTTGTTACTGTTATATCTTCTTTACTGATTCCTTCCCCGAATACTACCTTGTCAAATCCACTGTTTACTCCCTCTTCATTGATAGTATCTGCTCCGTCTCCTTTATTGAAGATATATGTGTCGTTTGCATAGCCTCCGTACAGCGTATCATTTCCCTTGCCTCCGATAAGTGTATCTGAATTGCCGGTACCCCTGATAATATCATCACTATTAGTACCGATATATATTCCATGTGAATTCATTTGTTTATCAAGAGAAGACTTATACTTGTTATCGTATGAAAAATAACCGGAAAGTGATGTTAAAACATCATAATTTATTTCGTTGTTGATACCGTAATAAACCAGATATTTGCAGATATCGTTCAGTATCGTTGAATCAGGATTTTTTTTCATCTCATAGTCAACTGCAAAACAAAGGTAACCTGTGTAATAGCTTTTGCCTCCTGATTGGGTCTCATACGGTACAAGATAGTTCAGATATGGCTTTACAGACTGACTTATAAATGCAGTATAGTAAGCGTCTGAAATATTATTATAGATATTTTTAAGTAAGTTTGCTGCAGTGGAATTTGGATTAGCACCATTTACTCCTACAAAACTTTCACCCATCATTGTTTCTATAACATTAAGTTTTCTTGCATCAATATTTGTGCCTCTTGCATTCGCTGCAATATCAAGCGAATTTGTCATTGCATATAAAATGTTATCCAGGCACTCCATTTTTTCTTTACTGGTAACTGCCTGATTAAATGAATCTATAAAGCCCTTTAACGTACCGTCATCGTTTGCAAGGGCAACAGACAATGAAGGTATGTTTCCGATATGACCTATGTTGAAACTCAGTGATATATCACTTTCACCTGTTTCTTTTGTATCATAAAGATTGGATGTAGCCCAAAGTGCACCAAAATGTCCGTTTGAGCCGTCACTGAACGTAAATTCTGAAGTTCCGTCAATAACTGCCTCTGTACCTGTTGATATTTTTTCTTCATTTGCAACTGTTGAAAAAGAAGTAATTCCGAGGTCTGTTACCTTTTTAAGTTCAGAAGACTGTGATACACCATCAGCATTTGCATCAGTCCACAACAGCAGTCTGTCAAATACAGAATCCGCACTGTTTATTATTGTATCCCCGTTTTCATCGTACTGAGCGAGTGCTTCAAAACCATTCTTGGCATAAGTACCATCAGCAAGGTATGTAGTGTCTCCGAATAACTCTGACCCATTATCTATTACTCCGTTTTCGTTAAGGTCAAGAACCAGAAATGCATCTGCAGAAGTCCAGTCAATCCGTTCCTTGTATCCGTTATTATCCTTATCAAAGTACACACCGTTCGCCTTATCAATGATCGTAAATCCATCGCCGTCAATATCTACTATAAGCGGATCAACAACTACCCTCGCTGTCTTGGAACTGTCAAACCAGTTAATAAGCTTATCAAGACCTATCGCATCAAATATTGGGAAGAAAATAGCCTCTGAGTCTTCCACCCAATTATCTGCGAAAACTTTAAATGGATTTGCGGATTCACCATTCATCCATGCATCAACACAGTCAAATATCGTTTCACCTGCAACATTTCCTATAAACGCCACTTCACAAACGCCTAACGCAATCAGTCCGACAGGCAGATCAGCACAGGCTGCAGCTATAGCAGCACCGGCTGTAGTTCCTGTTATCCCTCCGATTGCTGCATTGCTCACTCCTCCCAGAAATATACCGTTTGCAGCAGTACCCAAACCTACACCCATAGCAATATTTGTAGCAAACTGGGATGCAACTGTACCAAATACATATCTTCCAGCCGCGTCTGCAGGATCTTCTCCGGAACTAATAGCATTTGCAATTACAAATCCAAGACCTGCACCTCTGGACAATTCACACAGAGGACCATTAAGTGCTGCAGATAGCGAACCTGCAGCGGACGCGCCTCCAAAGAATGTTATTATCTGAGAAGCTATATTATTGACATCCTGCTCATCATCATAATATCTATCATCTGTATCCGTATCAGGATTCTGAGATGAAGTGTCAGATGTACCGGGAGACGTCTGTGATGTATTGACTGGATTATGTGCTCCGCCTGATCCTGTACCGGTTACACTGGCTGGCAAAGTGCTAACGGCTGTAATGGAAGCTTTTTTAGAGTTTGAAGTATTTACAGGCTGTTCAGGTGTTACTGTTGAAGAAGTAGCATCATGTGTACTTTCAGGTGTACCTGCTGTCACATCAGAAGTATCCTCATGGCTTACTTCAGACTGAGATGGATATCCAGTTTCAGTATTTTTCTCATTGCTGTTGTCTGGCTGTGTCGGCTGATCATTGTTGTCATTATTATCCGGATTCGTATCAGATACAGCATCGGATATCCTGTCACTTTCACTGTCTTCTTTTTTATCATCACCTGCGGTGATCTGTGATTTTACAGATTCCACACATCTTTTTATGTAATCAGATGTATAAGAGTACCTGTCGCCAAATACTTTTATTATAGCACTTGTATATATGTCTATATCAACGCTTCTGATTCCGGCAATCTGAGAAAGTTCTTCAACAGATTCATTATCAATATACTGACCGTATTCACCAAGAAAATAGATAATATCACTCTTTAAATCATTAACGTCCCTTTGGAAATCTATAATCTTTGTATATCTGTCATAGCTCTGATTTTCTTTTACTCGTGCAAAATAATCTGAATAGCTTTCATTTTCTTTCAACGATACCAGAGTATTCTCAGTATATGCAGTAGAAAGGAATTCCACATACTGCTGTACAAACTCAGCTGCCTCGTCTGCTGTATATGAAAGATACCTGACACTGTAAGCGGCCATTGAAAGTATATCATCTTTTGGTACTGAATTGATTTTCTTTACAGATTCGTCCGCAAGTATTTCTGACAATAATGTTCTGTTGAATATACTGTCCGAAGTATCTTCAGAAACTACTGCTACTGCTTCATCTGCCATATTGCTTTTTAAAGCTTCACGATATGTATAATCTTTCACACTTATTGATCCGTCAAAAGCATAGCCTTTATTTTCTCCGTCAGACATGCTGCCTGAGTAGATCCGTTCATACCATTGATCACCTACGGCAGCTAATAAAGTTTCTTTAAACTCCACGCTGTTGATTATCTGAATTTCCGGAACATCACTCAATAGTTTTACATTTGCATCAGGATTATCTTCAATAATCTTTTCTGCAGTTTCCTTCGCCTGTGCATACAGATCATCACTGTTTATAATGATATAAGACAATGATTCAGATGCTGAAATATTTAGCTGTGCCTTAAAATCAGCAAGAAATGTCTTTGCCTGTTCTTCCGTAAGGACTTCTGAGTCAGCAATATTATTATTACTGCGCCACTGAGTTACGAACTCAATAATCGTATTACTATTTTCCACTTGTCAATAGTTCCCTTCATTAAAAATTTCATAAAATATACTGATGTATACAGTTGTGATTTCCGAATCTTATAAAAATTTGGAGAATTTATTATAACATTTTTAGTAAAATAAGTCAATCTATTAGATGTTATTATTTATTATTTTTATATATGTGATATATAACAAAAATACCGCTTTGCATTTTTTAACTACAAAGCGGTATTTTGATTTATCTGAGTATTTTACTCATTCTTTTATAAGTCTCTGTATTAAACTTTTATATTGACAATCTCATTAAATACCCATGATCAACAATATTAATTATAATATTACAAAGGGATAATTATTTTTAATTAAATCATACACCCTAGAAGATATATTGATGCATCTGAATATTCATAACACTGTATCTGCAAATATATTAAACCAGCCGATCCGGCATACTTACCGGATCGGCTAAATATATCAGGTTTTATGTAATCAAGGTATATTTTCTCGTTTTGATTTACTAAGCCTGTCTCTTCAGGTAGTACATATTATTGCCATTCTGTAATGCAAGACTTAACTTAAGTGAATCAGCAAGATCTACTGTTCCGTTTTTGTCTATATCAGCAGCGCCTTTCCAGAAATTATTGTTGTAGTTAAACGGAAGACCATTTCTCACATGCATGATATAATCCTGAATATAGCTTAAATCTGTCTGGTCAACATATGAATCTCCGTTTATATCTCCTTCCATCATAGGACGCATTACTGATGAACCACGACTTATCAGCTGAGCTTCTGTCATTGTCTTCCAACGCACCTGACAGGTAGTATTATTGCATTCTGCATAATCGTATGTACCGCCTGATTCTTTACATACATAGATCCAGGTATTTGTATCAGAAAGGTATGTTACATCACCTGGTCTTGGGTTGTAATGACCGTTCTGATCATGATAACTGCCTATCTGCATAAATGACTTGGTTGCAAAGAATTCAGCTGCACAATTCAAAGCAAATCCCTTGGATTTAGTACAATCATAGTTAATAGTGGCCTGGTAAAAACCATCCGTTAAAACGTCATCAATCATAAAATGGTTTGATGGCTTATTCTGTGGATTTGTTGTTAAGCATGAACGCGGATCGCCGCCAACCCAGTATGACCTATCAGGATAATGTACTTTGAAAATGTTAAAAGCCTGATTGGCATATACGTGGCCAACCCAGTCCTGTCTCATAGGTGATTGTACGACCGGTGTGTTTATTGTAATAGCGCTTACTGATGCTGCTCCTATTGTCGATAATGCACAAATAGCAGTAACTAATGCAGCGCAAAGGCGCTTTGTAGTTTTTTTCATATTTATTCTTCCTTTTTAATTATTTTACAGTACTGTATATATTTATTATACGTCGATTTGCCATATATTTCAATATCAGTTAAGATATTTTGTAATTTATTCCTATATTGTTTATGAATTTTGTATATTATAAACATATTTGTACATCCATAATATATATTTAATTAATTTTTGTATTTAAATTATATATATGTGTAAACTTTCAACATTCGGTTATCAATATGGCTGTACATAAAATAATAACCGATTCGACATAATTTCCGAATCGGCTTTATATATTAGTTTCTATGTAATCGTAAGTATACTTTATAACTCAGACGCCCTGATTTACTGCATGATATTTTTGATTGCGTCCCCAAACCTATAAGGTTTATTCGCCGGGAGATAGCCGATTAAATGAAAACTACGGTATTATCCACCGCTGTAATCAATCGTATAAGATCTCTTAGCCTGCTTAGGATCGGTCCTCAGACATATACTGTGGAACATAGTTATCATGCATTTTGATAAATAAAGGGTAATTCGGGGTTTTGACTATTACAACCTGCCTTCCGGCTGTTACAGACTGACCAAAATTTACTTCAACTTCTTTATTAACAGACGGAACATACAGAGTGGCTATATAAGCCACTGAACCTTGACCACGCTTGTAAACTTCTACGTTTTTAACCTCAGCTTCAATTATCTGCGAATCCTTCGCAACATATCGCTTGCTTGTTGATACACTACAATAAAAAATTAAAAGTGATATCACGAATATCGGAAACGAGGCACAGACACTGTTTATCTGAAAGCCGTCATTTATCAGATATTTAAATGTGCTTACAAAGACGAAAAGTGATATACATGCTGTCAGCAGCTTTTTAAATGAAAACTTCTGTACTACCTCTTTATGATATTCAACCGGAATTTTATAATATACATACTCCGGTATCTTATAATAGCAGCCCTCCAGTTCTTCGATTTTTGTTGTTCGCCTTATAATTGTTCCTTCGTTGTTCATGCTGTTTCCCTTTCTATTGTCATTACTATCAGTACAACTAACACATTCCTGAAATCCGGGATGATCTAGTATAAGAGCAAAAGATATTTATGTTTAATAATCCACAGGTCACAGATCACTTAATCATTCTGTGTAACATATTTTTCATAGTTTATTTGATCCGTTTATCTTGCCGTCATCAAGTTAAGCAGCAGGTACAGTTACATCAGGATTATAAAGTATTGCATTAACCAGTTGTTATTCTGTTACCTTTTTACTATATAGAATACATCACTGAATATTACATGTCAATCCTGTTTTTGATATTGTTTTTGTTAATTCGTTATTTTAATTTTAATAAAATTACATTAAGTAACTTTCATAACTGCTAAACAGTACCTGCATTCTATTTTTATCGGGTCCTATAAATATCGTGTCATTATGTTTAATAAATCTTATGAATTTATATGAAGAAGATTTTAATGTTTTTTCCTTAGTTCTCAAAAGTATTAAGAAATGATTTGCAGGCGGATCTGAATATTATACTGACTGTTTTTAGTTTGACTGATATGTGGACATGAACCATGAATAATGTGGAACTGGCGTAGATTTTATACAAAAATTATGTTCTGATATCTTCTATATAAAATTAAACGCCCCCGGCATACAAATACCGGAGGCGTTAAAAGCTACGTATTTAAGTGAGTTATGAATTACTTCATGCACTCCTCAACTGCAACTGCACATGCAACAGTAGCACCAACCATCGGGTTGTTGCCCATGCCGATAAGTCCCATCATTTCAACGTGAGCCGGAACTGATGAAGAACCTGCGAACTGTGCATCTGAATGCATTCTTCCCATTGTATCTGTCATACCGTAGGAAGCAGGACCTGCAGCCATGTTATCAGGATGAAGTGTACGTCCTGTACCGCCGCCTGAAGCTACTGAGAAGTATTTCTTGCCAGCGTCAATACGTTCCTTCTTGTATGTACCTGCAACCGGATGCTGGAATCTTGTAGGGTTAGTTGAGTTACCTGTGATAGATACGTCAACGTTTTCTTTCCACATGATTGCAACGCCTTCTGTTACGTCGTTAGCGCCGTAGCAGTTAACCTTTGCACGAAGTCCTTCAGAATATGCCTTACGGAATACTTCCTTAACTTCGCCTGTATAATAATCCATTTCTGTTTCAACGTATGTAAAACCGTTGATTCTTGCAATAACCTGAGCTGCGTCTTTACCAAGTCCGTTAAGAATAACACGGAGTGGTTTCTGACGAACCTTGTTAGCCTTTTCAGCGATACCGATAGCACCTTCTGCAGCTGCAAATGATTCGTGACCAGCAAGGAATGCAAAACATTCTGTTTCTTCTTCAAGAAGCATCTTGCCAAGGTTACCATGTCCAAGACCAACTTTTCTCTGATCAGCAACTGAACCAGGGATACAGAAAGCCTGAAGTCCTTCGCCGATAGCTGCTGCAGCGTCAGCTGCCTTCTTACAGCCCTTCTTGATTGCAATAGCACAGCCTACAGTGTAAGCCCACTTTGCATTTTCAAAGCAGATTGGCTGGATGCCTTCAACAAGTTTATATATGTCAAGGCCCTTTGCCTTACATACTTCAGCACATTCTTCAACAGAATTAATACCATATTCTTTGAGTACAGCAAGAATCTGTTTTTCTCTTCTATCATATGATTCAAATAAAGCCATTGTATGTTAATCCTCCTTATTCCTTTCTTGGGTCAACGATCTTTACAGCATCTGCAACTCTGCCGTACTGACCCTTAGCCTTTTCAAATGCTGTGTTAGCATCATCGCCGGCTTTGATGAAGTCCATCATCTTTCCAAAGTTTACAAACTGATAACCAATGATTTCATTATCTTCATTAAGAGCGATGCCTGTTACATAACCATCTGTCATTTCAAGGTAACGAGGACCCTTTGCAAGAGTACCATACATAGTACCAACCTGTGAACGAAGTCCCTTACCAAGATCTTCAAGACCAGCACCGATTACAAGACCGTCTTCAGAGAAAGCACTCTGTGAACGACCGTAAACGATCTGAAGGAAAAGCTCTCTCATTGCTGTGTTAATTGCATCACAAACGAGGTCAGTATTAAGAGCTTCGAGAATTGTTCTGCCTGGAAGAATTTCAGAAGCCATAGCTGCTGAATGTGTCATACCTGAACATCCGATTGTTTCAACGAGACATTCCTGAATAACGCCTTCCTTTACGTTAAGTGTGAGCTTACATGTACCCTGCTGCGGAGCACACCAGCCAATTCCGTGTGTAAAACCGGAAATGTCTTTAACCTCTTTTGCCTTTACCCACTTTGCTTCCTCCGGAATCGGAGCAGCACCATGAGCTACGCCCTGTGCGATAGGACACATAGTTTCAACTTCATGAGAATAATTCATAGTCTTAAAATACTCCTTTCAGTATTTTGATTATATACGCATTACTTTTTTATTATACTACAGAATCGTTCTTTTTTCAAGTAGTTTTCGTTTCTATTTTCTTAAAGAAAGTTTTTACAGCATTATTCGTCAATAGGCAAATTAACCATTACAGTTTGTTTTCTAAATATATCTTAAGGAAATCTTTACACATCAATATTGTTCTGCTATAATGATAACAAGATATTAAAACAAAAAGAGGAGTGATATCATGAAAAATACAGTATACATAATGGGTTGCCTTGCAGCAATGGTTATTATTTTTGCAATCATAATAAATTCTTCACCTAAGCCTGAACGCAAGAAAACCGAACCGCCAAGTCAGGATTTTACAATGGTTATGCAGTCAACAACACTTGATTTCTGGGACAAGGTAAATGCTCTTCAGAGCACCGCCGGATCAGAGACTTCAGAAGTTACTGATGAAAACGGTAATGTTGTTTCCGGTGAATATGTAACAAATGTTCCTGATGGACAGTCTGATCCTGTTATAAGCGGCGCTCCCCAGGTTCCGGGCATCAGTCAGCCTGCAGTTACGCAAGCCCCTGCCGAGGCAACACAGGTTCCTGAGACAACAAGGCTTGTTCTTAACCTGCGTTAGAATCAAATTCTGTAATTCTTATCTCACGATGAGGTACAGGAGTTGAAAAAACGATCTGTGTGGATGTATTGCCGAACGCCTGCAGCCTTCCGACAAATTTATCAAGGTCCTCTGTGCTTGGGAATGCAACTTTCAGAAGCATTGAATATATGCCTGTGACACAATTGCATTCCAGTACATTAGGACAATCATTTACGAAAGGATAAAATTCCGCTTTCTGAGAAGCAGAAATCTCAAGATTTATAAATGCTGTTATATGATAACCAAGCTTCTGCTTATCAATTGCGGTATTATAATTTGTAATTATCCCCTGCTTTTCAAGCTTTTCAATTCGGGATGATACTGCCGGTGCAGACAGAAAAACCTTAGAAGCCAGAAGTTTTAAAGGATATCTCGAATTTTCCTGAAGAAGACTGATAAGTTTTGCATCAATTTTATCCATACAATATTTTCCTCCTTAAAAAGACAGAGGCGTACCGTTATAAAACGATACGCCTCTTTGCGTGATATTCAAGTTTAGAAATACTAATTTATATATATATATTTATTTATTTTATTAATCGTTATTGCCAGCGCCCTTGACTCTGCTTATTTCCTGTGATGTTCTCTTTACATCCTGAAGACCTTTTGTAAAGTAGATCTCTGCATCATGAAGCATATTGTCAACATACTGACTGGTAGCATTTTTTATTTCCTTGGATCTGGTCTGTGCCTGAGTGAGAAGTTCAAGAGCTTTCTGCTTTGCCTCTTTTATTATAGCATCATTTGCCACAAGAGTTTTTGCTCTTTCCTCAGCTCGCTGGACAATAAGCTCAGCTTTCTGCTCTGCCTCTTTGATAATTCTCTCGCAGTCAAAATCAATTAATTTTGCTCTTTTTATTTCCTGCGGGATGTTAAGTCTAATATCGCTGATCAGTTCTCTCATTCTGTCTGCATCAATCATTACTTTATGTGCTGCAAACGGGACAGAAGCGGACTTATCAAGTAACTCGTCCATTTGCTCAAGTATATCATCAATATTATTCATCATTCATACAACCGTAACGCTTAAGACTATACGGTTTTCTCCTTTCATGATAATCAAAACTATATTGCAATCATAACTTATGCATTGTTACCCTGGGTTCTGATCCTTGTAATTATATTTTCACGGATCTGTTCAGGAACAAAGCTACTGATATCTCCTCCGAATGTCGCTATCTGTTTTACAACACTTGAACTCAGATACATATTTTCTGTACTTGTAGTAAGAAAAACTGTTTCTGCATCCGGATACAGCTTTTTGTTTGCCAGTGCCATCTGAAATTCGTATTCAAAATCGCTGACAGCACGCAAGCCCTTGACTATAGCTACTGCACCGACATTTTTGACATAGTCAGCAAGCAGACCGTCAAGTATGTCTATTACAACATTATTCATTTCATTTGTTACTTCCATAATCATCTTTATACGCTCTGTAGGAGTAAATAAAGGCTGCTTTGATAAATTTGTTGAAACAAGTATTATTACCTTATCGAACAATTTTGAAGCTCGGTTGAAAATATCAACATGTCCCAACGTAACGGGATCAAAACTTCCCGGACAAACTGCTATCCTTCTCATTATGGGGTACTCCTAACCTAGCATAAAAGCTAATCGTGACAACTAACATATTGACTTAATTCTATTTTACCATATTTATATGTTTTTTTCAAGTGCAAACAGCCTATTTTTTCTGGGAGCACAAGCTTTGCTTCATGCTCACAGATTACTCTTCCATTTTCTTTTATATGAGGTTCAAGAAGCGGAAGGACTTTTTCCAGGATACCTTTGCTGTATGGAGGATCAAGAAGAGCAATATCGAACATTTCATCTGTAGACTTAAGAAAATCTTCTGCTGCCATGTTGATCAGCCTGCTGTTTTGTGTAAATCCTGTCGTCTCGATATTTTCAGCTGCTATGTTGATGGATGTTTTTGCACTGTCAACAAAAAACGCCTTTGATGCGCCTCTGCTGAGAGCCTCAATACCAAGCTGTCCGCTCCCTGCAAACAGGTCAAGAACCTGAGAACCGGGAATCTGAAAATGTATGGCTGAAAATACAGCCTCTTTTACCTTATCAGTAGTAGGTCTGACATCTTTTCCTTCCAGCATTCTGAGCTTTCTGCCCCTTGCTGAACCCGTAATTACACGCATTTATAAGATTCCCCTTTTAAATTTTCAAAATTAATAGCAAAGTACAAACTTATATGAAAAATATTATACAACATTTTTTTTATTATGTCTATAGATTGAATACAAAATCTAAAATATACACAATACCATGCAGCTTTTCAGCTGTCATTTGTTTTATTTTTTTATTAATCCTTTACAATAACACTGTCTCCTTCATACATAAGACCGTCAGGATAACGTTCATTTGCATAAACGGTTACTGAGCCGCTCCAGGCCTTAGTTATATATGATGATTCATCATCCATATAAAATATATTATTGCAGAATATATTGTTTTCTCCCCAGCCTTCGACCTGAACGTGCAGCTGGACTGCCTCTGTGATATTAGAATTATTGTTTCTGTAGCCGGTATTGTTTCTGATTATGCATTCATTGCCCTTGACATCCACAAAGCTGTCTGCATAATTTGCACCCGACATTCCTGTACCGTCAAAAATGCAGTTCTCAACTATATTGCCTGTCGTATATTCTTTTATGTCTACGTGTTCTGCAGCAGTCTGCGGTCCCAGCTTACAGCCTGAGATCACGTTGTTGTTGCACTCATATCCATAACCCGAGGTGCTTTTTGCACTTCCGATATAGACAGCCTCACCATACGACGGTGAAACAACGCCGTTGTCATGAACACTGCAGTCAGATACAATATTGTCGCTGCTGTTGTCTCTCAGATGGATTCCCTCTGAACCGGTATTGTATACCTCACACCCGGAAATTACGCTGTTGTTTGAGTTGTCAAGAACTATGCCCTTCTGTGCAGTACTGATTTTCAGATCTTCTATCTGCCAGAAGTCTCCTGTAATATACAAAACGATCCTGTTTGCAGGATCAATACCTTTGAGTTCAGCCTTATTTTCAGGGTCCTCACTTCTGAGAATAATTGGTTTTTCCTTTGTCCCGTCAGCTGTACCTATAAAAAGAGAGCCTTTTGTATGGCCGGTATCGGTCTCGTATACACCCGGTCTTACTATTATCTCGTCTCCGGCAGATGCATTTTTAACAGCATTCATAAGACTCTGTGTATCTGACACTATGATTTTGTTTGTCTGACTGCGTGACTGAAGAATTGTGCTTTTAAGAATAATGTAATCATAAATATCTGTTTTTGAGTTGTTGTTGAAATCTGCTGCAGCTGTATCATAGTTATCGCTTGTCCTGCAGCCCAGCAGAATATCTCTCATTATGACAGCATCACTGCAGTCAAGCTTCTCATCAGAATTTATATCGCCCTGTACTATGGCATTTACGACTGATGAAGAAGATAAAACGCAAAATGTTAAACAAAGTGCTGTGATATTTTTCAGGATGTTTCGTGTATTCATAATGTTACCCCTCTTTGATAACATCAATAAGCTCCCTGGCTGTTTCGGGTTTTATTCCGGCTACTTTAGCCAGTTCATCTGCATCAGCATCTCTGATTGCTGACAGGGTTTTATAGTTCATTAGTATTTTCTGTGCTTTTTTTGGTCCTATTCCCTTTACTGATGTGATTCTTGTCTCGTATGATAGTTTTTTGTGTAGTTTTTTCGTGTATGTTATAGCGCATCTGTGCATTTCATCCTGTATAGCTGTAATAAGACTGAAGGCTGACTTAAGACTTGATACTGATATTTCGCTGCCGCCTGTAGATATTGCTCTGGTTCTGTGCTTGTTGTCCTTTACTATGCCGTAAACAGGAACACCGATCCCCATCTCCCTGAGATACGGTTCAACAGCATTAACCTGCCCTTTTGAACCATCCAGAAAAACGAGATCAGGCATTTTTTTAAAACCTTCATCTGTTTCCGATTCATCGAGATAATGTCTGAAACGGCGCTCAAGAACCTCGTGCATACAGGCATAGTCGTTCTGGATCTTTACATTTTTGATCGAAAACTTCTTATATCTGCTCTTAAGAGGACGTCCGTTTTCAAAAACGACCATACTTGCACACATAGCAGATGATCCCATATTTGATATATCATACGCTTCAATGTATTCAGGAGGCTTTGGAAGTCCGAGAAGCTTTGACAGCTCCTCAAGCGCAATAAGTTCCTTTCCTGTTCTTCCTGATCTCATGGACAGCAATTCACTTGCGTTGTTTCTTGCCATCATGATATATTTCATCATGCTGCCCTTTTGTCTGTATATAATGTGTACTGCACGTCCGCATAGTTCCCGCAGCAACTGTTCAATAATCTGTGAGTCTTCAATATCATACTCTACAAATATATTTTTAGGAATCTCTGCCGGGTCGGTATAATTTGCAGCGATAAAGTTCCCCATCAACTCCTCATCAGAACTTGCATCCTCAAAATAATTCGTAACCTTGTCAACAAGTTTGCCGTTTCTGTAAATCAGCACTGATATACATGTTCCTCTTGAATCTGAAACTGAAGCAATAATATCTGTATCTGCTAGCTCACTGTCAACGATCTTCTGTGTCTCACTTGCTTTTTCTATTGAAGATATCCTGTCTCTTATGCGGGCAGCTTTTTCGAAATCAAGATTTTCAGCTGCCTCAGTCATCTCTGCTTTAAGACGTTCAACAGACTGCTTGCTTCCGGACTTTGCATATTCGACTGCCTGATTTATTATATCATTGTACTCATCTTCCGAAATACTGCCGGTACATACACCCATGCACTGGTTAATGTAAAAATTAAGACACGGTCTGTTTCTTCCGATCTCCTGAGGAAATTTTTTTCTGCAGGTCGGAAGTCTGAACACCTTGTTAAGTTCAGATACTGTCTGCTTTGTCACGCTCTGGCTTGTATAAGGACCGAGTGTGATTCCTGTCGTGATCATCTGCTTCTGTGCTGTGATCCTCGGGTAGTGTTCATCAGACACATGGATATAGTGATACCCCTTGTCATCCTTAAGTAAAATGTTATACTTTGGTTTGTGCTGCTTGATAAGGCTACATTCAAGTACAAGTGCCTCATACTCTGAATCCGTGACTATGAAATCATAATCAAAAACATTTTCGACCATTTTAGCCACCTTGGGTGTATGGTCAGCTGATTCCCTGAAGTAGCTTGTGACCCTGTTTTTAAGATTCTTTGCTTTTCCGATATATATAATGTTCCCGTCCTTGTTTTTCATCTTATATACACCGGGCATAGTTGTCAGCAGTGATGTCTTTTCCCTGAGATATGGAAGCCTTTCATTTATCAGCTGATGCATCAGTTACGGCCTCCCAGTAATTTGTCCTTTGCCGCAAAAAATCTGTAAGCCTTTCCGCCTGACTGGTTTTTGAATGTCATAAGTTTCATATCATCAACCAGATCGGCTGTAAATTTCTCGCAGTCAGTCTTAAACTCCATTTCGATCTCAAAATCACATATCCCGAGATAACAGTTCATATCAAAGTCAATTGAAAGTCCCTTTTCCGGCGAAATACTTATTCTTTTTGTAGTCAGACTTCCCTGAAGTGCAAAAGGAATCCAGGCATATCTGCCTTCCTTTAATGTTATTTCAGGCATAAGACACTTGATATCACGGCAGGTCTCCCTGCTTGATGAGAAATCTTTGAACGCCGGCATAGATTCCTTCATCTGAAGAGTCAGTTTATTTTCTATCTGTCTGATTCTGAGCGTAGTATGATTGGACATAAGATACTGATCATCAGTATCGTAGTAGTAATTTATCTGTATCTTTTCCGATATTCTTGCCTCAGGATAACGGCTTTTTATACCCGATAAAATAGAGTAGAATTTATTTTTGGTAACCAGGAATTTATATTCAGTCTCATTCATCAGAAAACCTCCGGAATTGTTAATAATATTAACTGCAGTACCTTAATCCTATTTCAGTAATTATCTGCGTTACAAGCTTAGTAAATCTGTCCTGTGCATCCCTTGCTGCACTCTGAACATCCTCATGAGAAAGCTTTTTGCTGCATATCCCTGCAGCAGGATTTGATATAAATGAGATCGCACATATTCTCATTTTCATATGATTTGCGGCAACTGCCTCACATGCCGTACTCATTCCAACAGCATCTGCACCAAGGGCCGCACACATTTTCACCTCACCCGGGGTTTCATATGACGGACCGCTCAGCTGAATGTATGTGCCTTCCTTTATCTGAATTTCTGTCTTTTCAGCCGACTCACGGATTATTTCGCAAAGCTGCACATCATATACCTGAGACATATCCGGGAATCGTTCTCCCAGCATATCTATATTTTTTCCTCTCAGACAATTTGGAACAAACGAAGCAATATGATCTGTTATCATCATCAGGTCCCCGGATCTGAAATCAGGATTTATTCCTCCTGCTGCATTTGTCAGTATCAGGAACTCACAGCCCATAAGCTTCAGAAGGCGTACCGGCAAAACTACATCTGACATGTCATAGCCTTCATAGTAGTGAACACGTCCCTGCATCATCACTACAGGGATCCTGTCCATATATCCGAATACAAACTGCCCCTTATGTCCCTCGACAGTTGATAAGGGAAAACCGTCAATATCAGCGTATCTTATGGTTTTCTGTATTTTCATCTGTGACGCATAATCACCGAGACCGGATCCAAGTACAACTGCTATACGTGGATTGAACGGTATTTTGTCCTCTATGCTTTTAAAGCATTTTATCAGTTTTTCCTCTGTATTCATCTTTTCACCCTTTTTCTGTTATTACGTTTCTCTGCTTTCTGAGCTTTTTCGGTCTGTTTTATCGTATTTCTGAGATCCACATAGACTTTCATACTCTCAGTCAGATCATTATCAGAAACAGCACAGTCTCCATATACTGCTGATTCAAAAGTCTGAGCTATCTTACTTATGTCAAAGCTATACTTTCTCAGTACCTGAGCCGATATCTCCTCAGAAGTCATACTGTCATGGGCATTAATACATTTCCCTGTTTCTTTCATAATCATTCCTGCAGCTTTGCGCGCATCTGCATGCATGACCCTGAATTCAAGAATCATTACATACAGTCCCGGATAGATAAACTTTATAAATACAAAGCACAGCCCTATAATGACAAGTGTAGAAATTATTATTGTCAGTGTAAGAACATAATTATAGTGCATAGAATTACCTGCTTCTTCAACCTGAGTAGGCTCAAATGATTTCCAGCCGAATCCCGGTATATACAGTTCAGGAAAAGCATGAAGATCAGCGTCAGTTACATGCGCTATGTTTGTATCAGGGTCTGCCTCAAGTATTGCTACACCCTCAGTATATCTTGCCGGAATACCTATACTTCTTGCCAGTATGACCATTGCTGTCGCATAATCAGTACATATGCCTGTTTTTCCTTCTGTAAGAAAATACTCCATATTGTAATCCGACGGTCTTTTGTATGACAGATCATATTTAAAATCATTGCGTGCAAAATATGCCTCAAGGGCATTTGCTTTTTCGTATACTGAATCATACTTGTCTGTGATGCTGTGAGCAATATCTGATATGCTCTGAGGAAGATCATCCTGAATATCATCAAGATAAGTGTATGCGGAAGAACTTTCAGTATAAAATTTAAGTATTGAATATTTATATTTCTGAAAAATATCATCACTCTGCTGTTCAAGGTTTGAGTAAACATCAGCTGTGAAATCAAGAAAGTTTTCATTATTAAGTTTTTCAAGCACCTTTACATAATCAGCTTCATATAGAATCTGTGAGGAATAGTACCTCACGGAGTAATCTGAAGCTGACTGGGCATCCTTGAAAACCATTCCGTTCGGTGCGATATAAAGGCCTGCGTTTATGCCGACATCATATACAGTAGTAGGTACAAGACAATATTTTGTACTGATAACTGAATTGATCAGAGTCAGTTTTCTTTTATATTCACCGTTAAGCTCAGGCTTCAGATCATGAAGATCATATTTGTCTGCAAAATCACTGTCCTGTGCAGCTAAAGCCACAGCCTCATAAAACAGCTGCTGGTCATTATACGTAAATTTATCGGTATTGAACAGCGTGCCGTGAACATCGTCATCCTGTGTTTTCCAGACATTTTTATCATAATTATATATACTGTAAGTCTGGGACTTAAGATTGATCGGAGTCTCCTCTACAACAAAAGAGAACAGTTCCTTGTTCGTAGGACTGGTAAACATATCGGTTACATAAGAAGTATCCGATACGATCCCGAGCTGTTTGAGCATATAGTCAGAAAACTTTTCTGAATCAAGAAGTGTATTTACAAAATTATTGGCCGCCTGAAACTGCGGTTTGGGACAGATTATTGCTATCATAACGGTAAAAGCAAGGAAGACTAACAGAGATGTTCTGTAGCCGTTGTTTATTATTACCTTCTGATGCTGAGGCCTGAAGGAATGTCTGCAGTGTATCATAAGTGCAACATACAGTACAAGAAGAATCATTGCAAACACTACCGGGATCTTTTCTCCTTCTTTTCTGTAAAAGGCAAATGGAATAAGCGTTATAAGAAAAGTCATTGAGATTCTGTATCTTACAATAGAAAAATAATAAACTGTAGATGATATGAAAAAATTCATTATTATAAATATTGCAACTATGTATGATGCAGAAAAATCAACAAGAGCCTGAGGAGACAGAAACCAGACAAAAAACTCTATGCTGTTGGTATTATAGCCTAATTTAACAGACAGAAAGACCATAGCACACATTGCAAAAAATGAACCCAGAATAGAGACAAATCTAAGAAGCACTGACTTTGTTGACAAGTAGTCAAAAAAAATGAATACAGCTGTCTGAAAAACAGCTGCTATAGCAAAGTACAGAGCAATATATTGTTTTCCATAGTTATACATACATATAACGATAATAGCAATACATAAACTCAGAGGTATTATATTTTTAAGAACAGAATCCCTTATTTTTGTTTTTATCATTTTTCACGCCCTCACAAATATTTAACAAGCGAATATTCATCTGATACAGCCCAGATATCACAGTCTCTGATTTTTGCTGTATCTGCAATTTTCTGCGGAACAACCAGATTGACTGCACCGTTTGCTCTCATTATCGCTGCTGATGGATTGTTCAATACTTTTGCAGGGTTTAATGTGTATATAATATTAATGCTTTTAGATTTACTGTTATCAGCTTTATGAGAAAACAGTTTTCCTGCAGCAGAATCAGAAAATACGCTGTGACAAACCTGAAACGACAGCTTTTCTATCTGTTCCTCTGTTGAAACTGATTCCTCATGAAAAATTCCATCATAGTAATAACTATAAGTACATTCAATTCCAAGATTAACGCAGAACAGCAGAAGTGAAAGTGAACATTCAATTACTTTTTCCTGGTACATAAGTTTATCACGTTCACTGCAGCTCAGAGCAGTTTCGGATGCATCCAGATAAACAGCAGGAATATTGATACTCGCAGCCTCATCCTTTCTGACAAGCAGCTTTCTGCGTTTTGACGACAGCTTCCAGTTTATTCGTTTCATGCTGTCACCCGGAATATAGTCCCTGTATTCATATCCGGGAACAGACGAACCTCCGAGCACAGACTGTGTTGTTTCATCTTCATCGTTGTCAAGCATCATACTTGAAATATTGGCAAACAGCTTTTTATTGTCATCGATCTCTCTGATATCCGGACGGATAAATATATTTCTAGACGTTATAACGGCACTTTTTATTTTGAACTTAAATATACCGAGGTAATCGGTTATATACATATTATGAAGTGTTGCATGACCCATACCACATATCTGCGGCATCAGCGTCAGATCGATAGCAGTTTCTTTCTGGGATGACATTGAGAACTTATATTCGGAATAGAACATTGGTTCAAAATGTTCAGATGTATCTATGAAGACACTGATAAAAGGAACAGGAATAAATGTGTATTTATATGCTTTTATCTGAAGTGCCGCCTGCTCATTTTTTTTGATTTCTGAATCCATTGCAGTAAGAGAAAAATCTATTTTTCTGGACGCTATTATGGAAAACACAACAGATATAATAGGAGTAAAGAACAAGAAAACTACCATTATACCTCCTGATACGGTATCAAAAAGGATCATGTACATCACGGCGCACAAAAAAACAAATATATAGGAAATGGCAGCTTTCATTTATATTTCACCGCACCTTTCCTTACTGCATCGGTACAGGAACAGTACTGAGTATCTGATCTACAAGCTGCGCTGCTGACTCATATTTTGTCTTGCCTTTGCTTGATAGTATGATCCGGTGAGCCATAACACTGACTGCAATTTCCTTTACATCATCAGGGGTTACATAGTTCCTGTCATTTATATATGCAATTGCCTTTGATGCCTTATATAATGAAATGCTTCCTCTCGGGCTTACCGCGAGTGAAATGTTGTCATTATTTCTTGTGGCATTTACAAGACTTATAATATACTGTTTTACACTGTCAACCACAGCTACCTTTTTAGTTTCATTGATAAGCCTTGCTACATCTGTCAGAGACAATGCCGGACATGTGATAGCTGAAAGAGGATTCTGATACTGCGTTCTTTCAAGGATCATCAGCTCCTCGGCTGAGTTCGGATAGCCCATGCTGACTTTCATAAAGAACCTGTCCATCTGTGCTTCCGGCAGATGATAGGTGCCGTATGTTTCAACAGGATTCTGAGTTGCCATAACCATGAAAGGTACAGGAAGCTTATGAGTAAATCCGTCAAGACTTATCTGTCCTTCTTCCATTACCTCAAGCAGACTTGACTGTGCCTTAGGTGAAGCACGGTTTATTTCATCCGCGAGCAGAAAATTGCATACTGCAGCACCCGGTTTGTATTCAAATGTCTGAGTAATGCTGTTAAGCATTGAAAAGCCGAGAATATCGGAAGGCATAATATCAGGTGTCATCTGTATACGGTTAAATTTGCCCTCAAGCGACTTTGCAAGTGCTGCAATAAGCTGAGTTTTTCCTACACCGGGAACATCCTCGATAAGAATATGTCCTTCACACAGCAGTGCAGACAGCACAAGTTTTATTACATTTCTCTTACCTACTATTACCTTTTCTATGCTCTGTATAAGAGCTTCAATTTCTCTATTCATTTTTACACACTCTCTTTTTTTGTCTTTTCCTCAATCGTCATACCATCAGATTTATTTTGTTTTGACTGTAATGAACAACTAAAATTATTAAAGTATAATAATTATATCAAATATTATATGATTTTACAATACTCTATTTGGTTAAATTGTATTACAGAAATATACCTGGATCTTTATACCGGCTGATCATGCCGAAATATAAACGAACAATTTATTTTTATCAGAACAATCCTTCACGTATAAATGAAAGTATTTTTTCCTCAATTCCTGAGTTCTCAAACTCCGGTCTAATCTCAACAGGTCCGAATGAATAACCGTCATTTGTCTTTACTGAATCCGCATGTGCTATAACTGAATTATCCTGTGCCAGGGCTCTTACAGAAATCCCGTCATGGACCGTGCAGACGTTTATCCTTATATCAAGAACATATCCTATGCTTTCAAGAGTCGCTCTGGATGCTTTATTTGAAAATAGGCACTCCGCAATAGGAACCAGACCTTTTTCAAGACATATCTGCGTCATCAGCCATACCATGCTTCTTCCAAGATTGCGGCCCCTGTATTGAGGGGATACATACATTCCGACCTCCCTGATATCCGGATCTGTCAGATCCTCTCTCCAGTATGCCGGAATAAGACTTCCGAGTGCGATCAGTTTTCCTTCCTGACGCAGCAGATATATAGATTTTTCCTGCGTGAATCTGTCTACCTCATATTCATCATCAAAGAAATCAAGAGACAGTATTTCTTCCCTGTCACCCTTATCTGCAAATATAAGTGATTCCTCAGTAAACAGCGGCTCAAACGGCTTTGACGGCCGGTAAACGAACTTATACATTTCTTCCATATAACATTACCTTTTCCCTGCGGTATTTATCTTTCTGCAAAATTTACAGTGATAATCTAATTATATATATTCTATCTGTTAATTGTCAACATTTTTTTACACCTTTGTCCGTTTTTATAACTTGTTTTATAGACTCTGTCGTGATATAATATTTTAATGTGAAAATATATTTGAACGGAGAGCAAATGAATTACAGAGAATTTAAAAAAAAATATAATATAATTCTTAATCCGCAGCAGGAATCGGCAGTAGTTCAGGTTGAAGGACAGACACTCGTTCTTGCGATTCCGGGAAGCGGAAAAACAACTGTTATAGTATCAAGGCTGGGATATATGCTTTTGTGCTGCAATATTCCGTCCGGCAATATCCTTACTATGACATATAATGTATCAGCAGCAGCAGATATGAAAAACAGATTTATATCTAAGTTTGGCGTCCAGAATACAGGCCGTCTTGAATTCAGGACAATCAACGGCTTTTGTGCAACGGTGATCATGTACTATGAGAGAATAAAACATACACATGCGTTTGCACTTATGCAGGAAACACAGTCGACAAAGATCATCAGGGCGATCTATGTGAACATGACAAATGAATTCCCTTCGGAAAGCACGATCAGGGACATAAAGACAAAACTTGTATTTGCCCGTAATATGATGCTCAGGGAAGAAGAAATTAAAAAAATAAAAGTCGGTGAAATCAATTTTTTTGATTTTTTCACTGCTTACAAACAGTACAAATATCAGAATAAGATCATGGACTATGATGACCAGCTGGAATTTGCACTCAGGATCCTTGTTTCAAATCCCGACATCCTTGCATATTACCAGAACAGATACAGGTACATAAATGTTGACGAAGCTCAGGATACCTCCAAGATCCAGCACATGATCATCAGGCTTCTCGCAGGAAGATATAAAAATATCTTTATGGTAGGAGACGAGGATCAGAGTATATACGGATTCCGTGCAGCATATCCACAGGCACTGCTTCAGTTTTCTACTGTATATCCTGATTCAAAAGTTCTGCTTATGGAAAAAAACTATCGTTCAACAACGGATATTGTTGACAAGGCCAATAGATTTATAAAACTGAACAAATGCAGGCATGACAAAAATATGTGTACTGACAGCACGCTTTGTATACCTGTAAAAAACATCGTTCTCAAAGATTACAAATATCAGTACAATTATATACTCAAAATGATATCAGACTCAGATGATGAGCTCGCAATACTCTACAGGAACAATGACTGTGCACTCCCTATTATTGATCTGCTTGAAAAAAACAACATAGGATACAGACTGAAGGAAAATGACGGACTGTTCTTTTCAACAAACACGATCCTTGATATAGTGGCGATCCTCAGATTTTCATTTGACCAGAGCAATGCAGAACTTTTCTGTGACTTTTACTATAAGGTCGGACTGAGGATCAAAAAGAACATTATAGAAGATGCAGCCAGGATCCACAGGCACTCTGACCTCTGTTTTATCGACACGCTCTGCAGTCATCCTGCTGTTGAGAAGTGGCAGATAAAGAAGCTTATTGAACTGAGAAAGAGCTTTGCACATCTCAGAAGGCTCGGCAGCTATTCAGCTATTACCTACATACTAGGACATATGGAATACAGCGACTACATAAAAAAACACGGCTTCGATGAGAGCAAGGTAAAGACACTGCTGTCTATTGCAAACCAGAATCCTGAGCTTCCGGTTTTTCTTGAGCGGATCATCTCGTTAAGACAGATTGTGCTCAACGGATCATCTGACCCTGACAGCCGGATAATACTGTCCACAATACACTCAAGCAAAGGTCTTGAGTATGACAATGTGCTTATGATAGATGTACGCAACGGTCTGTTTCCAAGTGTTGAAATATCAGAAGATGATGAAAAGTCAGTCCCGAAAGAAATGAGTGATGCGCTTGAAGAAGAGCGCAGACTTTTTTATGTTGGTGCGACAAGAGCGAAAAACACTCTGACTCTTTTCAGCTACGAAGCAGCATACGGTGTTAAATGCGAGCCATCTTCATTCACTGACAGTTTTCTTGGCATTGCTCCTCAGAAAAAAACGCCGCAAAAACAAAAAACCGCAGAGAACATGATCAAAGATGCTCCCACGGCTAAGAAGACCGAAAAAAACAGATTTTCTAAAAATGAAATTCTTAAGATGTACAAAAAAGGTACCAGGATCTGTCACTCCACATACGGAAACGGAATAATTACCAGCATCAGTTTTCCGCAGTGCAAAGTATCGATTGACGGTACCGGTGATGAGAGGTCATTTGATATTTCCTTCTGTATAAATAACAACATCATCTCAGTAATATGACAACAGACAACTACATTACAGTTTTCATATTGCTGAATTTTTTTATGATACTTTTTATAAGTTCAAAATTTGCAAGCGAACTGATCCATTTGCGCGGAATACTGTCATATCCGAAGATAATTCCTGCTAATGCTCCTGTTACTGATGCTGTCGTGTCAGTATCTTCTCCGAGCATTACAGCACTCAGTACTGCATCAGAGTAACTTTCAGAATTAAAAACGCACCATAGTGCTGCCTCAAGTGTATTGATCACATAACCTGAGGACCTGATATCGTTTATCTGAAGATCTTTGATATTGCCCCGGAGCAGTGTTTCAAAATTATCATACTCTTCCGGGTATATATCAAATATCCCGCTGTTGTTTATGCTGCTGCAGGCTGATGCATAGCTTTTCTCTATATCCCTGTACTTTACCGCAGCAATTATCAGCTCATTGTAAAAAAAGCATGAGATTTTTGACCTTATGTGATTGTGTGTGATCCCGGATACGCTGAAAACATCACGCATCCTTTTTTCTGAGTTCTCCTCATTATACAGAAATAACGCCAGAGGCATTATGTACATAAGTGAACCATTTCCATTGTCAAACTGAGAGCTTGCACCTGATGAGTATGGATCAGAACCATTTTCAAGCATTATAACAGACTTTTCAGTACTTATCCCTATATCAAATACTATCCCATGAGGTGTATATTCTCCGTTTCTGTACCAGCTGACAAACCTGCCTGCAATATCCTCCAGATCCAGGCGGCCCGATGAGAGACTGTCAAGAAGTGCAAGTGTCATTGATGTATCATCTGACCATGTCCCTGCAGGCTGATTATGTGTTCCGTACGCACTCATACCCGAAATCTGATGGTTCTCCATGTATTCTCTGGTCTCATATTCGTACGGCACCCCGAGTGCATCACCAACGGCACTCCCCAGAACCGCTGAAGATATCACATCTTTATTCATATCTTTTCTCCTTTCCTCTGCATATCTTTTATGTATATTGTATCATACATATTTTAATAAATCAATAAAATATTGACAGTACGCCCAGAGTTTTATAGTATTTGATATATAAAAGAGGGTAAACTAGTTTAATATATATAATCTTAAATAAGGAGTTATTTTAATGTTAAAGACCCTTTCGAAAAGCATCCGCGAGTATAAAAAAACATCCGTGAAAAGTGTTGTGTATATAACACTTGAAGTAATTTTCGAGATACTTATCCCATTATGCATGGCACGGCTTCTCGACAAAGGAATTATTGCAGGACAGATGAATGTCGTAATAAAATACGGCGTTATTCTTCTGGTTCTGGCTCTCCTTCAGCTTGCAACCGGTATGCTCGCTGCAGTTCTGTCTGCCAGAGCAGCGGCCGGATTCGCTGCAAATCTGAGACATGATATCTTTAAAAATGTCCAGACCTTTTCCTTTTCAAACATAGACAGATTTTCAACAGCCTCAATAGTAACACGTCTGACTACTGACGTTACAAATGTTCAGAATGCCTATCAGATGATCATCAGAATGGCTGTAAGAAGCCCTGGAATGCTTATTTTCTCACTTGCTGTAGCTTTCAGCATCGATCATAAGATCTCGCTTATTTTTCTTGCAGTTATTCCTGCACTTGGTTTTCTGCTGTATCTCATAATCAGAAAAGTATTTCCTATATTTGAGCGTGTATTTAAAAGATATGATAAACTCAACAATGTAGTACAGGAAAATCTTCGTGGAATACGTGTTGTAAAGTCATTTAATCAGGAAAAACATGAAACCGGAAAGTTTAATGCTATCTCTGAAGAAATATTCAGTGATTTTACAAGAGCTGAAAAAATAATCGCACTTAACTCACCTATCATGCAGTTCTTTATGTATGGCTGCCTTATATTTATCTCATGGTTCGGCGCAAAAGCTATCGTACTCAGTTCAAACAATGAGCTTCTCGGACTTACCACAGGTCAGCTTACAGCACTGATAACCTATGCTATACAGATACTTGTCAGTCTTATGATGCTTTCAATGGTATTTGCCATGATAACAATAGCACAGTCATCTGCACAGCGTATTACTGAGATACTTAATGAAACAAGCGACATAACAAATCCGCAGCAGCCGGTCACTGAGGTTGAAAACGGCAGCGTAACATTTGATCACGTGAGCTTTATGTATAAAAAGAATGCAGACAAGAAGGTTCTCGATGATATAAGCTTCAGCATCCGGACAGGTGAAACTGTAGGAATAATCGGAGCAACCGGATCATCAAAATCTTCCCTTATACAGCTTATCCCGCGTCTTTACGACACCTCCGGCGGAAGCGTCAGCGTATCCGGAAAGGATGTCAGGAGCTATGATCTTGACGTGCTCCGAAACGAGGTCGCTGTAGTTCTTCAGAAAAATGTCCTGTTTTCAGGAACAATAAAAGAAAATTTAAGATACGGAAATGAAAATGCATCTGATGAAGAGATCGAACTCGCATGCCGTCTGTCTTGTGCAGATGAATTTATCTCATCGATGAAGGACGGATATGATACCTATATTGAACAGGGCGGAACTAACGTATCAGGTGGTCAGAAGCAGCGCCTTTGTATTGCCAGGGCACTTATCAAAAAGCCGAAGATACTCATACTCGATGATTCAACTAGCGCCGTAGATACAAAAACAGATGCGATAATACAGAAATCATTCAAAAGCTATATTCCTGAAACAACAAAAATCATTATTGCCCAGAGAATATCATCAGTTCAGAATGCTGATAAAATAATTGTTTTGGATGACGGAAAGATAAACGCCATCGGAACACATGAAGAGCTCCTGAAATCCTGCAGTATTTACAGTGAGATTTTTGAAACACAGATGAAAGGAGCTTCTTCAAATGAATAAAAAAAATATTAGTCCCGACATCACAAAAGAACCCGGACACAATCCCAAAAACAAGCTGGATATGAAAACTGCAAAAAGGCTTATTTCATATCTTTCTCAATACAGGCTGCGGCTTATTGCTGTTATCATATGCATTCTTATCAGTTCACTGGCAGGAGTAGCTTCAATTCTCTTTATCAGAACTCTTATTGATAACTTCATTGATCCTCTTCTCAACTCAGCTGTTCCGGACTATTCAGATCTTATAAAAGTTCTCATAGCCATGGGCCTTATATACCTTGCCGGGATCGTGGCTACCTGGATGTACAACAGGTTTATGGTTATCATCGCACAGGGAACGCTGAAAAAGATACGTGATGAAATGTTTGCAAAAATGCAGCTTCTCCCGATAAGTTATTTTGACAGGCATACCCATGGAGACATAATGAGCCATTATACAAATGATACAGATACCCTGAGGCAAATGATAGCTCAGTCGCTGGCACAGATCATTTCAAGTGTATTTTCTCTTATTGCAGTCTTTTTCTCAATGCTGTATCTGAGTGTCTGGCTTACACTTATAGTCATCGTATCAATTTACTTTATAATGCAGCTCATAAAGTTCATAACCAGAAAAAGCGGCAGATACTTTATGCAGATGCAGCAGTCACTCGGAGAACTCAACGGATATATTGAAGAAATGACAGCAGGTCAGAAAGTAGTAAAGATCTTCTGCCGCGAAGAACAGACAATGGAAGCCTTTGAAAAGAAGAATGACTACTGGAGAACAAGTGCTCAGAACGCAAACGGATATGCCAATACTATGATGCCTATGGTTAATGCTCTCGGCTACATGCAGTATGTAATTATCGCTGTAGCAGGCGGATATCTGGCAATTTCTCAAGCTGTTAATCTGACAGTAACCGGTACAAATACAATGACTCTCGGTATGATAGCATCATTTCTGACACTGTCAAGAAACTTCACAAATCCTATTGCACAGATCTCAAATCAGTTTAATTCTATCATTACGGCGCTGGCCGGAGCATCAAGAATATTTGAGCTTATGGACGAAGAACCTGAAACAGATGATGGTTATGTTACACTTGTGCGGGCTGATATTAAAGACGGTGTAATAAATGAAACGCAAAAAAGAACCGGTACATGGGCATGGAAGCATCCTCATGGAGACGGTACAACAACATATACAAAACTTGAAGGAAATGTTGTTCTTGATGACGTGGATTTCGGATATGTTCCGGATAAACTAGTTCTGCATAATATATCGCTGTATGCACATTCCGGTCAGAAAATAGCATTTGTCGGTGCTACGGGTGCCGGAAAGACCACTATTACAAACCTGATAAACAGATTTTATGATATAGCGGACGGTAAGATCAGGTATGATGCGATCAATATAAACAAGATCAGAAAGAGTGATCTGCGCCGTTCTCTCGGTGTTGTTCTTCAGGATGTCAACCTGTTTACAGGCACAGTAATGGAAAATATACGTTACGGAAATCCGGAAGCTACTGATGAACAGTGCATAGCTGCATCAAAGCTTGCAAACGCACATAACTTTATCAAAATGCTCCCGGAAGGCTACAATACGGTTCTTAAGGGAGACTCAGGCGGACTGTCGCAGGGACAGAGACAGCTTATTTCAATTGCCAGAGCTGCTGTGGCAGATCCGCCGGTTATGATACTCGATGAGGCTACTTCATCGATCGACACCAGAACTGAAGAGCTTGTAGCAAGAGGCATGGATAAGCTGATGGAAGGCCGTACCGTATTTGTAATCGCACACAGACTTTCAACTGTCAAGAACTCAGATGTTATAATGGTCCTTGACCATGGTGAAATAATTGAACGAGGTGATCATCAGAGCCTTATAGAACGAAAAGGAACCTATTATCGTTTATATACCGGTGCTTTTGAGCTTGAATAAATATAAAAATTGCAGCGAAAGATTATCTTTACGCTGCAATTTTTATGGATTACTTTAACTGTGAAAATATGTATGATCATCTGTCGCCGCTGTTACTTTTTTTACTTATAAACAGCTCCTGCTTTGGTAAGCATCTTGTGAACCTTATTAATTTTTGACTCAGGAAATTTCGTCGCAACGCCGCTTTTTATTATCTCTGTTTTCAGTCCGTGTTTCAGAGCACCCCACGCCGTTGCACATACGCATCCGCACTCATCAATTCCGCATATTTCGGCGGTGTCATATCCATTATCCTGTATGAACTTTCTGAACTGTTTTGATGAAAAAGCATCAGGCAGCAGTTTATCAAAACTGTTTTCAGATACTTTCTCCAGCTTTTTGTAGAGCTGTGCGCCATAAGTACCGGCTATTGAATATCCGAACAGAACACGGTTTGTCCAGATATTCTGAATAATGTGCCTGATATATACTATGTCACACTGATTTCTTCTTTCCTCTATTATTTTGTTGACGGCTGTTACAATACCCGGTGTATCATATGTAAACTGCTTTTTGCGCCCGTCATCCAGATAATCATTCTGCATATCTATAACCAATAATACTTTTTTCAACGGCTTCTCCTCCTGTTAGTAAATTGATGAGTCTTATTATACTCAGATGCTGGTATAATGTCAATGATATCCATATAAACAAAAACACTTCTGACTATAAAAATCAGAAGTGTTTTGATATATATTAGTGTGTTTCCGGCTCATTTGTACCCGGCTGTCAGAAATCAAGTTTCTGTGCCAGATCCTTATTCTCATTCATCTGCTGTTCATATCGTGTCGCAGCATCCAGAATAAACTGTTTGTAATCGATCATTATATCATACATCTTCTCAAACTTAACCTGAACACTGTTCATCTTCGATATAAATGAATCACTGTCCTGACCGACCCAGGCATTTTTAAGATCATTGTTGGTTATACTGTAGATTTTTCTGTAACTGATATTGTATTCCTCAGCTATTGCAGAAATGTTTCTTGCAGCTTCATACATTTCGTCAAGCTGCGCCTGTCTGTTTAAGTTCATTATTTTATCACACCTTTATGCTGCAAAAATATAGTCGTTCTGATTATATGTAATACTGCGGCTTACAGATTTTTTACTATAATCCTCATGAACAACAACTGCACATGATGCACTGTACTTACCATCAGCACTTGTTACTGTAATAGTTGCTGAACCGGCAGCTGCTGCTGTGATTTTACCGTTTGAATCAACTGTAACCTTTGATGTATCACTTGATGACCATTTAAGTCCTGATGTACTGCATCCTGTCGGTACAGATTTGAGCTGCAGTGCGCTGGACGAACCCTCATTAAGTGACAGGTAAGTCTGGTTGAGTGCAAATGTTCCTTCTCGTACAGCTTCAGTTGTTACAGTTGTAACTGTAGTTACCTGATCTTCATATGTACACTTAGGTACTCGCTTGAAGTCTTCAAGATGAATATCAAGGAATTTCCACGGACTGTTGTTTTCATCCCATCCGGTAAATTCCACGGACGTCGACGCGAATATCGCATTCAGTTCAAGTGTAAGCGACATCTTCAGATACCCGTTGATTGAGATACAAACCATATCATTTTCGTGTACATCGACCTCACCGCTGAGTGTAGGACCAACTTCAAGTGTAAGACTTACAAGGTCAATTTCACCTATAATATAGTCAAGTGACAGTGCAAGTATCAGGTCAAGATATATTCCCATTTCACCGGTAAGCTTAAAATCTGTTGTACAGGAATCTTCATTGATCTGTCGGAAACTTGATCCCTTCATTTCAAAGCCTCTGGTGTTTGACTGTGTTACTACTACCTCAACACCGCCATTTGCCTTGAATACAAGTTCAACTCTGAAGTTTACGCTGAGTCCCGGACAAATATAAATTGCAAACTTTCCTACTGCTATTGAAGGCTCAACAACTGAATCAAGCTGTGTATGTTTAAGAACTCTATTCTTTTCACCTTCCCAGGCGTATTTGACAGAAACGCTTGTATCATAATCAAGTGCCATATATATTCTGTCTACATCAAGTCCTGAGAAAAGTCCGTAACTCCAGTCAACATCTGTATTAAGTACGATGTTGTCAACACTCAGCGCATATTCAACATTATCAAGACTAACTGAGAACGAAACAGAGTTGAATTCTGTAGAACCCATAGGCTGGATATTTCCGTCATCAGTACAGCCGAGCTGCTGTACTGCGCCTTCATCAAAACTGCCTGTCTGGGACATTCCCTGTGCAGAACCGCTTGTTACAGTAACATTGTCATTAAGAACTTCAACGTCTGAACAGTCCGGCTTGAATCCGCCTGAAACATCCATATCTGAGTATACATCCTTTATCTCAGCTGGTACATTCTTAACTGTTGAAGTACCGTCTCCGTTATCTTTTACGGAAAGCACCTTATATGCACAGCCATTTTTAAATGTAGCATTCGGAGGCAGTATGTATACTGAATCAGCAGTGAGTGTCTTTGCATATTCTGAAGGCATGATTACTGTATTATCACTCTCCCTGATGTTTACTGACTCAAGATCCTGATTCTGTGTAAAGTCCTGAACACCTTCCTGATATGTAATATCAGTCTTGTTTTCAAAAGTCTGATGACTCCATTCAGTCTTGGCATTGCTAAGAGATTCTGCAGCAGTTTCGACCTTTGTCAGATCTTCATTTTGAGTTATAACACCGTGATCAATAGCAGACTGTATTATTTCCTGATCTGATGCACCAGGATCAACAAAACCGCTTGCCCTCATAAGAGTTTTTGTTACAAACTGATCTGATACCGGCTCATCAGGATTTACCTGGTCCTTTGAATCAATAACTCCCCATTCCTCTGCAGCAGCCAGATCCCCGTCTTCTGCACTGTCATCAACCTGCATTCCGAATGCGTCATTGACCATGGAAAGCCATTCCCCGTTTGTAAGTACACCGTCATCACCGGCTGTTGTCTGTACAGCAGGATCATCCTTAGCAAAGAATTCCCTCATACTGCAGCCTGAAAAAACAGATGTCATAGATATAAGCATAGCTGCACATGTTGCAGCAGATATTATTCTTTTCATTGTATACCTCTCTATCTGATAAAATCCTGCCCATTTACATGAACAGGATTTGTTTTCTTATATACGTTTTTTAAGCGGCATTGCGTTGTTTTTGATTGATGTATCAAGAGTGATAGCATCATCAGAAACGTTCTGATTAATGAACTTAACTACCTTGCTGAGATATTCATAGAACTTTGCGAAGTCAGGTTTCAGAGCGTTGAAGTTATCTCTCATTTCTGAAGCACCCATTGCATCCCAGCTCTGTACCTTGCTTATCTGTGTTGCAAAGTCATCAAGCTGATCCTTGATCTTCTCGTTGTAAGAACCTATCTGCTGAGCACAGTTCTTAATTTCCGCATGGTTTAAAAAAATTCTCTCTGTATCTGCCATTTTATTTCACCTCATATAATTATTATTTTTAATTAAAATTCGATTGTGTTTGCAACGTTCTTGACATCCTGGATCTGCTGCTCATAAGAAGTAGCTGTCTGGATCAGGAAGTTTGAGTAGTCGTTCATGATATTGTACATTTCCTTGAACTTCGGCTCATATGTATTTGCCTTTGTTACAAATGTTGTGCTGTCCTCACCTACCCAGTTGTTTGCAAGATCATTGTTGACCTTGATAAAAAGATTTGAATAAGTAGTGAAGAAATCATTTGCAATAGATGTGATCTGATTAGCTGCTGCTCTCAGAACCGCTGTACCCTCTGTAAGACTTCTGTTTTGGTTTGACATTTGTTTATCCTCCTTAAATGCTTTATATAGATTTGTTTAACTTAACTTCTGTAGTTATTATAGCACACATGTATTTTTGGCCCTCTGAAAATACAGTTCCTTAATATTTTAGTTATTTTAGATTCTGATAGTGCTGTAAATCCACGCAAACAGGTGTTTCAAAAATTTTTTTGCTGTTTTTCACCATACTTTTTGCTGAAACACACCACTCCAAATGCTGTACACTGCCATCCTTTTTCTTCATATCAGACAAGCATAAGCATGGAATGATTCTTAACATTCAGCTCCTTCAGAGTTTTGTCTGAGTCAAAAGCACGGCCTTCAAACCTGTCACAGAGTATATTTACATCATCACGGCAGTAAAATCCTCCTGCCGCCTCTGTAAACAGATCTGCAAGCAGCTGCGCTGCATCTCCGGCATACATGTTTTCAGGCAGATATACCTCATAGCTTTTGCCGTTAGCAGGCAAATATATTTCTGTCAGTATTTTATTCATAGTTTGCCTCCGTTAATGGGTAGAAAACACCCACGACTCTTTTTGAACATATTACACATGCAGTATCCTCTGATGACTGATCATTTGACTGTTCGAGTCTGAACAATCCCTGACGTGCAAGGCCTGCACCAAGCCAGATTCCGAACTGATCAAACCAGTCTTCATGCAGATTTTCTGCTTCAAAATCCATGGCATTGTTTATTTTGCCGACAATTACATTTGTATAGCATCCGCTTGAAGAATTCATTTTTTCAGGAGTGTCAAGAACTATATAGTGTATGTTGTGTATTTCACAGCCCAGCATTCCCTGAATAAGCTTTGCAGCCGTTTCGGTTGATTTTCTGGCAGCAGCTTCAAAGGAGTTTATAATTATATAGACATCTCTTATGCCGTCAGGGAGTCTGTAGCTTCCTGACTCATCCTTATAAAGCTGATTATCACGTTCGATACACATTTCACCGTATTTTACATGCCACTTATCAAAGTCATCACTGCCCGATACATATTCATAATCACGGCTGTCTTCCTGTGTAAATGAAGACTCTGCATCAAGTACGGCGACATCAATATTTTTGTCACGTGAAATGATCTTTGCCAGGTTCTGTGCAAAGGAACTGAGTTTATCCTCACTCGCTGATGACACGAATGTGATATACTTGTCGCTCAGATCTATCCTGAATAATTCATCATTGTCGGTACATGCACCTGCAGGTATGCTGTGTATATCCGCGCTCTCAGATATATTCATTACTGTAGTGATATCAGGACGCCTGGTTATAAATGATTTTGCTCTTGCACTGCTGTATCTGGTCAGTGATTCTGCGCAGAGTTCCCTTATCTGTGCTGCAGGATCCTGTGTCGGAGCATCACTTTCTGTCTCATCGTCTGACGGGGTGTATATTTTTTCGAATATATCCGCAGTCTGGAATTCATAGACCAGCTTACCGTACTTTACAATTCCTCTGCCGGGATACGCCGAAGGGATTATTCCGCCTGTTCTTCCGAGGACAAGTGAATAATCTGTCGGATCATTCATTCTCAGCAGCAGATTCTGGTTCATATTCTGACGCAGTCTTGAATTGACATTTATATTTGAAGAACCGACTACCAGATAAATACCTCGTTTTGTTCCCTCACGTGATATGTATATAACATCCTGAAGACAGGATTCATATTCCTCCTGAAATGATGAGAAGTTATTAAGAACAACTACAATATTCGGAAGCTTTTCTCCGGAATGAGCACAGTACTCGCTGTATTCACCGCCGAATGGTGCAAACAGCTTGCTTCTTCGCAATATCTCGTCCTTAAGAGACGCAACAAGTTTTCTGACATTTTCATCTTCTTCAGAAATAACCACATCTCCTGTCTGCGGAGCTTTCTCAAATACCTTGAGAAATCCTGAGTCAAAGTCAAGTATATAAATGTTTACCTCTTCGGGTGAATAGCCATATATAAGAGAATAAACAAGTGAAGTAAAGAACATTCCCATTCCGCTGCCGGCTGAGCCGAAAACCATGATATTTCCGTCTCTTGAGAAATTGAGTGTCATGATGTCCTGCTTTCTGTTGTACAGATCATCCCATTTTCCTATAACAGGATTAAGGATATTTTTCTCAGACTTATCATTTCGTTCACTGTACAGACTCTGCATGGACAAAACAGATGGGACCGGAAGAAGCCACAGCGGTCTTATTACCATATTTTTAGAAATATCAATAAGATACTGCCTTACCGCTACAAGCTGACTTACTACAGCCTGATCTGACTTTCCTGTGTCTGTTTTCCTCTTCTTCTCGCAGATTACCATTCCCGTATTGTTTATCATCTCAACAGACTCAACATCTTCTGATACAAAATCATCACTCGGAATATAGTCAGCTCCGCACCATGCAGACTGACCCATACTGAAAAATTCATTATAGCCGACCTGAAGATAAAACTTACCTGTAGTTGATATCTCAGCGGCTTCAGGACGGTTAATTACTGCCATACTGTCTGAACGGTCCTGAACCTTAAGACAGATCTTGAAACGTGAGTTGCTCCAGATCTGAGGGCTTACAACGCTGTCCGGCTTCTGGGTCGCAAGTATAAGATGAACACCGAGGCTTCGGCCTATACGGGCAGTACTGATAAGAAGATCCATAAAATCAGGCTGCTGATCCTTAAGTTCTGCAAACTCATCGCATACTATGAAGAGGTGAGGCAGCGGTTCAAGTTCAGTTCCGTTTCTTCTGAGCTTCTGATACTTGTATATATCCATTGTTCCTTCATTTGATATTCGTCTTGCGATCTTGAAAAGGCTCTGGCGTCTCTTGAGTTCACTTTCAATTGAAATACGTGAACGTTCAATTGTAGCACCGTCAAGATTTGTTACAGTACCGATAAGATGCGGAAGCTTTACGATCTTTTCCTGTACCCTGCCGTCTATATTAACTCTTTCAATACTCTCAAAAGCGTCAGCAAGACCGCCGCCTTTATAGTCTATGATTACAAAAGCCACTTCTTCAGGGCTGTAGTTGACTGCAAGTGAAAGAATAAGCGTAATTATAGTTTCACTCTTACCAGAACCTGTTGTACCGGCAATAAGTCCATGAGGACCATGGAATTTTTCATGAAGATCAATGTAGAAGCTGTCACCTGTCTGATTGACGCCTATCGCAGTCTGAAGGGATTTTGTCGGATCATTATCTACCCATCTTGTCAGGCAGTTAAGATGCTCTGCACGTGATACCCTGAACATTTCGAGAAAAGTTAGCATCGTAGGGAGCTTATACCTTTCACTTGACAGATCAAGCCTTATATTTGCGATAGAGTCTATATACCTGTCAAACTGATCTCTGTTTATACTGTCAGGAGTAAATTCGTAAGACTTTTCCGAGTCCTCTCTTCTGTCATACATAACAGCTTTTGAACCGCCTCTGAAGTCAATGATCATTTCTGAGTCACTGAAATTTCTCATTCCGAAAAGTGTGATCATACTGAAGCTGATATCCTTATACTTCTTTAATATAAGAGGCATCGTATCAAGCTTTTCAGCCAGATCCCTGTCTGCAGCTACAATAAGGAAATGAGGGAATGTCTCTTCCTTTTTCTCAAGTCTCGTATCTATCTCTTTTTCTATAACACAGGAAAGCTCCTTGATATCCTGATGACATACTGCAACATATCTGAATGTGCTGTCATTATTCCATACATGGGGAAGCCATCTTGAATACTTCCAGTATTCTTCCTCATTTTCATTGTAGATAAATACGATTTTGAGTTCATCATAGCTGTACAGTGAAGTAAGCTGCACAATTGCCGCTCTTGTGAATGAGACAGCAGCCTCCCTGTCACCGGTAAGTCCGCATATGCAGCCATCCTTAAGTGATACAGGAAGAGGTACATTTTTAAGTATCCTCTCTTCGCTTGCAAGCTGGAACAGATCGTCGCTCAGGCTGTCATTGACAACAGCGATCTTTTTCTCAGGAAACTCGATTTTCAGGTCAGGTTCGGTATTACCTGTTCCTATACTGACAGTCAGAAAATCTCTGTCGTTTATATTTTTGCTCCAGAGATATTTGTCCGGTTTGCCGTCCTCGCCTGATGCAAGGAGGGCACATTTCTGTGCGAGATAATATGTTTCATTCATATAATCCGATTCATCATTCATGATTCGTTTTATTTCTCCGCGGATCGTATTGATGTACTCAGTATATGATTCACGTCTTGCATTCTCTTCTTTTTTCTTTCGCTTTCTGGTTGCTTTGTTAAGTGCAAAAGGCCAGATGACAGCAGAGCCTACCATACTTCCGGCCATTATCAGTGAAGGAACAACATATGAGAAGCTGGTACCTCTGTAATAAGCTGCAAGAACAGAATAACCCGCGATAAGAACTGAAGCACTGCACATTGTAACCGACGGTCCCATTGTGAGAAGAACAGACTGTTTGTCCTCCTTTTCCCTTGGTTCAGGTGACTCAACCTTTATAAGCCTTGATTTTTCTCTTTCACTTGCCAGTTTTATTGTCCTGTAAAAATACTCTTCATCCTCTTCATCTGTCCAGAGTTTATGATCATCTTTATCTGAGACAGTACTCTTTGCTTCAAAAAACATGCCTTTGTCGTATGTCACACTGTCACTGCAGATGTTGGCTGCTATAAAATTGCAGCCAATGATAAACTTATATCCGAGTATAAATACTGTGTCTCCGATGTTAAGCTTTGAAGATCTGACTCTTTTGTTGTTTACATATGTACCGTTTGTACTGGAATTATCACTGACACTCCATCCGTCTGAATCTCTTGTGACAGATGCATGATTTCCTGAAATATACTCACTGCCTATACATATACTATTGTTTTTGTTTTTACCTATAGTTATCTTCGCATTTTCCTGCTTAAGAAACAGCTTTTTAAATCTGCATCTTTCCTTAACGACCGGTTCAACCATGATAATGCAGTCTTCATTATCAATATCTATTTTAAAAACTTCATGATCAGACAGAACATGTATGTCAGCAAATACTTTTTCATTGCCTGCAGATATCCTGTCAATTATCCTGTACTCGTTTCCTGACATGATCCTCCAGGAATTCTGACTGCCGTCAATATTGATTTTGCCGGTATCTCCCGAAGCCGTCTTATATGTAACTCCATAATGACCTTCCTTTTTATCCGGAAGTGTGGCCATATTTACATATTCCTTCTGAATAAGTGTAACCTGAAGCATTACAGATCACCCACCTTTGCTTTTATTATTTCTTTTCTGAATCTCAGGATAATCGATCCATGATACTCTGACAAGAAGGCCATAGAAAATATGATAGCTGAAATTGTCAAGCTCATCGTCAGAGAGTACCGTTCCGTTAGTATGGCAGTATTCCCATGTCAGTACATCTGCAAGCTCATTCATGTCGCGTTCAAAAGGTTCGATTATTCTCCTTGCAACTGCCCTGTCACCATTTACTACCTCATCATAGCTCGGCAGTTCAGGTGTGGATTCAAGAAGCGTTTTTACGCTCAGCGTGTCAGAATTTTTCTTAAAGTAATTCATTTTCTTATGTTCAGCTATTTTTTTCAGGAAATAATAGCTGTTCGGATTTCTTTTATTATTTAAATTGAAAAGCTTCATAGGATAAGGCATTACAGGCATTCCTTTGAGTATTCTGAAAAATTCCTGACCGAATCTGAAACATATTATATTATTTTTTATTTCAACACTTTCACATATTCTGATGTCTGAGAAGCTCTGCTCATGATTTGATGACTTATTAAAAGTTACCTTCATGTTTGATAGCAGCTTAAGTTCTGAATTTACCTGTTTTCTGATCTCCTTGAGATTCTTAAGACCGCACAGCTTCATATATTCATCAAGAGACAGAAAAACCGTGCTGTCTTTGGAACCTGTCTCTGTAAATCTTACTATAATAGCATCAACCAGCCTGTGAGTCGTTGTTTTGATCCCCTTGCCGAGGGTTGAAAAGTTTTCAAGCGTTACCTGAAGATTTCCGTTTTCAATCTTTAGTCTGTCTGATTCATCTGCATCTGCTATACTGTCTGCAGTTTTCAGAGTTGCCAGCTTGTTTGTTGCAGTAGACTGCCTCATAATTGAGAAGATATTTCTTGAGACTGAATTTATACGGAGATCTGTTTCCAGTACACGCCCTACGGGCTGTGAACTGCCGTCAATTCCATTATAATCAGCCATTTATCTTCTGCTCTCCCATCAGTACAGATATAAGTTCATCCATTGATGTTCTCAGAACATCAATATCTTTTAATTTTTCTCTGACCTTTTCTATATTGCATTCTTCAGGGTACAAACTGTCTATATCAATGATCTCAAACACTTCGCTGAGAATTCTTTTCTTGTTGTCAAACTCAGGACCTTCTCCGGCTATCTCATTTTCAAAGTCCATGCGCTGTGAATTCATTTCTTTAATCTGATTTATAATAGTATCTGTTTCTATGCAGAATATTGTAAACTCATCAAGTCCTATCCGCTCAGATATCAGTATGTAAAGTTCGTTATATGCAAGCTGATGTCTTACCCCCTGCTTCATCAGATCATCCCGGAAATATCTGATCTTGTCTGCCATGCTTTCAGTACGTTCAAGACTCATCATCTCCTGAAAACAGTCTATTTCAGGCTCAATAAAGCAGTCATTGATATCCAGACATTTCGGTCTGCAAGGAAAATCATTTGCGACAACTGCCACGCCTCTCATTCTTGCGATCTTACCAGGATTTTTCATCTCATGAAACTGTGTTTCAGTCATAATTATCGGCAGATTTTCGATCAGCTTTCTTGCATGCTCAACCTGCTGTGCCTGAGTCATGTACATCATAAGACGGCAGCAGCCATTCTGTGCCTGCTGGTTATATGCATTTGCCATAGCCTGGGACCGCTGTACAAATGACTGCAGCTGAACATAACATTCAAGAATATCTGCATCTTCCACAGAATTGATCTTTGAGAGCAAAGAGTTAAGCTGCTCCTGATCAAGCAGCGGCGCTGTACTCTCATGTACATTGTGAAGCTGCATAGAATAAATGCTGATATCGTTTCGGATAATGCACAGACCAAGCTCTTCTCCTGTTATTGCAGGCTTTCTTTTCAATTGCTCAAGTAGTGAATCCATAGTATCTTTCCCCCTTTTGCACAAGCTTTATGACTAATTTTACATTATACATTAAATAAAGTCAAGAAAATAAATATGCATATTATTACATTTAAATATATTGCTTCATGATTCAGAAACATTTCCCATTCAGGTCCTGTTTAAGATCAAAACGGGCAGGGATACCTTGAATCCCTGCCCGTTAAACGGTAATTGATTTAATAAGTTTGAAACTGTCCCAGGATGAACGGCATGCAGAAATTCGTTTCATACGTCAGTTTCAGACAAAGTCATGAAATATACAATATCTTCATTTTAAGTTTGGAATCAATCTGCTCTTTCAGAAATGCTTCCGCTTTTGCCCGGGCATCATTTTTATAACAGTACTTTCCTCTTCCTCGTCCGGTCATGATCGTACGGTCAAATATCGGAGCTGCATTCGGAAAAGCGTCCGTATTTATTGCATCCTGTACAAAACTATATGTCATAAGAATTATCTCAATGAATCCTGTTTGTCTTACCTTGTCTGAAAGCTTGTCTGCGAGTGTATCGATAAGTTCCCCGTACATTTTTTCCCAGCCCTCAAGCAGAATTACGGGAGCTATCAGCAGGCCGACAGGGTAGCCTGCATCTGCCATTGAGTTTAAAGCACGAATACGGGAATCAAGTTGAGATGTTCCAAGCTCAACACGTCTGATTATATCAGGAGGATTTACACTCATTCGGAAAATTGTCTTCCCCCTGTGATCAAGTCCAAGCAAAGGCTCCACCATATCAAACTTAGTAGGAAGTGTCAGATGCCCGCGTCCGTAAGCTGCAAATTTCTCTATTGTCCACGGGAGGTTGCCTGTTACTACATTTTCAAGAATAAGATCACTGTTGCTTCCGATCTCAAATGTCTGAGGCACCGCTGCAGCTGCATCAGTTTTGAGTATTTTGCCCATCATCTGTTCCCTGTTCACAAAAAGACGCAGATACGAGCATTTGTTATAATTGCACACCAGATAGCAGTAGAGGCACATTGCCCGGCACCCGGAGGATGTGTACGGAACAAGCCAGTCAGACACCTTATGATTTTCCACATACTTATGTGTTTTTCGTACCCCGATTATGAGCAGCTGCTTAAGTTTAGGAAAATCCTTGTTTGCAGATGCGCTGAGTTCCGGAATCCGGTTGTGCGACTCAATTTCTGTCCATGACAGATCCTTGAATTTTTCACGCATCTCTTTGCCAAGCTGGTACTCCATAGCCGCCGGCTCATAATACACGGCGTCAAATTGAATATTCATATTCCATCCCTCCGATATTATCATATCCTTTAATAATCAGATTATTTATATTAAAGAAAAATAAATATAGAATAACTGGCAGACTCATCTTTACAATTTATATAGTGCAGAATAAATTTTTTACACCCATTATTACGGCGGCTTTAAGATAATTTCTCTGCGTTTCACCCAATGTCATCTTATGCATAAGATAAAAGTAGTAAATAAAAAGGAGGTACTGTATGAATAAAAAAAATGAGTCTGTATGCAGTCACGACAGTGATGCGGCTATTATACATCTTACAAGGCAGGCTTACAACAATAAAAATTTCAGGACTGAGATATGGACCGGAAGATATATGCAGGCAGCACTGATGAGTATCGGGCTGAGAAGTGAAACAGGAGTTAAAATGCACGAGTATGCTGATATGATGATCAGAGTTGAATCCGGTTACGCACGTGTTTACATGGGCCAGGTACAGCATGATCTCAAATATGCCGGAAATGTCTCGGCAGGTGATGCTGTATTTATTGCATCCGGAACATGGAATAATATTGTCAATGCCTCAAACAGGGAACTGAAACTGTCAATAGTGTATTCACCGCCGCAGCTTCACAGGGGATCAGTATACAGAACTAAAAATGAATGCAGTGATGACTGAAGATGATACCGGAAGACCGCCTGGTAAAAAGTATTATGCATTTACAACATAAGCTGAAGGAAAATGAACATAAGTTTTTTTGCACGCAGTCATTCTATTGTGACTGCGTGCTTTTGTTTTTTTTTGCAGGCTCAACGTAAATTTTTTACTATTTAATATTACTTTATTACTTGTAAAAAGCATAAATATATTTTAGTTTTTATCAAATTGAAACAATATTCTATATTTTGGATTAAACAACTTGAAAATTATGATAATATATTATATAATTATAATGACTAAAAAAATATCATTTATTTGCGTAAAAATAATTTTACAGAAAGCAGAGCATTCAGATTATGAGTTATTTTGATGAGTTCCAACTAAAAACAGTATTCAGACAGGAAAACACCTACTTAATTTTCTTACTCAAAAGAAAAGAACACATAAATGAAAATCAGCTGCAGTTTCTCGAAAACAAATCCGAAAACGGCCTGCTGAATGTTACATGGACCAAAACAGGCACAGGAAACAGACTTGTATTCAACATCAGTAATCTGGTTTGTCTTTCCGAATATATAAAATCCGAAATGCCTCAGGACAAATTTTTTGATATTATCTCACAGTTTCAGAAAATCATGGAGTTCTGCAGCAATTCAACAATGCCGGTAAACAACCTGCTTTGCAGCCTGAATCACATATACTATGATCCACTTTCAAAAAAAATATATGCGGCATATCTCCCTGTCATAAACAGCAGTCACAGCACCAATATAGTTAAGTTCCTGTATGACATGAACAAAAAAGCTAACGTAATAATCTCTAACTCAAATGTAATGAGCAAATATCAGGAATTTCTTGAACACCATATGCTTATTCAGAAAAAATGCAAAAACAAGAACGCATGCTTTTCACATAACGACCTGTACAATTTTCTTCATGATATTAAAAACACCCCTGCCCAGCATGCAGCTCCTCCTGCCGTACATAAAGAACCCGAAAGAGTAAACAGCACGCCCGCTGTGCAGGAACAGGTCAAGCAGAACTTTTATCCGGTACAGCAAAATCCGGCTTATTCGTCAGACTGTGCATTTCTTACAGATTCATCAGGAAGCAGATATGTCATAGACCACACTCCTTTCAATATAGGAAGAAATCCTAAAAGCCAGAATATTGATCTGTCACTCAGCAGTATTCCTGAGGTTTCAGGATTTCACGCAAGCATACTGAATGAAAATAATGCATTTTATCTTCAGGACAACAATTCAACTAACGGAACTTTTATTAATAAAAAAAGAATAAAGAAACAGCAGCTCAATGATCAGGACCAGATATATATTTATAATATTCCATTTACTTTCAGCTGTCCGGATGCAGTCACCAGAACCTGCATAGCATCCGGTGCTGTTTCACAGACACTTTGTGTAAGCTCAGTCTCCCCTGCTTCGTATGCAGCATACATTAAAAATATCAAATCAGGAAGTATAGTTAATGTGGCATCATACCCGTTTAGCAGTGATGAAATGGATGGAATAGTATTTGAAAGACATGATCCGGACAACAGTATATTTATTAAAAATATATCATGTGGATCACTTAGTGTGGAAAATGAGAATGTAGCACCGGGAGAACAGGTATGCATTTTTTCCGGCTGTTCATTCAGCGTCTGCTCATCATGCTACACATTTTATATTAAGGACTGATCACGGAGGTAATGATGACATATATTACAGCTTACAGCACAGATGAAGGAATTGCAAAACAGATAAATCAGGATGCACTCTGCATAAAAACAGCCTCATTCCGCTCCGAGCAGATCATTATGGCTGCCGTATGTGACGGGATGGGAGGTCTCAGCGACGGTGAGACCGCAAGTGCATATATTATAGACTGTCTGTCACGATGGTTTGAAACTTCATTTGCAGATCTCATGAAATCAGGTGCAAAACTGCTTGATATCAGACAGAATCTTGATAAGTATCTTCACAGCAATAATGACAAACTAAATGACTATGCACAGACAAACAATAAGATCCTTGGAACTACAATGACGGCTGTGTTCATAATTCCGACTCTCGGCAAGATGCTTGCTGCGCATGTAGGCGACTCAAGACTCTACAGGATAACTGACAGCGGAATATCTTTACTCACTGCTGATCACTCTGTGGTCGGCGACGAAATACGCAAAGGAAATCTGACTGAGGAAATGGCAGGCAGTGATTCAAGACAAAATCAGCTTACCAAATGTATGGGAGCCGGACTTGCCAACGTATCTTACGATTATCTGATATCTGAATATGAAACTCAGTGCTGCTATATGCTCTGTTCAGACGGATTCAGAAAAAAAATCACGTCTGACGAGCTTTTTACTTCCCTCAGGCCTGACAAGATCACATCAGACAGCGATGCGACACAGATACTTGAGAGTCTTACGCAGCTTAACATGTCAAGGAACGAAACTGACAACATTACAGCTCTGCTGATCAAAACAATCTCATAAAAGGTGGTACGTACAATTGCTCAGTAATGGATACATACTTGATAAAAGATACCGTATTGACGGTATAGTAGGAAGAGGCGGTCTTTCAGTTGTCTACAAAGCAAGTGATCTGCAGGCAAATATGGCAGTACGTGCTGTAAAGGAAGTTTCAAAGAGATGCGCAGAGGCAGCAGAATCTGCAAAACAGGAGTCAGTTCTTATCAAGGAACTTTATGAACGTGACAAATACAACTTCTTTCCTAATATAATTCAGCGCATAGAAAACAATGATGCACTTTTTATAGTAATGGATTTTATAGACGGAAAATCTATGAATGTTCTTCTCTCTTCCGGTCCCCTCTCTTTTAAAAACGTAATTGAATACGGAAAAGACATATGCTCTGTTATTGCTTTCATAAATGATTACGGAAAAATATACAGTGACATGAAGCCTGACAATCTGATGATACTGAGTTCCGACAGCAACATTGAAAATCTTGATAAAAGCAAGAAGTACAGTAATCTTAAACTTATAGATTTCGGTGCTGTTATACAAAGTGAAACAGGTACAGCACAATATACTCCCGAATATGCAGCACCTGAACAGTACAGGCAGAAGAGTCTTGATAAAAGAACTGATATTTTCAATATCGGTGCAACACTTTATCATATGACAACCGGTGAAAAACCAGTCTCGATCATCCGCTCTGACGGTGGCTGCAGGAACTCTTATGAACGTTTCGTATTTGACAGCAAGAGTAAAAATATAAATGCTGAGCTCAGGCGCATAATTCTCAGGTGTGTCAATGATAACCCTGATATGCGCTATAAATCATGCAAAGAACTTTATCATGCTCTTGATTCTATTTCAAAACGCACACATATAAAGCTAACTGCACTGTCATGTTCCCTTGCTGTTTTCTTTTCACTTACTTTTGCCTTTTCAACATTAAAATGCAAAAGTATGACGAAGTCAGATTACAATAACTATATGACTATAGCCCAGAAAGCGACCTCATATAATGAAAAGATCGCAGCCTATACATCTGCTGTAAAACTGAACGGTGATCAGACAGATGCATATTTCGGACTTGTCGAAACATATAAAGAAGATGTTTCATTCTCAGAAGATGAATCATCTGCTCTTCTCAAACTTACATCTGAACACTCACAGACACTTAAAGAGGATCCTTCCTATCAGCGTCTAGCATTTGAAATAGGCAAGCTTTACTGGTATTACTATGATTACGGATCTGACAACAACAGTGACAATGAGACTACAAGGATCACCTCTTCAACCAAATGGTTTTCTGAAGCTATTGATGACAGCTTCAGACAAGCAAACCCGGAAAATTATCAGATGGCGCAGATATACTATGATATCGGTACGTTCTATTCAAATATTCAGAAGATGGTTATCGAAGGCAGTGATTCTCAGGTTTATTCTGATTACTGGAGCAGCATCAATCAGATGGTTGAGTTTGTTGATGTAAATCATACAGAAACTGAAATAGTACTTCTGGAGACCTATAAGCTTGCCATGAATGCACTCAAGGCATACACCTACAAGTTCTCACTGTTTGTCAGTTATGATGATCAGATGAAGCTTTTTGAATCGATAAAAGACAAAACGGACAGCATCAATGCTTCAACTGATAAAACCAGACAGATAAAAGATGATATCACTCGCAACTATGATAGTATCATCAGTTCAATAAAAAGCTCTTATGACAAATAGCGGCTTTGAGGAGGTATAATAATGGGCTTGACATTCTGGAAGCTGATATCAGATATTTCACTGATACTGGCTGCTGTATTTGTATTATCAACTATCGTTCTGATAATTCGATTTAAGATATTTTCTCTCCTGAGGTTTGAAATTTCTTCAAAAAAGCATGAGAAGAACGCAATGATCCCTGTGACACAGTCTCTGAACACCGTAACATCAGAGGTACGTAAAAACCTGAGTGCTGATATACCTGTACAGGAATACTTACCTGCTTCGGACACAGCCACGTCATCTGATACAGTTACCGGTTCTGTAAGGCAGTCTACAGGAACTGTAATATCCGGACAGAGTATCCCGGGAGGAACTGTAATAGCAGGTGCATCTCCCGGTCAGCAAAACTCAGATAACTTAAGCAATGATTTTGTTATATTAAAAAATATAATTATAATACATTCAGATCCGAAAATTATCGGTTAGTTCTGATTATTAAGCAAAAGTGCATAGTGAAAGGATAGATCCAATGAATCTTTACAGCAAGTTCCAAAAAAAAGCATGTGTCTTTTTATCTGTTTTTCTGTTGTCAAACTGCAGCAGCTCTTATATCATAAGTGCGCAGTCAGTTGATGCTCCGCTGAAAATAGAAACCAGACAGATAGACATTAACGATATTCCTGAAAACAGAGTGATCACTCTGAAGATCTCAATAGACAGCAATCCGGGATTTTATGTTCTGGACATGGTACTGAGAAAAGATTCAAGGCTCAGCTACGACAGTAATCCACAACAAATTTTTGCTAATATACCTCAAATTAATTGCAGTACAACCAAAGACAATGATGTCGTGTCAATTTCAGTTCCTTCACAGCAGGGTTCTGCTTTAAGTGACAACGGAGATATGCTTGAATTAAACATTAAGCTGCCCGATAATGTGGGCGTAAATGATTTCTTCCCGGTTGACTTTATTGCACATTATGATATTTTTTCAACCGCGATGTGTTTAGAGGGACAGAATGAATATTCTGACTGCAGCAATCTTTGCGGCGGCGGAATACAGATAACAGGCAGTACACCGCCTCCTTCGACTCCTGACACTCCTGCCGATCCTCCTCATCAGGAACCTGAACCACAGCAGCCTGAAGAACCGGTTCACAACAATGACCCGCAGCCTGCACAGGATAATGGCAGCAACAATAACAATACTCCGGCACAGCAGTCTCAGACAACCTCATCTACGACCACTGCAGCAACGGCAGTCACTACAAAGACAACATCATCTGCTGTTGTCACTCAGACCACGTCAGGTAAGGCCACAAAGACAACAACTGCAAAGACTACCGAAAAGACAGCAAAGAGCACCGGATCTGATAATACTGAATCAGTTACGTCTCCAACGGATATTCTTAAGGAAAAGACCGGACAAAAAAGCGGATTTCTGCCGGCCGTTATCGCAGCAGTTTCATGTGCTGTAATAGCTGCATCAGTTTTGATATTCAGAAAATTAAAGAAAAAATAACAGAGGGGTAAAAAGATGGATAATAAGAAAAAGGTTTTACAAAAAACTGTTTCTTTTGTAACTGCGCTTTCATTTATTGCTGCGTCCCAGAATCAGCTCATAAGTGTTTTTGCAGATGAAACACAGACAACAACTACCACGCCTGCGGCTTCTGAGACCGGCACTACAACAGCACCTCCGGCAAGTCAGACTGAGAGTACAACTACTACAACTCAGGCAGACAAAGAGTTTACTTTTACAATAAAAATTAACGGATGTAATGATTATAAAGATAATTATCAGAATATAATAAACAGCATATTTGACAACACTGTACGCTCACAGATAAATAAAAGCCTCAATACATACACCATTTCATTACCACCGGATGACAGTCTCAGCAGCCATGTTCTCACAGAAAATGATACAGATACTCCTGTATCCTATATCAGCATCGGCGATGTAAGACTTAAAATTGAATCTGTTAAAGACGATGAAATTTCACTTACAGAATACTACAATGCTAAAGATATAAACTCGCAGAGACTCAGGTTCAGCTGCAGTACAATGAACACAGACGGATATGTACCATACGGCGCAGAATTTACCATTTCAGTAAAAGACGGATGGAAATTTCTTGATAAGGTCTGGTCTGTCAGTGAAAATAAACTGGTAGATTACAAACCAAAGACAAGTTATACTGTAAAAGGTAAACTGAGCTTTGAAGACAAAAATATATGGTCGCATGATGGAGTGGTTGTTCACAACGGATCCGAGAACACAGATCTGTTTTTTGAAAAGACAAAGTTTATTATTACTTTTAACAGGAATGACGATTATTTTAAATTAAATGGAGTCAATATAGAAGACAACAATAAAATCAATACTATCTGGCTTGATAATGTAAGAGATGGTTATGTGTATAAAGAATTTAATATTCAGGCACAGAAAGAAAGAAAAATCGGCTCTGTTATACTTGTAGATAAAAGCGGCAGCGCGGTTGAACATGGTGATGATGATTACTCAGAGGATTTAAAACATGATAAAAAAGTAGTATTTAAAATTCCTGCATCATATACACATGATGAAACTTTCTCATTAGTTGTTGAAACTTCACCTGAAGCAGTTGATGCTAAAATTACAAAAAGAGATGGCGAAAAAACTACTGACGAAACCATGAGGCTTTCATTGGATGATCAGAAACAAATAGATATTCCTCTGTTTCTGAAAAATGATAATGGCGCTATTGAATATATTCTGACTTCATATCAATACGGCGAAAACAGTAAACCTGAAACTGTACTTTATAGTACAATAGTAAGTAATATAAAATCAAACAAATATACTATGAAGCAGCCTTATGAAAATAATGACAAACAGTTAAAAGCTGAATATAAAAAAATATCTGACATACCGGACTCCACCGGATTTATGATAGACCCTGAATGTGTAAAAATTAATGAAAATGCATACATCCCCAGTCTGCATCAAATGAAATATAATCTGCTGACACTTGACAGTCTGAAAGAAACCATGCTCGTTTATGAAGTTGTCGCTGTAAATGACGACGGTACATTAAACAAATTTAACGCCAGTGCTGTAATAGACGAAACATCTTTAACCCCTTCTTTTGTATTCCCTAAGCCAAGTTACAATGCAAAGGTTATTGTCATTACTGGAATTATCAGCAACGGACAGCAGCTTATTATTGATCCTGTTTACTTTTATCTTGACAATGACAGTCCCGAACTTGATACAGAAAATGATGATTCAGTAGTGAACTCTGACGGATGGTCAAAATCTGATTTTAAATTTCACTTAATAATTGATGATAAACAGGATTTCAGTAAAGAATTATATGGTGAAGAAATCAGCAGTGCACTTAGTAACGCTCAGTCAGACATCAATTATCTGAAAATAGGTAAATACGAATTTAAAAAAACCGATGCAGGATGGACAAGGTCTTCCGAATCTGCAGCCAGCGGCTATGTTGTCAGTGTAGACAATGATTATAATGTTACAGTTTCTCTTTTATCCGATGCTGATAAATCTACTATTAATGAATTAGCTGGCGGAATCGATGTATCCGTTAGAGATGCCTGCGGAAATGTTTCAAATACAAAAAGTGTATATGTAAAAATCGATCATTCCCTGCCGGTTCTTGATTATATTCAGGCGGATAATGTCACTGACGGTCCTGGCGGACTCAATAATATTGTAATAAAAGGCAGCAAGCTGATCGTAAGTACTAAAACTTCTGACACAATATCTGATATCAAAACTGTCGAGCTCGAATATGCAGGTAAAGTATACAAGGATTTAAAACATGAAAAAGTCGGTGATCAGACCCTTTCTTATTTTGAAATAGATGAAACGGACAGAAAAGGGCAGATCAAGATCAATCTGACAGACATCGCAGGAAATCCTAATACTTATTATTATGATCCTGCTGCGGCAGGCAGTATATCAGCCCAAACCGGTACTGACGTCATTATAGATAAATCAAGTCCTGATATAGAAATGAGTATAGGATCACAATCTACATACAAGGATGTATTTGGTAATAACTGGTATAACGGATTTCCGGAACTTAAATTAAAAGCAGCTGACAAAAATCCAGAAATATGTTCCGGCATAAGATCTCTGAAAGTTTCCGTCAACAGCAATAATGATCCAAATTTCAATACAATTAATGTAGACAATATTAAACTCAGCTCGATCGATAATTATTCTATTTCATTCTCACAGGATCCGGTAAACCCGGAACTTATAATAGCTTCACTTAAATATACAGATGATCAGGGCATAGAAAAAAATGAAGCTTTTGCCACATTCGAACCTGCTGAAGTAGAAGGACATGTACATATCAATGCCAGTGTCTCTGATTATGCAGGCAATACATGTGATATAGACCCGGTTGAATTTTGTGTTGATAATGCAAAACCATCGTCAGACAAACTATTCTTTTTCTCTGAAAATGGAATCAATGAAACATCATTCGGTACATTCTTTAATAAAAAGGTTACAATTAAGACAAGAATTACTGATGCAGCTCCATCATCAGGTATAGACAGAGCCATTCTCAAGTTTAACGGTATCGAGTATCTATGGAAATGTACTGAATATTATTCAGATAATCAGGAAGCTCAATTCAGCATTCCGGAAAGTGTTTCTGAACAGATGTTTGTGTCAGGCGAACCATTACTGACAATATATGACCGTGCAGGAAACAAAGTGGATGATATTGAACTTCAATCCTCCAGGGAGAGCAAAAGTATTGTAATAGAAAACAAAAAGCCTGTTCTTGATGACTTTATACTCTCAGGTGATAATGAATACACAGATTCAGAAAACAGAAAATGGTTCAGCAGCAATGTCAATGCTTCAATAACCATAAAGGACAAGGATTCGGGAATAGGACATACAAAAATTTCTGTATCTGACGATAATCATGGCCATAAAACACCTACAGACGAATACTATGACACTAAAGTTGAATCAAAGACATACGAGATAAATACAGACAAGGCTGAACGCAATGACGGCAAATTCACCTTCACTGCTGAAGTCACAGACAACGCATCAAACAACGACCATAAAGAAGCTACAGTATATAAAGATACTACAAGCCCTGAAATTACAGGCTTTGAGTTTAAAAATGACAAAGCTGAAAAAATACAGAATATCATCGGTATACCAATGATTCCTTACGGATACTTCTCTCTTGATGATACGATCGTTACTGTAAAAGCAAAAGATGACAATGCAAGTTCAGGACTAGAAAGCATAACCTGTATTCTGTACAATTCGGACTCAAGCATTTACAGGGAATTTACTGCAGGCGGTTCAGACATTAAGTACGAAAACTCAGAGTATTCATACCAGTTTGTTGTTCCTGAAGGATTCAAAGGAAACATTGAAGCCTATGCAACTGACTTTGTAAATAATGTTTCGGAAAAACAAAAACCCAGTGGATTTATTCTTGAAAACTCTCAAAGACATGAATCAACATCATCAATAGGCATATCACTTCCTGAAACACAGTATTCCGACATTAATTCTGTACCTCTTTATTCAAATGATGTCACGGCACAAATTAAAGTTGATGATATTTTTTCAGGTATAAGGAAAATAGAATGGACAACATCAGATTACCCTGATGGTTCATGGAAAACATTAAATGTTGATGAAAACGGAAATATCTACGGTGATGAGGCCGGTGAATGGAACGTCAGCTCTACTGACAGAAATCTTATAACAGGCATTTCCAGAAATATTACAGTCACGGCAAACAGCAATGATGATATGATCACTGTACGTCTGACTGATAATTCAGGCAACACAAAACAGCAGGAAACCAGATTCAGCATAGACAAAACTGCTCCTGTTATTGGTGTAAGCTTTGACAATAATTCACCTGACGGCAAATACAACAATATATACAAGGCTTCAAGAACTGCCACAATAACTGTAAATGAAAGAAACTTCTCCGCAGACAGAGTTGTGTTTAACATTAATAACTCTGCCGGTTCATCAGTACCGTCAGCTGCAGGATGGAACCTTGTTTCCGGTACTCAGGGAACTGATTCAGCAGTATATCAGACAACAGTAACTTTCTTTAATGACGGAAACTATTCATTCACAGCTGACTGTTCTGATATGTGTGACAACAAAGCGCAGACTTTCAAATCTCAGGATTTTATTATTGATAAGACCGCACCTGTTGCCGAAGTGACATTCGATAATAATAAATATAAAAATACAAACTTTTATGGGGATAAAAGAACTGCAACGATCAGAATTACTGACAACAACTTTGATCCGGAAAGAATAAGCATCCATGGATCATTCAATTCAAAATCTGATTCATTCCCTGTCCCGACACAATGGCAGTCAGTAAACGGTTCTTATACTACAACAGTAACTTTCAAGGATAATGGCTTCTACACATTTGAGGTTTCAGGCAGTGACAAAGCCGGAAATGCACTTGCAAACCCTTATTCAGCGTCTTTCTATATTGATAACGAGAGTCCGGTTGTAACTTTCGGAGGAGTAAAGAACAAGTCAGCAAATAATGGTGACGTTGTTGCAACAGTACTGTTTACGGATGCAAATCTTGACACAAAAACAGCACAGGTAACCATGTCAGGAGCTAAACGAGGCAAGGATCTCAGTCTTGAAGGAAAGTTTGTTCAGACAGATGACGGATATCTGTTCACTGCTGAAAACTTCCCGAAAGAAAAAGAATATGATGATATTTATACAATTACTGCATCATGTGAGGACAAGTCAGGAAATCTTTCAACAGGTACACTGACATTCTCCGTAAACCGTTTCGGCTCAAACTATATTTTTGATGACAGTACCAAAGCTATTGCAAATAAATATATCAGTCAGGAACAGGATATAATTATAAGGGAAATTAATGTAGACGAGCTTAAATCTGATCCTGTCATCACGATCACCAAGGATTCAGAAAGCATTACTCTTACTGAAGGTTCAGACTATCAGGTAACACACACAGGAAAAGCCGGCGAATGGTCTGAATATGAGTACGTGATCTTCTCGCAGAATTTCTCGGATGATGCAGCATACACAGTATCTGTTTACTCTGAGGACAATGCCGGCAACAAAAACAAGAGTATTGACAAAACGAAAGAAGCTGAACTGTCTTTCGGTGTTGACAAGACGGCTCCACGCTGCACAGTACTTGACCTTGATAAAAACGGTACTTATAAAACAGACAGCAAAACAGTTCATGTCTCAGTAACAGATAATATCCTTATCAACACAGTCGATGTATACTTAAACGGCAGCATTACAGACAGCACATTTGACGGAAACGAATGTACATTTGAGATAAGGAGCGCAAAATCATCCCAGTCAGTAAAAATCGACCTGACAGATATGGCTGGCAATATCACGGAACTTACTCTGGACAATATCCTCGTATCAACAAACATTGTACGAATCCTCATGCATAAAACATGGTTCAGGATAGCTGGATGTGCTGTTGGAGCAGGTCTTATCGGTTCAGGAACATATTTTATCATCAAGAAGAAAAAAGAGCGCGGTTATTAATCAGCAGACTTACGGTCATTATTCACGGATATCTGCCGTGGATAATGGCCGTACTGATAATATGCAGCATTTATTTTATCATTTAACATTAAAAGAAAGAAGTCCTTATAAATATGAAAACGATCCGCGTATGGTTCAATCATTGGTTCTCTACAGCATATCACATTATTAATCTGATAAAGCAGGATGATGAAACAAAATTTTATGTAATAGGAACAAGCAGCAATCCGGATTCAGTAGTCAGACTTTCATGTGATGAGTGGTACTATGAAGATCCTCATTTAAGTGATGATGAGTATATAAACTTTTGTCTGAAATTCTGTGAACAGCACTGCATTGATGTATTTGTTCCCCGCCATAATCAGCTGTCAGTCAGCCGTCATAAGAAAGACTTTGAAAATATCAATGTAAAAGTAATGGCAGATGATTTCAGTCTCATATCAGACCTTCATGACAAAGTAGCAACATATAATTTTTTGTCAGCCAACAGCATTGGTCTCGTTCCACAGTACGCTTCAGCACAGAGTGCTGAGGAATTTATCAGTGCATATAAAAATTTATCAGGATCATACAGCAGACTCTGCTGCAAATTCGCAGAGGATGAGGGTGCAATAAGCTTCAGAATAATTGATGACAATATTGCATCCGACTGCTCGGTATTCAGGACTTCCGGAAGACATATGAGCAGTACTATGATCGCTGATGCACTTGCACAAACAATTAAATGCCCCAAAATAATAATCATGCCTTTTCTTTCGGGCAATGAAGTAAGCGTGGACTGCCTCAGGACAACCTCAGGCACGATAATGATCCCGCGTTTCAAAGGCAATACCAGAACTGAATATATCAGATATGATCAAACCATACTTGATACGTGCTGCGAGCTTTATTCAAAGCTTCCTCTTGAAATGCCATGCAATATTCAGTTTCGATATCTTGATGATAAGCCGTATTTTCTCGAGATCAACACCCGTATGTCAGGAGGAATACATATGACCTCCATGGCAAGCGGCGTTAATATTCCGAATATAGCGATCAACAAGCTTATCGGCATAGAAAAACCATGGGACCTTGTAAAAGAAGACAAGAAGATCTCCCAGATCGAACAGCCTGTTTTAATGCCGTAAATAAATGTCCCTTACAAGTCAGATAATGATGACTTGTAAGGGACTTTGTTGTTTATGTGCGTGATGTCTTTTTATTGTTATATATAAACATTATAAGCGATGCACTGCAGATTATAAAGTATCCGATAAAGCTGAATCTGTCCGGGACCTGCCCCAGAAGCACAAATGAGAGAATGGTCGCAAATATTATCTGAGTATAATCATAAATAGATATCTCACGTGCCGGTGAATGTGAATATGCAGCAGTTACTGAAAACTGTCCGCCGGCACCGGCAAGTCCTGTTGCAACAAGGACCAGTATCTGTTTTGCAGACATTGGCCTGTACCCTGCTATAAATACAGGCAGTGTAACAAGACATGAAAATGCTGAGAAGAAAAATACAATGTACTGACCCTTTTCACCTCTCTGACTCAGTATCCTTACAAAAGTATAAGCTGCTCCTGCCGCCATGCCTCCCATGATCCCGACTATCGTCCAGGCGTTGAATCCCGATAAGCTTGGTTTGATTATAAACAGCAGTCCGACAAATGCTATCATCAGACATGTTATCTGTACAGGTTTTATTTTTTCCTTAAGAAGTAAAAATGAAAAGATTATTGCAAAGAACGGAGACAGCTTATTCAGCATTGAAGCATCTGCTACCAGCATATGATCAATCGCATAAAAATTACATATGATCCCTATTGTTCCGAATGATGCCCGGCAAATAAGTCTTGAAAGATTTTTCTTTTCAGGTATCACAGAGATATTATTTCTTTTCATCATAACAAATGCAAATATCATTGCAACGATATTGCGGAAAAAGCTTTTTTGAATAGACGGCAGATCTCCTGCCAGTCTTACAAGCGTATTCATAAGCGCAAAGAAAAAAGCTGCAAGTATTATATACACGATTCCCTTGTTTTTTTCTGAGATTTTAAAAGTATGCATAGTATCATTCCTTATTTTGAATTAGTCATAATGATATTTTATCACATAATGCTGTTATTTTAAAGAGTGTCCGTATGCATTTGACTATTAATCAGTTTATCATTGACTGCTTTTTTATTTTACCGGTTAAAATAACACGCTGACCATTGAGTCAAACCGAAAACATCAATCATAGAATAATGTTAGGCGACACTGCAAAATGCCGCATTTTTTATTTTTAAGACACCGGTTCTGTATTTTGCACTAAGCCAAAAATCTGAAGGGTGGTAAAATAAAATGGATAACTCCATGCTTGAAAAATATAAAGAACAGGCACTCGAAATGATGAGAGCAGCCAGAGCAAAAAATCCTGATTACAGTACATCTTCTCGATCATACTTTCCGTCATCTATGACGAGGACAGATGGCAGAGAAAACTTTGATGATATGGAACAGGACGGGAATTATATAAACAAAAATAATCAGAATACTGCTGTACGCAGACAGAATACCATAACAGAAGATGTTAATATGCCAGGTCAGTGTTTCAATGATATGAACGCTTCTGTGCAGACAATGAACATGATGAATAAGGATGAAATGATGCAGTCCATGCGCTCAGGAGATATGAATTCTTCTGTGCAGTCACCAGACATGTCTGACCAGGATATCATGATGCAGCCTATGCGTTCAAGGGATATGAATTCTTCTGTGCAGTCACCGGGCATGTCTGATCAGGATATCATGATGCAGCCCATGCGTTCAAGGGATATGAATTCTTCTGTGCAGTCACCGGGCATG